>JACFMR010000020.1:10010-70308 GCA_019455245.1 Opitutaceae bacterium
GCTGCATCGGCGACATGATGATCCCGGTCAGCTGCTGTTGATCGAGCGCTGGTCCAGCCAGGCCGACTACGAAGGCGACCACATGCAAACCGCCCACCTCCGCGAATTCATCGCCCGCGCCCCGGCATTCCTCGCCGGCCCACCGAGCATAACCATCTGGTCGTAAGCACAGGGACAATCATCAGGCGCGATCCGGGCACATGCGGAACAAATTGTCCGGAGACATGGGTAACACTCCGGCGTTATGTCCCGCCCGCGTGGGCAAGCCCGGAACCAAGCAACCCCATGGAACAGCTGCAGCGACCGGTCGGTTTGGCCGGCACCGGCAGGCCGATGTGACGGCTTGATTTCCGACAGGTTTTTGGACACTTCGCCCGGATGCTTTTACCCCGGTTTGCCCGCCCCTTCTTCACCCTGCTGATCGCCCTAACCGGCTTCGCGCCCGCGACCCGGGCGAACTACGCCGAAATCGTGGCGGCTTTCCAGACTGTCAGCGGCAGTTCGGTGTTTCCCGTGGCCGGCAAGTCCTTCGACGACATCGAGGAAACCTTCGGCCCGCGCGCCCAACCATCGCAGGCCGGGTCCTACGACTGGCACCGCGGCTTCGACATCGACGGCGTGATCGGCGACGAGATCCTCAATGTTTACGAAGGCGTTTTCGAGAAACTCGACTACTCCGCCAGCGCCGGCAACTACGCGGTCATCAAGCACACGCTGCCCGGATCGGTGAACTACGGTACCAACCCCAACCGGCAGTCGTGGACGACCTTCTACACCTATTATCTGCACCTCACGGATACCTCGGTGGACTACATCAACAACACGAAGCAATGGTCCAAGGGCGATGCGATCAGCGCCGGCACGGTGATCGGCTACATGGGCGACACCGGCAGCTCCGGTGGCTCGGCCTACGCCCCGCACCTGCACTTCGAGCTGCGGTTCGGCACCTCGAACCCGTTGGAAAACCAGATCGCCGGTGACGGCCTGACCGGCACGGACGCGTGGTTCGATCCGCACATGCATCCGCTGCTGCTGTTCAATCCCAACGATGCGACGTTGCGCGGCGACTCGCTCAACACGCCCTACACGCAGAGCCTCGCACTGCAGGCGCCCGGGACCACGGAAGATGCCCTGACCTTTCTCTACACCTCGTCGGTGGATGAACTGCCGGCGGCTAACAACTTTCTGGTCGAGGTGCTGCTGGCCGGCACCGAGACCGTCGTACTCTCGCACGAGCTGGACCTGAACCAACGCATCGGCTTCGACGCCTCGACCAACGCCCTGCTCGACACGCGCGATTTCGACAACCCCTACCTCGCGCCCATTGCGTTCACCGACGGGCAAACGGACTATCAAACCGCGCTCGTGGTGCCCGAAAGCTGGCTGGCCGCGTATCTCGACACCGACCATGAAGTGCGAGTGACCGCCAGTGATGTCTGGCTGAACTCCACCACCCTGACCGTCAGTGCCGTCCCCGAACCCGCCCACGCTGCCCTCGTCGCCGGCCTGCTCGGCATGCTTTGGATCTCAAGACGAAGGGGTCAGTCCGCTAATTGTTAATTTTTGAGTTACCGACTGGTTATTCGTGATGCATCCTGTGGCAAAATCACACTGCAAGAGCGCTCATCAGCCGCAATAATCACCAGTATTTAACAAATAGCGGACTGACCCCTTTCGAGATGGGCGACGCTGGTGACGATGTGGTCAGGGTGGAGGCGGGCGGTTTTGAGCATGGCTGCGGTGGTGTGGCCGCTGAGGACCAGCACGGTGCGCAGGCCGGCCCGCTTGGCGCCGAGGATGTCGGTGTCGAGCCGGTCGCCGACCATCGTGAGGCGCGAGCGCGGCAAACCTAGCGCGGCCGCACCCAAACGGAAGAGGTGCGGGCCCGGTTTGCCGATGACGAGCGGCTTGCGCCGGGTCATGCGCTCGAAGCCCGCCAGAAAAAAACCGCATTCGGGTGCCGCGCCTTTTTCCGTGGGATAGGACGGATCGGGATTCGTCGCCACGAACGGCACCCCGGCCAAAATGAACCGCGCGGCCTGCGCCATGCGTTCGTAATCCATGCCCCGATCAAGGCTCACCACGACATGGCTGGGCTTGGCGCTGTCGCCATCTATGCCGACCTCGGCCAGCGCGCGGTGAAAAGCCGGCTCGCCAAGGGCAAACACGCCGCGGGCCCCCTGCCCCTGCAACCACGCCGCAGTCACCTGTCCGGCCGTCATGATATTGGCCGCCGGCACCGGAATGCCCAGGCCTTCGAGTTTGGCCGCGAGATCCTCGGGCGTGAAACAGGAGTGATTCGTGATGCAGCGATAGGGAATCCCGCGCACGTGCAACCGGCGGATGAAACCCGCCGCTCCGGGCACGGCGCGGCGGCCGCGATACAGCACGCCGTCCATGTCCAGCAGGTAAGCGTGCGCGGTGGCAGCCATCACAACTTGATCGAGAACCGGCGCTCGTGATCGTTGCCGCGCAGGTAGAGGTCGTGCGTGGGATGCGCGGCGTCGGTGAAACCCGTGGCGTAACGCGGCGGACCGTGGATGTTCGATTTCGGTTCGTGCAATTCGGCGGGCAGGCTGCGCACCTCCACGTCGATGGCCGTAGGCGACACGGTCACCACCGCATAATCGTGCGGAAACGAAGCCGTGCCGGACGTCACCAGATGTTTCACTCCGCGCCGCTCGACCATGCCGGTGATGTGCAGGTGACCGGAGATGACGAGCGGCACTGCGGCCCCGGCCTCGTCGAGCAAATCGTTCAGTTCCACCTCCAAGTTAATGTAGCTGAGAAAACCGAAACTGCGACGCAACACGTCGCGCTCGCGCAGCGGCACCATCGGAATGTGGCAGACGAGGATCTTTCGCTTGTCGGGATTGGCCTGCAGCATGCGCTTGAGCGCATTGGCGCGCGCCTCGCGGCGCGGGGCGGTGACGTGAAACGCGCCGGCGTTGTTGAGCACGATGACCTCAACCGGGCCGGCCGGGATCACGTAATCGAAACGATCGTCGCCATAGGCCTCGCGATACGGCGCCTCATAGGCGGGATCACCCTCGGCCTGGCGAATCTCGTGGTTGCCGCAGACCGGATAAAACGGCACGGCGAATTTCTCCAAGTGCGGCTTGAAGGCGTTGAGCTCGGACCGGATCGACGCGATGTCCTCGCCGTGGATCAGATCGCCGGCCCCGATCACGAAATCCACGTCGGCCAGCGAGCCGCCCGCGGCAAATTGCCGCAGCATCCACGCCGCGCGGCGGTTGGCGTCAGGATAACCGGGCTGATGCGAATCGGGCGCAAACTGCGCATGCAGGTCATTGATGACGGCGAATTTCATCGGCGTTCCTTCCCTGTTGGAAATAACCCATAGAAGTGACGTTGCACTGGTAGGGCGGGACCTCTGGGCCTGCCGCAACGCGCTCGCGGCGCGCCCGGCCTGCCCTCCGTAGCCTTGGCGAAGGCGGGCGGTCGAGCCCTACCCTTATGCCTCTGGGCTTCTCTGTTTCTGTAAGCATCGTTAAAAAAGTGGGGCGCGTTGCCCCGCCTCCGCCAAGCCTGCGGCGGGCAAGCCTCAACGCGCGGGAGTTCGGAAAGCGACTAAAGCGACTTGAGGCAAGCCGCACCACCTTCGTATTGCCGGTCGGTCGCATGTTCAGGTCAGGCGCGAGCGGAACTTCGGCCGACCGCGCACACCCGGCACGTTGAGCGCGAAGATGGCCCCGTCGAGCGACTGCCGATCGTCACCGCCCGCGGTGGAGAGAAACATCGTGCCGAGGTCGACCCCGCCAAACGTAACCGAGCTGACCTTGGCCACCGGAAATTTCACCTCGCGGAGCACGCGCCCATCATCGGCCGCATGCTGCCGCACGCGCCAGCCGTCCCAACGCGCGCTCCAGATGTTGTCCTCGGCGTCGATCGTCAGCCCGTCGGTCGTGCCTTCGTCATCGCCGGCCTGATACCAGATGCGGCCGTTGGCGATGTCGCCGGTGGTTTCGTCGTAGTCGTAAAGCCAGATCTGTTTGCGGGTGGAGCAGGTCCAGAAAAACCGGCGGCGGTCGGCGGTGAACGCCATGCCGTTCGAACAGCCCGTGCCGGTGATCACGCGCCGCATCGAGCCGTCGGGGTCAAACCGATACACGCCGCCGCTGGTGGGCGTCGTGCCGATGGTGCCGGCGAAGACGCGCCCGCGCGGGTCGGCGATGACGTCGTTGAACCGCGTGTTGCCCGGCTCGTTGAATTTCGCCACTTCGCGCAACGTGCCATCGGCGGGATCAAGCCGCACGATGTCGTTGACGCGAAAGAGCAGCAGCGCGCCGTCGGCCTCCTGCGTGAAACCGCCGACCGTCGGACCGGAGTAAATTTTCTGCGTATCAGCCGAGGCCAGGTGATGCAACCAGACGGCCCCGCCCGTGATGTCGGTCCAGTACAGCGTGCCGGCGGTCTCGTCCCACAACGGGTTTTCCGCGAGCTGGCAGTGGCGGTTGACGAGGATTTGCGGGACGGGATCGGCTTGGCTCATGGATTCATTCGAGGGTCCAGCCGGCATCGACCACGCAGTTGTGCCCGGTCGAGGCGCGGCTTACGGCGCTGAGGTAGAACAAAATGTGGTTGGCGATGTCGGCGGCGTCGATCTTGAGCGGCAGCGATTGGACCGAGGCGAGGTAGGCGAGGTTTTTCTCCGCGTCGGCGCCGGAGAAATAGTCGCGCACCTGCCGCTCGGTGAACACCCAGCCGGGCGAAACCGTGTTGAGGCGGATACCCTCCGCCCCGAGTTCACGCGCGAGCCCGGTGGTCAGCCCGAGGATGCCGGCCTTGGTCGCGGAATAAATCGCGCGCTTGGGCACGCCCAGCCGGTAGTTGATCGAGGAAACATTCACAATGCTCCGGCCCCGCCCGGTCCGCAGCAGCGGCAGCAGTTCGTGCAGCACGAGGTAGTAGCCGCGTAGGTTGAGGTCGGCGATTTCGTCCCAGTGCTCCGCCCCGCCCTCGGCGAGCGCAACCTTCGGGTCCACGCCGGCGACATTCACCACATAATCGAGCCGGTCGGTCTGCGACGCGACGGCCTGTGAGAGTTGCCGGATGGCGTTGGCATCGCGCAAGTCGCAGCGGTGGTGCCGATACTGCGCATGCGTGATCGTGGACTCATCGTGCGCCACGCCGTGCACGGTCGCGCCGTTGGCGAGCAACGCCTCCACGGTCGCGCGTCCGATGCCGGCACTCGCACCCGTGACCAACGCGACACCGCCGGCCAGATCCGGCAGTTGGATACCGGGCGAAGGGGCTTCGTCGAATTTGTCCGTTGCGTTCATCACCAATCGAGCACCGCGCCGTCGGGCGCGAAGCTGCGCCGCGGCAGTTCCTGTTCAAACGGATGTTTGGCGATCTCGGCCTCGTTGATCTCGACGCCGAGGCCGGGGCGGTCGCCCGGGTAAACGAGGCGGCCCTTCTGCTCCACCCGGAAGCCCCAGCTGACGATGTCGTCGCGCCACGGCACGTCCTGGTGCACGGATTCGCAGATGAGGTAGTTGGGCGTGGCGAAACCGAACTCGATCGACGCCGCGGTGCTGACCGGCCCCTGCGGATTGTGCGGGGCCACGGCAACACCGTAGGCCTGCGCCATCGCGGCGACGCGGCGCGTCTCGCTCAACCCGCCGCAATGCGTGATGTCGGGCTGCACGATGGCCGCGGCGCGCTTTTCGAGCAGCTCCTTGAACGCGAACGACGAGGTGAGCCGCTCGCCGGTGGCAATGGGCGTCTTGACCGCGCGCTGCACCGCCGCGATGCCGTCCATGTGCTCGGGCCAGCAGGGTTCCTCGAAGAAATACAGATTGAACGGCTCGAGCGCCTTGGCGAACTGCAGGCCCATCTGCGGCGAGGGCCGCGCGTGGCAATCGACCATGATATCGATGTTGTCGCCGACGGCCTCGCGCATGGCGGCGACACAGGCGACGGCGGCCTTGACCGGCCGCAGGCCTTCGATCGGCATCGTCTCGGGCACGGGCATGGACTTGAACGCCGTGTAACCGTCGGCCACGGCCTGTTGTGCGAGCTCGCCGAAGCGCTTCGCCTCCGCGACGGGCGTGCCGTAAAAATCCTCCATGCGGCCGCCGCCGAGGTGACAATACAACCGGATGTAGTCGCGCACGCGCCCACCCCAGAGCTGGTGACAGGGCACGTTGAGGATCTTGCCGAGGATGTCCCACAACGCGAGGTCGATGCCCGCGATGGCCGTGCCGCGCACCGCGCCGTTGCCGTGCCAGAAATGCTGGCGATACATCATCTGCCACAGGTGCTCAATGCGGCGCGGATCCTCGCCGATGAGCAGCGGGCAGAGGTCCTCGATCGCGCCGACCACCGAGCGCGTGTGCCACTCCAGCGTGGCCTCGCCCCAACCGACCAGCCCGGGCTGGTCGGTGATAACCTTCACGAAGATCCAATTGCGCATCCGCGCGTGGCAGACCTTGGTTTCGATGCGGGTGATTTTCATGGGGGTGAAATGGTAGGGCGCGACCGCTGGGCGCGCCGCGAATTGCTGGTCAGTAACCGAGCTCCACCATCTGGTGGGCGGTGAACTCCGGCACGGTGAACGTCACCGCGCCGTCCTTCACCTCGAACGGCAGATCGCCGCCGTCGGGCACGAGGCGCACCGATTTCACCTTGCGCGGCAAACGCAACGTCACCGTGGTGTCGCGCAACGGCACGAGGTCCTCGATGATCTCAACCGGCAGATCGCGGAATTTGCCGCGCGTGCTGGTCACCGCGAAAAGCAGGTGCGCGACGTAGCGGCGTTCGGCGCGCTGTTCGAGCACGTTGACCCGCGCGGTGCTGGGCAGGTTGGCCTCGACCGGCAGCTTGCCGTCGCACAACCGGTGCAACGCGGCGGCGAAGAAATCGCGGTAAAGCGGCTGCCCGTAGGTGCGGTAGGCCGTGAAGAGGTCGTGCGCAAACCAGGCGATCTGCCGGCCGATGATCGCGGCGGGCGTCGCGCGGCCCGGGGCGTCGGGCGCGTGCTGGTGCGAGCAGTAATGCTCCCAGGTGCGGTTGAAGTAGGACGTGCGGCGCTCGACCAATACCTTCGCGGTGGTCGGCTTGACGGCGTAGGCGCCGCCGGGAATGACGATCGACGAGCGCACCGGCACGTCGGGTGTGAGCGCCGTGGCGACGAGATAATCGGGATCGTTGTCGGAACGGCCGAGGAGCTTCGCCCCGGGATCGAGGGCGAACTGCGTGCCATCCTCGGTCAGCAGGGCCCGGCCCGCGGCGATGATGCGGCCGCCCGCGGCGATGAATTTGCGCGCCTTGGCGAGATTGGCCGGCGTCATCACGTAGGCATCGGGCAGCACCACAATGTCGTAACCGGTCCACGCCGTGTGCTCGTCGAGCACCACGAACGGCTGGTGCAGCTCCATCAGCATGCGGCCCGCGCCCTCGTCGGCCACGGTGTTGTGCGCGTGGCCGCCGCGCCAGCGCTCCTGGTTCTGCTCGCTGCTGACGAGCGCGATGCGCGCGACGGGCGTGACGTGGTCGCACCACGGCTCCTTGCGCTCGACCTCGGCGTAGGCCGCGCCGATGAGCCGGTAGGTGTCGAGGTTCATCTCGCCGTCGGGATGCAGCTGGTCGCCCACGCTGCACTTGGCGCCGTAGGCCAGCATGGCGCCGCATTCGTAGCGCAGCGCGGCCGCGCGCTTGAAGCCGCCGAACTCGCCCCACGTGTTGTGGAACTTGCCGGTCATGCCGAGGAAATCCTTGCGCTGCGTGATGACGTAGCGCGCCGACATCGGAAAATGGTCGTAGCCCCAGCCGCCGGTCGGCAGCGACTCGAGTTCGAAGTGCGTGTCAAACGCGAGCGCCTTGCGCGCGCCGACGGAGATCTGGCCGGAGTTGTGAAACACCGGGGTGTCCTTGCGCACGGACTGCGCGGCGGCGGTCGAGGCGCGGAAATAGCGGTAGAGCACGGCCTCGGCGTAGCGGTCGACCTCGGCATCGTTCTCCGGGTTGTAGCCGAGTTTTTTCATCTCCTTGAGCGCGTCGTCGCTGTAGTCGCGGTGCGCGCCGATGATGTCGAGGAAGATGCCGTCGTTGTCGGGCCAGCGCCGCACAACCTCGCGAATCTGCTCGCACAGGTAATCGAGGTAGGCGGAATTGAAGCGCATGATGCGCACGAACCACTCGACCTCGAGCGGCTTCCACAGCGTGCCGTCCTGCTTCTTCACCACCCACTCCGGCCGCGCGAAGGCCATGAGTTCATCGAGGCCGGCGCTGAGGTAGATGGGGCAACGCACGTTGATCTCGCGACACGCCTCGATCTGCCGCGCGAGCAGGTCGGTCTTGAGATGCGGGTGCACGGTTCCGACCTTAGTCGGGTGGTAGCTGTAGCCGTGATGGCACTTGGAAAAGAGCGTGATCGAGTCGACATGCCCGACCTTGAGCGCCTCCTGGAAACGTCGCTTGTCGAACCTGGCGCCGATCCCGGGGATCAGGCCGCTGGTGTGAAAATCGAGGTGAACTTGGCGGAAACGCAGGTGATGCATGTTGGGGTTGGCCATAATTGGGAATTAGCGGAGCGAACGTAGGGATAAGTCGCACTTTTCTAAATGGCGCGAGGCAAAATTGGCTCGCGACCACCGCCCGGCGCGGCCATTACAGCGGGCCTACCCAACCCCCAAAACCCCTTATGATCCCTAAAAAATCGTGCATCCCGGCCGTGGTTGCGACCTTGGCCGCGTTCGCAACGCCTTCGCTCCTTGCGGGCGAGGCTGACATCAAGATCCCCGACCTCACCCAGGTCACGTTTGACGGTCTCGGTGGCATCGGCGGCGTCACGCTGATGTACAT
The DNA here is from genome assembly GCA_019455245.1 of Opitutaceae bacterium. Lineage (GTDB taxonomy): Bacteria > Verrucomicrobiota > Verrucomicrobiia > Opitutales > Opitutaceae > Cephaloticoccus. The sequence goes on from JACFMR010000020.1 coordinate 18,840, forward strand.
TGGCATCGTGATCTGCGCCATCGGCGCGATCTTCGGCCTCGTGCAATACCGGCAGACCAAGGCGCTGCCCGTCCACCCCTCGATGGGCGCGGTTTCGCACACCATCTGGGAAACCTGCAAGACCTACCTGTTCACGCAGGGCAAGTTTCTCGCCATCCTCTGGGTGCTGATCGGCGCCTGCATGATTTACTATTTCGGCTTCCTCTCGCACATGGGCGCCGGCCACGTGATCGTGATTCTGCTTTCCTCGATCCTCGGCATCCTCGGCAGCTACGGCGTGGCGTGGTTCGGCATCCGCATCAACACCGTCGCCAACAGCCGCGCGGCGTTCTCCGCCCTGCAGGGCAACCCGCTCGCCACCCTCATGATCCCGCTGCGCTCCGGCATGAGCGTCGGCCTGCTCCTCGTCTGCGTGGAGCTGTTCTTCATGATCTGCATTCTGGTGTTCCTGCCGCTCGACCTCGTGGGCCCCTGCTTCATCGGCTTCGCCATCGGCGAATCGCTCGGCGCCTCGGTGCTCCGCATCTGCGGCGGCATCTTCACCAAGATCGCCGACATCGGCTCGGACCTCATGAAGATCGTCTTCAAGCTGCCCGAGGATGATCCCAAGAACCCCGGCGTCATCGCCGACTGCACGGGCGACAACGCCGGCGACTCCGTCGGCCCAACGGCGGACGGTTTCGAGACCTACGGCGTGACGGGTGTCGCGCTGGTCGCCTTCCTCGCGCTGGCGCTCGCCGCCAGCCCCGCGCTCTGCGCCATCCTCATCATCTGGATCTTCGCGATGCGCGCGCTGATGATCGTCACCTCGCTCGCCTCCTACTGGATCAACCAGGGCATCTCGAAGGCCAAATATGGCCGCCTGAAGGACTTTGATTTCGAGGCGCCGTTGACCCACCTCGTGTGGATCACCTCCGCCGTCTCGATCGGCATCACCTTCATCGCCTCGTGGTTCCTGCTGGCGCACCAGGCCGGCGTGCATCCCGCCCTGTGGTGGGTGCTCTCGGTCATCATCAGCTGCGGCACGATCGCCGGCGCGCTGATCCCGGAGTTCACGAAGATCTTCGTCAGCACCAACAGCCGGCACGTCAAGGAAGTCACCAGCTGCTCCCGGCACGGCGGCGCCTCGCTCAACATCCTCTCCGGTTTCGTGGCGGGCAACTTCTCCGCCTTCTGGATGGGTCTGGTCATCATGCTGCTGATGTGGACCTCCTACCACTTCTCGCAGAACGCCGCGCTGCTCTCCATCATGCCGGAGAAATTCCTGTTCGCCGCGCCCATCTTCGCCTTCGGCCTGGTGGCCTTCGGCTTCCTCGGCATGGGTCCCGTCACCATCGCGGTCGACAGCTACGGTCCGGTGACCGACAACGCCCAGTCCGTCTACGAGCTCTCGCAGATCGAGGGCAAGCCGGGCATCGCCGCCGAGATCGAGCGCGACTACAGGTTCAAGCCCGACTTCGAAAACGCCAAATACCAGCTCGAGAAGGGCGACGGCGCCGGCAACACCTTCAAGGCCACCGCCAAGCCCGTGCTCATCGGCACCGCGGTCGTCGGTGCCACCACGATGGTGTTCGGCATCATCATCCTGCTCGAAAATCTCTTCGGCAACGTCGTCACCAAGCTCTCCATCGTGCAGCCCGAGGTCATCCTCGGCCTGATCATGGGCGGCTCGGTCATCTACTGGTTCACCGGCGCCTCCTGCCAGGCCGTCGTCACCGGCGCCTACCGCGCTGTGGTTTACATCAAGGACCATATGAAGCTCGACGCCACCACGGCCTCCGAGAAGGACTCGAAGGAAGTCGTGCGCATCTGCACGGTTTACGCGCAAAAGGGCATGTGGAACATCTTCATCGTGGTGTTCTGCTTCGCCCTGGCCCTGCCGTTCTTCAATCCCTACTTCTTCATCGGCTACCTCATCGCCATCGCGTTCTTCGGCCTGTTCCAGGCCATCTTCATGGCCAACGCCGGCGGCGCCTGGGACAACGCCAAGAAGATCGTCGAGGTTGAACTCCGCGAAAAGGGTACCGAACTGCACGCCGCCACCGTCGTGGGCGACACCGTGGGCGATCCCTTCAAGGACACCTCTTCCGTGGCGATGAACCCTGTCATCAAGTTCACCACCCTCTTCGGCCTGCTCGCCGTCGAGATCGCGGTCACGATGACCAACACCAACGCCAAGCTCGCCATCGGCTCGGTGTTCTTCCTCATCGCCCTCGTGTTTGTGTATCGCAGTTTCTACTCGATGCGCATCCCCGACGGCAAAAACTGATCCCCCCGGCGGGCGCCCGTTACCCGCCTTTCTCCTTCAGGCCGCGGCTTTTCGCCGCGGCCTTTTTTTGGGTCTTGAGCGATGCGCTGAATTTCTCGATTCAGCGGGAGCTACTTCAGCTTTAATTAATGGTTAACAACGATATAAACCATCACGGGACAGTCCGGGTTATGAATTATATAATCTTATCTTAATTCATCCGTATTTAAGCTTGTCTTGATAGACACAACGCGTCCGCGGCCCAACCATGGAGGAGCCAAACCATGAAAGCCAATGCCATCACCCCTTCCGGCGATCCGAGCGCGGCCGTCCATCCCCACGAGGACGAATCGGCCTTGATCGAGATGCTGGAAAAGGCCGAGCAGGAGCACGGCTATATCCCCCGCGAGATTTCCGAGGAGGTGGCCCGTCTGTTGGAGGTCAAACTGGAGCGCCTGCGCCGCATCCAGGGCAAGCTCGACACCACCATCCGGCGCGATGTCCAGCAGCACGTCGAGCGCTGGCGCAACGAGGAGGGCAACCTCATCATGATTCTCCACGCCATCCAGAACCAGCACGGCTACGTGCCGCGCGAGGTGGCGATGGAGCTCTCGCGCGAACTGGGTGTGAAGCTCGCGCGCATCTACGAAGTCATCACCTTCTACCACTACTTCAAGCTGCAGCCGCCCGGCGCGCACAATGTCACCGTCTGCAACGGCACCGCCTGCTACCTCAAGGGTTCGGGCGACCTCATCAACGAGCTGCGCACCCAACTCGGCATCACCGAGGGCCAGACCACGCCCGACCGCCAGATCCACTTTGAAACCGTGCGCTGCATCGGCTGCTGCGGCATGGCCCCGGCCGTCGTGATTGACGGCAAGACCTGCGGCCACGTGAAAACCTCCGACATCGCCGGACATATCGAGGCGCTCAAAGCCAGGAAGGAGACCGCCGCATGAAAACGCTCACCCGCGAAGATTTGGCCGCGCTCGCCCGCCAGCCCGCCAACGAACCCGCCGACTGGATCCGGGTGCAGCTCGACACCGGCGGCATCGCGGCCGGCGCCGACACGCTCTACACCGCGCTGGAACACGCGCGCCTCGAGCAACACCTGCCCTTCGTGCTCCAGCGCACCGGCTCCACCGGCTACGCGTTCGCCGATCCCGTCATCGAGGTGCAGGCCGCCGGCATGCCCGCGGTGCACTACGGCCACATGACCCCGGATCTGGCGCCCAAGCTCATCGCGGAGCACTTCGGCGCCCACCGCCTGATCGACGACCACATCATCGCCACCCGTCAGCGCGGCGCAAAGATCGACTCGCCGGTGACGCACATCCTGGTCAGGGACACCGGCGGCGCCGACGCCAACAAGACCGAGTTTTTCCAATTCTCCTTCGCCGAGGAGCTGAAACGCCGCGGCCTCGGCGACAAGGTGCAGGTCGTGCGCGCCTTTGACATGGGCATCTACGACGAGGGCGCCGTGGTCCAGCTGCTGCCCTGCGCCGTAACGTACACCAACGTCCTCGCGCCGGACGTCGCGCGCATTGTGGCCGATTCCGTCGAGGGCGGCCGGGTGCTCGACGATCTGCTTTGGCAAAAACCCGACCGGCAGCTGCGCATCGTGCTGCGGCACTGCGGCATCGTCGATCCCGACAGCATCGACGACTACCTCCGCCGGGCCGGGGGCTACCAGGCCCTGGCCAAGGTCCTCGGCGAACTCACCCCGGATCAAGTCATCGCCGAGATGAAGGTCAGCGCCCTGCGCGGCCGCGGCGGCGCCGGTTTCCCGGCCTGGATGAAATGGCAACTGACCCGGGCCCAGCCCGCCGATCAGCGCTACGTGATTTGTAATGGCGACGAGGGCGACCCAGGCGCGTTCATGGACCGCAGCATCCTCGAGAGCGATCCCCACGCCGTGCTGGAGGGCATGATGATCGCGGCCTACGCCATGGGCGCCAGCAAGGGCTACTTCTACATCCGCGCCGAATATCCGCGCGCGGTGGAGCGCGTCCAGCGGGCCATCGACCAGGCCCGCGAGCTCGGGTTGCTCGGCCGCGACATCCTCGGCAGCGGGTTTGATTTCGACGCCAAGATCCGCCTCGGGGCCGGCGCCTTCGTCTGCGGCGAGGAAACCGCGCTCATCGCCTCCATCGAGGGCAAGCGCGGCAGTCCGAGTCCCCGCCCGCCCTATCCCTCCGTGCGCGGCCTCTGGGGCAAACCCACCGCCATCAACAACGTCGAGACTCTCGCCATCGTGCCCGCCATTCTGCTCCAAGGCGGCGCGTGGTTTGCGAGTCACGGCACCGAGACCTCGAAGGGCACCAAGGTCTTTGCCGTCACCGGCAAGGTCCGCAACGCCCAGCTCGTTGAGGTGCCGATGGGCACCACGCTGCGCCAGATCGTTTACGAGGTCTGCGGCGGCGTGCTCGACGGCAAGGAAATCAAGGCCGTGCAGACCGGCGGCCCCTCGGGCGGCGTCATCCCGGCCCCCCTCCTCGACACCCCGGTCAGTTACGAAACGCTCCAACAGCTCGGCTCCATCATGGGGTCGGGCGGCATGCTGGTCATGGACAAGAACGACTCCATGGTCGAGGTGGCCAAGTTCTACCTGAAGTTCTGCGTCGACGAGTCCTGCGGCAAATGCGCCCCCTGCCGGATCGGCGGCTACCAACTCCTGCAGATCCTCGACCGCATCTCCCGCGGCCGCGGCAAGCCCGAAGAATTGGAAATCATCCAGCGCATCTGCCACGCCATGCAGCGGGCCTCGCTCTGCGGCCTCGGCCAGACCGCGCCCAACCCCGTGCTCTCCACCCTGCGCTATTTCGGCGAGGAATATCAGGCCTTCATCGAGGGCGGTCCCAGCTACGCCCGCAAAGTCGCCAACGCCGCCAAACAGGCCGCCGAGATCCGTGCTCCCGTCGCCGGAGGAACCCCGTCATGATCACCGCCCGCATCAACCAGATCGAAGTCAAGGTCCCGGCAGGCACAAGCATCCTTGATGCCGCCCGCGCCGCGCAGGTGATGATCCCCACGCTGTGCAAGCACAAGGACCTGCTGCCCACCGCATCCTGCGGCCTGTGCATTGTGCGGAACAAGGAGAGCAACAAATTCCTGCGCGCCTGCTGCACGCCGATCGAGGAGGGCATGGAGATCACCACCCATGACCGCCGGATCGTCGAGGTCCGCCGCTCCACCCTGGAGCTGATCCTCTCCAACCACCCGCAGGCCTGCCTCACCTGCGGGCGCAACGGCGAGTGCGAACTGCAGACCCTCGCGGCCGACTTCAACATCCCGATGGAGTCAATCAAGCGCTACGTGAAGGACGTGCCCCAGGACCGTTCCACCGGCTCGATCATCATCGACTTCACCAAGTGCATCAAATGCGGCCGCTGCGTGCAGGTCTGCCAGGACATGCAGAACGTCTGGGCGCTCTCCCTGCTCGACCGCGGCATCAACACCCGCATGGCCCCGGCCGGCGACATCACCCTCGCCGAGTCGCCCTGCGTCAAGTGCGGCCAGTGCTCCGCGCACTGCCCGACCGGCGCCATCGTCGAATTCGACGAGACCCCGGCCGTCTGGGAGGCGCTGCACGACAAGGAGAAGGTCTGCGTCGTCCAGATCGCACCTTCCGTGCGTGTCACCATCGGCGAGGCCTTCGGCCTGCCGCCCGGCACCAACCTCACCAAGAAGCTCTACGCGGCGTTGCGCCGGCTCGGCTTCAAGGCCGTGTTCGACACCAACTTCTCCGCCGACGTCACCATCGTCGAGGAGGCCAGCGAGTTCATCCAGCGCTTCGTCCACAAGCGCGGCCCGCTGCCGCTCATCACCTCCTGCTGCCCGTCGTGGACCGAGTTCATGGAGAAGCGCCACTACGACTTCATCGACAACTTCTCCACCGCCAAGTCGCCGCAGCAGATGATGGGCGTCTTGGCCAAGACCTACTACGCGCAGAAGCTGGGCCTCGATCCCGCCAAGCTCTACATGGTCTCGATCATGCCCTGCACGGCCAAGAAGGACGAGCTCGGGCGCAACGACGACATGTTCGCCTCGGGCCATCAGGACGTCGATGTGTCGATCACCACCCGCGAACTCGCGCGCATGCTCAAGCAGTCCGGCATCGATTTTCTGCAACTGCCCGACGCCGAACCCGACTCCATCCTCGGCGACTACTCGGGCGCGGGCACCATCTTCGGCGCCACCGGCGGCGTCATGGAAGCCGCCGTGCGCACGGCATATTTTTACGCCACCGGCGTAAAGTTGGATAAGGTTGAAATCGAGGCCGTGCGTGGCCTCGAAGGTGTGAAAGTAGGCAAACTCAACGTTGGCGGGACCGAGGTCCGCATCGCGGTCGCCCATGGCCTCGCCAACGTTGAGACAGTCCTCAACCGCGTGCGGCAGGCCCGCAAACGCGGCGAGGAACCGCCCTACCACTTCATCGAGGTCATGGCGTGCCCCGGCGGTTGCATCGGCGGTGGCGGACAGCCCTACGGCGTGAACAACGAGCGCCGCAAGCAGCGCATCGCCGGGCTTTACCAGGACGATCGCGACCGGCAGGTCCGCTATTCGCACGAGAATCCCGAGGTCGTCCAACTCTACCAGGAATACCTCGGCGAGCCGCTCGGTCACCGCGCCCACCAGCTGCTTCATACTCGCTATACGGCCAAGCCGCTATACAAGCGGTGAGTCTTCTCGCCGCCCATGCCGTGTTTTCGACCACCTTGCCAGGCGGGCGGTTGGTTGTCGCCCCGCCACGGATGTGCCCAAACCGCACCCCGGCCGATCTTCCGTAGGGGCGGGCCTTGTGCGCGCCCGCTCAGATTGGGTTGGTTGCTCGGCCTGCTCTGCGCCATCCCGGTCCTCATCCGCGCCGCCGATGAAGCCGCGATCGTGCTGCCGCCTTGGATCATCGAGGAAACGCGCCCGGCCACGGCGGCGGTCCACGGCGATTACTTCGCCTCCATACTGGGCCCGGTCTCGGCCGTCACCGCCGGCGACTGGTCGGGACGCAGCATCACCACCTTGGCCGAGGCCCTGCGCCGCACGCCGGGTGTGATGCTGCAGGAAAGTTTCGGCGGGTTTGAACCGCCGCGCCTGTCCATCCGCGGCTCCGGGCTCGACAGTGCGCCCACCAGCCGCGGGGTGGCGCTGCTGCTCGACGGCCTGCCGCTCGCGCGGGCCGACGGTTCCTTTCACAGCGGCCTGTTCGATCCGCTGCTCTTCCCGCGCGTCGAGATCTACCGCGGCACGCTGCACATGGCGCTGACCCCCGCGGTGCTCGGCGGTGTGCTGAACGCCGGCTCGTTCGATCCCGCGGCCCCGCCCGCCGTTACGTTGGGTGCGCAAGCTGGGGATTTCGGGGCGTGGCGCACGCAGTTGTCCGCCCGCACGGCCGGTCCGCTGCTCGGGCAGGCCGCAGCCGCCCTGCAACAATCCGACGGCTGGCGCGAACACAGCACGCAGGAACGCGCGGCCCTGCAATTCGCCCTGCACCGGTCGGTGGGTGACGACGCCCGGCTCGATGTTTCCGCCTACGCCGCCCGCGCGGATTACGAGGTGCCGGGGCCGTTGACCCTCGCGCTGGCCGAGACCGCGCCGCGTTCGGTCAACGCCGCCGTGCAACGCGACCGGCCGCGCCGCGATTCGTCCGTGGTGCACTTCGCCACTCAGTTCAAATCGCGCACCGCGCACGGCGAAAGCGCCTTCGGCCTGGCGGCGCTGGGCTATCAGGATGAATTTTTCCAATTGCAGCCCAACGGCGTCACCGACCTCAACGCGCACGCCGTCAGCGGTCACGCCACATTCAGCCGCCGCGTCAACCTGGGCGGCACCTCGCACCAATGGCTCGCCCGCCTCACCGGCACCACCGGTCGCGACACCGTGGACCGTTATCTCAACATGAACGCCCAACGCGGCGCGCGCTTCGGCTCGTTTCACGCGCACGCCGACACCGTCGCGCTCAGCGTCGAGGATGTCGTCTGGCTGCGGCCGCATTTCGCCCTGGGCGCGGGTTTCGCCGCCCTGCAGGGCCGGCGCGAAGTCACCGGCCGCGCGCCGAGCCCCGGTCTGCGCGCCAAACTCGACTTCGACGATTTTTCGCCGCGCGGCGGTGTGCTGTGGGCGCCCCGCGAATCGTTCACCCTGCACGCCGCGGTTTCGCGCAGCATCGAACCGCCGACCTTTGACGATCTCGTGACCGTGCAGGGCGCGCACCCCAACCTCGCGCTGGCCACCCGGCCGTTGCGGCCGCAATCCGCCGTGACGTTTGAAACCGGCCTCCGCGGCCGCACCGGTCAGATCGACTGGAGCATCACCGCCTACCGCGCCGCGTGGCGGCGCGAGATCCTCCGCCTGGCCGACGCCAACGGCCTGCCGCGCGGCGCCGTGAACGCCGCTCGCTCCCGGCATGAAGGCCTGGAGTCCTCGCTGCGCTGGCACCTGCGGGACGACGCGCACAAGCTCACGCTCACGCTGACCTCGACCCTCGGGCATTTCCGTTTCGACGACGATCCTGTGCACGGCGGCAACCGTCTCGCCGGCGCTCCGCCCCACACCGGCAGCGCGGATTTGAGTTACGAAAGTCCGCGCGGATTCTTCGCCGGCATCGAGACCAACTGGGTGGCCGGGCGCATCCCGGTCGATCACGCCAACCGGATGTTTTACGACGGCCACACGCTCACGCAGCTGCGGGCCGGCTGGCGGCCGTCGCCGCGCTGGCTGATCCATCTGACCGTGCGCAACCTCTTCGACCGCGATCACCTCGCCAGCACCGCCGGCGTGCTGGATGTGGCGCGCAATCCCGCGGCCACCGCCATCTTCCTGCCCGGCCCCGGCCGCGGCTTCACCTTGGGCGCCGAACTGAAACTCTGAACGCTAGCTCACCAAAACCGAGGAACCACGAAACACACCAAATACACGAAAGGGTTGAAGACCCATTGAGGTCCAGGTCTGGTGCGATGGCACTGGATCAAATCCCAGCAATCGTGACTCCCTCCATTTCAGGCATTCCTTTCGTGTAATTCGTGTATTTCGTGGTTAATCCCTGCCTATGATTGGCTCGCTTGGCACCCTGCTTTTCTTTGCGGTCACCCCGGTTTTTGCCCGGCGCGCCGCGCTGCTGCTGGGCAGCCTGCGGGCGAATTTCTGGCGGTTGTTTCTCGCCACCCTGTTGCTTGGGACGTGGGCGCACTGGGCGGGACTGGGCACCGGCGGGATTGCGTTCGGCTGGTTTTTTCTCGGCGGGATCGTGGGTTTCGGGATCGGCGGCGTGGCGATGTTTCTGTCGCTGCCGCGGCTCGGGTCGAATCTCTCCACCCTGATCGTGCAATGCGGCTCCGCGGTCGTCGCCGCCGCGCTGGAATGGCGCTGGCTCGGCACGGTGCTCACGCCGGGACAACTCACCTGCGCCGCGCTCACGCTCATCGGCATCACCCTCGGCTTGCTGCCCCGCAGCCTGCCGCGCATTTCCCCGGCGACGTGGGTTTCTGGTCTTTGCTGGGCTTTGCTTTCCGCCGCCGGCCAGGGCATGGGTGCGGTGATCAGCCGCAAGGCCTTCGCCACCGCCGCCGCGTGGCAGGAACTCGTTGATCCCGGCACCGCCGCCTACCAACGCGCGCTCGGCGGCCTGCTCGTGGCCGCCATCGTGTTGCTCGCGGTGCATTGGAAACGCCCGCCGCAACCGCAGGCCCGGGGCCGCGCCTGGCCGTGGGTGACCGCCAACGCGCTCTCCGGCCCCGTGCTCGGCGTGGCCTGCTTTCAATGGGCGCTGCGCACCACGCCCGCAGGCATCGTGCAGCCGATCGTCGCCGCCGCGCCGTTGCTGACGATCCCCTTCGCCGCGTGGCTCGAAGGCTCGCGACCGCGGCCGCTCTACTACCTCGGCGCCATGCTGGCCGTTGCCGGCGTCGCCGGGCTTTTCGTGCTGCGCTGAATCAGTACGCGTTGGCGCGCCGCCGCGCCGCGATTTGTTTCAGGCCCTCGCCGTAACCGGTGGGCGTAAAAGCGAAGGCGCGGTTGAACTTCGCCGCATCAAACACGTAGGGCTCCTCGCACTGGTAAAAAAGTTCCAGACTCTCACGGGCGTCGCGGTTGAACCAACCGGCCAGGCGGAACATCCCGCGACCGAGCACGCCGTGTTTTGCCGGGCCCCCGAAAACCTCCGCCGCCAGCGCCACAAATTCCCGGCCGGTCAAGGCCGGGGCCGCCACGGGCAGGTGCCACGTTTGGTTCCACGCCGTACCGCTCGTGCCCAGCAACGCCACGGCCCGGCCGGCATCGGGTGTGAAGATCAACGAATGCGGCACGTCGTCCCGCCCCGGCCAGCGCGCCGTGCCGCCGGCCGCCAGCTTGTCCACGACCAGCAGCATATAAACGCTGTTGCGACAGCCCGGACCGTAGAAATCCGGCGCCCGCGCGATCATGGCCTGCAATTCTCCCGCCTTGATGGCATCCAGCAACTGCGTGGCGACGCGGGCCCGCACCTCGCCCTTCTTCGAGCAGGGATTGAACGGCGTGGCCTCCGTCATCGGCCCCGCCACGCGGCCGTAGGCATAGATGTTGTCGAAAAACACCAGCCGCGCCCCGGCGACCCGGCAGGCGTCGATCGTGTGCCGCATCACCCGCGGCCAATCGTTTTCCCACACCTCCGTCCTGTAGGGCAAACCGGCCACCAGATACACGGTGGTCGCTCCCGCCACCGCGGCCCGCGTCTGCGCGGCATCGGTCAAATCAGCCGTCCGCGTTTCAACGCCCGCTTGCGGTTGCACGCTCCGGCTCACCAGGCGCACGCGTTGGCCAAGGGCCAGCAGCTGCTTCGTCAGCTCCCGGGCAACGATGCCCCCGGCGCCCAAGATAATATGCATGGAGGCGGTTCAACGGCCGTTGGCCGGCAGCGCACCGATGATCTCGCTGCCCAACGCCGCCACGGCCTCGCTGAGCGACCGCACCAGCGCGGCGTGGTCGGTGCCGGCCCCCGGTTGATCGGGCCCAACGCACACCCGGCGTGCCCGCACCTTGGCCGCGTCGTCCGCGGCGTTGATTTCCACCGGGGCGCCGCCGCGCGCGCGCGGCCGGCCTTCTCCGGTCACGCCCTCGCACCGCACGATGCTGACCGCAATGTCACAATCCCGCTCCCGGTCGAACGGAAACGGATGCACCAGCACGCGCTCGACCGCGGGGCTGGTCAGCAACTGCGCGGCCAGCACCCGGGAGATGCCCGCCGCCAGCGGCTCGGCCCAGCGCGCGTGGTCGTGGTAATCGACCTCATTTTCACCCCGGCGCACGACGATTGAGCCTTTGTCGAGGTAGGCGGGCAGCGCCACGGACTTGAGGCCAACGCGCAGTCCGTCGGCGCGTTCCTTCACCACCCCTTCGCCCAGACCGCGCTCGGTGAGCACAAAGTAGCGGGTGAAATCCGGCTGCGGCGCCGGAATCATCGAACAGCCCGCGAGCAGCAACAGCCCGAACAGAAAACAGAATGAGTGGAAAAAGTGACGGCGGGCTTGCATGGTCATTCGGGGCGTTGGCGGCCGGTCAGCAGGGCCTGCGGGTTGCGTTCGATAAAATCGGCCAGCCGCTGCACCGCATCGGCCGCGGCGGCGAGCTTGGCCAACGCCTGGTCGGCGTCGTTGCCCAGGCTGCTCTGGGCGTTGATGAACCGGCGCAGGGTCTGCGCGGTGGCGTTGAACGCCTCCAGCGTGCGGCGGGTTTCATCCAGGGTTTTCACCAGGTTCTCACCGGCCGGGGCGATCTGCCCGTCCAGCTTGGCCAGCACCGCCCGCAGCTCGATGGCGGCACCGTTGAGATTCTTGAGCATGGCCCTGATCTCGGGCGAGGTCGTGAGCGCGTTGAGCGACTCCGCCGTCTGCGTCCACTGCGCCACCAACTCACCCGCCTCCATCGCGTTGACCTGCCGGCGCACGTCGGCGAGCAAACCGGAAAACTCGCGCGCCAGACCGGCGATGTCGACCTGCTGCATCCGGGCCAGGATTTCCGTCAGGCTGGCCTGGAATTCCGAGATGGCCGAGGGCACCGCCGGCACCTGCGCATACTTGAGGTCGGTCTTCAGGTGTGCGTCGGGGTACTCCGCCGGATCGAGAAAATCCAGCTCCACGTAGAGCAGCCCGGTGGCGAGACCGATGACGCCAAGCTGGGCCCGCAGACCGTGGTCGATCATGTCCTGCAACACCTCGCGGCTCGTCACGTCGACCATGCCGCCCTTGCCGTCGGTGATGATGTCGCGGTTGAATTCGCACAACACCCGCACGACCGACCGTTGCGCCGCCTGGTCAAATTCCACCGTGAGGTCCACCACCCGGCCCACCCGCACGCCCCGCAGCTTGACCGGCGAACCGAGGTCGAGGCCGTGGATCGACTCGTTGAAATACACGATGAAGCGCTGCGGCTTCGAAAAGAGACTGATGCTGCCGAACGACAGCAATCCGATCAATCCGAGGGCAAACGCGCCGATGACGAACGCGCCGACGATGGCGGGACTGACCTTGGTTTTCACGTGGATGCCGGTTTAAGGGGATTTCTGGAAATGGACAGGATTAATCGTGTCGCGCGGCGCGGGAGCGGGGGTTTCATCGCGATCCCTCCAACCGGTCGCCGCGATAAAGAAACTCGGTCACGCGCGGATCACGGCCGGACCGCGCCAGCTCCTGCGGCGCGCCCTCGGCGATGATGCCGCGCCCGGCCTTGTCGAGCATGATCACCCGGTCGGCGATGCTGAAGATCGACGCCAGTTCGTGCGATACCACGACCATCGTCGTGCCGAAAAGCTCGCGGATTTCCAGCACCAGCTCGTCGAGCTTGCGCGAGGTGATCGGGTCCAGCCCCGCCGACGGTTCGTCGAGAAACACGATGCGCGGATCCAGCGCCAGCGCCCGGGCCAGGCCCGCGCGCTTCTTCATGCCGCCGCGGATCTCCGCGGGATAGTAGTCCTCGTAGCCCGCCAGCCCGACCTGCGACAGCTTCAGCGTGGCAATCTCCTCGATCTCGCGCCGGTTCAGCCGGGTGTATTCCTCGAGCGGCAGGGCCACGTTCTCCCGCAGGGTGAGCGAGGTCCACAACGCCGCGCTCTGGTAGAGCACCCCGAAGGTCTTCAACAGGTCGCGCCGCTCCTCCACCCCGGCCTGGTTGAAACAACGGCCGAAGAACTTCACCTGCCCGTCCATCGGCCGGTTGATGCCGATGAGATTGCGCAGCAGCGTGCTCTTGCCGCAGCCCGAACCGCCGATGATGAAAAACAGCTCGCCCGGCGCCACTGTAAAGCTCACGTCCTCCAGTACCGGCAGGCCGCCGTAGCCGCATTTCAGGCGGCTGACGTCAATGGCCGGGATCGTCGCGGGGTCCATGGTTCAGATGCCCAAAATGTCGAACAGGACCGCGTAAATCGCGTCCGCCACGATGATGAACAGAATCGCCGTCACCACCGCGGAGGTCGCCGCCCGGCCCACCCCTGCCGCGCTGCGTTCCGCCTGCAAACCGCGCAGGCAGCCCGCCAGCCCCACGATCAGCCCGAACGTCACCGCCTTGATCACCCCCGACGCCACGTCGGAGAGATCCACGATCGTCAGCATCTCGATCCAATACGCCGTGGGCGTGATCTCCAGCACGGTGAGCGCGATGAACATGCCGCCGAGGATGCCGAGGCAGTTGGCGTAGAGCGCGAGCAGCGGCATCATCAGCGCAAGCGCCAGCAGCCGGGGCATGACCAAAAAGTCGATCGGCGAAATCCCGAGCGTGGTGAAGGCGTCGATCTCCTCGTTGGCCTTCATGTTGCCCAGATGCGCGGCAAAGGCCGCGCCGGTGCGCCCCGCCAGCACGATGCCCGTCATCAGCGCCCCCATCTCCCGCACCATCGAGATGCCCACCAGGTCGGCCACGTAGATGTCGCCGCCATACTGCCGCAGGATCAGCGCGCCCGTGTAGGCCAGCGTCATGCCGACGAGAAAACTGATCAGGCTCACGATCGGCAGCGCCATCGCGCCGCACTGCTGCATCTCGTGCATGCAGTCGCGCCAACGGAACTTGTGCGGCCGTTTGATCAGACCGTTGAAACTCAGCACGCACTCGCCCACGAACGCCGAGATTTCCTTGGCCTTGGTCCACGCATCCAGCGTCGCCTGGCCCACCGTTTGAAAAAAATTCTCCGAGCGGTCGAACGGCACGCTGGTCTCGTGCGAGCGCGAAAGCTGCGCCAGCATGCGCCGCATCTTCTCCGGCAGCGCCCCGAGGTCGCAATGCGCCCCGGCCACCCGGCACCACTGCTGCACATCAAAGAGAAAAAGCAGCAGCGAACTGTCCCAGCGTTCGATGTCGCCCACTTCCACCCGCACCCGCTTCGGCGCCGTGTCGTCCATCGGCGCCTGCCACGTCGGCCGCGGCTCCGTCACCCGCCACCGTCCCGTGAGGGTGAGCACCAGCCGGTCGCCCTCGGTGCAGGTCGACACGCGCGCGGAGGATGCGGTTTTCGCGGCGGGCATGGTTGTTCAGTTGTAGCGGCACCGCCACAAAGCCAAACCCTAAAATCGCCACGCCGCCCGGATGTCACACTTCCCGCCATTCCGCGCTCGTGCCGGCCACCGCGCCCGGTCAGGCTGCCCGGTGATCATGCCTTCCCTGCGCACCCTGCTCATCGACCTCGACGGCACGCTGGTCGATGCCTTCACCACCATCCACCGCGCCTATTGCCACACGCTCCCGCAGTTCGGCCGCCCCGCACCGTCCCTGGCCCAGGTGCGCCGCGCCGTGGGCGGTGGCATCAAGGACGCCATGGGGCACTTCCTGCCCGCCGAACTCATTCCCGCGGCCATCGAAATTCATCTGGCCTACACCAAGGAGATTTTGCTCGAGGACGTGAAACTCATGTCCGGCGGTCTGGCCCTGTTGCAGAATCTCCACGCGCGCAGCGTGACCCTGGCCGTTTACACCAACAAATTCGGCGACTACTCGCGCCGCATCTGCACGCACCTCGGCGTCACCCCGCTGCTCGCCGGCATCTACGGCGCGGGCGACACCCCGTGGCTCAAGCCCCAGGCCGAGTTCGCCGCCCACGTCCTCGGCGAACTCCGGGCCGAGCCCGCCACCACGCTCATGGTCGGCGACTCCCCCTTCGACGTGCAGGCCGCGCACAACGGCGGTTTCCCCTGCTGGGCCGTGACCACCGGCACCCACGACGCCGCCCAACTCACCGCCGCCGGCGCCGACCGGGTCTTCCCGGACCTGACCCAATTGCATTCCGCACTCCTTACCGAAATGCCAAGGTAGGGAGGGACCGCCGGGCCGTCCGCCAATGACTCCATTCGCGTGGCGGCGAGCGCCCACGCAATCTCACGTCGCCGGCTTCTCGGCCAGCACTGCCATCCGTCCCTTTTCCCGCCCACCCCGCGGCAACTCGAGCATCACGTCCGTCAACACCGCAAAACCCGCCGCCTGCACCAACGCGAGCGTCTCGGCCGGCGCCGGGGCGTCGTAGAAAAACTCCCGCCCGAACATCGTGTCGGTAAACGGCGGCTGCGCTGAACCGCCGGTGGTGAACAGAAAACGTCCCCCCGGTGACAACCCCCGCCATACCTCGCGGAACACGACTGCATGTCGCGCCCGTTCCAAATGAAAAATCGCGTCCCAACACACCGCCGCGGCGAAAGGTTGAGCCAACGGCGCATCCAGTTCCGCCTGACACCAGTTCGCACCCGGCACCGCTTGCCGGGCCTGGTCCAACATCGCCGTCGAATGATCGATCCCCGTGACACCGAAACCTCGCTTATCGAGCAGCTCCGCGATGGGTCGACCGGTGCCGCAACCGAGATCCAGCACCGCCGCTCCGGTCGGCAGACCGTCCAACCACCGGTCGAACAACGCCAACTCCTCCGCGCGCAGCGCCGGACGAAATCTCACCCATTGCCCGGCAATCCGGTCGTAAGGTTGCATCGTCATCCGTGCTTCACTGCCCCAGCCCGAACTTCGCCACGAGCTTTTGCAGCGAGCTCAGATTGCGCATGGTCATGGTCGGGAGCCTGAGTGCTCGCACCGCCGGTGACGCCCAGATGTCGGCGTCGGCCACGCCGCCCACGCGCCGCCAGTAGAGTTCGCGTTCCATCAACGCCAAGCGGTCGGTCGGCGTGGCGCAGGCCAGCAGCCCCTTGGCCTGCGCCGCCGGCAACGGTCGTTTGAGGAACGAGACGTAGATGCCGCCGTCGGCCGGCACGCCCTCGGGAAACGGCTGCGCGGCCAACACCGCCGCCACCTCGTCGTCCCGACGCAGAAACGTGTCCACGGCGAAGCCCAGCGTCTTGGCGAGATGCGCCTCGATGCGCGTTTCCAATTTCGCCAGGTCGCGTGCGCCGGTCGAAAACACCACGTTGCCGCTCGCAATGAAGGTCGCCACGTCGGCGAAACCCAGCGCCTCGAAATGCCGCTTCAGCTCCGCCATCGGCAAGCGCCGCCGGCCGAGGTTGATCCCGCGCAGAAATGCGACGCAACGGCTCATCGGATTACAGAAAAAACCAACCACAGATGAATCCAGATCAACACGGATGAAATGCTCGTTCTGAATCTGTGCCCATCTGTGTTCATCTGTGGTTAACAAATTCACTTACCCTCAAGCAACCCGTGCACCGCCGCGAATATCCGGTCCTCGGTGCCGGCCACCAACGGCCCGGATTTCATGATGTATTGCATGCAGGCAAAGACCTCGTAACCGCCCTCGGCCAACTGGCGCTCGCTGCACACGTAGCCGACGATGTCGTTGGCGTAACCAATCGGCCATACTTGCGCGAAGTCGCGGCCCAGTTCCTTCACCGCGCGCAACGCGTAAGCCACGCTCATCTCCCCCGCCAACGCGACCAACGCCAGCGACCGGCCGAACCGCACCGTCTGCACTTCGAAATCCGCGGTTGACCCCGTCCGCACCCCGGCATCCAGCAGCGCCAAATTTTCCCGGGCCCAACGCGCAAAGAAATCATTGTCCGAATCCAACCACGCCTCGTATTCGGACCTCGTCAACAAACGGTATGCGAGGGTCAGCATGCGGCGGTCGATTATCAGCGGTCCCTCCACCGACCGCCATGCGCCGTGCCGCAGTTCGCGCACCACCGCCCCGGCCAGTTGCCGGCCCATGGTCTCGATCTCGGTCAGCGCATATTGCGGAAAGTTGTCGTGCGCCGGGTTGGGCACGAACGGCTTCTGGTCGCCCGCGCAGCCCTGTAGGAAGGTTGCGGTGCAGCCGAGCTGCTGCTCCAGCTCGCGCAGGGCGAACCCCACGTAATCACCGCCGAATTCCAAGATCGCGCCCGCCGCTGTGGGATGCGCCGTGTAGCCGAAGAGCACATGCTTGAGCCTGCCGTCGGTCGTGTGCGCGGCGAGCAGTGGCACGGTGTGATCGTGCGGCGCATCCAAGGTCGGCGCCCACGTCACCCCGCCCTTGCCGTCGGGCCGGCGCCGCGAATGCGCGAAACCGCACCAGCCGGTCGCACGGCTCAACCGCACCGGCACCCGGTCGGCCAACGCCGCCTGCGCCACGGTCACCACCTTCGTGAACGCCGCCTCAAGATACGCCTCGTCGATGCCCTCGCGGCAGTCGGCATCGACAAACCGCCGGATCGGCGGACCGCAATGCGTGTGCGTGCCGCAAAGCAGGATGTCGCCCTCCGGCACCCCGGTGGCCGCATGGATCAGGCCGCGCACCCGCGGCGTGTTGTCGTAGAAACCCAGCCACTCGATGCTGATGAGCAACAACGTGCGCCCGCCCGCCCGGTCCGTAATCGCCGTCGCGATGCAGCGAAGCGGCAGATAAACCCCTGTCGAATCCGCGGTGCGCGCGGCAAAACCCGCGAGTTTCGAGCCGACGGCCGGCGTGACGTCGATCTCGGCCGTGCCGAGCAGGTAGGGGAATTCCGAAAGGTCGCTCACGGAATCATCACGTTGGCCATGGTGGCGATGGTGGCGAGCCCACAGTGGCGCACGATAATGTAGGGCGGGGTCGCCGACCCCGCCAAAACGAAGACGTGATTTCCTTCGAGGCGGGATCAGCGATCCCGCCCTACACACCGCTCACACCGGCGGGCTTGCCGCGCCGAAGCTCAACGAGCGCAGGCGGGCACGATCACCTTGCGCGCGGGGAAATCGAGGTCGAACGCCTCGTCCGCGGCCGGCGCGTGATACGTGCTGATGATCGCGTAGCGGTCCTTGCCGGCGGTGTTGGCCGTCGAGCCGTGCACCAGCCGGTCGGAGAACACGATCGCGGTGCCGCGCTTGATGTTGCACGTCACCACGTCGCCGTCGCGCCAGTCGGCGTCGGTGATCTCGTATTGGAATTCCCCGCTCGGCGTGCCCATTTTCACGATCCGCCAGTCGCGGCGGTGGCTGCCGGGCACCACGGTCAACGTGCCGTTTTGCGCCGTGGCGTCGTCGAGCGGAATCCAGACGGAGAGCTTGGGCCGGGTGTTGCGCCAGTAGAAGGAATCGATGTGCCACGGCGTGGGAAAGGTTTTCTCCGGCGACTTGTAGACGATCTTGTCGCTCAAAAACATCACCCCGTGCGGCATCACGGCCTTGAGCACAGTCACGATCCGGGGCTCCTCCGCCAACGTGCGAAACAACGGGCTGACCACCGCCACATGCACGTGGACCGACGCTCCGGGCTTGGCGTGCTCATCGAGCACGCGCCGGGCCTCGGTTTTCAGGCGGTCGCATTCCTTGCCGTTGAGCAGATCGGGGACGATGACAAAACCGTCGCGGTCATAACGCGACGCCAAGGTGGGGGAATCGGATACTTTCATGGGCAACGGCCGAAAATTAGCAGCACCGAGCGCAATTGGCTTTAGCCGGCGAAAAATCAGGTTTAGCAAAAATCGTCATGTCACGTCCCCAAACCTGCGGCCCCTCCCCGGTCGAAAGCATCCGGCTCGTGGAGCGTTTTGAACGGCTGGTGTCGCCATATGCCTATCAGGCCACCTCCCTGCCCGGCCATCTGCTGCACTACGTGGTGCAGGGCGAGGTCGAACAGACCAGCAACGGCCGCCGTCAGCATCTGCAACCGGGCACGGTCATCTGGTATCACGAGGACGAGTGGGTCGAGGGCCGTGTGCTCCGGCCGCCCTGGGTCTATTTCTCTGTCAACTTTTCCGCGCCCACGCTGGCGCCGCCCGACTTCGGCGCCCGCCTGCACCTCAACCGCCATGATCTCGCCCAACCCTTTGCCGCGCTTCACACCGCTTGGCGCGAACCGTCCGGCGCGGCCCGCGACTACACCTGTCACGCCCGCCTGCTCGACCTGCTGGCCGCGTTGCCGGCCGACACCGCCTCCCGTCCTGCCGCGGCCGCCGGCGGCCGCCTCTGGTGGGACGTGGAAACCTGGTGCCGCCGGCACATTTCGCGTCACCTCACGCTGACCGAGCTCTGCGCGCAGTTTCATCGCAGCCCCAACACCCTCACCCGCGCCTGCCTCGAGGCAGTCGGGCAGACCCCGATGCGCCGGCTCAAACAGATCCGCCTCAGCCTCGCCCGCGGCCTCGTGCATTACTCCGAACTCAACATGACCGAGATCGCGCAACGCATCGGCTACGCCCGCGTGCACGAGTTTTCCCGCGACTACCGCAAAGCCCACGGCCTCCCCCCCACCGCCGACCGCGCCGCCTTCACCGGCTAAACGCGGGCAAGCCGCCCGACCAATCACCTTTCTCCTGCTCGGCCAGCAGTTCCACATCGCACCGGAAGTCGCCGGCGCCTCCTCCTTCGCCCTCGCCGCCGCCGGCATGATCGGTGGCTCGCTGTTCAAACCGCGACGCAACACCCAACCCGCGTGACGCCATGACCACCGTCTTCCTGATCCTCTGGGCCGCCCTGATTTTCGCCTCCATCGCGTGGTATGGCTTCCTCGTGTTCTACGTCGGCCTCAAGGCCGGCCGCGACATCCGCACCCTTGTGCGTCACCGCGGCGACGAACCGCCCTCAGATCCCGCGGGGCCATAAATTGCCGAGAGGCAGACAGCAGAAAATCCCAGATCTGTTCATCGCGCACCTATTGTAGGAGCCTGCTTGCAGGCGATTATTCTGCCTCTGTAACCGGAGGTTTATCATCGCTTGCAAGCAAGCTCCTACAAACCAACTCAACCCTTGTGCCGGTTCTGCAGGATGAGCCGCAACGCCTCGGCGTTGTTGTGCTTCAGATCACGCGCCGCGAACAGCAGCGTCACGCGACCGGATTTCGCCCGCTCGCGCAGGGCCGCGAGCTGCGGCTCCTTGTCCCGCAACTCTGCCGCATAGCGCCGCAGCAACTCGGGCCACTTCGCCTCATCGTGCGCAAACCACTGCCGCAGTTCCGTGCTCGGCGCGAGATCGCGCGCCCACGCGTCGAGCTGCGCCGCGGTCTTGCTGACACCGCGCGGCCAGAGCCGGTCCACCAGCACCCGCCAGCCATCGCCCGCCGCGGGCGGATCGTAAATGCGCTTGGTCACGAAACCCATCGGGCACCTCCGCTCACGCCGTCGCGCAAACCAATCCCAGCGCCACTGCGGCCGGGACGGCCTGCACCCAGAGAATTTTCCGCCCGACCGTCGCTCCGCCGAAAATCCCCGCGACGATCACGCAGCCGAGAAAAAACACCTTGATGACGTGCCCCTCGCCGCCGGCCACGAGCCCCCAGACCAAACCCGCCGCGAGAAACCCGTTGTAGAGCCCTTGGTTCATCGCGAGCACCTTGGTCAGCTGCGCCTTTTCCTCCGTCAGCCCGAAAACGCGCCGGCCATACGGCTTCGTCCACAAGAACATCTCCAGCACGAGAAACCACAGATGCAACGCCGCCACCAGCCCCACCAGGATGTCCGCGGCGATTTTCATGCACCCAAAAAAATCCGGAACCGCCGTCTCATGCAACGCCGCAAATCAAGCGGGCTTGCCCTCCGTAGGCCTGGCCGCGGAAGGCCGACGCGCAATCACCAGGTTCGCGGTCATGTCCTGCACAATCTTGCCGTGCTGGTTGAGCGTGCGGCAACGCAGCTTGATCACGCCGCGCTCCGGCCGGTGCGGCACGGGCTGCTTGTCCTCGATTTTCATTTCCACGCGCAGCCGGTCGCCCGGCAGCACGGGCCGCGGCCAGCGCAACGCCTCGATGCCCTGCCCGATCACGCCGCCGTCGAGTTCCATGTCGCTGCGCACCATCAGCCGCATGCTGACCGCCGCCGTGTGCCAGCCGCTCGCGACCAGCTGACCGAACAACGTGCCCTGCGCCGCCACCGGATCGGTATGAAACGGCTGCGGATCGTATTCCCGGCCGAAGGCCATGATCTCCTCCGCCGTCACCTCATGCTCAGCGGTGTGAAACCGGTCACCGATGCTCACGTCTTCAAAATAACGCATGCCCGGGAGCATGGCGGCTTTCGGCCGGATGTCCAATGCCCGCACTTGCCTTGGCCGGCATATTCTCGTTTGCAAAACCGGTCCGTCAGCTTTGGATGGCCGTGTGAGCACCGTGCAGGAGATCAAGACCGCCATTGCCCGGCTTCCCTTGGAGGAGCGGGCTCTTTTGGTGGCTGAATTGTGCGGATGGACCAACGACGCCTGGGATCGGCGGATGCAGGCCGACGCCGCGGCCGGCAAGTTCAACTCACTGAACGAGGATTCCTCCGCCTACGAACCCGGCCGCACCAAGCCGCTCGACGACATCCTGGAGCAGTCGTGAAAATCGCCAGCCGCGGCACCGAAAAGTTCTGGCGGCTTTACCGGCAGTTGCCGGCTGAAGTAAAACTGGTTGCCCGCAAAAACTACCGGCTCTGGCAGGACAACGCATTTCACCCTTCGCTGCATTTCAAGCCCATCGGTCGCCCAAACTGGTCGGTCCGCGTCGGCGATCATTACCGGGCCATCGGCCGTTTCGTCGATCATGGCTTCATTTGGCAATGGATCGGCTCCCATGCCGATTACGACCGGGAGTTTGGCTGAATCCTTTCCGCTGGTTTCGACCATTCCCGCAGTTGCCTCGGCCGGCTCCGGCGGTTTTCGTCCAAGTCATCCGTGGCCTCCCCCGCATCCAGCACCCTGACCGGCGTCGTCGAGCGCATCATCTTCTTCAACGAGGAGAACCACTACACCATCGCGGAATTCCGGCCCGACGCGAAAGGACGCGCCGTTGACGACGAGGCCGCGGACAAGGTCACCATCGTCGGCCCGCTGCCCGGCGTGGAATGCGGCGAGACGTTGCACCTGACCGGCGGCTGGACCCGTCACGCGCAGCACGGCGCGCAGTTCAAGGTCGCCGCGTTCAAGAGCGAGCTGCCGTCCTCCGTCTACGGCATCCGCAAGTACCTCGGCAGCGGCCTCGTGCCCGGCATCGGCAAGGTTTACGCCAACAAGATCGTCGATGCCTTCGGCGCCGACACGTTTCGCGTGCTCAGCGAGGAATCGGGCAAACTCCGCCACGTGGCCGGCATCGGCAAGAAACGCGCCGCCGCCATCAAGTCGGCCTGGGACGCCAAACGCACCGAGCGCGAGCTCTACATCTTTCTCCAGACCTACGGCGTCACGCCGTCGCAATGCGTCAAGCTCGTCAACCGCTTCGGCGCCGACGCGAAACGCATCCTCATGTCGGAGCCCTACCGCGTGGCGCGCGAGATCGACGGCATCGGCTTCAAGACCGCCGACCGCATCGCGATCAACCTCGGATTCGCCAACGACGCCCCGCCGCGCCTCGACGCCGGCATCCTCTACGCGCTCGAAACCCTGCAGGAGGAAGGCCACACCGCCTTTCGCGAGGCCGATCTGCGGGACCACACCGCACTGCTGCTCGAAACCGAGGCGCGCTTTGTCGAATCGCGCCTCGCCGCACTCGTCGAAAACAAATCCTTGGTGCGGCAGCCTGTAGCCGGGGTCGCCGACCCCGGTCCGGGCTCATCGAGCCCGGCTACAACCAACCCGCTCCCCGGCTCCGGCCTCATCCAGCTCCCGCACAACGACCGCGCCGAACAGAAGATCGCCGACGTCATTCACCGCCTCAACCGCGTGTCCAGCGGCCTGCCGGCGATCAAGGTCGACGCCGCCGTGCGCTGGGCCGAGGAGAAGGCCGGTTTCGCCTATCACGAACTGCAACGCGCCGCGCTCCGCGCCGCGCTCACCAGCAAGGCCTCCGTCATCACCGGCGGACCCGGCACGGGCAAGACGACCATCCTGCGCGCGCTGGTGGAAATTCTCCGCGCCAAGAAGGTGCGCCTGCATCTCGCCGCGCCCACCGGCCGCGCCGCGCAGCGCCTCGCCGAGACCACCGGCGGCTTCGCCTCCACCATCCACCGCCTGCTGAAATACGATCCCGCCAAGGGCGGTTTTGTGGCCAACGAATCGTCGCCGCTCGCCACCGATTTTCTCGTCGTGGACGAAGCCTCGATGCTCGACGCCCGCCTCGCCGCCGCGCTCTTCCAGGCCGTGCCCGCCCGCGCGCACCTGCTCCTCGTCGGCGACACCGACCAGCTCCCCAGCGTCGGCGCCGGCAATGTCCTCAAGGACATCATCGCCGTCAGTGCTCAGGTCTCAGGTTTCAGCTCTCAGGCCTCCGCCCTCCGTCCCGAACTCCAATCTCCGAACTCCGGGCTCCGAGCTCACACCCTCCCCGTCACCCGCCTCAATGTCATCTACCGGCAGCAGGGCCAAAGCCAGATCGTGACGACCGCGCACGCCATCAACGCCGGCGATCCCTCGCTCCCGGCCGTGTTGCCCGACGTCGCCGCCGCGCAGGTCTGGTCCGATCTCAACTTCATCGCCGCGACCGACGCCGAGGATTGCGTCAACAAGGTCATCCGGCTCTGCACCGAGTTCATCCCGCACATGCTCAAATGGCCGCACCCGATCAACGACGTGCAGGTGCTCGCGCCGATGCACAAGGGCGTGGCCGGCGTGGCCAACCTCAACCTCCGGCTGCAGGCCGCGCTCAACCCCCACGCCACCGGCCTCCGCTTCGGCGCCGGCGAGTTCCGCCCCGGCGACAAGCTCATCCAGCTGCGCAACAACTACGACAAAAACCTCTTCAACGGCGACATCGGCACCGTCACCGCGATCGACGCCACCGGCGGCACGTTGACCGCCGATTTCGACGGCGACGTGCACACCTTCGACCGCGGCGAAGCCGGAGACCTCGCCCCTGCCTACGCCATCAGCATCCACAAGTCGCAGGGCAGCGAATACCCCGTCGTCATCGTGCCGCTGCTGAAGGCGCATTTCATGATGCTGCAGCGGAACCTGATCTACACGGCGATCACCCGCGGCCGCAAAAAGGTCTTCCTCGTCGGCGAACCCGCCGCCTACGCCATGGCCGTGCGCAACAACGAGTCGCGCCAGCGCATCACGCACCTCCGCGAAAAACTTCAGGCGAACACGGCCTGATTCATCCCTGTCGCACCGAAGCCCCGGGACAGGCCGGGCCGATCTGCAACAAACCCGGAGGACGCAGCTCATCCGTCCTGACCGCCGGCTTGCTCCGCCGCCGATCAAACCTATCCTGCCGGCAACCTACCCCGCCCCATGAGCGACGAATCCCTCATCCCCGTTGAACGCATTCAAAGCCGCATCCTCGTGCTGCGAGGACAGCGGGTCGTGATGGATCACGACCTCGCGAATTTGTACGGTGTAACGACCAAGCGATTGCTCGAGCAGGTGAGACGCAACCTGAAACGTTTCCCCGTAGATTTCTGTTTTCAGCTTGATCGACAGGAGGTTGCAAACTTGCGGTCGCAAATTGCGACCGCAAGTGGCGAACACGGCGGCCGGCGCACACTGCCCTGGGCCTTCACCGAGCACGGCGCCATCATGGCCGCAAATGTCCTCAACAGTGACGCCGCGGTCGAGATGAGCGTCCATGTCGTGCGCGCGTTCATCCGTCTGCGCCAGCTCATGATCAACCACAAGGTGCTCGCGGGCAAACTGGCCGAGCTTGATGCCCGCCTCGGGGAACATGACGAACAACTGGCCGCCATCGTGGCTGCCATTCGCCAGCTGACGACGCCGGACGCCCCCACCCACGGCCGCAAGATGGGCTTTCACCAAGGCAACCGATAAGCGGAACCGGCCGGCGCGGAGGCCGGCCCTCCACCGCGGGGCCGAATTCGATCCATGGGGATGATTCTGCTTCGATGCTCCAGCGGTTGACCCGTCGCTCGGTCCCACCATCCATCCGGCCGGTCCGCCGTCCATCCCCGCGCACGGGCGCTTGATCGCTGACGGCTTGGCAGGGCCGTCGGCGTGGCTATGGTCGGAACCTCAAGTTTATCCTCCCCATGAAATTCAAACTCCCGTTCGCGCTGCTTGGTGCAGCGCTCCTGTTCGCCAGCCCCGCCCTGCACGCCGCCGCCGCGGCCGCCGAAGGCTTCACCCACGTCAGGACTGTCGGCGCCGTCGACGAATACACCCATGATCGCAACGGCCTGCAGGTCCTGCTCATGTCCGACCGCTCCGTGCCGGTCGTCACCTTCATGGTCACCTACCGCGTCGGTTCGCGCAACGAGGTCACCGGCACCACCGGCGCCACCCACCTGCTCGAACACCTGATGTTCAAGGGCACGCCCAACCACAACCGCGAAAAGGGCAACAACATCGACCAGGTGCTCGAGGCCATCGGCGCCAACTACAACGCCACCACCTGGCTCGACCGCACCAACTACTACGCCGAGATCGGCAGCGAACATCTCGATACCTACATGGCCATCGAGGCCGACCGCATGCGCAACCTCTGGCTGCGCGACTCCGACCGCCAGCCCGAGATGACCGTCGTGCGCAACGAATTCGACATCGGGGAGAACAATCCCATCGAGGCGCTCGACAAGGAAATGACCGCCGTCGCCTACCTCGCCCACCCCTACCACCACAGCACCATCGGCTGGCGTTCCGACATCGAGAACGTGGCGATCGAAAAGCTGAAGGAATTCTACGACACCTTCTACTGGCCCGACAATTCCACCGTCACGATCATCGGCGACTTCGATCCCGCCGCGGCCTTGCAGCTCGTGGACAAATACTACGGCGCCTTCTCCAAGGCCCCGCAGCCGATCCCGCAGGTTTACACCGTCGAGCCCGAACAGACCGGCCAGCGCCGCGTGACCGTCAAGCGCGCCGGCCAGCTCGGCGTCGTCGGCGTGGCGTTCAAGAGCCCCGCCGCGCGCCACCCCGACCAGGCGGCCCTGCAGGTGCTCGGCAGCATCCTCGCCGACGGCAAGAACAGCCGGCTCTACCGCGCGCTCACCGACCAATCGTTGACCACGAGCGTCTCCGACTACGTCGGATTCTTCCACGATCCGTCGCTGCTCAACCTCTGGGCCAACCTCGCGCCCGATGTCCCCCACACCCGGGTCGAGGCAATCATCTTCGCCGAGGTCGAACGCCTCAAACGCGACGGCGTCACCGCCGCCGAGGTCTCCGCCGCGGTCAACAAGAAGCTCGCCGACATCGCCTACGCGCGCGACGGCTCCTTCGCCATCGCCAGCAGCATCAACGAGTGCATCGCCGCCGGCGACTGGACGCTCTACTACACGCTCGAGGACGCCTACCGCACGGTCACCGCCGCGGACGTGCAACGCGTCGCCAACCGCTACCTCAACGAGAACCAGAGCGTCGTCGGCTGGTTCATCCCGCTCGTGCCCGCCGAAACCGTCGCGCAAAAATAATCTTCCGATCTTCCCCCATGAAAACGCTTCGCTTCCTCCTCCTGCTCGCCGCGGTCACCCTGCCCGGGCTCTACGCCGGCATCGCCGAAAACATCGTGCGTGAGCGCATCCACGGCATCGACGTCCTCACGCTGCCGACCGGCGTGAAAAACGTCGTCACCCTCAAGGGCACCCTCCCGCTCGGCCACGCCGCCGCGCCGGCCGACAACCCCGCGCTCGCCTACCTGACCGGCAGCATGCTCGACAAGGGCACCGTCGCCCACGACAAGTTCGCCATCGCCGGGCAACTCGAAAGCGTGGGCGCCGCCCTGACCTTCGGCGTCGGCACCGAAACCCTCGCCATCAACGGCAAATGCCTGACCAAGGACGTGCCGCTCGTCCTCGCACTGCTCGCCGAGCAGCTTCGCTCGCCCGCGTTTTCCGCCGAGGAATTCGACAAGGTGAAAAAGCACTACATCGGCACGCTGCGCCAGGCGCTCGACAACACCAACACGCAGGCCGCCGACGCCTTCACCCGCGCCGTCTTTCCCTTCGGTCATCCCAACCGCAAGGTCCCGACCACCGAGTTGATCGAGGCCGTCGAGCGCACCACGCTCGACGAGGTCAAAGCCTTCCACGCCGAATACTACGGCCCCGCGCATCTCGTGCTCATTCTCGTGGGCGATGTGGACGCGACCGCAGTCGGCACCGAGATCACCAAATCGTTCGCCGGCTGGACCGGCGGCAAGCTGCCCGCCATTCCCGCCGTGGCCGGTGGCAACGTCGACGCCGCGCGCGACCAGACGGTCTTCATGGCCGACAAGACCAACGTCACCGTCGTGCTCGGCCAGGCTTCCGGTCTGCGCTACAGCGATCCCGACTCGCTCGCGTTGCGCGTCGGCACCGACATCCTCGGCGGCGGTTTCAGCGCCCGGCTGATGGGCAACGTGCGCGACAAGGAAGGCCTCACCTACGGCATCTACGGTTTCATGACCGGCGACAACCTGCGCGACGGCGACTGGCGCATCTGGGCCAATTTCTCACCCGACCTGCTCGACCAGGGCATCGTCTCCACCCGCCGCGAGCTGGACAAGTGGCACCGCGAAGGCGTCACCGCCGCGGAACTCGCCCAGCGCAAATCCGGCCTCAGTGGCGACTACAAGGTCGGCCTCTCCACCACCGACGGCATGGCCGGTGCCATCCTTAACACCCTCCAGCGCGGCTATGAACTCACCTGGCTCGACGAATATCCCGCCGCCCTCCACGCCCTCACGCTCGATCAAGTCAACGGTGCCATCAAAAAGCACCTCGACCCGGCCAAGATGGTCCTGATCAAGACCGGCACCGTCACCGACTCATCCGGAAAATAATACCAATCGCCTGTAGCTTTTGAACCATTGGAGGGCCCGCCTCCGCGCGGGCCGCCAAGCGTGGTCTCCGGCATCAACCACTTTGTCGCTGCGCTCCAAAGCGGCTACAATTCAACATAAACGGCTTTAAGGTAGCGGAAATCGAGCGGTCTGCATTCTGACATCGCCCATCACCCATCACTCCCGCCGAAAACCCGGCGGGAGTTTTTTGTCGCTCCCAACCGGCGCGCCCGTTGACTGACGCGCAAGTCCCCCGCGCCCGTGCCCCGCCCTTTCGCCCCCGTGCTCCGCTTGGTCCCGCGCCTGATCGCGCTGTTTTGGCTGATCGGCGGTTTCATCCCGCTGCTCCAAGCCCAACGCCCGGAACCGCCGCGCCATGTCATCCGGTTCTCCCCGGGCCCGCAGTATTTTCCCGGCACCGTGCCGCAGGGCGTGGGCGCGCCGCTGACGGGCGTGAGCCGCGTGGTGGCGGCGTTTGAAAAACAGTTTCCCGACACCAAGGTCGAGATCGTCAACACGCCGGTGACGCGTGAATACCTCGTCACCCAACTCAGCGGCGGCGCGGCGCCCGACATCGTGGCCGTCAATGTCGAGGACGTCTGGGTCGACGTGCAGAAAAACTGGTATGTGCCGCTCGACCGGTTTCTCGCCGAGCCCAACCCCTTTGTCGTGGTCCGCGGCGATCCCGCCGCCCCCGGTTACCGCCAGTGGTGGGACATGTTTCGCTACCAGGCCGTGACCCGCGGCAAGCAGGCGCCCGACGGGTTCAACTACTGCCTGAGTCTCGACATGGTCGAGACCGCCATCTTCTACAACAAAACCTTCTTCAAAGAACACGGGCTGCAAACCCCGGAAACCTGGGCGGAATTCATTACGCTGCTCCAACGCATCCGCACGCTGGGCAAAACCCCGCTCGGCGTGAACATCGACATGCTGGCCGACTGGGGCCAGGACCTGATCTTCGACCAGCTGTATCACGGACTGCTGTCCGGCATCGATTTGGCGCAGGACCCGGAGCGCGAGGTCTACCTGCAGGGCTACCTCGACCCGGATGAAATCGCGGTCCTGCATCACCACGGATTTTTCACCGCCCAGGATCCGCGCTACGTCGAGGTGTGGCGCCGGCTCCATGAACTCGCCCGCCACTGCAACCGGGACCTGAACCCCACCACCGACATCGTGCGCGGCTTTGTCAGCGGACAAAACGTGATGATCTGGAACGGCAGCTGGCTGGTCGGCCGGCTCGCCGCCGATCCCAACCTTGGTTTCGAGTGGGATGTGTTTTACCCGCCGCCGCTGACGTCAGCCGATTCGCCCTACGCCACCGGCGTGCCGATGTGTGTGATCGGCGGCGTGGGCAACCAATACGAGATCACCAACTCCGCGCTCGCCGACACCGATCCCGCCCTGCCCTTTGCCGAGCGCATCGAACGCTCGCAACGCCTCCGCCGCGTGGTCGCGCTGCTGCAGTTCATCTGCCTGCCCGAAAACACCGCGGCCATCGTCAACGAGTTTCCCGGCTTTATCCCCAACATCAACGGCGTGCCCGTCCTGCACGCGTTGGCGCCGTTCGAAAAGATCCTGGAGCGCCGCTACACCACCACCAAGTGGGTTTACACTTTCGACCTGCGGTTCACCGACATCCTTCGCCGCATGCTGATGCTGTACCTCGCCGACGGCATCGACCTCGACGGTTTTCTCGCGTGGCAGGAGCGCAACGTGAGCACGGCCGTGGCCAACTACATCCGCCGCAAACAACCCGACCTCGCGCCGCTGGAGGCCACCTGGCGGCGGCTCGCCCCGCTGCGCGCCGGCCAGCCGGGCCTGCCGGCCGACCCGTCACCATGAACCCGTCCGCCGCCAAGCCCGATCGCGCCCGCTTCCTGGCCCGGCTGCGCTTCAGCGCCGGCTGTCACCTCATCATGCTGCCCACGCTGGCCCTGCTGCTGACCTTCGTTTACCTGCCGGTGGCGTGGGCGTTTCTCAAATCGTTCTACGCCTTCGAGGTCGGCGCCGAGCCGCATTTCGTGGGTCTCACCAACTACGTCGAGTACCTCACGCAGGATCCGCCCACCTGGCTCTCGGTGTTCAACATGTTTCTGATCACGTTTTTCAACGTGGCGGTGCGGCTCGTGTTTCCCCTCATCATCGCCCGGCTGATCTTTGCGCTGCCCGGCGAGCGTTCGCGGCATTATTACCGGCTGGCGTTTCTCATCCCGATCGTCGTGCCGGCCATCGCGGTGCAGCTGCTCTGGAGCCGGATGATTTTTGCCGACTACGGCCTGCTCAACGAGACGCTGCAGCTGCTCGGGCTCGGCGACTGGACCCGCGGCTGGCTCAGCGATCCGCAAACCGCGCTGCTGGCCGTGCTCTGCATCGGCTTCCCCTTTGTCGGCGGTTTCGAGGTGCTCATCTACTACGCCGGCTTTGCCAACATTCCGGAAAGCGTGCACGAGGCCGCCACGCTCGAGGGCTGCACCGGCGTCAGCCGCTTCTTCCGCATCGAGCTGCCGCTGGTGCTCAGCCAGCTCAAGCTCATCGTCATCCTGACCATCATCAGCGGCGTGCAGAGTTTCGAGTCGCTGCTCGTGCTCACGCAGGGCGGCCCGGGTTTCAAGACCATGGTGCCCGGCCTGTGGATGTATTACAACGCGTTCAGCTTCCAGCGCATGGGCTACGCCTGCGCGATCGGCGTGCTGCTCTTCATCGCCATCCTCGGCCTCACGCTGCTCAACCTGCGCTACTTCCGCTCGAGCGAGGATCTTCAACAAGGCAACGCATGAAACCGCGCTTCCCCTGGCTCATCCACCTCGTGCTGCTCGTCACCGCCGGGCTCACGCTCGCGCCCTTCGCCTTCATGGTGAACAACGCATTCCGCTCCACCCCGGAATTTTACCACGGGTTCTTCGCCCTGCCCGCCGCCGCCCATGGCCTCGTGCAGGTCGCGGGGCACACCCTCACCGGCGACGACCGGCCGCTGACGCTGCGACAGGACGACGGCACCGTCGTGGAGCTGTCGCGCCGCGAGGCCGCGGCCCGACATTGGACGCGCCTGACCACCGGCGTGGTGCGGGCGTGGCAGGTGCTGCGCCCCTACGTCATCAACTCGTTCATCGTGTCAGGCCTCACCGCCATCGGCGTCTGTTGCCTCGGTTCGGGCACGGCCTACATCCTCGCCCGCTACCGGTTTTTCGGCCGGCAGTTCCTGTTTCTGTTCATACTTTCCACCATGGTCTTTCCCGGCGTGCTGACGCTGGTGCCGAGTTTCCTGCTGGTGAAACAGCTCGGCCTGCTCGACACCTACGCCGCGATGATCCTGCCCTACATCGCCGGCGGCCAGGTCTTTGCCATCTTCGTGTTCAAAAGCTTTTTCGAGGGCCTGCCCGAGGAGCTGTTCGAATCGGCGCGGCTCGACGGCGCCGGCCACTGGCACCTCTACCGCCACATCGTGCTGCCCCTCTCGCTGCCGATTTTCTCCGTCGTCGCGATCATGAATCTGCTGGGCACCTGGAACAATTTTCTCTGGCCCTACATCGTGAGCAGCGACGACCGCCATGCGGTGGTTGCATCCGGGTTGTTTTTGCTGTCGGGCTCGTCGTTTGTTAACGATGTCGGCACGATGTTCGCCGCCTACCTGCTGAGCAGCGTGCCCCTGTTGGTGCTGTTCTTGTTCGCCACGAAAACCTTCGTCCGCGGACTGACCAGCGGGGCCATGAAGGTTTGAACGCGGCCGCCCCCGGCCGGATCGCCGCGCACAAAAAAACCGGGGTGGAGGATTTCTCCCCCACCCCGGCGTCGTTTTCTAGTTTCAGGCTGCGTTGGCGAGCTTTTGCACCCGCCGCGACAGCGGCTGCCAGACCAAGCGTTGAAACGCCTCGGGCAGGCGCACCACCGCCTGGGTCCAGCTGCGGTTTTCAGCAGTCTGCCGCGATCCGGCCGGTTTGTGATCGGTCGGTGCCGTCGGATCCGCCCCGCGCGCCGAGTTGTCTTCAAACTCGTAGGCAGAGAAAATCGAGGCCCCGGTGCCGAAGCCGCCAGGTAACACGACAAACATGGTCTTGGTCTTTTTATTCATGATCAGACGGAGGGCTCGGGATTTTTACCGTCCAAACCCTCCTGGCAGACCACGAACTGTCCAAAGAACGTAACGACTTAACGTGATGGGATAGTCACGCCCGTCAAGGGACAGTTCCGCGGGATGACCGGTTTACCGTCAGATTGGCACCGGTATTTTCGTCATAAGCGGCTGCCTTGCCATGTCTTGCAAAAAAAGGGACGGGAGAGCCTCGCTCCCCCGTCCCGGTGGTTTTCTATTTCTTGTTCAAGCCGCAAGGTCGGTCTTTACCGACCGGCGCTGCAGGGTCTGGCAGACGAAACGCTGCCAGACACCCGGTCGCCGGTTGCCCGATGACTTGCCATTGCGGCAGGTGTCCTTGGACCGCCCCGCGGATAAAACGGGGTTGTGCAAGTAGTTGCGCGCGCGGCGGGCCGAATCATCGGCGCCGTCCCACGGCATGCAACCCAAGCCCAGCCCCGACATCGGCGGTGCGACCTCGGTGTGTTTTGTCCTGTTTTCCATGATCAGATGGAAATCTCCCCGCGGTATGCAGTGAGACCTCCCGGCTGATCACGAAAGCCAAAGAACCACGCGAAAGGGATGCCTTCACGAGCGCGGGTCAACAGCGGGTTTCGTTCCAACCGTTACGTTTTCGCGGCCACCGTGCAAAATGCACTCATGACGGAGGAAAGACGGTTGGGCGACGGGGCGGCGATATTTTCGATGAAAACATTAACCATTGTTTTTCATCAGGTTGAGTTAGTCGTTGGCGTAATTTTCGAACCACCGGCGCAAACCCCGCTCTATCGGCCCGGGTGCAAACCCAGAAACTCACAACCACCATGAATACCCAAAACAAAACCAAACTCATTCTCACCGTCCTGATCGCCGCCAGCTTGGCGTCCGGCGGTTTCGCGCAGGCCGGTGCGGGCGTTGACACCGCCGCCTCGGTCAACTCCTCGATCAACGCCGCCAGCAACGCGGCCCGCGCCGCGGCCCAGGCGTCGCAAAACGCGCAGGCCGCCGCCAAGACCGCCGGTCAGTCGGCGGCGCAGGCGGCCAATCAATCGGCCCGCGCCGCCGCGCACGCCGCCAAGCAGAGTGCCACCACCGCCGCCGTTGCGGCCAATGCCCAGGCGCACGGTCTCGCGAAAGGGGCCGCCGACAATGGCAACGCCGTGGCCCGCGCCGCCACCGCCAACGCCGGCATGGGCACGGAAACCGCCGCGGCCGTTCACGCCGCGCAACTTGAACGCGATGCCGCCCGGGCCGAAGCGACCGCCGGCGCCGAGGTCGAGGCGACCGCGGCCGGCACCGACGTCAACGCCGGCGAATCCGCCTCGCTTTCCGTCGCCATCGACCGGTCGGAAACCACCGCGGCCATCCGCGAACTGAACGCCTCCACCCGTGAACAGGTGCTCACGCAGATCGCGACCACCCGCAGCACGGTCGCCGCGGAAGTGAGCCAGCTGCGTGAGGCCGCCGCCAATGCGCGCGGCAGCGCCAAGGCCGAGATCCAGGCCGCGGTGGAGCGCATCCAAACCGCGGAGGCCGAACTCGCCGCGAGCATCCGCGCGATCCAGCAGGCCCGGCAGGCGGAACTCGCCGAACTGCGCGAGCAGTTGCAGGCCAATTACGACGCGTATGTCGAGGCGGCCGTCGACGCCCAGGCCACCGCCGCGGCGGCGACCCAGTCCGGCTCATAAAAACAGTGACCAACATCCGGGGCCTCCATCCGGGGCCCCGGATTTTTTCCACCCTGCGAAAAAAATTTCACGCACCTCTTTCACCATGAAAACCTGCCCTTTCCCTTTGCTGGCCCTGATGCTCGCGTTCGGCGGCACCGTCTGCGCCCAGACTACGACCCCGGTGGTCACGGAACCCAATCCTTGGAATCTGGATGTCGGTCTGAACTACGTGACGGGTGACTATGGCCTGAACAGCGACACCGACGTTTGGGTGCAGACCACGTCGTTGGGTTACGAAAAAAATCCCTGGCGGTTCGAAGCCACGCTGCCCTTCATCTCCCTCAGCGGCCCAGCCTCCGTGATCGGCGACGTCGGTCGCGCCGACACCTCCACCCAACGCGGCGCGGGCGATATTTCCGTCGCTGCCACCTATCAGCTCGTCCGGGCCGACGCCGGGCGCGGCAACATCGACTTCACCGCGCGGCTCAAGCTGCCCACGGCCGACGAAGACAAGGGCCTCGGCACCGGCGAGACCGACCTCAACGTCGAGTTCAACTACAGCCGCAACCTCGGCGAGGTGACGCCGTTCGCCACGCTGGGCTACCGCTTCCTGGGGCGCAGCCCCGCCTATCCGCTCAAGGACGGTTTCTACACCACCATGGGCCTCGCCGCCCCGGTGGGGACCAACGGCACCACCGCCGGCCTCGCCCTCACCTGGCGCGCGGCCATCGTCGAGGATGCCGACAGCGCCACCGAGCTCATGGCGTTTGTCTCCCGCCGGCTCGATGAGAATTGGAAAATCCAAGGCTTTGTCCTGACCGGTTTCACCGACGCGAGCCCCGACTTCGGTCTCGGCGCGCTCGTCGGCTACAAGTTCTGACCTTGCCGGCCCCGGAGTGAAATCCGGGGCCGTTGCGTTTTCACTTGGTGAGTTTGCGCAGCGCCTTGTTGATCTGTTCGAGATCGCACCGCTCCGGCGTGTAGTCCGGCCCCAGCCACTCGCGCCATTCGCGGCCGAGCTCGCTCTCCGGCTCCTGCAGGCAGGCCAGCATGTCGTGAAACGCCTCCAGCCCGCCGCAATCCTCCGGCGGCCCGGCACGCTCGCCCGCCGTGCACTGCGGGTAGAATCGCCCCTTCTGCACCGCCTCCCATTTCTCGATCTTGATGTCGATACGCCAGCCCTCGCCGAAGTGGTAGTCGTAGTGAAAACGTGCCCGGTTTTCCAAATCGAGGTCGGACAGGGTCACGTCGCGGTCGTCCTCGATCGTGACGTCCTCGCGCTTGAGCGGATTGCCCAGCCGCAGGTCGTCGATCACGAACGCATGCGTCTGGTAGTCAAACCAGTCGAACAGGATCTGGATGGTGTCGTGCAGGCGCGACAGCCACATGGTCTCGCGCACCTGCAGCCGCCGCCAGATGCGCGGCTTGGTGCCGGCGACATCGAGCCGCAGCACCAGCACGCGTTCGGGCGCCTTGCGCTTCACCGCTCCCTGACCCTCTTGCAACGAAATCATCGGGCCTCACTCAACCGAAACCCCGCCCCGCGGCAAGCGCGGCCATGACCGTCCAAACACTCCCCGCGCCGGCCCGAAAGTAACCTAATAGGAATTGCCCATAGAAGTGACGCTGCGTTTCGGCGGGCCCGCCGGGCCCGCCGAAACGCACTCGCGGCGCCCCAGCGGTCGCGCCCTACCTTCACGCTTCGGATCGTCTTTTTGTAATCATCAATAACAGGTTACTTTCGGTTTCGCGTTCGGCGGGGTCGGACGGATCAGAATTGCCAGGCCACGCTGACGCCAAGCTGGCGGGGGTCGGCGCGGTTTTCGTAGCGGGTCTCGAGGTAGTCGGGATCCTCGTTGCCGAAGAAATAGACGCGCTTGTCGTAAACTTCGTCAAAAAGGTTCTTCGCCCACAGCGTCACCGTCCACGCTTCCCAGGCGTAGCCGAGGCTGGCGTTGACCACGCGGAAGGCGCGGCGGGATTCATGCTGGTTGTTCGAGTCGAACTGCTGGGCGCGACCCGTGAGATCGGCGGCGAAAAACACGCCGCGGTCGGCGCCATAACGCGTGCCAAGCGTGTAGCCGTATTCCGGCGCGTTCGCCAGCACGCGGCCGCCGCCGCTGTTGCCGTTGGCGAGTGTGAACGGATCGAGCTGCGAGCGCATCAACGCCAGCGAACCGCGCACGGTCCAGGTGCGCGTCAGCGCCCATCCGGCGGCGCCCTCGAGACCGTAAACATGCGCGTCGTTGCCGTTGGCGGTGAAAAACCGGTAGCTGCCGCCGAAGCCCGCGGAATCGCGCACCTGCGTGTTTTCGCGTTGCAGCCAAAAGGCCGTGACCTCGCCGGTGAAGCGTCCCTCAAAACCGTGGCCGCGCACGCCGGCCTCCCAGTTCCACAGTGTCTCGGTGTCGTAGGTGAGCGGATCGGTGGTCGGATCGATGCGGGCGTCGACATTGATGCCGCCGGCCTTGTAGCCGCGCGTGAGCGACACAAAGCCGAGCGCGCGATCGGTCAGGTCGTGCTCGAGCGTGAGCTTGCCGCCGAAGAACGTGTCGTCGAAGGCCGGCGCCGTGTTGACCACCGGATCGAAGCTGTTGCTGCTCGCGCGATAGCGCGTGCGCGTACCCGTGCCGGTCATGTCCACCGCCTCGCCGCGCAATCCGAGCACGAGCCGGGTGCGATCCGAGAAATCGTGCCCGAGCTGACCGAAGAGCGCGGTGTTTTTCGCGCGGTAAACCGTGCGCAGGCCGCGGACGTTCCACGGATCGGTGTTGGTGTAGCGCGAGAACTCCTCGGTGTCGGAATAAAATGCGCCGAGCGTCCAGCGGCTGATCCAGCCGTCGAGCGCGCCGGGCACGGAATCGAGGCGCAGTTCCTGGTTGATCACCCAGCGCGTGCGCGCGAGATCGCTGAAGCCCATGTAGGAGGCCGCGGTCCAGTCGTCGTCGTAGCTGTAAACCGAGCGCGTGCGGGCGCCGCTGGTCACCGTCGTGAAGCGAAACGTTTCGCCGCCCAGCCAGGTGCCGCGCAGGCTGCCGGCGAGCGAGCGCTGCTCGTCGCGGCCGGGCTGGTCGCTGTAGGTGTAGCGGCCGTTGTTATCGAGCGCGAACTCGTCGTAGCCGTTGTCGAGCTCGGCCGCGAAGAGCGCCGTCTCCCAGCGCCACGCGTCGTTCGGGTTCCACGTCAGGCGCAGGCGCGCGAGCTGTTCGTCGCGGGCGTTGGCATCGCGGTTGCGCGTGAGGTTGCGGCGGAAGCCGTCGCTCCGGCTCTGCTGCACCGCGAGGCGAAACATGAGTTTTTCCGGCTCGGCCGTCAGCGGGCCGCCGACCGCCAGCGCGCCGGTGCGCAGCGCATCCTCGCCCACCGTGGCCTCGACGCGGCCGGTCCGGAACGGCGTGGGGGCGTTGGTCACCAGGCGCACGATGCCGCCGGCCGCGTTGGCCCCGAAGGCGCCGGCCTGCGGACCGCGCAGCACCTCGATCTGGCTCACATCGAACGCCGATGCGATGGTGCCGAGTCCGGTGAAGTCGAGATCGTCGACCAGAAACCGCACGGCCGAGTCGGGCGTCTCGCCTTCGAACTGCGAGTTTTCGCCGACACCGCGAATCTGCAGGTAACGCGGCCGCGAGGTGCCGCCGGTCCAGGTGAGGTTCGGGATCTGGTTCACCAGATCACCGAAGTGATTGACCGCCCCTTCGCGCAGGGCGGCGGCGTCATAGACCGTCACGCTGGCCGGGATGCGCGCCAGCGGCGATTCCCAGAGATCGGCGGTCACGCTGATCGGGGCGAGCACCACCGGATCGGCGGGGGTGGTCTGGGCGGAAGCAGCCAAGGCGGCTGCGCCCGCGAGGGTCGTGAGGAGGATTCGTGTCGGGAGTTGCATTTTTTGTGAAATGCCCGACCCAAATCGGACTCCCGGGAAGGCGGCGTCGCGGCACCCTCTTGGCGCTCTTCGCGGCGCCTGCTGTTTCCTTCGTCGGCATGATCCGTTTCAGGTTCGAAGGGTCGAGTGGCCGGTCGTGCCACAGTCTCAGCCTTCCGCGGAAGACACCCCTACAGGCGGGGGCACAACAAACCCGCCCGCCGCCCGCCGTCAACCCCGCGTTGTGTCACCAGCGCGCGGCCTGCCCCTAAACCGCTGCTGATTGGCCGGTTCGGTCCGGCTAATTTCCGACTGTTCGGAAAACCACGGCCAATTCCGGGTTCGCCATCCGCGGCTGCAACCGGTGAACTGTGTGTGCCCCTAACCGGGCATGCCCAAACGCATTTACCATCTTCGGCCGGCTCAGACCACATCCGCAATCGCCCATGAAAAAGCCCATTCTGCTCACGCTGCTCGCCGCCCTCGTCGTTTTTGGCGGCATCTTCGGTTACAAGTTCTGGCAATTCCGACAGGGCATGGCAGCCCGGGCCGCCCAAGGCGCCATGCCGGCCGTCACGGTCAGCAGCGCCATCGCCGAGGCCGGCCCCTGGCCCAACACGTTCCGCGCCATCGGCTCACTGGCCAGTTATCGCGGCATCACCGTGGAATCAGAAACCGAAGGCATGGTGCTCCGCGTCGCGTTCGAATCCGGCGCGACGGTCGAGGCCGGCGATCTGCTCGTCGAGATCGACGACTCCATCGAGGCCGCGCAGCTGCCCGGTTTGGAAGCCCAGGCCCGCCTGGCGGAAATCAATCTCAACCGCGCCCGTGAACTGCGTGCCGCCGAGACCAACAGTCCGGCCGATGTGGACACCGCCGAGGCCGTCCTGGCCCAGACGCGCGCCGCCGTGGCCCAGCTCAAGGCCTCGCTCGCCAAGAAAAAGGTCACCGCCCCCTTCGCCGGCCGGCTCGGCATCACCGAGGTGCATCCGGGACAGATCCTCGGCAAGAACACGCCCATCGTACAGTTGGAGGATCTGGACCCGATTCACGTTGATTTCTCCCTGCCCCAGCAGGCCCTCGCCCAAGTGGCGGTCGGCCAGCCGGTGCAGGTGAAAGTCGACGCCCTGCCCGACCGGGTTTTCGCCGGTGAGATCACCGCCATCAATCCACGCGTCAGCGAGACCACGCGCAGCCTCAACCTGCGCGCCACCCTGCCCAATCCCGGCGAGGTGCTACGCCCGGGCATGTTTGCCCAGGTCGAGGTCGTGCTGCCCGCCACCGATCATTACCTCACGCTGCCGGCCACGGCCATTCTCTACAATCCCTACGGCAACAGCGTGTTTGTCATCGAGGACGGCGTCGCCAAGCAGCGCTTCGTCCAGACCGGCCCCACCCGCGGCGACCTGATTGCCGTGCTCTCCGGGCTCAAGGCCGGCGAGGAGGTCGTGATCGCCGGACAGTTGAAACTGCGCAACGGCAGCCCCGTGCGCGTGGACAACACGCAGGCGCCGCCCGCCGAAGCGAACCCCCGGCCGATCGAAAGCTGAGCCGCCATGCGCTTCACCGACCTCTTCATCCGCCGGCCGGTCCTGGCCACGGTCGTCAACCTGTTCCTGCTGCTGATCGGCTGGCTGGCCATCAAGGCCATGGTGATCCGTGAGTATCCACAGACCCACAACGCCGTCATCAGCGTGATGACCGCCTACCCCGGCGCCAGCGCCGACCTCGTCCGCGGCTTCATCACCACGCCGCTGGAGCAGGAAATCGCCTCGGCCGACGGTCTCGATTATGTCGAGTCCATCAGCGCGCCCAACCTTTCGATCATCACGGCCAAGCTGCGGTTGAACTACGATCCCAACGACGCGCTCACCCAGATCACCTCCAAGGTGAACCGCGTGCGCAGCCAGCTGCCCGCCGATGCCGAGGATCCGGTTTTCGAGGTCTCCGTGGGCGAAAGCACCGCCTCGATGTACCTGACCTTCTCCAGCTCCGCGCTGGAAGCCAACCAGGTGACGGACTACCTCATCCGCGTCGTCCAGCCCAAGCTCTCGACCGTGGAGGGCGTGCAGAAGGCCGAGGTCATGGGCGCGCGGATCTTCGCCATGCGCATCTGGCTGAAACCGGACCGGCTGGCCGCCTACGGGCTGAGCCCGACGCAGGTCTGGTCGGCCCTCGCCACCCAGAGCTACCTCTCGGCCATCGGCAGCACCAAGGGCTCGATGGTCTCGGTGCGCCTGACCGCCGGCACCGATCTCAAGTCGGCCGAGGAATACCGCCAGCTCGTCGTGGCCGAAAAGGACGGGCAGGTGATCCGGCTCGGCGACCTCGCCAACGTCGTGCTCGGCGCCGAGAGCTACGATGTCGACGTGAAGTTCAACGGCGAGAGCTCCACCGTCATCGCCATCTCCGCCCTGCCCACCGCCAACTCCATCGACGTCATCCGCAACGTGCGCGCGATCTGGCCCGACATCCAAGGCCAGCTGCCCACCGGTCTCACGGGCGAGATCGTCTACGACGCCACCGAGTTTATCAACGACTCCATCAACGAGGTCATCGGCACGCTGATCGAGGCGATGATCATCGTGATCATCGTAATTTACCTTTTCCTCGGCTCGTTCCGTTCGGTCCTCATCCCCATCGTCGCCATCCCGCTTTCGCTGGTCGGCGTCTGCGCGCTCATGCTCGCGATGGGGTTTTCCATCAACCTGCTGACGCTGCTCGCCATGGTGCTCGCCATCGGGCTCGTCGTGGACGACGCGATCGTGGTGGTGGAGAACATCCACCGGCACATCGAGGAGGGGCTCACCCCGTTGGACGCAGCGCTGAAAGGCGCGCACGAATTGGTCGGGCCGATCATCGCCATGACCATCACGCTGGCCGCCGTTTATGCACCGATCGGCCTGCAGTCCGGTGTGACCGGCGCGCTTTTCCGTGAGTTCGCCTTCACGCTCGCCGGCGCGGTGATCGTGTCGGGTTTTGTCGCGCTGACGCTTTCGCCGATGCTCTCGTCCAAGCTGCTGCGGCACAACCCCAACCCGCACGGCATCGAACAGTTTCTCGAACGGACCTTCGACCGGCTGCGCGACCGCTACGAGCACCTGCTCGACCGCGTGCTGAACGCGCGGCCCGCGGTGTACCTGGGGGCATTGCTGATCATGGCCGCCATCGTGCCGTTCTTCCTGCTCACCCCGCGGGAGCTCGCCCCGGCCGAGGACCGCGGCTTCATCGTCGCCATCTACTCCGGCGCCGCCAACGCCACCATCGACCAGACCGAGCGTTCCTCGCGCATGCTGGAAGAGATCATCCAGTCCCAGCCCGCCACCGAGGCCCATTTCTCGGTGGTCGGCTACGATGTGTCCTCCGGCCTGCCCAACCCCAGCGGCGGCCTCACCGGCATCGTGCTCAAGTCGTGGACCGAGCGCGACATCAAGTCCGACGCCTTCATCCCGCCGTTGCTCGGTCAGGCCGCCGGCATCGCGGGCATCAACACCGCGGCCTTCCTGCCGCCCTCGCTGCCCGGCGCCGGCGGCGGTCTGCCCGTGCAGTTTGTCATCAGCTCCACGCAGGACCACGACCGCATCGTGGATGTCGCCAACGAGCTGATGCAGCGCGCCTACGCCAGCGGCATGTTCATCTACGCCGACAACGACCTGAAATTTGACCAGCCGCAGACCCACATCGCGATCGATCGCGACAAGGCCGCCGCGCTCGGCATCAACATGCAGCAGCTCGGCGCCGATCTCGGCGTCATGCTCGGCGGCGGCTACGTCAACCGCTTCGCCCTGCAGGGGCGCGCCTACAAGGTCATGCCGCAGATCACGCGCACCCGGCGGCTCAATCCCGAGCAGCTGGGCGACTACTACATCTCGACCGGCAAGGGCGAGCTCGTGCCGCTCTCCAGCGTGGCCTCGCTCGAACCCGGTACCGAACCGCGCAACCTGCGCCGTTTCCAGCAGCTCAACAGCGCCACGCTCAGCCTGCTGCCCCGGCCGGGCGTCTCGATGGGCGCGGCGCTCGACTGGCTCAACGCCGAGGCCCGGACCATGTTCCCCGAGGGCTTCACCGCCGACTACAAGGGCGAATCGCGCCAGTTCATCCAGGAAGGCAGCTCGCTGCTGGCCACGTTTGTCCTCGCCATCGTGGTGATCTTCCTCGTCCTCGCGGCCCAATACGAAAGCTTCCGCGATCCGTTCATCATCATGATGGCCGTGCCGCTCTCGCTCGCCGGCGCGATGGTCTTCCTCTTCCTCGGCGCCGCCACGCTCAACATCTACACCCAGGTGGGCCTGATCACTTTGGTCGGACTCATCA
Source organism: Opitutaceae bacterium (assembly GCA_019455245.1). Classification (GTDB taxonomy): domain Bacteria; phylum Verrucomicrobiota; class Verrucomicrobiia; order Opitutales; family Opitutaceae; genus Cephaloticoccus. The sequence continues at coordinate 60,999 of JACFMR010000020.1, forward strand.
CCAAGCACGGCATCCTGATGGTGGATTTCGCCAACCGCATGCAGGCGGAGGGCCATGCCGTGCGCGCCGCCATCGAACACGCGGCCGGCGTGCGCCTGCGCCCCATCCTCATGACCACCGCGGCCATGGTGCTCGGCGTCTCACCGCTGCTCATCGCACAGGGTCCGGGCGCCGAGGCGCGCTTCAGCATGGGTCTGGTCATCGCCGCCGGCATGGCCATCGGCACGCTTTTCACCCTGTTCGTGGTGCCCGCGTTCTACGTGCTGGTCGCCAACAACCGCAACCGGCGATCCGCAACCGCGTAACGCCGGACGCCGATGACGGTGCACGGACAAGGGGTGGGGCCACGGACCGCCACCCCGACCCGCCATATTCCTACATGAATCCAACCCCCTCCTTCTTTGGCGCCGCCCGGCTGCCCGGTTGCACGATTCCCCTGAGTCTGCTGTTCGCCGCCGCGGCCCATGCCGCGGCACCCGGCGGCAATTTTTCCATTTCGGATCTCGGCCTGGAGCTGGTCCATATCGCCCCGGGCACGTTTCAAATGGGCACGGCCGCCGAGGGCGGCGCGGATGAGCGGCCGGTGACAGAAGTGACTCTCACCCGGGCTTACTGGCTGGGCAAAACGGAGGTCACGCAGGCGCAATGGCGGGCGGTGATGCATGCCAGTCCCGCGTATTTCCAAGGCAACGACCATCCCGTGGAACGGGTTTCATGGCATGAGGCGTTGGAATTTTGCCGGCGACTGACAGAACGTGAACGCGCCGCCGGCCGCCTGCCGGCGGGGCATGTTTTCACCCTGCCCACGGAGGCCCAATGGGAGTTCGCCTGCCGCGCCGGCACCACCGGACCCCACGCGGGCGACGTCGCCAACATGGCGTGGATCAACACCAACAGCGGCGGCCGGACCCATCCCGTCGCGCAAAAGCAACCCAACGCCTGGGGCCTGCACGACATGCACGGCAACGTGTGGGAATGGTGCCTCGACCGCTACGGCAACTACCCCGGCGGCCGCGTGTCCGATCCCACCGGGGCGGAAGCCGGTGCCGGTCGCGTTTACCGCGGCGGCCGTTGGGGCAATAGTGCCAACTTCGCGCGCGCGGCCTACCGCCTCTCGGCTCTGCCGGAGCACCGCGGCGTGAGCCTCGGCCTGCGCGTCGCACTGGTGGCCGCGGATTCGGCCGAATCGCCGACGGCGGCACGCCCCACGGCGCTGCCGTTTGGTGTGACCGTGTCAGCGCGTACCCTGCAGCAGTTGAGCGCGGACTTGGACTACCCGGTGCGTCAGGTCGTCATCGATGGCGAGGTGTGGATGATCTTCGTACCCGGACGGCAGGCCTACAAGGGCATCGCCCCGGTGCTGCGCTACAAGGGACCCGACCTCGAGCATCTGGAACGTCAGCCCGACGGCACGGGCGATTTCTCGGGCGGTTCCGCCCATCTCGGCTGCGGCATGTGGTGGGATAAGGAGACCCGCACCCTCTACGGCCTGCTCCACACCGAGTATGACCTCGATCATCCGCCGGGCCAGGGCTGGACCGCCAAGAAAACCCGCCTGGCCATCAGCCGCGACCTCGGTCTCACCTGGACACTCGTCGGCGACATCCTCACCCGCGCCCTGCCCGAAACCAAGGACTACGTCGGCGACAACTTCGAGGCCGGCCCGGCGGACTTCGATTTCTACGTGGATGAGCGCGGCGGCTATTTTTACGTGACGAGTTGGAATTCCTTCGTGCCGAAAAACGGCCCGATCAACGGCTTCCTGATGTTCTCCGAGGTCGCCCGCTGTGCCATCGCCGACAAGATGGCCCCGGGCAAATGGTTCAAGTTTCGCGACGGCCAGTGGGCCGAGCCCGGTCTGGGTGGCAAGGCCTCGCGTGTGGGCATGGACCGCCGCGGCCTCTACGGCAACACCATCTACAGCGAGCATCTCGGCCTGTACCTGCGCATCGGCATCAACATCGGGGTGACCGACGACCGGGGCATGCCACCGATGGGCTTCCGCGACCATTCCATTTATGTCTCGGTCTGCACCGATCTGGCCCGACAGGACTGGTCTCCGGCGGCGAAACTCCTGGACGATCCCGACAACACGCTGTTCGGCTTCACCCTCACCGACGCCGAAGGCCGGGCCGGCGAATCCGTCGGTCGGAAGCTGCGCGTTTACAATTACTGGCTGGGCGGCAGCCGCGTGCTGGATGTCACCCTCGACCGGGACGGCCGCCTCCCCGTGGTCGAGTTCCCTCCCCACGGCGCCTACGACTATTTGCCCAACCCGGCATCGGGCGACCGGTTGGAAAGTCGCGTCACTATGATCCTGGGCGCCGACGATCCCGGCGTGAAATATCGCGGGAACGGATGGTTTACGGAAGAGCACAAACACTACTACCAAGGCCGCGCCCGCGTGACCGCTGTGGCCGATCAGGAGATCGAGCACGAGTTTCACGGCATCGAAATCTACTGGCGAGCCGTGTTTGCACCCGACGCAGGCAAAGCCGACATTTACCTCGACGGCGTGTATCAGGAAACCGTGGACCTGCACTTTGCCGAGACCGCGATACCCTACCAATTCGCCTACGTGCGCACCGATCTGGATCCCTCTGTCGCCCACACGATCAAGATCGTCACCCGCGGCGGCTATGTCCGGCACCTTGCCTTCGAGCAGGCACGCTTTTGAGCCTGCCCCGGCCGGTCCCGATCTCCAGAAACACAAGGGCCGCCTCTTTCGAGGCGGCCCGAGTGACCTAACACCAAGCAAACCGTAAGAACTACAAACTTTCACTGTTTCAGACAGTGCTGACTACACAGAGGTAGACGCCGTCAGAGGCAAAACGCTCAAAATTTGCGAAAGATTTTTTCAAAAAAGCCGGCGTTTTATAACCCATTGATCAACTGCTTTTAATGCCGGGAGAAATCCCCGTGATTTTCACCCCGGCACACGGCCGACCGGAGATATTCAGGGCACCAGCCGGACGGTCACCACCCGGCGCACGGGCATCCCGTCGTCCATCCGGGCGGAAAGTTCACCCACCGTCTGCGCCTCGCCGCCAGACTCAAGTTTTACCGCGGTGTTCAACACGATTCGGGTAGGCGTCGGCTCGGCCACCCCCGGCAGATTCTGCCATTGGGTCAGCTCAATCCCCAAATGCACCCGCCACTGGTTTTCCGGTTGAGCCCGGGCCTCCACCGCCACCGCCAGCGTGGTGTCGCCCATCGTCGCAGCGGCCCGGTTTTTCTGCCCGTCCAAGATGGCCAGGTCCAACCGCTGGATTGGCAATTGATCCGCGGTCAGCGCGGCGGTGTCGCCCGCCAACAGCTCGATGACGCAGGTCGGGGACTCGGCCCGCGCCGACAACCAACCCGTGAGGCAGATCAAACCGGCCAGCCAGTGTCGCATGCCGACATACCAGCGCGGCTCCGGCCGGGACGCAAGCGTCTGGAGAAGACGGCGTGGTCAGTCCACCAGTGCGCCGCTGACAAGCAGTTCACGCGCCGCCTCGTCCGCCGGCGCGGACAACAGCGTGCTTTTGAGCGGGTAGCGGAACCGCTTGCCCTCGTAGTTGCGGAACACCACCTCATCGTCGGTGATTTTCTCGAGGTATTCGGGATTGATCGGCACCTTGCCGCCGCCGCCGGGGGCGTCGATCACGTATTGCGGCACGGCGTAGCCGGTGGTGTGCCCGCGCAGGGCCTTGATGATCTCGATGCCTTTGCGCACATCCACCTTGAAGTGGCTGCCGCCGGTGATCAGGTCCATCTGGTAAATGTAGTAAGGCCGCACCCGCATGCGCAACAGGCGGTGCACCAGCGCCTTCATCACGTCGGCGTCATCGTTCACCCCGTTGAGCAGCACGCTCTGGTTGCCCAAGGGCACGCCGGCGTAGCTCAGGCGCTCGCAGGCGTCCTTCAGGTCCTGCGTGCATTCCTTGGGATGGTTCACATGGATGCTCATCCAGACCGGCCCGTGTTTTTTGAAAATGTCGCACAGTTCCGGGGTGATGCGCTGAGGCAGAAACACCGGGATGCGCGAGCCGATGCGGATGAACTCCACGTGCTTGATCGCCCGCAGCCGGGCCAGCAGCTGATCGAGCTTGCGGTCCGAGAGCAGCAGCGGATCTCCGCCCGAAAGCAGTACGTCGCGCACCTCGGGATGCGCCTCGATGTAGCGCAGACCCTGCTCGTATTCCGGGTGAAAATCGTAATGCTGGGCGTTGGAAACCAGCCGGCTGCGCGTGCAATAGCGGCAGTAAGCGGCGCAGCGGTCGGTTACCAGAAACAGCACGCGGTCGGGGTAGCGATGCACCAGCCCCGGCACGGGCGAATGGCTGTCCTCCCCCAGCGAATCCAGCATCTCCTCGGCCGCATACTGCATCTCCCCGGCGCGGGGGATCACCTGTTTGCGAATCGGGCAATTGGGGTCGTCACGGTCGATCAGGTTGAAAAAATACGGGGTGATCGCCAGCGCCAGCTTGTGGTCGGCCTGCCGGCAGCCCGCCTGTTCCTCCGGGGTCAGCGTCATGTGACGCTCCAACTCCTCCAACGAGGTCAGGCGGTGCTTGAGCTGCCACGTCCAGTCGCGCCAGTCGGATTCCGGGATGTGTTGCCATAGGCCCTGGCCCTCGTACCAGGCGGCGCGGTCTTCTTGGTAAGGCATGTAATTGCCCCAGTGGTAAGGAGCCTAACCATCACTGTCAAACGGCCGGACAAGAATTTGTCGGGCGGATGCAGGTTTCCCCTTGGCAGGCGGGAACCGAGGGCTTTTCGTCAACCTTTAATGTCCAAGTCAAAACCCGGTGTTCTCGCCCTTGAAGACGGCAGTGTGTTTCGCGGTCTCGCCTTTGGCGCCGACGCGACCATCGCCGGCGAATGTGTTTTCAACACCTCGATGACCGGCTACCAGGAGGTCCTCACGGATCCCTCCTACTTCGGCCAGATTGTGACCATGACCGCGCCGCAGATCGGCAACTACGGCATCAACGAAAAGGATGACGAGGCCGGCTCGCCCAAGTGCTCCGGCTTCGTGGTGCGCGAAATCTCCCCCGTCGTCAGCAACTGGCGCTCGCAACTCTCGGTCGAGGACTTCCTGATCAAAAACGGCATTCCGGGCCTCAGCGAGATCGATACCCGCGCGCTCACCAAGAAGCTGCGCGTGGAAGGCGCCATGAAATGCTGCCTCAGCACGCTGCCGATCAGCGACGAGGCCGCCGTGGCCCGCGCCCGCGCCTGGCAGGACATGGCCGGCAGCGACTACGTGAAGGCCGTCACCTGCCAGGCCCCCTTCCGCTGGGACGGCGACGATCCCTCGCGCCACAACGATGCCTATCTGCCGGTCGGCACCACCATGAACGCCCCCGGTATCCCGGCCACCCGCTACAAACTGGCCGCGTTCGACCTCGGCGCCAAATACACCATCTTCCGCAAACTCGTGCGCCATGGTTTCGAAGTGCAGGTGTTTCCCGCCACGACCACCGACGCCGAAATCCGCGAGTTCAATCCCGACGGCGTGTTCATTTCCAACGGACCCGGTGATCCCGCCGCCCTGCCCTACATTCACAAAACCGTCACCGGCCTGCTGCCGCACTACCCGATCTTCGGCATCTGCCTCGGCCACCAGATGCTCACGCACGCGCTCGGCGGCACGACCTTCAAACTCAAGTTCGGCCACCGCGGCGGCAACCAGCCGGTCAAAAACCTCGAGACCGGCCGCGTCTCCATCACCGCGCAGAACCACGGCTTCGCCACCGATCCCAAGAGCCTCGAAAAGGGCGGCGGTGTGGTCACCGAGATCAATCTCAACGACCAGACTGTCGAGGGCCTGCGCCACAAGGAGCTGCCGGTTTTCTCCGTGCAGTATCACCCCGAGGCCGCCCCCGGCCCGAACGACGCCGACCCGCTCTTCGTCGACTTCTACAACCTCGTCGCCGCCCGCAAGGCCGGCAAGGTCTGAGCGACGGCTGCATAGGTGGTGCGCGTTGCCCCCAACGCGCCGGAGAACTCCCGCCAACCACGAAGCTTGGGTGATTGATTGCGGTGGGGCGGGCAGCCCCTTGCCCGCCGTGGTTGGCCACGTTTTCGCCCTGCGGGCTCAAACGCAGCTACAGGCACACGCCGCCTCCACCTCGCTGCACGCTTGCGCACGCGCACGGCGGCGCATCTCCAGTTGTTGCCTGTGTCGCCGACGTCAGCCCGGGTCGCGGCCGCACCGCCACCATTTAGGCTCGGAAAATCCCTTCCTCCGCGGCAGGTTGTCGGCACCATGAGCGACCCCGAAATCGTTTACGACACCCGCGACATCGAGGAGAACAAGGTCATGGCGATCCTCGCCTACATCTGGATCCTGTTCCTCGTTCCCCTGCTCGCGGCCAAGGACTCCAAATTCGCGCGCTATCACGCCTACCAGGGCGTGGCGCTGTTCATCACCTGGGCGGTGATCCAGGCCGTCGGCAGCCTCCTGCCCTACAACCTCAGCGGCCTCGTCTGGATCGCCAATCTCGGCATCCTCGCCCTCGCCGTCATGGGCATCCTCAACGCCTACAACGGCCGCGCCCAACCCCTGCCGCTCATCGGCCGGTTTCTCACGCCCCGTGCAAGCTGACACGCCCGCGCCCGTGCCCGGTTATCCGCTGTCGCGTTGCGTCAACGCCTACGCGCCGGAGCGCGCCGAACCCGTGCCGGCGGGTCACCAATACTGGTTTGCCGACCGCCACTTCGCGCAGGGCAGCACCGTGAAACTCAGCGCGGTTGAGCCCGGCCGGCGCATGCACGAACCGCACCGTCACGCCGAGGACGAGTTCATGCTCGTGCTCGAAGGCACGGGCGAATTCACGCTCGACGACGAACACTGCATCGTCGGCCCGCTGACCAGCCTCTATTGTCCGTCGTGGCACCTGCACGGCCTGCGCAACTGCGGCGGCACGGTGTTGAAATACCTCGTGCTGCGCAAGGAACCGACTGCGCCGATCGGCTGATCCCGCACGGTCATGCCCGATCCGCAATACATCCTCGCATTCGACCAGGGCACGACCAGCTCGCGCTCGATCGTCTTCGATCACGCCGGTCGCATCGTCGCCGTAGCGCAAAAGGAATTCGCCCAACACTACCCGCAACCGGGCTGGGTCGAACACGATCCGCTGGAAATCTGGTCGAGCCAAAGCGCCACCGCCGCCGAGGCCCTCGCCCGCGCCAACCTTTCCACCGACGCCATCGCCGCCGTCGGCGTCACCAACCAGCGCGAAACCACCCTCGTCTGGGAACGTCGCACCGGCCGCCCCATCCACCCCGCGATCGTCTGGCAGGACCGCCGCACCGCCGATTACTGCCGCCAGCTGCAAACCGACGGCCTCGAGCCGATGGTCACTGCGAAAACCGGCCTGCGCCTCGATCCGTATTTCTCGGCCACCAAATTGCGCTGGATCCTCGAAAACGTGGACGGCGCCCGTCGTCGCGCCGAAAACGGCGAGTTGGTATTCGGCACCGTCGACACCTGGCTGCTCTGGCAGTTGACCGGCGGTCAGGCGCACGTGACCGATGTCACCAATGCCAGTCGCACCCTGCTCTGCAACCTCGCCACCGGCGATTGGGACGACGACCTGCTCAAGCTGTTTGGCATTCCGCGCGTCATGCTCCCGGAGATCCGCTCCTGCTCGGAGGTTTACGGCCATGTGGCACACAACCTTTATCCCGCCGGTGCGCCGATCGCCGGGCTCGCGGGTGATCAACACGCGGCCTTGTTCGGCCAGGCTTGTTTCAAGCCCGGCATGGCCAAGAACACCTGCGGCACCGGCTGCTTCCTGCTCATGCACACCGGCGACCAACCCGTGCGTTCGCAAAACAACCTGCTGACCACCATCGCGTGGCGCCTCGGCAGCAAAACCGAATACGCGCTCGAAGGCTCCGTCTTCATCGGCGGTGCCGTGGTGCAGTGGCTGCGCGACGAATTGCAGCTGGTGCGTTCCGCGGCGGAACTGGACCAGCTGGCCGCCTCTGTGCCCGATGTCGGCGGGCTTTACCTCGTTCCGGCCTTTGCCGGTCTCGGCGCGCCGCACTGGGATCCCTACGCCCGCGGCTTGGCCATCGGCATCACCCGCGGCACCAACCGGGCGCATTTCTGCCGGGCCGCGCTCGAGTCGATCGCGTTTCAAAGCGCCGATCTCATCGCCGCAATGGAAAAAGACAGCGGTCTGACCCTGCGCGAGCTGCGGGTCGATGGTGGCGCTTCGCGCAGTATGCCGATGCTGCAATTTTCGGCCGACCTCCTGCAAACGCAGGTCGTGCGCCCGAAGTGTATCGAGACCACCGCAATGGGCGCGGCCTATCTGGCGGGCTTGGCCGTGGGCTTCTGGTCGGACCGCGAAACGCTCACCCGCAATTGGGAAACCGATGTGATTTTCACCCCCCAGCGCCCCGCCGCCGCGATGACCGCCACCCGCGTCGGCTGGAACCGCGCCATCGCCCACTCCCGCGAATGGGGTCAGTCCGCTAATTGTTAATTTTTAATTGCCCACGCCCGGCCGTGGATCCTGTATCTGCCCCATGGCGCGCAAATTGCGAATTCAGTATCCCGGGGCGATCTACCATGTGATCAACCGCGGCAATTACCGGCAGGATGTGTTTGGGAGCGCCGGTGCCGCCCATGCCTTCGTCGTCACCTTGGGCGAGGCCGCCGAGCTGTTTCGGTGGCGTGTGCATGCCTACGTGGTGATGCGCAACCACTACCATCTGGCCTTGGAAACGCCCGAGCCGAATCTGGTCGCGGGCATGCACTGGCTCCAAAGCACCTACGCCACCCGTTTCAACCGCCTGCGGCGGGAAAACGGCCACCTGTTTCAAGGCCGCTATCAGGCCATTCTCCTTGAAAACGCCTCGGCGCTGCTCCGCGTCGTCAATTACATTCACCTGAACCCCGTGCGCGCCGGCGTCGTGCCGGCCGCCCAGGTGGCGATGTTCCGCTGGAGCAGTTTGGCGGCCTTCGGCAAAGCCGACCGGCCCGCGTGGTTGTATCCGGACGTCGTGCTGAACGAGCTCAACCTGTCCGCCACCAAGGCAGGTTGGCAGGCTTACACCGATTATCTGATGGCGTTGGCCGGTGATCCCGCGGCGCAGGAGCGACAGGAATTCGCGCGCTTGTCCCAGGGCTGGGCGATCGGCTCCGACGGCTGGCGCGAAACCCTCGCCAAAGAACACGCCCGGCTGGCTGCGGCCGGCACCATCCCTGCAACCGAGGCGCGCGAACTCAACGAGGCCGCTTATCAACAATGTCATCGGCCGGGCAAAACCAGCCAGTTAGGGCCGGGTCAAAACCAGCCACCTT
>JACFMR010000060.1 GCA_019455245.1 Opitutaceae bacterium
CGATCCCGCCCAACTCGAAATGCTCGTGCGCGGATTGGAGCAGCGCGCCATCCGCCCGTTTCAAAATGCGCTGCCCGACAAACCCTGGTGGCTCGAGGTGAACAACAACTGGCTGACCTGCATCGTCGGCGGTCTCGGTGTCGCCGGCATGGCGCTCGACGGCCTGCATCCCGACGCCCGCGGCCTCGTCGATTTCGCCACGCCACGGCTGGAGCGTTCGCTCGCCGATTATGGTCCCGAGGGCGAGTTCAACGAAGGCATCGGCTATGCGGGCGCCATCGGCCTGATGACGGATTACTACACCGCGCTGCTGGGCTGGAGCGACGGCCGTGAAAACCGGCTCGCCTCCGCCCCGTTTCCGCAAATGGCACGCTGGTTTATCTCCATGACCGTGCCGCCCGGCCACCTGTTCAGTTTCGGCGACGGCAAGCTGAACGCCCCGCTCAAGGCCGATTGGATGGCCGCCATCGCCGCCGCCGCGCAGGATTCCGTGCTGCAGGATTTCGCCGTGCGTTTCCGTTCCGTCAACGCCGACCCGGTACAACTGCTCTGCCTCGATCCCGATCTGCAACCCCGCTCCGCCACCGGCCGACTCCCGCTCGGTCGCGCCTACCGCGCGCACGGCGCGTGCGTCTCCAGCCGCACATCGTGGGACTGGGACAAAACCGCCTGCGTTGTCGGCGGTAAGGCCCGGCGCGAGGACAACCATGAACACAACGACCCCGGCCAGGTCGTGATCTACGGCGAGGGCCGGCCGTTGATCGTCGACTGGGGCACGCACGGGGCCACGTATCCCGCCGGCTTTTTCACCGAGAACCGCTTCCGCTACTTCGACACCCAGGCCTTCGGCCACAACGTCCTCGTTTTCGGCGGCCGCGACATGGCGTCGTGTTACGAACTGCATCCCCGCTTCACCCAAGGCGCGCTGCACGGCAAACGCGCACTCCATGCCCAGGGCCGCATCGTCTCGGCCGAATTCGACGACACCTGGGGCGGCCGCTGGACCATCGACACCGCGCCCGCGTGGACCGGGGTGAAACGCAATCTCCGCACCGTCCTGCATGTTCATCCCGGTATTGTGATCGTGCTCGACGACGCCGAACTGGAACAAACCGAGACCATTTCGCTGCGCTGGAATACCATTCAAAAACCGCAACTGACCGCTGACGGCGCATTCGTGCTCGAACTCGACGACGTCAGTCTCGCCGCGCAGGTCATCAGCCTCGACGGCCAACCCGTCACCCATCGCCTCGGCAATCAGCACTATACCGCGCCATGGAATCAGGACCAGTTCGGCATCGAGCTGCCCGCCCGCGACTGCCCCTACGTCGAGACGCTCCTCACCTCCGACCGCTGCCGCCTGCTCGCGCTCTTCGCCGTGCAGCCCGGCAACCGCACCACCGCCTGGTCCCGCCAAAAAAACACCCTCTCCGGCCTCAGCGGCGATACCAGCATCGAAATCGAACTCAGCGCCGACCACGTCATCGTGCGCTCCGCGTCACACCACCGCACCTGGCAATTGTAGGGCGGGGTTTCCGACGCGTCCTCCATAGGCTCTGCGACGGAGGAACCCCGCCTCGGTTCATAGCTGTAGCCGGGGTCGCTGACCCCGGAGATGTGGGCATGGCACCGGGGTCAACGACCCCGGCTACAGCCAACCCACCCCCGCCCTACAATCGCACCCGCTGCGTCCCGCCGCGCAACTGCCGCGCTTGCCCGCGCCACACAAATTCTCCTCCAACCCCACGCGGCAACGTCACGGCCGCCTCAACGCCATCGCCGGCAAACTCCGCCTTCACCTTCACCGTCCCGCGCGGATGCGGCATCACGAGATCGATGTGCCGCAGCGTCCCCGGTTGCGGCGCGATGCGCACCCGCGCAAAACCCGGCGCCGCCGGCCGCACACCGGCGATCGTCGCACGCAAATGAAACAGCGGATGCGAACCCCACGCATGGCAATCCGATCGCCCGATCTCCGGATTCTCCAGCGGCGTCTTCAGGTCAAGCCGCACCAGTTCGCGCCACGTGTCCAAAGCCGGCAAAATCAAATCGCCGCGCCCCAGCCGCCCCAGCGCCTCATGGATGTAGTGCTGAAAATAGATCGTCGCCCGGTGCACGTCGTCCGCCACGCCTTCACCAAACCACCGCGCCAACGCCGGCGTGCGCAATCCCGCCAGCACCGCCAGCGCCTGCGCATGCTGGCTGAAGGACCCGTGCGATTCCTCGTCGGCCCACATACCGCGCGCCGTTGACCAGAACACGCGCCGCAACTCGCGTTGCATCCGCGCCGCGTTACGCCGCCAGCGCGCCGCGAGCGATTTGTCGCCATGCCACGTTTCCAGATCCGCCGCGCATTGCAGCGCGAGCAGGTAATGTAGGTTGACCAGCAGCGAGCGCCGGCCTTCGCGCGAACCCGGCGCCCAGCCCCGGAACCACGCGCCCACCCAATCGACAAACAGCCAGCCCGGCGGACACCCCAGCAGTCCGTCGGCATCCACCCGCGCCGCCAGTCCTTCCATCAGCGCGCGCATGCCCGGCAGCCGCGCCCGGATGAAGCCCGCGTCGTCGCGCCACTGCGCGTAATCATGCAGCATCCACGGCCAGATCATCGCAAACGTCGCGCTCTCCTGCCGGTCGCTCGCCGGATAGTGCATGCGCGGAAATCCGTTCACGCCGCGCGACCAGTCAAACAGCTCCATGCCCCGCCGCGCCAGCCGGTCGTCCGGTGAGATCGCGTGGTTGATCAACATCTGCACGCGCGTGTCGGCCACATACATCAGCTGCTCGTAATGCGGACAATCCACATACACCTCGTGCATGCACGATGCCAAGCCGCGCACCGCCATGCGCTGCACCGGCCCGAGCGTGCGGTCGTCGCACGCAAACTTCCCCTGCACGCGCAATGGATAGCCCGTGCGCTCCACCGCCAAACCGTGCAACACCAGCGGCGCGCCGCCCACCTGCACATCGATCCGCCAAAACCGGCCCGACCGCCACCACGGCGCGCTCAACCAGCGCCGTTTTCCGTCCAACCGCCAGCAGTCGCCGAAACCATAAAACCATTTCCCCGCCACCTCGTCGCGCGGTCCCTTCGGCCCCTGGATGCTTTCCGTTTCATAAAGCGCCTCCGCCCACCACCAGTGCAATACCGCGCCCTGCCCACCTGCCACCTCCAGCCGCGGATAACCACAAAGATAATCATCCGCATCAATCAACAGCGTGCCCGCATAGCCCGCCGGCAACCGCAGCGGCTTGCCTTCCTGCAGCAACGCATTCCAACCCGCCACGGCCGCCGCCGGCGTTTCCTTCCCGAACCGGATTTTCTGCGCCGTCTCCGCTACGGGCTGCAGAATCCGTCCGCGTCCGCCGCGCCACAATTCGTGCCGTTGCTCCGGCAGCTGCGCCGGTTGCAACTGCCAGCCCGGCGCCACGCCGCCGCATTCGTGCGTGACGATTGCCGCCCGCACCACAGCCGGTTCGCGCCAGTCCTCGGCCGACGCCGCGCAAGCCGCCACGTCGATCTGCGCGCCGCCGCCTAGCACATGATAAAAACCTTCCAACGGACCGCTCCAGTTCACGCCGCGAAGCCGCGCCGCCCGCCATGGCGCCACACCGGTCGTGAACCGCGTCTGCGCCGCGCCCAAGCCCGCGCACGCAAACCCGCCGCGCCAGGTCGCCCGGCCTGTCGGCGCCACCGGCACCTGCGCCCACCACACCAGCGCCTCCAACCGGTGCCGGCCCGTTTTGAGCATAAGCTCATAAGTGTTGAACGACCAGCAGTGCACATCGCCGCTGTCCGGTCCGCGTCCGATCAGCGCGCCGTCGAGCGCCAGCGCAAACACCAGATCCGCACTCACCTGCAGCCGCACCCGCTCCGCCTGGGCCGACCGGAAATCCAGCCGGAACAACACCTGCGCATCCTCATCGACCCGCAGCTCCGGATGCCACAGCCACGCCGCCCCGTCCAAGGCATAACGCGGCTCAATGTTTGGCGTCTGCCGCCAGGCCGTGACGGCGGGCGGCGCCAACCTGCGACAAACACTCTCCCCGGCAAAAGGCGCGAAAAACATGTCCATGGATTATCGCCCGGCTTTCACCGCGCGAGCGGATTATGAATCGCCATTTCGCACCCCCACGGTCCCACGAAATGTCGAGCGACTATCAAGCTCGAACTGCACGAGATGTTTTCGAGCGAGGAGATTTCAGGAATCCGTCAGGTTGCCGGATAGGAAGCCTGGCAACAGGTGGGGCGCCTTGCCCTCAAGGCGCCTTCCGAGCACCGGCGCAATTGTTACTGCGCGTTGAGGACAACGCACGCCACCTTTTCACAGATTCATTGGCCTGACCTTCTTGCCAAGGATTTGGCCGCTATCGCGCTGTTGTTCTACTCCACCATCCCCGCCAGAACCTTGCTCAACCGAAACGCGCTGCGCACCGCCGCGAACTGTTCGAGCAGCTCCTGCGGCGAGCCGGCCCGGGGGTAAACCATGTCGAGACTCGCGCCGGTGCAGCGCACCTGCGCGTCCACGCCCTCGACGCTGATCGTGCAGTCGCGGCAATCTGACGGGTAGTCCACGCGCATCGCGGCGTTGTCCTCCAATCCCTCGATCGCATCGATCACCGCCTCGACCCGCGCGCCTTTGCGCAACGTAAACGACAATTCGGAAAACATCCCGCCGAAGATCGCGTTGAACGCCGCGGTCCGCGCCAGGTCGCCGTCCCGCAGATCCAGCAGGGTCTGCGTGATGGCGAACTCCGCCGGCGCCGCCGGGTCGAGTTCGTAGAGGATCTCGAACGCAAAGTCCTTCGCGGTCAGCACGGCCTGCGGACTGGAGAGCGTCAGCGTCACGTCCTTCCGCTTGTAGCCCAGACCGGCGCGCACCGCCTGGAATATTTTCTCCGCTTCCTCTCCCAACTCCCCCGCGCACAGCTTGCCGAGAAACGCATTCGTCACCGCATTGGCCGCGTCGGGCAGCGTGTGATGCTTTTTCCTGAACCCGCTTAGCGATTTCACCACGCCGCCGGACCGGCCGATAAATCGGAGGTCGGCGATGATCTTCGACGGGATGGCGTCAGGCATGCGCCCCATGAAGTCCCCGCGCCCCGCATCCGCCAACCCCAAAAACCCCGGCCGACGCGTCGCCTGCCGTGAAAATCAGATCAGTTTCGAAAAACTGCGGCCAAGTAGCCACGAGCATGAGCGAGTGGATTATCAGTCCAGTCACTCAGCCCATATCCGCGTCCTCCGGACGCTCTGTTTTTTGGGATTTGGAATATGGGATTTGGGATTTTGAAGTAAGGGTTGATCCTTTGGGACTTCCGGCTTCGCCGGATGGGTTTCTGGTTTCAACGAACCATAATTGGTATTTTATCACCACATCTTCCCCTCTACCTTGCCCCGCCGGTCAAAGCCGATTTCGCAGGTGCCACCGCACCCTGCCCGCCCGATCAACGCCCTGCCATGTCTTCCCCGCTGCCCCCCGCCCTTGCCGCCACTTACAACCTGACCGCCGCGCACCACGCGTATCGCGCGCGCACGCTCAACCTCATCGCCTCCGAAAACGTCATGAGCCCGTGGGTCGAGCGCAGTATCGATCTCGGCCTCGGCCACCGCTACGGCGACTACCGCGGCACCGAACCCGCCGCGCGCAAATACACCGGCAACCGCCATCTCGCGGCGCTCGACCTCGCCGCCCGCGACGCGTTGCAAACGCTCTTCCAATGCCGCCACGCCGACCTGCGTCCGCTCTCTGGCCACGTCGCCGGCATCGCCGTGCTCATGGCCTGCTGCCAACCCGGCGACCTCGTGCTCGAGCTCGATGCCCCCGGCGGCGGTCACCGCCTCGCGCGCAAGCTCAACGAGGCCCCGCTCTGCCCGCTCCAGGTCGAATCGCTGCCGCTTGATCCCGTCGCCTACAACGTCGACGTCGACCGTACCGTCGCGTTCATCCGCGAACGCCGCCCGCGCGTCGTCATCCTCGGTTCGTCGCTTTTTCTGTTTCCGCATCCCGCGCGCCCGCTGGCCGACGCGCTCAACGAATACGGCGGCATCCTGCAATTCGACGCCTCCCACGTGCTCGGCCTCATCGCCGGTGGCGTTTATCCCCATCCGCTCCAGGAAGGCGCGCACGTCATCACGTCCTCCACGCACAAGACCTTCGCCGGACCGCAGGGCGGCATCCTGTTGACCGATGACGACGCGCTGTTCGAGCGCATCAGTCCCGCCATCTATCCCGCCATCGTCACCAACCATCACCTGCACCGCCTGCCCGCGCTCGCGGCCGTCGCCGCCGAGTGGCAGGCATTCGGTCGCGAACACGCCGCCGCCGTGGTGGCCAACGCCCGCGCGCTCGCTGCTGCGCTCGCCGCGGAAAACCTGCCCGTCATCGGCGCCGATCGCGGTTTCACCGCCACGCACACCATCTTGATCGCAAGCCCGGAGGCCGCCGCCGTGGGCGACCGGCTCGAAGCCGCCGACATTCTTGCCACGCCCGTGGGCCTGCCCGCCGAACTCGGCGGCGGCTGCCTGCGTTTCGGCGTGCAGGAAATCACGCGCCGCGGGTTCACCGCCGTCGAAGCCCCCGCCGTCGCCCGCCTGATCGCCGCCGCCTGGCGCGGCGAACGCCCGCCCGCCGCAATCTCCGCCGAGGTCGCCACCCTCGTCGCCCGCTGGCAGGACTGGCGTTTCACCTGGCCGCTCGACCACGCATAACACTGCGACAAACCCACCCGGTGCTGTTGCCCCATTCCCCATGTTCACGATTCGCCTCTCCTGCTGTAGGAGCCTGTTCACAGGCGATCCGTCCGGCTGTAGGAGCCTGTTCACAGGCGATCCGTCCGGCTGTAGGAGCCTGCTTGCAGGCGATTTTCCCCTCCCGCTGATTCCCTCCAATCTGAATCGCTTGCAAGCAAGCTCCTACACCCAGACCAAGGCGGTATCGCATCGATTCCTCCGCGCATGAACCTCCTCTCGCTCGATCTCGGCACCACCGTTCTCAAAGCCGCGCTCTGGCGTGACGGTCAGCCGGTCGTCGAGCGCGCCGCCACCATTCCGCTGCACACCGCCGGCCCCGTCGCCGAACAGGACGCGGCTCTCTGGTGGGAACGCGCGGTCGCGCTGGTGCGCGAACTCGCACCTTCATCGGTGGACGGCATTGGCGTGACCGCACAGATGCACGCCGTCGTGCCGGTCAACGCCGCCGGCGAACCGCTCGCGCCCGTGCCAATCGTGATGGACCGCCGCGCACGCGCCGAGGTGGCGGAACTCACCGCCGCTCCCGGCTGGCACGCGATACACGAAATAACTGGCGGCCGGCTCGATGTCACTTGCGTGCTGCCCAAGCTGCGTCACCTCACGCGCGGACCAACCTGCGCCGCCTGGCGCGACGCTGCATGGATTCTGCCGCCCAAGGATTACCTGCGCTTCCGCCTCACCGGTGAAGCCGCCACCGATCCGATCGACGCCGCCGGCACGCTCCTGTGGAACATCCGCACCGGCGATTGGGATCCATCGCTCGTCGAACTTGCGGGCATCCGCGCCGCCCAACTCCCGCCGGTCCGCCCCACGCTCTCCATCGCCGGCAAGCTCACCGCCGCGGCCGCGCAAGCTCTCGGCCTGACCGCCGGCATCCCGGTCGTGACCGGCGGCGGCGACGACAGTGAAACCCTCGGCGCCGGGGTGATCGCCCCCGGCGATTTCTTCGAACACTGCGGCACCACCGGTTCGCTCTACCTCGCAACCGATCAGTTCATCCTCGATCCCACCGGCGCGGTGGAAACCTATCCCGATGTCGTGCCGGGCCGCTGGCTCATGGGCGCCTCAACCACCACCGCGGGCGCCGCGCTCGCCTGGGCGCGACGCGTCCTGGCACTCGACGCCGCCACCGCTCCGGAACAAGGTCTGCCCGTCCTCGGCGAAAAACCCGGCGACGTGTTGTTTCTCCCCTTTCTCGCCGGCGAACGCGGACCGTGGTGGAACGCCGACCTGACCGGCTCCTGGCAGGGATTGCGCCCCGAACACACCGCCGCCGATCTCTACCGCGCCGCGGTCGAGGGCGTGTTTTTCTCGCTGCATTCGCTGCTGGCCGCACTGGTGCCGCACGCGCCAAAATCCGGAGGCGCCGTCCACACCTCCGGGCCGCTCGGTCTCGATCTCCGCGCCGCGCAGGCCCGCGCCGATCTCTACGGCCGCACCGTGCGTCGCCGCGGCAAGCTGCCCCAATCCACCGCCGTGGCCGCCGCCATCCTCACCGAGGCCACGCTCACCGGCGCGGATCCGTATGCACTCGCCGACACCCGTCTTGAGCAAGTATGGCAATGCACGCCCGGGCCGTCGGCCGCGGCCTGGGCCGCCGGCGCCCGGCGTTATCATCAGGCCGCCACCCTCGCCCCCCAACTCACCCCCTCAGCGGAGCAATCTTCATGACCATCGGTCTCGGCTTCATCGGCGTCGGCAACCACGGCCGGCATCACCTCCACGAATTCTCGCGCCTGCCCGGTTGCGCCCCGCGGCTCGTCTGCGATCTCGAACCGAAACACGTCGCCCTCGCGCAGCGTGATTTTCCCGGCGTGGACGCCGCAGATGCTGCGATCCTCGCGTCCGATCCGCAGATCGACGCCGTCGTCATTTGCACACCCGCCGAGAGCCACCGTGCGCTGGTCGAACTCGCGCTCCGACACGGCAAGCACGTGCTCGTGGAAAAGCCGCTCGCGCACGAACCCGCCGACGCCCGCGCCATCGCGGACCTCGCCGCCGCGCATCCCGATCGCGTCGTCATGGTCGGGCATTGCGAACGGTTTGACCGCGCTTATCTCGACGCGCGTCGCGCCGTGGACGACGGCGAGGTCGGCACGCCGCGCTTCATCTCCGCCAGCCGCCTGTCGCCACTGCACCTCAACAGCCGCGAGTGGCACCTCGGACCGCTCGACACCGCCGTGCATGACATCGACCTCATGCTCTGGCTGATGGGCGACCGGCCGGTCAGCGTCAGCGCACGCGCCGCCGAACGCACCGCCGGCGCCGGTTGGGATCACGTGAGCTACGACATCCGTTTCGCCCACGGCGCGCTCGCCCAGGGCCACATTGGCTGGGTGGATTTTCGCGACAGTTACCCGCTCGCGCAAAACGCGCACCCGCGCCTCTTCCTCGACGGCACCGGCGGCAGCCTGACCGTCAATCTCTGGTCGCGTCCCGTCGCCGTGCACAACAACACCGCCAACCGCTATTTCTGGCCCGACGACGTGCTGATCGGCTACGGCGGTTACGGCACGGTGATCACCGCGACCGATGCCGCATTTCTCAAGGCCATCGCCACCGGCGGCCCCTCGCCCATGCCCGCTGCCGATGCCGCCGCCGCGCTCGAAGTCGCCCACGCCGCCTGGCAATCCGCCCGCAGCGACGGCCGCCCCATCTCCCTCTGACCCCACCCCCTTCACTCCCTCACGCCCGTATCCCCTTACTCCCGCACTCCCGGATCCCCGGATTCCCTCTTT
>JACFMR010000092.1 GCA_019455245.1 Opitutaceae bacterium
GACGCCATCGCCTGCGTAGGCGGGGAAGTCATCGTTGCCCTTGTTGAGCGCATCGACGTCCTTCTGCACCTTGTCGCGGGTGCCCTGCAACTCGTCGAAGGCGTCCACGCCACCCGAGGCCGCGTCCTGCGCCGCTTTCGCGATCTGCTGGGACAGCACGCGAACGTCCGCGACGACGTCGCGGGCATTGCTTTCCTCGGTTGCATATTTGGTGGATAGCACCGCGTTGGCAATCAATGCCAGGAGTGCGATCACCAGCAGCAGGATCCAGAAATTGATCATCCCGCCGCGTTCTTTGCCGGTACCAGCGCCCAATGTGCTCATTGCAAAAACCTCACCCTGGAATCTCTCTTGATGCGCCGCCTCATGCGGCGGCCGATTGCCGGAAATCCGGCGTACGCGTCAAGCGTGTCATGTCGAAAACGCCCCAGACCAGCTCGCCCACCTGATAGGCCTGGCGCACGAACGGGGCATAGCCACCGGTTCCGATGTCCTGACTCGAAACCAGTTGGCCGGCGTGGAAGTTGCGTTGCCCGTACAACTCGTCGATCAGGATCGCAACGTCACCGCCGGTCTGGCGAATCACCAGGGCGCGCGTGCCGGCGTGCTGCACGGTACGGTCACCCTCGAGGTACTGTTTGAGATCGACCACCGGCAACAGCGAACTGCGCAGGTTGGCGACACCCAGGAGCCATGCCTCGCCACCCGGAACAGGCGTCAACGGCGGCACCGAGATGATTTCGACCACTTCCGAGAAGCTCGCAGCAAGACGACGGCTCCCGAGACGGAAGGTGATGCCGCGCCACAGGCCGGGAGCATCAATCTGATCCGGCACGCCGGCGACGTGCGCGAGACTGCGGCGCTCGTAATCGAACAGGATATCGAACGGCACGTTCTGCGTGGCCATCAACATTCCCCCCGGCTCGGAATCCGGCCAGCGCGAGGCGCAAGGATCAGGCTGGAAACCGTGCTTCGTGCCATGGCGCCGTGGTTGCCTGCGATGTTCTGGTTATTGACCATGTCCCCCCCCGGATGATCGCGCATTCAACCCTGCGGCACATGACGCCGGATTGCCGAGAGTAGCTCCTCCCGGGTAAACGGCTTGGTGAGGTACTGCTCAGAACCGACAATGC
>JACFMR010000061.1 GCA_019455245.1 Opitutaceae bacterium
GATTACCAATGGTTAACCAGCTAAGCGATACCTTTTTTATGCAATATCCGGGCTACGCCGGTCACGACTCCCGCACATGAATTCGGCCTGGGGCACTGATCCGCCCCGGTCCGGCACTGGTCACGGCTCCCGCTCGGGCGGGGGCCGTTTTTTTTCGCCCCCGAACATGCGCGGCCCTGCCATGCCATCGGCGCCAAGGCGATCGGCCATGGCGCCGCCGGGATTGGCGGGTGGGCCGGCGCACTCTGCTATATAGCAGAGTCTGCCGGCCGGACGTGTGCGACGCGCAGCGAGACCTGCGCATCCACCGCTGTCCCGTGCCCGGCGGTCGCTCGTTTTATTCCTTGGGCGCGGGGCCGAGAATCGTCCGGCCGCTGGTTTCGCCCTTTTTGCGCTCACGGACCTCGTTGCGCTGGCGCAGCATCACGCTGTCCAGCTTGTAGGAGACCTCGGTCTGGCCTTGCGCGACGAGTTGCCGCACGAGGGCGGGGTTGAGCAACACCACGGGATAGGCGCGGGTCGTGGTGCTCAACGGCGCGAGCCCGACCGGCTCCGGATTGTCGATCTCGGCCAGGTTGACCCCGTTGATCTGTACCTTGTGTTTGGACTCGATGAAGGAGACCGGCACGATGTTGTCGTTGATGAACCGCAGGGTGATGACGGCGCGGTCGCCGGGCAGGGCATCGGGATCGATGGCCTCGACCGAGGCGGTGATTTCACCCAGCTCGTAGGTCCGGGACTGGCATCCGGCCAGCATCAGGCCGAGGGAAAGCAACAGGCAGGCAGGCAATAGGCGGGAAAGCATGCCGCGCATGCCAACAGTCCGCCGCGTCCACCGCAAGACTCCGTGCAGGCGTGGCTCAGAAAACCGCCAGCGCGCGGGCGCTCTCGACCACCACCCAGGCAAATCCGCCGGCCAACACCAGCAGGGCGCCCTGCCGCAACAACCGCCGGCCAAACATCAGGCGGTCGTGAAAATGCGTGTCGAGCGGCTTGCGGTTGTTCTGGGCGAGGAAGCTCACGAACCGCGGATCGCGGAAGGCTCCGCGCCGGTCCCGGGCCATGCCCATGCGGATGGCGGGACGACGCAGGAGATTGAGCAGGACGCGCAGCACGATGCCGGGCATTTGCAAAATTAGAGGTCGTTATTTCAAGGGCAAACTGGCTAGCGTCGGGCGTTTTCATCGGATTTTTCCAAACCGCGCCATGCACCAGTTCCACTACAAGGACCAGAATCTGCACTGCGAGGCGGTGGATCTGGCCGCGGTCGCCCGGCTCTACGGCACGCCGACCTATGTTTACAGCGCCACGACCATGGCCGAAAACCTGGCGCGGCTGCGGCAGGGTTTCGCCGGTCTCGACCTGCAGGTCTGCTACGCGGTCAAGGCCAACGGCAACCTCGCCGTGCTCCGGCATTTTTCCAACCTCGGCACCGGCTTTGATGTGGTGAGCGGCGGCGAGATCCGCCGGGTGATCGCCGCCGGCGGCCACCTGCACACGAGCGTGTTCGCCGGCGTGGGCAAGACCGAGGATGAGATCCGGCTTGCGCTCGAGAACGAGATTTTCGCCTTCCACGTGGAGAGCGAACCCGAGCTGGGGCGCATCAACCACGTGGCCGGACGGCTCGGCGTGATCGCGCCGGTGGCATTGCGGATCAACCCCGATGTCGATGCGGGGTCGCACGCCAAGATTTCGACCGGCGGCAGCGGCCACAAGTTCGGCCTGCCGTTGCGCCTGGCCACGGCCGCCGCCGAAGCCATGGGCAAGCTCAAGCACGTCCGCCTGCGCGGGGTGCAGCTGCATCTCGGCTCGCAGCAGACGAGTGTCGATCCGCTGATCGGGGCCGTGACCAAGGTCGCGCCGGTGGCGGCGGAGCTCAAACGGACGCACGCCATCGAGTATTTCTCCATCGGGGGCGGCATGGGCATCGCTTATCACGACGCGCTCGCCAGCGGCCGGGCCGAATGGTGGCATACGCAACCGCCCGGGAAACGGCCGGCCTCACCCGAGGAATACGGCGCGGCGCTCGTGCCCCTGCTGGCACCGCTGGGACTGCGCATCATGATCGAGCCCGGCCGGCTGCTCACCGGCAACGCCGGGGTGCTGCTGGCCCGTGTGGAACATTTCAAGCGCGGGGCGGGCAAAAATTTCCTCGTGATCGACGCGGGCATGAACGACCTCGTGCGGCCGGCCATGTATGACAGCCACCACGAAATCGTGCCGCTGCAGCGTGACACCACCCGCCCGGCGCTCGTGGCCGACGTGGTCGGACCGGTTTGCGAAACCGCCGACTGTTTCGCCCGCGCCCGCCGTTTGCAGGAGCAGGGCGAGGGTGAGCTGCTCGCGATCCTGAGTGCCGGCGCCTACGGGTTTGCCATGGCCGGCCGCTACAACAGCCGGCCGCTGCCCGCCGAGGTGCTGGTGCAGGGCAGCAGTTTCGAACTCGTCAATGCCCGCGAATCCTTCGAACAGCAGGTGGCCAATGAAAAGATTCCGGCCTTCCTGCAATAAGTCCGTGCGGATGTGCCCGGCGGTTGAAAAAAACGCGTGCCCGCCGCCGGCTTCCGTGCTTAACACTGCCCCATGAAATTCGCGGTCATCGGTGCAGGCGCATGGGGCACGGCCTTTGCCGTGCATCTGGCCCGCGCCGGCCGGTCCGTGACGCTGGTGCCCCGCCGGGCGGAACACGCCGCGGCCATCCGGACCGCGCGAGAAAACACCGACTACCTGCCCGGGGTGACCCTGCCGGCCGAACTGCTGGTGACCGCCGATCTTGCGGAGGCCGTCAAGGATGCGGGCGTGATCCTGTTGGCCTGTCCTTCGCAGGCCCTGCGTGAAACCGGCCGGCGGTTGCGTGCCGCGCTGCCGGCCACCGCGGATGTCGGCATGGTGCTCAGCCTGGCCAAGGGGCTGGAGTTGCACACGCATCTGCGGCCGTCCGAAGTGATGGCCGATGTGCTGCCCGGCGTGCCGACGGGATCGTTGTCGGGTCCGACCAATGCCGAGGAGGTGGCGCAAGGCCGGCCCGCGGCCATGGTGCTGGCGGTGTCCGGCGCGTTGCCCGGCCGGCTGACGGAAGCACAGCGCTTGATGAGCTCGCCCAGTCTGCGGGTTTATACCAGCAGCGATGTGGCCGGCGTGGAATTTGGCGGTTGCCTGAAAAACGTGTATGCCATTGCGGCCGGTTGCAGCGACGGCCTGCGGCTGGGCGACAACGCCAAGGCCGCGTTGCTGACCCGCGCGCTGACCGAGATGTTGCGCGTGGGCATGGCGCTCGGCGCCCGGGCCGAGACGTTTTACGGCCTCAGCGGTTTTGGCGACCTCGTGGCCACCTGCCATGGCGGCTGGAGCCGCAACCGTGCGTTTGGCCAGCAGATCGGCGAGGGCGCGACGGCGGCCGACCTTATCGCCCACCGCAAGACGGTGGTGGAGGGATATCACACCACGCAGGCGTTCGCCGAGCTGTGTGCCGACCGCGGCATCGATGCCCCCATCCTGCAGGAGATGCAGGCCATCCTCTTCGCCGGCAAGGCGCCCGCCGCGACGTTGCAGACGCTGATGAACCGCGGCCTCAAGAGCGAAACCGCCCCGCCGTTTGCCGGGGTTCCGGCCTGACGCGAGCCTCAACGCTGGCGCAGTTCGCGGGGGATGCGGATGTGCTCGACCACCTCCTGCACATCGGCCGGCGGCGGCGCGGTGAAGGGCGAGATGAGCTGGGCCGTGATGAAGTTCAGCACCATGCCGACGGCACCGATGCCCTCGGGCGAGATGCCGAGCCACCAGTGGTCGGCGTTGTTCTGCTCGGGATGGATGAACTTGAACCAGATGATGTAGGCGGCGGTGAACACGATGCCGACAACCATGCCGGCGATCGCGCCCTCGCGGTTCATGCGTTTCTGAAAAATACCCATCAGGATGGCGGGGAAAAACGATGCCGCCGCCAGGCCGAACGCAAACGCCACGACCTCGGCGACAAAGCCGGGCGGATTGATGCCGAACCACGCCGCGATGACCACCGCGCCGCCGGCGGCAAACCGCGCGCACAGGAGCTCGCCTTTCTCGGTGATGTTGGGCCGTACCCAGCATTTCACAAAATCGTGCGCGAACGCGGTTGAGATCACGAGCAGCAGGCCGGCGGCGGTGGACAGCGCCGCCGCCAGCGCGCCCGCGGCCACGAGGCCGATCACCCAGTTGGGCAGCCGCGCTATCTCCGGATTGGCCAACACGATGATGTCGCGGTCGATCTTCAGCTCATTGCCGCGCCAGCCCGCGGCGGTGGCCCGGGCCTGAAAATCCGGGTCGGGATTGCTGTCGTTGTAATATTGGATGCGGCCGTCGCCGTTCTTGTCGTTGAATGCCACCAGGCCGGTTTTCTCCCAGTTTTTGAACCAGCCCGGCAGTTCGGTGTAGGTCGCGTTGTTGACGGTGTTGATGAGGTTGGTGCGGGCAAAGGCCGCTACCGCCGGGGCGGTGGTGTAGAGGATGGCGATGAACAGCAGAGCCCAGAAGGCCGAGGAACGCGCCGCTTTCACACTGGGCACGGTGTAGAAACGCACGATCACGTGTGGCAGCCCGGCGGTGCCGACCATGAGCGCCATCGTGATGGCCGCCACGTCCAGCATCGGTCGCACCCCTGAGGTGTAGGCTGGGAAACCGAGCTCGGTGCTCAGGCCGTCGAGCTTGTCGAGCAGCGACATCCCGCTGCCGTCGGTCAGCGTGCTGCCGAAGCCCAGCTGCGGAACCGGGTTTCCCGTCATCATGATCGCGATGAAGATCGCGGGCACGGAGTAGGCGAAGATCAGCACGCAATACTGCGCGACCTGCGTGTAGGTGATGCCCTTCATGCCGCCGAACACCGCGTAGCAAAACACGATGAAGGTGCCGATGATGACGCCGTGGGTGATGTCCACCTCCAGGAACCGCGCAAACACGATGCCCACGCCCCGCATCTGCCCGGCCACGTAGGTGAACGAGATCACGATCGCGCACAACACCGCCACGACGCGCGCGAATTGCGAGTAGTAGCGGTCGCCGACAAAGTTGGGCACGGTGAACTTGCCGAATTTGCGCAGGTAGGGGGCCAGCAGCAGGGCCAGCAGCACGTAGCCGCCGGTCCAGCCCATGAGATAGACCCCGCCGTCGCGGCCCATGAACGAGATGATGCCCGCCATGGAGATAAACGAGGCCGCGCTCATCCAGTCGGCCGCCGTGGCCATGCCGTTGTGCACGGGATGCACACTCGTGCCCGAGACGTAGAACTCGCTCGTGGTGCCCGCGCGCGAGCGCCAGGCGATGTAGAGATAAAGGGCGAAGGAGAGGCCGACGATGACGAAGGTCCAGGTCTGAACACTCATGGGGCGGGTGGGGCGTGGGGTTGAAAGCGGTGGGACGCGGGGCGGCTCAGTTCTCGTGCACGTCGTGCTGCCTGTCCAAATGGTTCATGCGCCACGCGTAGTAGGCGATGAGCAGCACGAAGGTGTAGATCGAGCCCTGTTGCGCCATCCAGAAGCCGAGCTTGAAGCCGCCGATTTGGATGCGGTCGAGCTGTTCCACGAAAAAGATCGAGCAACCGAAGGAAACAAAGGCCCACACGCACAGCAGGCAGGCGAGCAGACGCAGGTTGGCGCGCCAGTGGGCGCGGCGCTTTTCAGGGGTAGCCATGCCGCGCGACGCTACGGGCGCAACCGCCGTGGTCAACCGCCTAGTCTGTCACCGGTCCGGCGGGAGTTTTCCGGATATGTTTCACCGGCACCGGCCGCACCTGCTCAAACACCGCGACCTTGCCCTCGCGGAAAGTGATGCGGATGCGGTCCTCGAAACGGCTCTGGTAAAATGTGGTGGTCACGGGCTCGTAATACAGGTGGTGCCGCTTGCTGATCGGATCATAGATCAGCATCCGCCGGTAACCGACGATGCCGGTGTCACTGTAGTCGGTGACAAAGGTGCTGTAGACCCAGATTTCCTCCGTGCCTTCGGCGGTGGTGCGTTCGAGGCGGGAGTCGGGCTGGCCCAGCGCGATATAGACCATGTCGGTGGTGTGACCGATCTCGACCACGCCGCGGCGCAGCTTGTCCTGGGTCTCCGGGGTCAGGGCGTCGAACACCGCGGATTTTTCCGCGGCGCGTTTTTCAAACGTGCTGCAACCGGCGGCGAGGCCGAGGACACACAGGGCGGCGATCAGGCGGATTTTCATCGGGTTGGCAGGTTGGACCAACCTACCCCGTACAGGTTGCAGTGCAAATGCGACTTGGCGGCGGCGACCCGGCCGGCCACCATGGGGGCATGATAGCCACCGGTCTGGTTTCGGTTACCTTTCGCAAGCTTGCCCCCGCCGAGGTGGTGGCATTGGTCCGCGAAGCCGGCCTGCAGGGCATCGAGTGGGGCGGCGATTTGCATGTGCCGCACGGCGACATCGCCCGCGCCCGCGAGGTCAGCGAACTCACCCACGAGGCGGGCCTCGCCGTGGCGGCCTACGGCAGCTATTACCGCGCCGGGCACAGCGAGGAGCACGGCCTGCCGTTCCAGCAGGTGCTCGACACCGCGCTTGAGCTCAACGCCCCTCTCATCCGCGTCTGGGCCGGCACCGTCGGTTCCGACTCCGCCGATGACAACACGCGCTGGCGCGTGGCCGCCGACCTGCGGCGCATCGCCGGGCAGGCGGCGAAGGCCGGCGTGCGGGTGGCGACCGAGTTTCACGGCGGCACGCTGACCGACACCAACGACTCGGCCAACCAGCTGCTGGTCGAGGCCGACCACGCCAATCTTTACACCTACTGGCAGCCGCTCATGGGCATGGACGACGCCACCTGCCTGGCCGGGCTCGAGCTGCTCGCCCCGCGCCTTTCGCACCTGCATGTCTATCATTGGCAAACGGTGCAGGACCGGCGGCCGCTGGCGGAGGGCGCGGCGCGTTGGCAAAAATTTCTCGCCCAGGTCAACCGCCTGCCCGGCGACCGTTATGCGATGCTCGAGTTCGTGACCGACGATCAGCCGGAAAATTTCCGGCGTGACGCCGCCACGCTGCGCGAGTGGCTGCAGGCCTGAATGGCTGCAAACAAGGTGGTGCGCGTTGCCCTCAACGCGCCAATAAACCCGCATCACGCTCGGTGAAAGCGCCTTGAGGGCGAGTCACTCCACCGGCCGAACGGACTGCTTGACCGCCTCTGACGTGCGCCCGGTCAGGAATGCCGCGTTTCGTCGGCGGGCGGCACCACGGCCTGGCGCGGCGGGGTGGTGAGCCGGCCCCGGTTTTTCTGCGTGGTGATGATTGCCACGGAGGTGATGATGATAGCGGCAGCGATCACGGTCCGGCCCGTGATCGGCTCGTTGAGCAGCAGCCAGCCGAGCAACACCGCAACCACCGGGTTCACATACGCGTAGGTGGCGGCGAGCGCCGGCTTGGCGTTTTTCATCAGCCAGACGAAAGTGGAGAAACCCACCAGCGATCCGATCAGTACGAGAAATCCGAAGGCCAGCCACGAACGTGTCGTGATGGCACCCACGTCGAGCCGGGCTAGGTCACCGGTCAGCCAGCTGACCAGCAGCACGGCCGCGCCGCCGCCAAGCATCTGCTGCGCCGCGGACATGAAGGGCGATGCCCCGCTCTTGGCGTGGCGCGAATAGATCGAGCCGACCGCCCAGAACACGCAGGCCGCCAGCACGACCATCACACCGCCCGCATGCAGGGTCGCGCCGGCGCCCTGTTCCCACGGTGCGGCCAGCCAGGCGATACCGCCAAACCCGAGCAACAGCGCGCCCAGCGTGATGCCGGTCGGCCGTTCGCCTCCCGGCCAGGCCCAGTCGGTCAAAACGATGAACACCGGCCCCACACCGATCAGCAGCGCCACCACCCCCGAGGGCAGGTATTGCAGCGCCCACGCCACCAGGCCGTTGCCGCCGAGCAGCAGCAACGTGCCGATGATGCTGTTGTCGATCCATTGCCGGACGGTCGTGCGTCCGCCACCGCGCGCTGCGAGCAGCAGGAAAAGCATGGAGCCGCCGATCAGAAACCGCGCGCCCGCCATGGCAAAAGGCGGCATTGATTCGACCGCCACGCGCATCGCCAGATACGTGCTGCCCCACACCACATAAATGGTGGTAAGCGCCCCGATGAGGGCGGATTTGGCGGGCACGGGATGCGACATGGCGGGCGAATGTGACCCGGTCCCGCCAAAGTGCAACGCCGGCGAGGAGGAGCGCCGGCGGCTCGCCAAGGCGAAGAAAAATCCTGCGGTCGGGCTTGTCGCGTGGTTTCCGTCCGCCACGATGGCCACTGTGACGACCCCTCGCGTGATATGCCGATGGAGCATCCGGTTGCTCCTGTTTGCTTTGGTTTTGTGCCCGCTCCGTGCCGATGAGGCCTTGGCGGAGGCCTGGCGAAATCTCGCCGGCCATCTCCACATCGAGGCGGCCACGCGGCTGAAGGATGCGGCGGATTCCCGCGAGCGCGAACTGGCGGCCGCCGTGCTGCAGGCCATGCAGCAACCGACCACCGACGAACGGCTGAACCAGGTCGAGCGGCGGCTGCTCGCGCTGGCCGAGGGGCACGACGATGAAACCGCCGCCGCCGCGCTCTATCTGGCCGGCCGGCTGCACCAGGTGCATTTCAACCCGCCTGACGCCGCCAAGGCCGCGCATTATTATGAGCAACTCGCCACCCGGGCGCCGCACAGCCACTGGGCGCAACTCGGCTTGGTGAAGCTCGGCCTCCTGCATCTCTATGTGCTGCCCGCGCCCGGGGGTCCGCCGGACCGTCTCGCCGCGGCCGAGGCCCTGCTGCCCCGCGTGACCATCCCGACCCTGCGCCGCGACCTGTTCATCACGCTGGCCCGTACGCGCATTTTTTATGAACAGCCGCT
>JACFMR010000021.1 GCA_019455245.1 Opitutaceae bacterium
CCCGCTGTTCACCGTCACCGCGGTCGCATCCGACAACGCGTTGTCCGCCCCCAACGCCAGAGTCCCGGAGCCGTTCACCGTCGTCGTCCCCGTGTAGGTGTTCGACCCGCTCAGGGTCAACGTGCCGCCGGATACGAGGAGGTTGCCGGTACCGGATGCCACCCCGCCGTAGGCATTGGAACCGGAAAGGTTCTCAATCAGACCGGAGTTGGCGATGGCTTCGTTGGCGAGAGTGATGGACCCGCTGAGACCGAGGATGCCGCCGGTGCCGATGGTGGTGCCGGCGGCGGTGCTGCCAAGGGCGTTGGCATGCGCGGCGACCAAAGTGCCGTCACTGATGGTGGTGAGGCCGGAGTAGGTGTTGCTGCCGGTGAATATGAGGTTGCCCGAGCCGGTTTTGGTCAGGGTGCGGGCGCCGCCGGATTCGGTGATGGCGGAAGAAACGGTCAGACCGGTGCTCCCGGAAGTATCAAAGGTGGTGTTGGTCCGCAGTCGCAGGGTGGTGAAATCCAAACTGTGGTTCCCGTCGCTGGCGGCGGTTTGCGTGATCGAACTGCCGTAGAGATCCAGCGTGCGTGAGCCGTTGCCGTTGATCAGGGCCAGATCATCATCGGTGTCGAAAGTGAGGTTCAGGATGCTGCGATTGCCGCGTAATTGAATGGTGGCGGGCAGGCTGGTGTAGGTGTTGTCGAAGATGACGTCGTTGCTTCTTCCCGGCATGCCATTGCTGGCCCAGTTGTTGTTGTTGTCCCAGCGGTTATTGTTGCCGCCGCCGTCCCACAATTTGGTTTGTGCCTCTGAATGCGTGGTTCCCCAAAGCAGACATGCGGCCAAAAGGCACGCCATGTGATGTCTGGAAGGATACCTAGCCATGACTTACCGATAGGTAGAACATTACTTATCGGCAAGCAGAAATAAGGCAAACACCCTATATTTTATAAAAAACACCGCCCGGCGATGAGGCTATGATCTTAATCTATCAAAAAGAACAACTTACGCTATCCTTTGCGAAATGCCCGCGAAGGAGACGGTGACCAGCCTCATGCTTGGCCCTCAATCCAGACTGCCGCGCCGGACGGTCAGTTGTTGAACCGGAACAGGGCCACGTCGCCGTCCTGGAAAACGTATTCCTTGCCTTCGAGGCGGTATTTGCCGGCTTCGCGGGCGGCGGCCACGCTGCCGAGGCTGGACAGATCGGCGTAGGAAACCACCTCGGCCTTGATGAAGCCCTTTTCGAAATCGGTATGGATGACCCCCGCGGCCTGCGGAGCCTTCCAGCCGACATGGATGGTCCAGGCGCGCACTTCCTTTTCGCCAGCGGTGAAATAGGTCTGCAGGCCGAGCAGCTTGTAGCTGGCCCGGATGAGGTTGCTGACGCCGGAGTCGGTTACGCCGAGATCGCGAAGAAATTCCTTTGCCTCGTCGGGCGACAGGTCGATCAACTCGGCCTCGATCTTGGCGCTGATGGGCACGTAGGCGGCGTCGTGGTGGGTGCGGACGTAGTCGGCGACCTTCTGCACGAACGGATTTTGCTCCGCGGTGGCGAGATCCGACTCCGCAACATTGCAGGCGAACAGCACCGGCTTGGCGGTGAGCAACTGGAAGTGGGTCATCAGCGCCTTTTCCTCGGGTGTGGCCGGCAGGATGTTGGCGGTCTTGCCCTCGTTGAGGTGCGGGGAGAGTTTTTCGAGCAGCACGAGCTCGGCCTGGGCTTCCTTGTCGCCGCCGCGGGCCTTTTTCTGTGTCTTTTCGATGCGCTTGGTCACGGCATCCAGGTCGGCGAGAACCAGCTCCGTCGTGACAACCTCGATGTCGCGCACCGGGTCGATCGAACCCATGTTGTGGATGATGTCGCTGTCCTCGAAGCAGCGCACAACCTGCACGATGGCATCGACCTCGCGGATGTTGGCGAGGAACTGGTTGCCTAGGCCCTCGCCCTTGCTGGCACCGGCGACGAGGCCGGCGATGTCCACGAATTCGATCGCCGCCGGGATGATCACGCTGGTCCTGGCGATCTTCTGGAGCACGGCGAGCCGGTCGTCCGGCACGGTGACCACGCCCACGTTGGGATCGATCGTGCAGAACGGATAATTGGCCGCCTCGGCCTTGCGCGAGCGGGTGAGGGCGTTAAAAAGGGTGGACTTGCCCACGTTGGGCAGCCCGACGATTCCGGCTTTCATAAGCGGTCAGAGGGAGCAGGGGGAGTCGGGGCTTGACAAGGCAATTATGGGGCGGTGTGCTTTCCGACTTTTCCAAACAAGCAACGTTCTGCAATTCTACTGACATGGCTCTTAAAATCCGTCTCACCCGCGTTGGCGCGACCCACAACCCGCATTACCGTGTGGTGGTCGCCGAAGCCCGTTCCCGCCGTGATGGCGCGGCGGTCGAGCTCTTGGGCACCTACGCTCCCCGGGCCAAAGGCCAGCAGGTCAACCTTGATCTCGACCGGGTCGATTACTGGATCAGCAAGGGCGCCAAGCCCACCGACACGCTCAACGCGATGATCAAGAAGGCCCGCAAGGCCGCCGCCGCCTCGGCGAGCTGATCCGCGTTCCGCCGGCACCTTTTCAAAATCGCCCCGCCTCGCGGCCCGGGCGATTTTTTGTTTTCAGGATCCTACCCGTGCGCATCGACATCCTCACGCTTTTCCCCGCCATGCTCGACGGCTTTTTGTCCGAGAGCATGCTGGGCCGCGCGCAGGAGGCGAAGTTGCTTGAGATCAACGTGCGCAACATCCGCGATTGGGCGCAGGACAAGCATCGCACGACCGATGACCGGCCCTTCGGGGGCGGTGCCGGCATGCTGATGCGCTGCGAGCCGGTCTTCGCCGCCATCGAGGCCGTGCAGACGCCCGGTTGCCGCCGCATCTACCTGACCCCTGACGGCGTGCCGTTCACCGCGGCCAAGGCGGAGCAGCTATCGCACGAAAAGCATCTGGTTCTGCTGAGCGGTCACTACGAGGGGATCGACCAGCGCATCCGTGACACGATCATCGACGAGGAGATCAGCATCGGGGATTACGTGCTCACCAACGGCACGCTGGCCGCCGCGGTGGTGGTCGATGCGCTGGCCCGTTTCATCCCCGGCGTGCTGG
This sequence comes from Opitutaceae bacterium, assembly GCA_019455245.1. Taxonomy (GTDB): domain Bacteria; phylum Verrucomicrobiota; class Verrucomicrobiia; order Opitutales; family Opitutaceae; genus Cephaloticoccus. The sequence continues at coordinate 3,095 of JACFMR010000021.1, forward strand.
GCGAGGAAATGTCGTTGACGCACGAAAGTTTCACCCGCAAGTTGCTCGACTTTCCTCAATACACGCGTCCCGCCGAATTTCGCGGCATGTCCGTGCCGGAAGTTCTCCTCTCCGGCAATCATGCCGAAATCGAGAAGTGGCGGCACGCGCGCCGGATGGAAAAAACCCGCTCCGTGCGGCCCGATTTACTCAAATAAACTCACAGCCATGAACTCGATCATCAAAGAAATCACCTCCGTGCAGCTCAAGCAGGACGTCCCGGCCTTCCGCGTCGGCGACGGGGTCAAGGTGCACACCAAGGTCCGCGAAGGTGACAAAGAGCGCGTGCAGATTTTCGCCGGCATCGTCATCGCCCGCAAGGGCGAGGGCATCCACGAGACCTTCACCGTGCGCCGCATCAGCTACGGCGAGGGCGTGGAGAAGGTGTTCCCGATCCACTCGCCCAATGTCGTGAAGATCGAGATCGAGCGCGAGTCCGAGCCGATGCGCGCCCGCCTGTATTACCTGCGCGGTCGCAAGGGCAAGGCCGCCATGGCGATCCGGGAAAAGGACCGCGCGGCCAAATAAGCCCGCGTCATTTTCACCGTTATTTCGGCGAACCCCGCGGGGTTCGCTTTTTTGTGTCCAGATTCTGCTTCCCCGGCCGCGGAGGCGTATCTAGTGAATTGCCCAACCATGACGCTCCAGACCCATCTGCTGACCCAAGCGGCCAACCAAGCCCGCGGACTCGCCATCGACGCCATCCACCGTTGTTCCTCCGGACACCTCGGTCTGCCTCTCGGGGCGGCGGAAATTGGCGCGGTGCTTTTCGGCCACGCCTTGAGCCACAATCCCGAACGGCCCCGCTGGCTCAACCGCGACCGGTTCGTGCTCTCCGCCGGCCATGGCTCCATGTTCCTCTACGCTTGGCTGCACCTGAGCGGCTACGACGTTTCGACGGATGACCTGATGGCGTTCCGCCAGTTGCACTCGAAGACCCCGGGGCACCCCGAGTTTCGCGAGACCCCCGGCGTGGAAAGCACCACCGGGCCGCTCGGGCAGGGCATCGGCAACGCCGTGGGCATGGCCGTGGCCGGCAAGATGGCCGCCGCGCGCTTCAACACGGCGGAGCACGAGATTTTCGATTACCACGTGGTCTGCCTCGCCGGCGACGGTTGCATGCAGGAAGGCGTGGCGATGGAGGCGGTGGAGTTCGCCGGGCACCAGCAGCTCGACAACCTGATTCTCATTTACGACGCCAATGACGTCACGCTCGACGCCATGGCGGAGAAAACCCAGAGCGCCAACACCGCTGCGCGCTACAAGGCCATCGGTTGGGACGTGCAGACCATCGACGGGCACGATCTCGCCGCCATCCTCAAGGCGTTCAACAAGGCGAAGAAGACGAAGAGCGGCAAACCGCAGCTGATCATCGCCAGGACGCAGATCGGGCGCGGCATTCCCGAGGTGGCCGGCACGGCCAAGGGGCACGGCGAGGGCGGCGCCAAGTTTGCCGACAGCGCGCGGGCCGGGCTCGGCCTGCCCGCCGACCAACATTTCTATGTCAGTGACGAGGTCCGCGCCTACATGGACGGACACCGCAAGCGTCTCATTCGCGCCTGCAACAAATGGAGCAAGACCTTCAAGGCCTGGCGCACGGCCAATCCCGACCGGGCCGCGCTGCTTGACACCGCCGGCAAGGCCGTCGATCCGGAGGCGCTGCTGGCCAAGATTCCGGTTTTCCCCGCCGATGCGAAACACGGTGGCACGCGGGCGGCCGGCCGCGATGTGCTGCAACCCGTGGCCGCCGAACTGCCGTTGCTCATCGGCGGCAGCGCCGACCTGTATGGCTCGACATTGAACTACATCGCCGCGGACAAGGATTTCGAGCCGGCCAACCGTGCCGGTCGCAACATCCGTTTCGGCATTCGCGAGCACGCGATGGCCGCGATTGCCAACGGCATCGCGTATGACGGGTTGTTCCGCCCCAGCGTGGCGACGTTTCTCGTCTTCGCCGATTACTCGAGGCCCTCGATGCGTCTCGCCGCGCTCACCAAGCTGCCGGTGGTTTACATTTACACGCACGATTCAATCGGGGTGGGCGAGGACGGCCCGACGCACCAGCCGGTTGAGACGGTTTCCGCCCTGCGCCTGATTCCCGGGCTCGATGTCATCCGTCCCGGTGATGCCGAGGAAGTCGCCGGTGCGATGGCCGCGGCCCTGGCCCGCAACGACGGGCCGACCCTGCTGGCCCTGAGCCGGCAGGCGGTGCCGTTGCTCAACGACATCCCCGCCGAGGTGCGACGCCAAGGCGTGTTGCGCGGCGGCTATGTGGCCGTGCGCGAGAGTGCTCCGCTGACGCATATCCTGCTGGCCTCGGGCAGTGAACTGCATCTCGCCATCGCCGCGGCCAAGGAACTCGGCGCCGGCACCCGCGTGGTGTCGCTGCCGTCGTTTGAGCGTTTCTCCCGGCAACCGGCGGATTACCGCGAAAGCGTCTTGCCGGCCGCCTGCCGCAAGCGCGTGGCGGTCGAGGCCGGCGTGACTCCGCTCTGGTGGCAGTTCGTGGGCAGCGAAGGCCGCGTGGTGGGCATCGATCGCTTTGGCCTCAGCGCGCCCGGTCCGCAGGTCTTTCAGGAACTGGGCATCACCACCGCCGCGGTCGTCGCGGCGGCGCGCGAGCTGTAAATCCGGCCGCGCTTTTCCCGCCGGCGGCCGCCTCGTCCTTCATCGGATGAGGCCGGCTTAAGCCCGTGATAAAAAAAATTGCAGGGGCCGCTTGCAATTGTAGTTAGCCACCTGACTATAAGCCCCCTGATAATTTAGCCCCACCACTGACATGCCCATGTTGATGCTCAAGGATCTGCCGCGCTACGAGTGCCTGCTGGAGGGCGCGCGGCAAAATCCCGATCTCGATCCCTCCGCCTGTGAAGCCTTTCTCACCCTGCTGCGCACCGGCGACGAGGTCTTCGGGGTGGTGGAGCGCCGGTTGAGCGAGCACAATCTCTCCCAAGGCCGTTTCAGCGTGCTGATGTTGTTGTGGAAAGTTTGTGCGCGTGCGCCTGAGAGCGGTTGTGCAACGCCGGCCCGACCGCCCACGCCGGCGGAATTGGCCGAGGCCGCGGGGGTGACCCGGGCCACGATGACCGGATTGGTCGACACCTTGGAGCGCGACGGCTTGGTGCGCCGGGAACCCGACCCGAACGACCGCCGGATGATGTGGGTGCAGCTGACCCCGAAGGGCGAGGCCCTGATCAAGGAAATGCTGCCCCTGCATTTCCGCATGATGGCATGCTTGATGCAGCCGCTCAGTGAAACGGAGCGCAAGACCATGGTCAAACTGCTCAATAAGGTGCTGGAACAAGCCTCCGGCCAGCGCGCCCCGGCCCAGCCGAACTAACCGAACCGATTCGCGTGGAATTTTTTGTCCCCAGACAACTTCCGGGAACCCGCCGGCCGGTCATCCAGTCCACCGGCCGGTCATCATTCCTTGGCTTCCGCGCTTCATTATCGGCGGGACGCCGCCGGCCGCTCCCTTCCATTTTTTTCAACTCAGCCTTTTTTTCATCATGACCAAGAAAATCGTTCTCACCCTTGTCGGGTTGCTCGTTGTCATCGCCTTGCTCGCGGGGGTGAAGATCCACCAGTTCAAAAAGATGGGGGCCCAGCAATATGTGGTGCCGCCGGAAACGGTGTCGGTTGCCGCCGCGACAGAATCGTTCTGGGAGCCCACGCTCAACGCCATCGGCTCCGTCGCCGCGGTCCAGGGCGTGACCGTGAGTTCCGAGGTCGCCGGCAAGGTTGTGCGCATCAATTTTGAATCGGGTGCCCTCGTGCAGGCGGGCGATCTGCTCGTCGAATTGGACGCCGGCACCGAGCAGGCGCAACTCGTCGCGGCGGAGGCCTCAGCGCGCCTCGCCGAGGTCAACCTGCGTCGCGCCCGTGAGCTCATCGGCCAGCGCAGCATCGCCCAGGCCGAGCTCGATGCCGCCGAGGCGCAGGCGCTGGAGATCAACGCCCAGGTGGAAAGCATCAGGGCGACCATTGCCAAGAAGGTCATCCGTGCCCCCTTTGCGGGCCGCCTGGGCATCCGGCAGGTCAATCTCGGCCAGTATCTCGGCACCGGCGATCCGATCGTGGTGCTGCAGTCGCTCGATCCCGTCTACATCGACTTTTCCCTGCCGCAGCAGGAGATATCGAGGCTCGCGCCCGGCATGCCGGTCCGGGCGGTCACCGACGCTTTCCCGGAAGCGGTTTTTGAAGGCGCCATCACCGCGATCAGCCCCGTGGTCGACACCGCCACGCGCAACATGAAGGTCCAGGCGACCTTCCGCAATGGGGACGAAAAACTGCGCGCCGGCATGTTCGCGCGGGTCGCGGTGGTGCTGCCCGAGAAACAACCCGTGCTGGGCATCCCCGGCACCGCCGTGATCTATGCGCCTTACGGCGACTCGGTCTTCATCGTCGAACCGGCCGAGGAGGGCGAGGGGTTGGTCGCCCGCCAGCAGTTTGTCCGGCTCGGGGTGTCGCGGGGCGATTTTGTGGCGGTCACCCAAGGCCTGAAAGCGGGCGAGCAGGTCGTCACCACCGGGGCGTTCAAACTCCGCAACGGCGCCGCCGTGGTCATCGACAACACCCTCTCCCCGCCGGTGGAACTGGCGCCGCAGCCGACCGACAGCTGATCCGCCTCCCAACTCCAGCCTCTTTCGCCTCCGCTCCATGAGCACCAAGCAATCCGCCTTTACCGACATTTTCATCCGCCGGCCCGTGCTGGCGATCGTCGTCAGTCTGGTGATCCTGATCGCCGGCCTGCAGGCGATCCGCTCGCTGAACGTCCGCCAGTATCCGCGCAGTGAGAACGCCTCGATCGTCGTCACCACGGCCTACATCGGGGCCAGTCCCGAACTCGTGCGCGGGTTCATCACCACGCCGTTGGAGCGCGCCATCGCCGCCGCCGACGGCATCGACTACCTGCAGTCCAGCAGCGCACAGAACCTCTCCACCATCACCGCGCGCCTGAAGCTCAACTACGACGCGACCAAGGCGCTGGCGGAGATCGGCTCCAAGGTCGACCAGGTCCGCGGCGACCTGCCGCCCGAGGCCGAGGTGCCGATCATCGACATCCAGTCGGCCGACAGCCAGTTCGCCTCGGCCTACCTGAGCTTCACCTCCGACATCCTCGAGCAAAACGAGATCACCGACTACCTGGTGCGAGCGGTGCAGCCGCGGCTCACCGCGATCCCCGGCGTACAGCGCGCCGAGATCCTTGGCGGCCGCACCTTCGCCATGCGCATCTGGCTCAAGCCCGACCGCATGGCCGCGCTCAACATCAGCCCCGTGCAGGTGCGTACCGCGCTCGCGGCCAACAACTACCTTTCGGCCATCGGCCAGACCAAGGGCTCGCTCATCCAGGTCAATCTCGTCGCCAACACCGACCTCACCTCGGTGGACGATTTCCGGCAGCTCGTCGTGCGCGAGGAGTCCGGGGTGGTGGTGCGGCTGGGGGACATCGCCGATGTCGTGCTCGGTGCCGATGATTATAACGCCGAGGTGCGGTTCAGCGGTGAGACCGCGGTGTTCATCGGCGTGTTCGTGCTGCCCAACGCCAACTCGATCGACGTCATTGCGCGCGTGCGGGACGAAATGGCGGCGCTACAGAAGGACCTGCCCTCGGGGCTGGGCGCGCGCGTGGCCTTCGACGGCACGGAGTACATCAACGACGCCATCGACGAGGTGATCTTTACCCTGCTTGAGACGCTGCTCATCGTCGTGGCGGTCATCTTTCTGTTTCTCGGCTCGATGCGTTCCGTGCTGGTGCCGGTGGTGGCGATTCCCATCTCGCTCATCGGCGCGGTGTTTCTCATGCAGCTGTTCGGGTTTACGGTGAACCTGCTGACGTTGCTCGCGATCGTGCTCTCCGTCGGTATCGTCGTGGACGACGCCATCGTGGTGGTGGAAAATGTCGAGCGCCACATGCGCGAGGGGCATCCGGCCACCAAAGCCGCGCTGTTTGGCGCGCGGGAACTGGCCGGGCCGATCGTCGCGATGACCATCACCCTGGCGGCGGTGTACGCGCCGATCGCGCTGCAGGGCGGCTTGACCGGATCACTGTTCCGCGAGTTCGCCTTCACCTTGGCCGGCGCCGTGGCGATCTCCGGCATCGTCGCGCTCACGCTGTCTCCGATGATGTCGTCCAAACTGCTGAAGGTGGAGGACGAGTTTCACTGGTTGCCCGCCCACATCAACGCGGCCTTCGACCGGCTGAAAGTGTTGTACCGGCGCGTGCTCAACGGCACGCTCAACGCCCGGCCCGCGGTCTATTGCATCTGGGGTGTGCTCACCCTGCTGATCGTGCCGCTCTGGATGTTTTCGCCCAAGGAACTCGCACCCACCGAGGACCAGGGCGCGATCTTCGTGCCCATCGTTAATGCGCCGGCCAATTCGACCATCGACCAAAGCATCATCTACGCCGACGAGGCCAACCGGCGCATGATGAGCGTGCCCGAGGCCTCGCACACCTTCCAGATCACCTTTGCCAACTCCGGTTTTGGCGGCCTGATTCTCAAACCCTGGGGCGACCGCGAGCGCACGGTGTTTCAGGTGCTGCCCGAAATGCAGCAGAAGCTCGGCACCATCCCCGGCTTCACGATGTTTCCGGTGCTGCCGCCCGCGTTGCCCGGCGGCGGCTCGTTTCCGATCGAGTTTGTGCTGACCTCGACCGCTTCGCACGATCGCATCCTGGAGTTTGCCCGCGAGTTGCAGGGCCGCGCCATGGCCAGCGGCCAGTTCATGTTTCTCAATATCGACACCAAGGTCGACCAGCCGCAGTCGGAGATCGTGCTCGACCGCGACAAGATCGCCAGCATGGGCCTCAACCTGCAGCAGGTCGGCGCGGATTTGGCCGCGGCCGTCGGCGGCAATTTCGTCAACCGCTTCAGCATCGAGGGCCGCAGCTACAAGGTCATCCCGCAGATCAAGCGCACCGAGCGGCTCAATCCCGACCAGTTGCAGGAAATTCACATCACCGGCCCCGACGGCCGACTGATCCCGCTGGGGACGATCGCCCGCATCGAGTCGCGCACCGTGCCCCGCTCGCTCAACCGGTTCCAGCAGCTCAACGCCGTCACGCTGAGCGGCGTCTCGATGCTGTCGCTCGACCAGGCCCTGCAATTTCTTGAAAAGGAGGCCGCCTCCCTGTTGCCCGAGGGCTACGGTTGGGACTACATGGGTGAGTCGCGCCAGCTGCGCATTGAGGGCGACAGCTTCCTCATGACCATGGTGCTCGCGCTGACCCTCATCTTTTTGGTGCTGGCGGCGCAGTTCAACAGCTTCCGCGACCCGTGGATCATCCTGCTCGGCTCGGTGCCGCTCGCGATCTTCGGCTCGTTCCTGTTCATGTTCTTCAAGATGTTGAACCCGAACCTGCCGTATTGGACGGACGGCTGGACCACCAGCTACAACATCTACGCCCAGGTCGGCCTGGTGACCCTCGTCGGCCTGGTGGCCAAGAACGGCATCCTGATCGTCGAGTTCGCCAACCAGCTCCAACTTGCGGGCCGGTCCAAATTGGAGGCCATTCGCGAGGCGTCAATGACCCGGCTCCGGCCGGTGCTGATGACCAGCTTTGCCACCATCTTCGGCCACATGCCGCTCACCTTCGTGACCGGGGCCGGGGCGGAGGCCCGCAACAGCATCGGCATCGTCATTGTGACGGGCATGGCCATCGGCACCATTTTCACCCTGCTTGTGTTGCCCTCGGTTTATATGTTGATAGCCAAGGAGCATCAGGCGGACAGCCCGGCCGCCGCACCCGAGTTACTCGAGCCCGCCACCGAATCCCTCTAGTCCCATGAAAACCAACCCGATCCGCGCCCTGTATTTGCGGGCCCTGCTGATTTTGCTTCCGGCCGGTGGCCTCGCCACCGCCGCCGAGTCCGGGCCGCTGCCTGATCCGTTCGGTTTGCCGGCGGCATTGGACTACGCGCTCAGCCACAACTTCACCATCCAGCAGGCCCGCGAGCGCATCAAACAGCAGACGGGCGTCGAGCTGGAGGTCAGCGCCCGGCGCATTCCCTCGCTGTCCGCCGCGGCCAACTATACCCGGCAGGATGAAAGCCTTTCCAGCCCCTTCAGTCCCGCCGATCGCGACTGGGGACTGCAGGTGCAGGCCAGCCAGGTCATCTACGCCGGCGGCGGGGTGATGGCGGCGGGCCGCAGCGCCACGCTGGCGCGCGAGGCCGCCGAACTGGAATTGCGCGGGGTGATCAACGAGCAGTTGCTCGCGGTGCGCGCCCAGTTCTTCACCGTCCTGCTCGCGCAACGGCAGATCGAGGTGCAGGAGGAGAACATCAAGCTGCTCGAGGAGCAGCTGCGCAACGCCCGCAACCGTTTCGAGGCCGGCGCCACATCCAATTTCGAGGTGCTGCGCGCCGAGGTCGCCCTGGCCAACGGCCGGCCCGACCTCATCACCGCCCGCAACAATTACCGCATCGCGCTGGAGGAACTTCGGCTGGTCATCGGCTACACTGACAACGGCGCGGGCGCCTTTCCCGCCGTAGCCGGTTCGCTGAACGTGGAAGATGCCGCCGAATATGATTTGGTCGACGCGCTCAACGCGGCGCGTTCGCGCCGGCCCGAGTTGCAGCGGCTGGCCAAGCTGGAGCAGGCCGGGGAGAAACAGGTCGATGTCGCCCGCGCCGGCTACCGGCCGGAAGTCTCGGTTTTCGGTCAGTATCAGTGGGCGAAGGGTTTCGGCGTCAACGGCTGGGACAACCGCCGCGAGGGCTGGATCGCCGGCGTGCAGACGCAGTGGGCGATCTTTGACGGCCGGGCGACCGCCGGCCGCGTGGCCCAGGCGCGTTCGCAGTTTCAACAAACCCGGCTGGCCGTGGAGGAGGCCGGCCTGGCCGTGGATGTCGAGGTGCGCCGCGCGCATTCCTCGTTCACCGAGGCGTGGGATCTGGTCAGCGCCTCCGGCAAAGTCGTCGAGCAGGCCGAGGAAGCCCTGCGGCTGGCCAACGTGCGCTACTCCGCCGGCACGGCCACGCAGCTCGATGTGCTCACCAGCCAGGTGGAATTGACCCGGGCCCGGCTCAACCAGCTGCAGGCCTTCTATCGTTATCACGTGGCGCTGGCCACCCTGCGCAAGGCGATGGGTTTGGCCGACCAGGCACTCGGTGGCTGATTTTTTCCGCCGCGCTGCCGATGTCATAACCGCAATCCGTCGCAACTCCTTGGGCGTGGCGGTGTCTTTTTCCAGCCATGACGTTTAACCGCAAACTCCCGCTCGCCGTTGCACTGGTGGCGGCGCTTGGGGTGTTGTTGTTGTTGCTGGTCTTTGCGGCGCCGGTGCAAACCTGGGCCGTGCGCCGCGTGCTTGACGCCCAACCTGCCCGGGCGGCCTCGGTCGCGCGGGTGGATCTTGGCCTGCGGCATGCCGTGGTGGAGCAGCTGCAATTCACCCATGCCGGCGCGGTGCTCACGCTGCCGCGGCTGGAAGCCGACCTGCCTTTGCTGTCCGCGGCATTGCGCGACCGGGTGCACATTGCCCGGCTGGTGGCCCGCGGCTGGACCCTCGATCTCACGCGCTATGACGGCACGTTGGCCGTGACGCAACGTGCGGTGGAGCCGCCGGCGGCGCCATTCTCCCTGGTTTCCACCGCCTACGCGGCGACGGCGCTGCCGGCGGCACAGGCGGTGTTCCAAGGTGTGTTTGCGCAGCTGAACCTGCCGGTGGATCTGACGATGGACGGCGTGAGCCTGGCCGGCGAGGTGTTGCTGCCGGCGCCCGACGGCAAGGCTCCGATGCGCATGCAGGTGAATTTGGTCGGTGGCGGCCTGGGCGTGGGGCAGGAGGGGACGTTCAATCTGTCCACCCGGTTTGAGGCCGATGCCGGGGTCCCCAACGTGCGGATCCTCGAGGTGCGCGGCGAACTGGCCGCGGTCATGGACACGCCCCGCTCCTTCAGCCGGTTGGCGGTGAAACTGGACTCGCTGGCCCGCGGCCCGGCATTTCCCGAAGGCGTGCAACTCACCGCGGATGGTTCCGCCGAGCGTGTGCCCGGCGGCGAAAGTTATGCCGTGACCGTGCAGACCGTGGGCAAGCGCCTGCTGGATTTGCAGGCCAACTATCCGGAAAACTCGTCGCGGCTGGGCGGGGTCTGGCGGCTGGATGTGCGTGACATCGACGTGGCGCCGTTCGTCCTCGGCCGGCCGCTGCCGGTGTTCGAGGCGGTCGGGGCCGGCATGTTCGAGACCGACACGGGCTTTGCCGAGATCCACACCGCCGGCCGTATCAAGTCCACCGCCAGCCGGCTGGAAACCATCCGGCCCGAATTGGCGGCGGTCGGGGCGCTGACGGTGTTCAGCGAATTCAACCTGACGCAGACGGGGGCCAGCACCCGCGTCGATGGCATCACCCTCGACCTCGGCCGGCCGGAACCTGTTTTGAGTCTGAACTCGTTGCAGCCGTTCGAACTCAACACCGTCACCGGCGAACTGAAGGTGGCCGAGCCCGGTTCCGATTTGTTGGCGCTGGTATTTCAGGGGCTGCCGCTGGCGTGGTCGCGGCCGTTTTTGCCGGATTGGACGTTGTCGGGCGGTGCGTTGCGGGGACGTTTGATCGCCCTGGCCCGCAACGGCGGCCTGTTGCTCCGGGCGCAGGAGCCGCTGACCGCGGAGGGAGTCACGCTGGCGCACGCCGGCGAGCCGTGGTTGCGCGAGACGGATGCGCTGATGAATCTCACCGCGGTTTACTCGCCGTTGGGCTGGCAGGCGGAGGTCCCCCTGCTCCGGCTCAGCAGCGGCGGGCGCGAAATGCTCAATCTCGCCCTGAAGGCCGGACGGTTGCCCGGTGCGGAAACTCCGCTCAAGGCGGCCGGGCAGCTGGTGCTGTTGCTGCCGTCGCTGGGGGCGCAGCCGGTCGCGGCCGATTTGGCGGGTTTGCAGCACGGCCGCTTGCAGGTCGATTTCACCGCCAGCCTCGGCGCGGTGCAGGAGCTGCAGGCCCGCACGCAGTTGAACGGGCTGGTCGGCCCCGGTGCGGTGCGTCTGCCGGATGTGACGGGCGATGCCCGCGCGACAATCGATGCCGCGGGCGACGTGCGGTTTCAGCTGCCCTTGCAGTTTTTCTCGGAGGAAAAATCCCGCACTTCCGATCTCGCGCTCAACGGCCGGATGCAGCCGACGGCGGCAGGCTGGTCGGTCGATGGCCGGCTGACCGGGCGGCAGGTTTATCTCGATGACGTGCAGTTGCTGGGGGCCGCGTTGGGTGCGGCCGGGACCGCGGCGGAGGCGGCGGATCCACAGGTGCAACCCTTTTGGGCGGGCTACGAGGGCGCGGTCGCCATTGCGGTGGAGACCATGCATTTTCGCGAGCTGTTTGAACTGCGTGAGGTCACCGGCACCATCCGGATCGAATCGGGCGCGCTGCGCCTGGATGACGTGCAGGCGGGGGTGGGGGACCGGGGCAACGCCCGGGCTGCCGGCGGCGTGACGCATCAGGCCAATGCCGCGCGGCCGTACGCCCTGGCCGCGGAACTGGCCCTGACCTCCTTTGATCCCGGGCCCCTCTTCACCGCGCTGGATCCGACCCGCCCGGCGCAGGTCGAGGGCAGTTTTGATCTGCACACGCGGCTGCAGGCCGAGGGCGGATCCCCGGCGGATTTGCTGACGCGCGCCCAGGGGGATGTGTCGCTGACCAGCACGGGCGGGATCTTCCGCCTGCTCTCGCCGGAGCTTTCCGGCCGGCTCGACACCGCCGGCAAAGCGGCCTCGATCGGCGCGTTGCTGGGCAACGTCGCGCAGGCCTTCGGCAAGGGAAAATCCGCGGCCGAATTTGCCGGCAACGCGCAGGCGGTGGCCGAGGTCGCGCGAATGCTCTCCGCCATCCGCTACGACCAGCTCAATGTGGAGCTGATGCGTGACGATGCGTTCAACACCGCCTTGCGCAACTTCACCCTGATCGCGCCGGAAATCCGGCTCGAGGGCAACGGCCGGCTCACGGACAACGGGACGGGCGATTTTTTGCAGCAGGCATTGGCCATGGAGTTCAACCTGAGGGCGCGGGGGCATACCGGTGATGCGCTGCGTTTTCTGCACCTGGTGGCGCCGGCGGCCGATGATCTCGGTTATCTCGACTGCACTCTGCCGCTGCGGATCGGCGGCACCTTGGCGGCGCCCGACACCGGCGAGCTGCGCACGGCCCTGACCAACCTCGCGCTGGAAAAGAGCGGCGCGTCCGACCTGATCAACCGCCTGCTGGGCAAATAGCACGCGGGCGGGAATCGCATCGTGACATGCCGGATGGCCTTGTCGTCCGCGGTGCACGGCCCCATGCTGGCGGCGTGATCGCTTCCGTTGCATTTCGGAACTTCAAGGCCCTGCGGCACACGCAGCTGACGCTGTCGCCGTTCAACCTCGTCATCGGGCCCAACGGCAGCGGCAAAACCAGCCTTATCCAGGCCGTGTTGCGTTTGCGGGCCCTGGCGAACCTGCCGCTGGCGGAGAGTCCGGAGCTGCTCGCCAGTGTGCCGGGCGGACCGGAGATGGAATTTCGCTTCTCTCCGCCGGACGACGGGATGGTTGCGCACCTGCGTTGCACGGAGGGCGGGGTCTGCGACCTGCTGACCCTCAATCCGCCGGGGGCCCCGGATTGGCCCCGGTTGAAGACCAGGATTTCCAGAATCCGGGTTTTTTTGCTCGATCATTACGCCATGCCGCTGCCGGTCACCCGCACCGACAACACGGAATTGTCCGGCAACGGCGTCAACCTCACCGCCGTGTTGCTGGCGCTGAAGGAAAATCATCCCGCGGTGTTCCTGCGCCTCGAGCAGGAACTGCTGCGCATCGTGCCGGAGTTTACCGAAATGGTCTTCCTGGATCGTGCGGACAAGCGGGTGGAACTGGCCCTGCGCATTGCGGATGAGCCCCGGCCGGTGACGGCGGAGAATCTTTCCCAGGGCACCCTGTATCTGCTGGCGCTGCTGGCGCTGTCGTTCGGTCCGCAGCCGCCCTCGTTGGTCTGCATCGAGGAGGTTGATCGCGGCATTCATCCCCGGATGCTGCGCGAGGTGCGCGATATGCTTTATCGGCTGAGCTACCCGGCGGAATACGGCGAACAGCGCGCGCCGGTGCAGGTCATCGCCACCACGCACTCGCCCTACCTGCTGGACCAGTTCCGCGATCATCCGGAGGAGGTGGTCATCGCGCAAAAACGCGGCGGGGAGGCGACGTTCGCCCGTCTGTCCGACCGGCCGGATCTGCCGGAACTGCTGGCCGAGGGGACGCTGGGCGACATGTGGTACAGCGGCATTCTTGGCGGGGTGCCCGAGGAACCATGAGGCTGGCGATCCTGAGCGAATCGCCGGTGGACGAGGCGGCCTTGAAGGTGCTGGTGGAGGGGGTCCTGGGCGCACCGTTTCATCAGGTGCAGCCGGCGTTGCGCGCCCGCGGCTGGCCCAACGTGCAGCAGATCCTGCCGGCGGTCATCCGCCATTTGCATTTCAACACCCGCGCCGACGGCGTGGTGGTGGTGGTTGATGCGGACGACAGCGTGGTACACACCGAGGAGCACGAGGCGCCGGGTTACTTTCATCCGCAGTGCCGGCTGTGCCAGCTCCGCGCCACCTACCGGCAGACGGTCAAGCGCCTGCCGCCGGCGCACGGCCGCACCCGGGTGTTGCGCTGCGTGGGGGTGGCGGTGCCCGCGATTGAGGCCTGGTATCTGTGCGGCCGCGACGACTCGGTGTCCGAGGCGGCCTGGCTGCGCGGGCAGGAGAAGGGGCGTGCGCCCTACACCCGGGCGGAATTGAAGCATCGCGTCTATGGCACCGACCGGCCCTCGCTGCCGCATGCCATCAAGTGCGCGTTGCGCGAGGTGCAGCGGCACCGGCGCGACGTGCGCCGGCTGGAGGCGGATTTTCCCCACGGCTTTGGCGCTCTGGCGCGGGACCTGCGTTCCTGGCCGGCCGGACCGGCCGGTCGGGATTGACCGCGCGGAATTGTATGCGAAATGTTCCCCTAACTCCCACCGGACTGTCGGCATCCACCTGACGCGCCATGGCTTCCTCTTTGCTTCCCCGCCGTTCCTATCTGCCCCATCTGCTCGAGATCGTGGCCGCGGCCATCGCCCGGATCCTGTATCGGGTGCGCAGCTCAGGCGCCGGGCACATTCCCCGCGAGGGCGGCGTGCTGCTGCTGGCGAACCACCTCTCCTACGTCGATCCGGTGTTGTTGCAGCTCACCTGTCCACGGCCGATCCGTTTCATGGGGTATCAGGGCCTGCGGGCGCATTGGTTTTTTGACTGGGTCTTCCGTCTCAGCGGCGCCATCCCGGTTTCGCAGGAGCGGCCCGCCGAGGGCATGAAACTTGCGCTCAAGGCGCTGCAGGCGGGTGAGGTCGTGGCGGTGTTTCCCGAGGGGCACATTTCGCGCACCGGCCAGTTCATGGCGCTCAAACGCGGCTACGAGGTGCTGGCGCGGCGCGCCCAGGTGCCCGTGCTGCCGGCTTTCATCGACGGGATCTGGGGCTCGGTGTTTTCCTTCGCCGGCAATTCCTACCTGTGGAAATCGCCCCGGCTCATGCCCACGGACGTGTTCATCGCCTACGGCGAGCCGCTGGCCCACGATCGCGCCGACCGCGCGCATGTGCGCAAGGTCATGCTCGACCTCGGCGCGGAGGCGTTCGAACAGCGGCCGGTGTTGCGCCGGCATCTGGCCCACGAATGCGTGCGCTCCCTCGCCAAGCATCCTTGGCACCTGCAGCTGGTGGACCGCACCGCGGAACGCCGGCCGGTCAAGGCCGGGCAGCTCCTGGCGGTGGCCGCGGCGTTTTCGCGCCACCTCCAGCGCAACGTGCTGGAGTATCGCGTGGGCATCGTGCTGCCGCCGGGCGCCGGCGCGTTCATCGCCAATCTCGCCGTGGCCTGCGCCGGCAAGGTGCCGGTCAATCTCAACTTCACCGCCGGCCGCGCGGCCTTGGAGACGAGCATGCGCATCGGCGGCGTGAAAACGGTCATCACCGCCGAGGCGATGAAGGCCAAGATTCCCAACTTCCCCTGGCCGGAAAACACCCTCGACCTGCCGGGTGAGATCAAGGCGATGGGCGGCAAACGCGCGATTTTGCCGTGGCTGGTCGCCGCGTGGGTGCTGCCCAACCAGATCTATCCGCTGCTGCTCGGCCTGCCAAACATCGGCGATCGCGCCGAGGCCGGTCTGCTGTTCACCAGCGGCAGCTCGGGCGAGCCCAAGGGCGTGGCGCTCTCGCACCGCAACATCCTCGCCAACTGCTCGCAGGTTTCGTCGCTTTCCATCCTGCCGCAATCGGCCTCGCTGCTCGGCTGCCTGCCGGTGTTTCACTCGTTCGGTTTCACCATCACGCTCTGGTATCCGATCATCCGCGGTTGCCATGTGGTCACCGTCCCGAGCCCGTTGGACACGCGCCGCATCATCGATTCGATCCACGAGGAAAAGGCCACGGTGCTGATCGGCGCGCCGACTTTTGTGCGGCCCATTTTGCGCAAGGCCAAGCCGGGCGAACTCAAGTCGCTGGAACTCGTTGTGACCGGCGCGGAAAAACTGCCCGACGATCTCTACAAGGCGTTTCTCGAACAGTTCCACCTCGAGATCATGCAGGGTTACGGCCTCACCGAGACCACGCCGGCGAGCAACATCAACCAGCCGCATCCGCCCGTGACCACCGCCACCGCCGAACCGCAGGTCGGCAAGAAAACCGGTTCCGTCGGCCGCCTGCTGCCGGGCATGACCGTGCGCATCGTGCACCCCGAGACCGGCGAGGAAGTGCCGACCGGCGAACAGGGCATCGTATGGTTCCGCGGCGCGAACGTTTTCAGCGGCTATCTCGACGATGAGGAAAAAACCCAGGGCGCCTTCCGCAACGGCTGGTTCATCACCGGTGACTTGGGCCGGCTCGACGAAGAGGGCTTCCTCTTCATCGAGGGCCGCCTCTCGCGCTTTTCCAAGATCGGCGGCGAAATGATTCCGCACGGCACCATCGAGCAGCAGATCGCCAAGCTGTTCGGCACCGAGGAGGACGAAACCTATTCGTTTGCGGTCATGGGCGTGCCCGATCCGACCAAGGGCGAGGCGCTGGTGCTGCTGACCACCCGCGACGTCGAATCCGACCGGCTGCGCGAAAAGCTGCTCGCCGCGGGGCTGCCTTCGCTGTGGGTGCCCAAGATCATCAAACGCGTGGAAAAAATCCCCGTGCTGGGCACCGGCAAGCTCGACCTCAAGGGCTGCCGCGACCTCGCGCTCGAGGCGATCGACGAGTAGCATTGTCGTAGCTGCGTTTGAGGGCGCAGCCCGAAAACGTGGCGGCTCCCCAAGGGCCACGCTTGCGCCTGCGGCTTAAGCGCGGCTACGCACTTTTCAGAAAATGCTCCAGCGGCTCAGGTTTTAACGAAACGGTAGGCAAACACGTCGGCGTCGCTCAGGGCGAAATGCAAGCGCACGGGCCGGCCGGCGAATTCGCGCAGGCGCGGTGCAGCGCGCCAAACCACCGGCCGGTCGATCGCGTCGCCGAAGATCGGTTCGCAATCCTCCAGGCCAAACCCCGGCAGCGTTTGCCCTGCTTCATCCTGCAGTTCAACCCTCACCTCGCCTGCGGCGGAGGTGGCGAAATTGAGCCGCAGTTCGTCGCCGGTGAAAATCACCGGCCGGGTGGTGCCGTTGCCGCCGGCCAGCGGGGCGTGGATGGATACGAAGCCGTCGAGGCGCAGCGTGTAACGTCGCAGCGAGCAACCGCCGTCATGGCCTGTCCAGTAGTTTTCGGTGGCGTAGAGGGAGAGTTCGTTGGGGGCGTCCGGCGCGAGCGACGAGGGTGTTTCAAGCATCTGCCACGCGAGATACTGGTGGCCGTAGTTCCACGTGCCGGTGCGCTCGGGACCGGGCCGCAGGAAACCCTCGGGCCAGCGTTCGAATTGCATGCCGTCGCGGCTGGCCATGAGCAGCGAATGGCTGACGGCGGTGCCGTAGCGTTCCTGTGCGGAGGAACGCAACTCGCGGTGCGCGCGGTCGGGCAGGGCGCGCAGCGACGCCCCCCATGGCCGTTCCAGATAGTGCGCGGGCAGGCCGAGCAGCAGGTGCGGCGCACGCGGGTAGGGGGCGATGACGCTGGTGTAGAGCTCGATCGCGCGCGGATCGTTCGGGTAGGTGAGCAGGCGCGGCTCCGACCAGTGCAGGAGATCGGGCGAGGTGGCCGTGCAGATCGAGCGCGGACCTTGCGGATGCCAGTTGCCTTTCTCAAACGTGCCGCCGGGGAAGGAACGCCAGTAGGCGCGGTATTCGCCGCGTTCGGTGTCCCAGAAAATGAGGTTTTGTGAATCGAATCCCCCGGCAGTGATGACGGGCAGGTCGGCGAACGGTTCCCAATGCAGACCGTCGGCGGATTTCATCACGACCATGCCGGTGGCGCCGTCGGAGCGGAAGACCGCCTTGTAGCGGGCGTTCGGTGCGACCGCGGGATTGGCGTCGAGGAAAACTGCGGGGTGGGCGGCGTCGACGTCGATGCCGCCGCGCGGACCGGTGGTCACCACGATGTTGTTGGCGGTGGAGCCGCGGAAGGCATGCAGGCCGAGATTCGGCTTGGTCCAGTGCACGCCGTCCTTGCTTTCCGCCATGCAGGTGTAGCGATGGTCGTGAGATTCGTTGACGACCCGGCCGGGCTCCACTTTCAGGGCGAAGGCTTTGTAATAGAGCCGGAAGGTGTCGCCGTCGCGGATCAGGCTGCCGTAACCGCAGCCGGTTCCTTCCCAGGGCTCGTCGAAATGCAGCACCACCTCGCGGGGCTGCGGCGCATGCATCCGGCGGCAGGCCTGGCCGGAGAGGTTCGCGATGAGCGCGCCATCGACAAACAGTTCGCGACGGGTGCCGATCGGGGTCGGCGCGGCGGCGGGGTCTTGGCTCATGAATCGTTCAATACGGTTGCGGCTTGGCGGAAGCTCAGGCGGGCGGATGCGGCGCGCCGGCCGGGGCAGTGAATTTTTCCGCGAGCTCCGTGCCGGGATTGGAGGCGGGCGGCAGGTTTTTCCACCAGTAACGATACGTGCCGGCGAAACCGATGAGGAACAGGGCGCCGGTACACGCCAGCGCCGTCCACGAGCGGATGACAAATTGCATGGCGAGCAGGAAGAGCGAGACCTGCGCCAGCATGATGAACGGCACAGCGAGGATGTCGTTGCGGTGTTCCCTCGCCATTGCCGTGCGCTCGGGCGCGGGCATTTCAGCGCGCAGCGGACCCCACAGGCCGAACGGTTTGGTGGTGCGGTAGAAATGGCGCAGGGTGTCGAGGCTGGTGGGCGAGGTGAGCAGGGAGATGACGATGGTGCCGCCGAACGACAGTCCCATCATCACGAGCAACTGCATCCACTCGACCAGACCCGGCAGGAAGAAGCGTTGGGCGAGCGCGCCGATGCCGCCAAACAGCGAGCCGCCGACCACACCCCAGCCGTTGCAGCGCCACCAGTAGAGCCGCAGCACCTGCGGTGCGAACATGCTCACCGACAGGCTCATCGAGAGCCAACCCCAGATGTCGTTGATGCTGTGGGCATGCACGCCCATCCAAAACGCGAGCACGAGCACGAGCAGCGTCGAACCGTAGGAGGCGAAGATCAGCTCGCGGTTGCCGGCCTGCGGCCGCCACCGGTCCTGGTAAATGTCGCGCACCATCATCGCGGCGGCCTGGTTCACGGTGCCGGTGAGCGTCGACATCATGGCCGCGAGCATGGCGACGAGGAAGAAGCCGCGCAGGCCGGCGGGCACGCTGTGGAGCAGCACGGCCGGGAGAATCTGCTCGGGGTTCACCGTGCCGTGCACGCTGACCAGGGGGAGCTTGTCCACCCAGCCGGGACCGAGCACGGCTTCCAGTTCGGCGACCACGCCGGGCGCGGCCGCGCCGGGTTCGCTGGCGATCCCGGCGGTGACATCGTGCCAGAAGGCCGGCGGGGTGTCCGGGTAATGCCGGTGGATGATGGCGGCGGCGGCCTCCACGGATGCGGGCCGTTCGAAATAACGGTCGACGAGCAACAGGCCGAGGATCGCAAAGCTGATCATCAACGGCCAACGGAACGCGATCAGCAGTCCCTGCATCATCGATTGCAGGCCGCACTCGCGGTCGTTGCGCGCACCGAAATAGCGGCTTTCCGCGCCCGTGCCGAGACCGCCGACCACGTTGCGCAGGAGGTAGAACAACGCGAACATCAGCAGCGACTCATACATCTCGTAGCCGCGCGGCATGGGCGTGTGCACGGGCGGCATGCTCGAGGTCCACAGCGGATTGCCGGTCACGCGTTCGGCCAGTTCGCCGAGGGCGGCGATGTTGGGCGTGGCGTGAAACGCGATCCAGCCGATCACGAAGCTGGCCGCGATGATGATCAGACCCTGCACGAGGTCGGTCAGCACCACGCCGTAGAAACCCGACAACATCGTGTAGATCGCACAAAACCCGATGAGCAGCGCCGTCACCAGCATCGGCGGGTAGGGCAGAAACTGGCCCATGAAGAGCGTCGTGCCGCGGATCAGGTAGGCGAGCATGCCGATGCTGAGCACCACCCACATGATGGCGGTGATGAGCCGCATCCAGCCCGCCGCGCGGTTGTGGCCGAAGCGGTAGGTCATCCATTCCGCCGCGGTCATGCAGCCCGAGCGCCGGTGCCATTTGGCGGTGAAGGCCATCATGAACGGCAGAATCAACGCCACGCCGCCGCGAAACTCGATGAACAGTCCCCGCGGCCCGAGCATGTAGAGGAACGACGTGATCATCATCGTGCCGGTCAGGTCGAACCAGCTCACCATGCCGGCCATGCCCAGCAGATACCAGGGCAGGGATCGGCCGCCGAGGTAGTATTCGTCGAGGTTCTGGCTGGCCTTGCGGGTCATGGCCAGGCCCACCACCAGGGTGAGCAGCAGGTAACCGGAGATGATGATCAGGTCCGCGGTGCTGAGGAATTTCATGGGGTGGGGAAGCGCGGAGAGTGTTGCGCCTCAAAAGCGCTGGCAAAACAAAAGCCCGGTCCTGGGCGGGACCGGGCGAAATCAGGACCAAGACTGATGCGGCTTATCAGCGCACCACGCGGGCGCTGCCGCCGCCCATGAGTTTCTCGACTTCCTTCAACGTCGCCATCGAGGTGTCGCCCGGGGTGGTCATCGCCAGCGCGCCGTGGGCGGCGCCGTAGTTCACGGCCTTGGCAGCGTCGTTGTGCGCGAGGAAACCGTAGGCGAGGCCCGAGGCAAAGCTGTCGCCGCCGCCCACGCGGTCGAGGATTTCGAGCTCTGCATACGGCCGGCTCTCGTGGAACTGGCCGTCGTGGTAGCAGATGGCGCTCCAGTCGTTCTTCGTCGCGGTGATGACCTTGCGCAGCGTGGTGGCCGCGACCTGGAAATTCGGAAACTCGGCCACGGCGCGCTTGATCATGGCCTTGAAGGCGTCGAGCTCGATGTGGCTGATGTTCTCGTCCTGCCCCTCGACCTCGAATCCGAGCGAGGCGGTGAAGTCCTCCTCGTTGCCGATCATCACGTCGACATATTTCGCGATCTCGCGGTTGACCTCGCGGGCCTTGGCTTGGCCGCCGATGGTTTTCCAGAGCGACGGGCGGTAGTTGAGGTCGTAGCTCACGATGGTGCCGTGCTGCTTGGCGGCCTTGACCGCCTCGATGGTCAGCGCCGCGGTCGTCTCGGACAGCGCCGCGAAGATGCCGCCGGTGTGGAACCAGCGCACGCCGAGCTTGCCGAAGAGGTGCTGCCAGTCGAAATCGCCCGGCTTGAGCTGCGCCGCGGCGGTGTTGCCCCGGTCCGACACGCCCACCGCGCCGCGCACACCGAAGCCGCGCTCGGTGAAGTTCAGCCCGTTGCGCACGGTGCGGCCGATGCCGTCGTCCGCGCGCCACTTGATGAAATCGGTGCAGACGCCGCCCTGCAAAATGAAGTCCTCGATCAGGCGGCCGACCTCGTTGTCCACGAACGCCGTGCAGACCGCCGTGCGCAGGCCGAAGCATTTGCGCAGGCCGCGGGCCACGTTGTATTCGCCGCCGCCTTCCCAGGCGCGGAACTGGCGCGTCGTGCGGATGCGGCCCTCGCCCGGGTCGAGGCGGAGCATGATTTCGCCGAGCGAAAGTTGATCGAAGGTGCAGGCGGAGGCGGGTTTGATCGGGAGGCTCATGGACGGAAAAATTCGAACGGTCATGCAAGCAGCCGCCGCCGGTGCGGTCAACCATGGTCGTGCCGCAATGACATTCTGGGGTTGGCGAAACCGGCCGGACTGTGCGAAACCTGCGGCGTGCAAACCCATGCCCAAGCCACCCGCGCCCTGCAACGGCGTCTCGGCCCCGCCGTGGACACGTCCGACGCCGGCCGTGCGGCCGCGTCTTATGACAGCAGCAAGCTGGCCTTCAAACCGGCCGCGGTCATCACGCCGCGCCGCCGGGCTGACATCGGCACGGTGCTGGATCTGGCCAACCGCTACCGCGTGCCGGTGACGGTGCGCGGCCGCGGCACCACGCTCATGGGCTCCGCCGCCCCCGTGCGCGGCGGCTGGGTGCTCGACATGCTCCGGCTCAACAAAATCCGCCTCGATGCCGAGGCCGGCCTGATTCACGCGCAGGCCGGCGCACGCACGGCCGCCATCCAGCGCGCCGCCGAGGCGGCCGGTTGGTTTTATCCGCCCGATCCCTCTTCCAAGGAGCACTGCACGATCGGCGGTAACATCGCTTGCAACGCCGGCGGCATGCACGGCGGCAAATACGGGGTAACCCGCGATTTTGTCGTCGCGCTCAAGGGCTACCTTGCCTCCGGCGAGTTCGTGGAGTGGGGCACCGCCACGCGCAAATTCGCCGCGGGCTTCAACCTGCGGGACCTGTGGATCGGCAGCGAGGGGATGCTCGGCATTGTGACCGACGCCGTGCTGCGGCTGATTCCGCAACCCGCCGCGCGGTGGACATTGCTGACCTCGTTTGCGGACGAACTGGCCGCCTTCCGCGCGGCCCGCGCGCTGTTTGCCGCCAAACTGCAGCCCGCGATCTGCGAGTTTCTCGACCGGCACAGCGTGCAATGCGCCGAGTCGGCGATGGCCACGACCATTTTCCCCGGCCAACCCGGCAAGCCGGTCATTTTGCTGGAGTTCGCCGGCTCGGCCGCCGAGGTGCGCGAAGGCAAAAAGGCCGCGCTAACTTGGGCCCGGGCTCACGCGCTGGGCCATCGCGCGGCCCGCACCCGCGCCGAGGCCGAGGACCTGTGGGCGGTGCGCCGCAAGTGCTCGGGCGCGATGTTCCAGATGGGCGACGCCAAGTTGAACGAGGACATCACCGTGCCGCTGGCCGCCTACGAAAAGTTCGCGCGCTTCCTCGACCGGTTGCGCAAATCCTCGCGCCTGCCCATCCCCAGCTTCGGTCATTTGGGCGACGGCAACATCCACGTGAACATCATGTATCACCGCGCGGATGCGGATGAATCCCGCCGGGCCGAAAAGGCCGTGCAGGCGTTGATGGAGCAGGTGGTCGCGCTGGGTGGCGCGATCAGCGGCGAGCACGGCATCGGCCTGGCCAAGACGCCGTTTCTCCGCCTGCAGCATTCCCCCGCGCAGATCAAGGCGATGCGGGCGGTGAAGCACGCGCTCGACCCGCACGGCATTCTCAACCCCGGCAAAATGTTCGAGGTCTTCGAAGTCTGGAAGCACGCCAAGATCGACGTCCAGCTGCCCTGGGATCACAAATAGCCCGGGCGCGAGCGGCGCTTGTGATGGGAAGGGAGCAGTTTCAAACACCTGATATCACTTATTGGGAATTGCCCATAGAAGTGACGCTGCGCTGGTAGGGCGGGACCGCTGGGCCCGCCGAAATGCACCCGCGGCGCGCCCGGCTTGCCCTCCGTCTTGTCCGCCATAGCCTTGGCGACGGCGGAAGCCTTGCCGAAGGCGGGCGGTCGCGCCCTGTCTTCACGCTTCGGACCGTCTCTTCTTTTTCTAATCATCAATAATTCTGCTGCAGGCCCGGGACGATAAGAGGCGCATCGAACTCATCAAGCAGGGCGTCGATAAGATGGCGTTCACCGGTCTTGGCATGTTTTTCGTTTTTCTGGCCCTTCCGAAGATAGATTGGGACGCCTTCGGAGATTTGAACGCATTTTGGATGCTGATTGTCATGGTCGCATCGTTTGCGCCGCTGGTGCTACTCCTCATTTGGGTCTCGAAGAAGATCAGCAGCCGGAAGCTCTGGTGGAGTATTGGTTTCACGGCGTGGATTGGCACATTCGCGTTGGCGCTTTCCGGCTATCATCTCCCCTGAAGAGGCGATCCAGCAGCCACAGCAGCAACGCCCTTGCTCTCACCTGATTCGATGACGTCATCGCCGCTCAACATGGCCCAATTATTCAAAAGAGACGGCTCGCCCGCTCGGCGGGCGTGGCTGATCTGAAACGATCGCGGAAAGAGAAGATGAAGAGAGGACATGGGCTCATCATCGAATTACTCGTGCCGCCCTTGCTCGCTGGCGTGCGATATTCAGTTGGCGGGCTCTACAACGCACCTTCGGAATGGTTCATGCCGGGTGAGAACAAACTTCCGGAGAAATCACTCCGACAGAACTGAGTCCGGCTATTTTTGTGGTTTCAGCTTACGATAATTGAAATCCAGGCTCTTGTTGGTCACCTGCACCGAGACTTCCCAGCCATGTTGGCGGTAAAACTCGATCATATCGGCTTTTTCAGCCTCGGTTTGGCACTTGCGCCAATCTGCTACAGACAGTCTTACCGGCCTTTGCCGCATCGGATTATCGTCCGATTCGATCCACTCCCAATCAACTGCCGACTGTAATGTATCCTTATCCTTGGGTGGATATACTTCCAATACTATGGTTGGCTTTCGGCCTGGCGGTGGGGGCCAGTGTGGGGAGACGCATAGCCGGACCAGCCTTGGGAGCTACCAGGGCTGGATCTTCTTTTTTCTCCGGGTCAAGCTGATGGTCGCTGGCAAGTTTCGTCAGAGGCAGGGTATATGCTTCTCCGGCCTGATCCTTAAGGATTAGGGTAGAGGATGCGGCATCCAGCGAAATGACATGATTGCCCCGATTCAAGGTCCCGACTTGAACCCATTCCATCTTGGACCCCGTCGATCCGATGGAAACAAACACCGTTTCGCCGATTGAGAAATGTCCGCGGAAACAGTCGAACCTCTCGGGCGATTGGGCGTAAACGTCTATGCAGGCGAGCAGGCAAGGGATGGAAAGCAGGATCAGTCGCATTTGAGCACGTGTTTTTATTCGCAGGGCTGGGTCCTGCCACGTCAAAAATTACTTAAGAAAAGAAGCCAAGGGGCCTTCAACGCAGGCGGTCGCGCCAGTAGCCGGGGCGGCGCTTGCAGTGGGCGACGGCCAGGATCGCAACGTGGTCGGGTTTCTCGACATAAATCAGCGCATACGGGAAGTGCGTGGCCAAATGACGGCGGATGCCATGCCGCCAGAGCCGATGCAACCGGGGCGCCGCCTCGATCTGGGCGGTAAGCAAGAGCATCTCCTCATAAAAACGCTCGCCAAGGCCTTCGCCCCGCCCGGCGTAATAGGCAATAGCGTCGGCAAACTCGTCGTCGGCTTCCGGATGGAAGATCGCGGGTTTCACCGGCCGAGGATGCGCCGGGCGCGGGCAAAAACCTGCTCGGCAGGCACGCCTTTCACGCGACTGCTGTCAAGGTCGGCCAGACGGCGTTGGATCTCTTCGGCCCAAGCTTCCTCGACTGTGGGATCGAAGCCTCCGGCCGCCAGTTTTGCATCGAGCCATGCCGCTATCGTCCGCTGATCTTCAATCGGCAGTTTCTCAAGTGCGGATTCAATTTCGGCGACGGTGCTCATGGCTCATAAGGTTGTTGGCTTTGCATCCATCTGCAAGTCCGGCTTCGACCGGCCGGAGGTCATGGTGTGATAATTTGAAGTGGAAGATGGAGTCAAAAAAGCGAGCAATCGCCGTTTACCCCTGTTGGTTCGCGCTGGTGATGGTTGACCAGCTAACCGGGATCAACAGCAGTCCTGACTTCTTGCTTCGGCCCCATGCCGGCTGTAGCAGGGCTGACCGGCTTTGCTGTACAATGATCACCGATTTCTGATCGTACCGGCTCCTAGCGCACGCTCGACAGGGGGCCGTCGATAAGTCTATCTAACCGGCCAACCTCTTACGCCTTATGCCCCAGCGCGATGTCCCGGTTGAAAGTTATCCCGAATTGAGTGTCGGCCGGTTGATGGAACCGCCGGTTGCGGTCTTCCCGCCCGATATGAGCGTCGGCGACGCCACCGAGGAGGTGCGCCGGTTGGCCGCCGACCGGCTTTTCACCTACGGCTACGTCACCGACGGGGCCGGGGTGTTGCTCGGGGTCGTCACGATGCGCGACCTGCTGCTGCATGGGAAGGAGGAGCGTTTGGAGGCGTTCATGCTGCGCTCGCCGTTCTCGCTGCAGGCCGGCGCGCCGCTGATGGAGGCGATGAAGCAGACGGTGAACAAACACTATCCGTCCTATCCGGTTTGCGACGGGCAGGGCGTGCTGGTCGGCATCGTGCGGGGCACCAAGCTGTTTGAACAGGAGGCGATCGAGATCAGCGCGCAGCCCGGCCGCATGGTGGGTGTGGAGAAGGAGGAGCGGCTGGCCACGCCGTTCAGCCAGAGCCTGCGGTTCCGGCATCCTTGGTTGCAGTTCAACCTGCTGACAGCGTTCGTCGCCGCGGCGGTGGTGGGGATTTTCGAGGACACGATCGGGCGCATCACCGCGCTGGCGGTGTTTCTGCCGGTGCTGGCCGGTCAATCGGGCAACACGGGCTGCCAATCGCTGGCGGTGGCGTTGCGCGGCATGACCCTGGGCGAACTGGCCCCGGGCAAGGGCGGCCGCACGCTCAACAAGGAGGCGGCGCTGGGCTTCGCCAACGGCGCCCTCGTCGGCCTGACGGCGGGCGTGGGCATGTATTTCTACGCGGCGTGGCAAGGCACGGCGCAATCGCCGCTGGCACTCGCGGTGATTGTGTTCGTGGCGATGACCGCCAGCTGTTTTCTCAGCGGCGTCTCGGGCGTGCTGGTGCCGCTGACGCTGAAGAAACTCGGCGCCGATCCGGCGACGGCCTCGAGCATTTTCCTGACGACCATGACCGACGTGGCGAGCATGGGATTCTTTCTCGGGCTCGCGACGTTGTTTCTGGGCTGAATGTCCGCGGTGCGGGTGGCGTGCAATTCGGAGAAGGGCGAGGGGCACGATCGCGGCCCGCGCGGAGGCGGACCCTCCATTGGGGTTGCGCTGGTCGATTTGGAGGGGCTGCTTTCGGCCCCGGTTGCTACCCATCGTCCGCAGGTTTTGGACCTTTGGATGGTATTTTCCGAGGTAGGGCGCGACCGCCGGGCGCGCCGTCATGCCAGTCACGGTCGGCCCGGCGGTCCGCCCCTACCGGCGCTGCCGCGCCAAAGCCCAATTTCTTGGGCAGGCCGGTGTCACATGTGCTCTTCGTAGGTGATGTCGATGATTGCCGTGAAGGCCTGCTTTTTGGCGGTGCCCTGGAAGCGGATGCTGTGGCTGCGGGCGTCGTAAACGTAACCGTTGTCCGGGTCGGCCGGCACGGGTTGGCCGTCAACCAGCACACGGAGGCTCTTTTGATAAAGCGTGGCGCCGGGGGCGACGGGCTCGAGGGCGACGGCCACGGTGTCGGCGATGCGGTCGCCGAGCGCGGCCAGCGGCGCGGAGAAATCGCTCTCGATGTTCAGCACGGTGCCGCCGGTGAGTTCGGCGGCGCGGCGGTGTGAGACGTTGCCGGGTGACACGACGGCGTTGATCTCGAGTTTGCCGCGCTTGTTGCCCTTCGCGATGACGAACGGGCGGATCACCCAGTTGCGGATGTAGCCGTCGAGCGTCTGGCGGGTGCGCGGGTGGCGGGTGTTGTAGTCCTTGATCAGGTCGGGCAGTTTGCCGCGTTCGATCCAGCGGGCCTTGCGGGTGCCGTCCTTGTTTTGCTCCCATACGGCCATGCGCGTTTCCTCCTCGTCCATGAAGAACACCACGATGGTGGTGGCCGCGGGCCGCAGAAATTCATGCTGCCCGTTGTAGTAGTTCGCGACGAAGTTGTACACGGCGGTGAACGCGGTGCGGTTGCTGTCGCCGTTGGTGCCGACCTTCACGAGCTCGGCGAAGATGCCGTCGGGCGTGTCACGTGTGATCCAAGGTTGCGGCATCACGGGCAGTGTCACGAGGTTGCCGTTGCTGGCCACGCGCTTGGTGGTCTTTTTGACGCGGCCCTTGCGGTCGGTCGTCGGTTGGCCGGCGGCGTCGAGCTCGATGGACCGGACCTTTTTGTAGAAATCCTGCTCGGCCGCGGGCACACCGGGCTCGCTGTTCACGAAATCGGTCGTGAGCACCCCGATGCGGTAATCGAGGTCGCGCGTGTGGAAGAGCTGCCGGAACCGGCTCAGGCTGGCCGCGATGCGTTCCTGGTGCGCGTTCATCGAGCGCGAGTTGTTGATGACAAACACGAGGTCCACCTCGCGGCTGCGGGAACGGTCGGCCGTGATGTGCCGCTTGGTGCGGACCGGCTCGATGTCGACCGTGATCGTGTTCTCCACGCCGAGCTGCGGGTTGTTCTCGTCCACCGTGTAGTATTTGAACGTGTCTTCGCCGATGAATCCCGGGTTCGGCGCGTAGGTGAGTTCGCCGGACGCACGGTCGAGCTTGGCGGTGCCGTGCCGTGGCTTGGCCTGGCCATCGAGCACAAAGGCGACCTTGGTCTCGGCGAGGCCGACGCGGTCGGCCGGCGCCATGAAGTCCTCGTGGCTGGGGATTTTCTGCGTGACCGGGGTGTTCGGCCGCGTGGTGAGCAGCACCGGCCGGGCGCTGGTGAGATGCAGGTGACTGGCCTCGACCTCGATTTCATCGAGCACGATGGGATCGGGCGGCGCCACGGTGACATTGACGGTGTTTTTGAACGACAGGCCGGTGGTCTCGTTGCGCACGATGTAGGAGAACGAGTCCGCGCCGGCGTAGCCCTCCTCCGGCCGGTAGGCGAAGTAGCCGAAGCGGGAGGTCTTGGTTTCGAAGAAGTCCACGTCGGGATCATCGCCCGCCATGCCCACCTGACCGTGCAGAGGGTCTGACGTGATGACAAAGACCAGCTCATTGGCGGCCTCGGGATCGAGGATTGCCGGGTCGACAACGAGTTCGCCATAGGCGCCGGATTCCTCATCGGCCCCGATCTCCATCGCGGTGGTGGAGGTGATCGTGTCCTGCTCCGCCACCGCGGCGACAGTGGAGGCGGCGAACAGCAGCGGGAGCACGAAAAGCAGCGCCGCCCAAAGGGGGCGCGGCCGGATGCCGGCGGAAGGTTTGGTTATCATGGGGGTCATGGTTGGCCGCATAATAACCCCATATTGTCCTGGTGTCAATGGTTTGGTTCCCCCTAAGTTGGGGTGCTCGGGGCGGGGGGGGGCGGGGCCGTCCGTCGGTTGCTCACGTTGTTGCCGTCGTGATCGTGCAGCCACCAGAACGTCGCCGACGACACCATGGTGATGAGTCCGAGCACGACGAACGCCTGGTGCAGGGCGGGCACGATTTCCGCGGGATCGGTCTGATCGAGACCGCGCAGAAACCAACCCGCGACCAGCGAGGCGAACGCGATGCCGAAGCTGAAGGACAGCCGGACGGCGGTGCTCGTGATGCTGCTGGCCTTGCTGGCATCCTCGTCGGCGATGTCGGCGTAGCTCAGCGAATTCATGCTGGTGAACTGCAGGGAGTTGAAGAAGCCCTGGGCGAGGCTCATGCTCACGATCAGCCAGACCGGGGCGCCGGGGCCGATGTGGGTGTAGAGCATGACCACGCCGCCGATCAGCAGGGTGTTGGTGATGAGAATGTTTTTGTGCCCGAAGCGCGCGAGCAGCGGCGGGCAGGTGAGCTTCATGAGGATGGCCGCCGCCGCGGTGGGCATGGTCAGCAGGCCCGCCTGCCACGGGGAATAACCGAGCCCGAGCTGATACAACAGCGGCAGCAGGAACGGCATGCCGCCGACGCCGAGCCGGGTGACGATGCCGCCGATCACGGACACCCGGAACGTGCGCACGGCAAACAGCCGCAACGAGAGCACGGGCGCCGGCGTGCGCCGCGCGTGCCAGCCGTAAAGCGCCAGCAGGGCGAGTGCGACGGCCGTGAGCAGGCTCAGCCGGCCGGCGCCGACGTCGTGTTCGCCGAACACTTCGAGCACGTAGGACAGCAGGGCGATGCCGGCGCCGAACAGCAGAAAACCGGTGTGGTCGAGCGGCCGGGATTTTTCATCGCGGTAATCCGGCATGTGCCGTTGCAGCATGAAGAGCCCGATGAGGGCGATGGGCAGATTGATGAAGAAGATGACGCGCCAGTGCAGCCAGTGCACGATCACGCCGCCGATGAACGGGCCGACCATCGGGCCGATCAGCGCGGGGATGACCACGTAGTTCATCGTGCGCAGCAGTTCCGAGCGCGGAAAACTGCGCACCAGCGCGATGCGCGCCACCGGGGTCATCATCGCCCCGCCCAGGGCCTGGATCACGCGCGCGGCGACCAAGGTGGGGACGTTGGGCGCGAGACCGCAGAGCAGCGAGCCGAACGCGAACAGCAGGATCGCGTGTTGGAAAACCCGGCGCGTGCCAAACCGGTCGGCCATCCAGCCGCTGATCGGGATGAACACCGCCAGGCCCAGCGCATAGCTGGTCATCACCGCCTTCAGCGCGAGCGGCTCGGCGTTGAGGTTGGCCGCCATCGCCGGCACCGCGGTGTTCAGCACGGTGGAGTCCAGGTTCTCCATGAACAGCGCGATGGCCACCAACCACGGCAGGCGGCGTTTGCTGGCTTCGTTCAGGACGGCGGACACGGGCGCGAGGGCAGCATGAACCGGCCGGCGAATCAAACCCCGGCTGCAAAATCACCGGGCCCCGGTCATTTGTTTTGCGATGCCGGGCGGCACCGCCCACAGTGCGGCCCGGTTTTCCAACCGCGCTTTCCCGTGATCATCCGTTCCTACGCTCCGTCCGACGAAGCCCAGGTCATCGCCCTCTGGCGGACCAGCGGGCTGGTTTACCCGCAAAACGACCCGACCAAGGACATCGCCCGCAAACTCAAGGTCGACCCCGAGTGGTTTCTCGTCGGCGAGGAAGACGGCCGCGTGGTCGGCACCGTAATGGTCGGCTACGAGGGCCACCGCGGCTGGGTCAACTACCTGGCGGTCGAGCCCACGCAGCGCCGCAGCGGCCGGGGCCGGGCGTTGATGGCCGCGGCGGAGGATATTTTGCGCGCCGAGGGCTGCCCGAAGATCAACCTGCAGGTGCGCACCGGCAACGCCGACGCGCTGGCGTTTTACCAGCACCTCGGTTTCCAGACCGACGACGTCATCAGCCTGGGCAAACGGCTCGAGACCGACTGATCCCGCCGATCGGGCCGTAGCCGCGCTTAAGCCGCAGGCGCAAGCGTGGCCGTTGGCGACCACCTTGTCGCTGCGCTCCAAGGCGGCTACACATCGTCCGGTTCAGATCTTTCCGGCGGCGCGCAGGTCGGCGTGCAGGCGTTCCTGGTAGGCTTTCTTCGCCACTTCATCGACGGCGCAACCGGCGGCAAAGTAAACCAAACCGAGCGCGCGCCGGGTGCGGGTTTTCGACGTGTTGCCGTCGGCCCAGTGGATCGTCAGCGAATGATGCGCCAGCAGATCGCCGGCGGTGGCGGGGCAGGTGACGGTGTGGCCCCGGTCGTGCGGCAGGCCGAAATCGAGCATGCCCTGCGAGAAACCCAGCACGCCGGAGCGCCCGTGGGCGCGCATCCCCAGCCGGTGCGAGCCCTGCACGTAACGCACGCAGCCGTTTTCGTGGTCCACGTCCTCCAGCGCCAGCCACATGGTTACGGCGTGGTTGGGTTTGAGGTGAAAGTAATACCCGTCCTGATGCGGCGGCGTCGGCTGGCCGATGCCGGGCGGTTTGTTGAAATACTGCAGGTTTTTCGCCTGCACCGGCTCGCCGAGCACGGTCTCGGCGAGCTTGGCGCAGCGGCCGTTGATCAGTTCGCCGAAGAACGGGTCGTGCACATGCAGGTCCTGCATCTGCTTGATGGTGGAGGCGTCGGCCTTGTCCTCGTAGAAAATCTCGGTGTCGGGCCGGGTGGGGGCGATTTCGCGGATATAGCGGGAAACGCGCGCGGCGATTTCGGCGATCTCGTCGCCGGCGAAAAAGTTGGGCAGGGCGACGAAGCCGTTGAGGTTGAAGGCGTGGGCGGTCTCGGCGGGGTGCTTTTCCCAATGACGCATGGTGAGGGGTGGGGTTGGGGGCGCACTATGGCCTGGCGGGTGCCCGGTGCAAGCCCCGGCTCCGGACCGGATGCAAGCGGCGATTTCGCCCGTAAAAATCCAATCTGCAGGCTCGACGGCCGGGGGTTTGGCCGCCGCAATCCATCCTTAATTTTTTGCATTTGCCCGTGTCCGGCGGGTTCCCCATCACTGTCCCCCTTTCATGTATCTTAAGGCGCTCAAGCTTCACGGTTTTAAGTCCTTTGCCGATCCCACCACCCTCCGATTCGAGCCCGGCGTCACCGCCGTGGTCGGCCCCAACGGCTGTGGCAAATCCAATATCGCGGACGGCATCCGCTGGGTGCTCGGCGAACAGAGCGCCAAGGCCCTGCGCGGCGGGAAGATGCAGGACGTCATCTTCGAGGGCGCCGACACCCGCAAACCCGCCCAGCTGTGCGAGGTCGCGCTGTTGCTGACCGATTGCGAAAAGGCCCTCGGCAGCGAGTTTCATGAGATCGAGATCATGCGCCGCGTCTACCGCGACGGGCAGAGCGAGTATTTTTTCAACGGCCAGGCCTGCCGCCTGAAGGACATCCACAAGCTTTTCATGGACACCGGCGTGGGCCGCACGAGCTACTCGATCATGGCGCAGGGCCAGATCGACCAGATCCTCTCGTCCAAGCCCGAGGAACGTCGCGCCGTCTTCGAGGAGGCCGCCGGCATCACCAAATACAAGAGCCAGCGCCGCGAGGCCCTGAACAAGCTGGCCCTCACCGAGCAGAACCTCGCGCGCGTGGCCGACGTCATCGGCGAGGTGGGCCGCCAGATCGGCAGCCTGCGCCGACAGGCGTCCAAGGCCCTGCGTTACAAGCGCCTCAACCACCGGCTGCGTCACCTCGCCCTGGCTTGGAGCGGGCAGCAGCACGCGCAGCTGACCTCCACGCTTACCGAGCTCGACGGCCGTGTGGCCGAACTCCGCACCGAGGCCGAGGCGCGCCGCCGGCACCTGAATGAACAGGAAAGCGCGATGGAGGAAAAGAAATCGCAGCGCAGCCGGCTCAACCAGCGCGTGCAGGAGGCGCAGCAGGCGGTCTATGATCTGCGTTCGCAAAAGGAGGCCGCGGAGAACCAGGCCAACCTCGCGCAGATCAAGCGCACCGGCCTGGAGGACCGGCTGGAGTCTTCCCGGCAGAATTTGGGCGAACTCGAGATGCAGCTGCGCGAGGTCTCGGCGCAGGCCGACACCGGCGCGCAGGACAAGCAGATGCAGCTCGGCCTGCTCGGCAGCAGCGACGCCACCTACCAGCAGCGCAACCGCGAGCTCGCGATCGTCGAGGGCGAGTTGAGCAAGGTGGAGCAGGAGCTGCAGCAGGCGAAGTTTCAGCTGCTGCAGCTCGACAGCACCGTCGCCCGGCTGCGCACCGATTGCTCCGGCTACGAGGTGGACCAGAAGACCAGCGCGCACCGCCACGACGCCCTCGCGCAGGAATTGGAGCAGGTCCGCCAGCAGCAGGCCGCCGCCGCGCAGTTGGCCGCGGAGCTGGACACACGGGTGGAGGAGGCGTTGGCGGAAAAATCCCGCGCGCACAACGAGGTCGTGGCGGCCCAGCAGACGATCTCCACGCTGACCGGCGAGTTTCGCGAGGCACAGCGCAAGCAGCAGGAAATCGACCGCACGTTGGCCCAGCGCACCGCGCGCCTGCGCATCCTCCAGCAATTGCAGGAAAAGTGGGAAGGCTTCGGCGAAGGCGCGAAGGCGATCCTCCAGGGCCGGCTCGACCAGGCGCTGGCCGGCGCGAAACCCCGGCCGATCACGCACGGGCTGGAGGTCAAGCCCGACTGCGCCCGCGCCGTTGAGGCCATCCTCGGCGCCGCGGCCGAGGCCATCTGCGTCAGCGACATGACCACCGCGCAGCGCATCCTGGCCCAATTGCAGGCCGAGGAAATCGGGTCCGTGGTGCTTCATCTCGGCGATGCCGTCGCCGGGGCCGCGGCCGGCGCGGAACTGCCGGCGTTTCTCCGGCCGGCGACCGCCGCGCTGGCCAACCCCGATCCGGCGCATCCCGCCGTGAGCGTGCTCGGCGCCTGCTACCTGACCGACGATTTGCCGGCCTTTCTCGCATACTGGAAGGCCAACCCGAATTTCAGCTTTCTGTCCGTGGCCACGCCGCAGGGCGACCTGGTGGACCGCCGCGGCCTGGTCTATGGCGGCTACCGCAAGAACAAGCAGGGGGCCAACAGCATCGTGCAGCGCGAGATCGACCTGCGCGAGACCGCCCGCCTGCTGGCCGACGACCAGAAGGCGCACGATGACCAGAAGCTCTTCATCGACGGCATCAACACCCGGCTGCAGGCCGCGGAACAGGAGCTGGAAAGCCGCCGGGCGGATGTGCTGAACCTCACCCAGCAGGTGGCCGCCGTGCAGGCGGAGCAGCGCAACGCGCAGAAGAACCTTGAGGACCAGGCCCAGCGCCTCCGCCGCATGGAGAGCGAGCTGACCGGCCTCGAACAGGCGCGCAACGAGGCGCACGCCCGCTGGGAAAAGGCTCAGACCGGGTTGCACGAGGCCGAGGCCGGGGCCGAGGCGCAGCGCACGCGCATCCAGCACTTGGAAACGCGCCTGACGGAAATTCGCACCGACCGTGACGTGAAGCGCGAATCGCTGGCCCAGGCCCGCCTCGAGCTCGCCGAGCGCCGGCAGAAGGTCGAGGTGCTCGACCGCGGCCTCGACGAGATGGAACGCCGTCGCCAGCAGCTCAGCGAACTGCTCGTGCAGCGCCAGCAGGAGATCGAGGTCTGGAGCGTCCAGATCGACGAGCTCGAAAACGAATCCGCCGCCCAGCGCGCCAGCGCCGCCCGCCTGGCCGAAACGCTGGTCGTGGCGCAGGCGCAGGTCGGCACCGCCCGGGAGGAATTGCACGCCTTGGAAAGCGCGATTTCCGCGGTCGAGGGCACGCAGCACAACCTGCGCGTGCAGGCCGACGCCGCCCACCAGGAACTCAGCCGCCATGAGGTGCGCTTGGCCGAGAACCGGCAGCGCGCCGAGTTCATTGTCGAGGAGGTGCGCCGCGAGTTTTCGACCGAGATCGGCGCCGTCGATTGGAAACTGCAACTCTGGCGCGCCGACGACGAGCCCGAGGGGCTGCAACCGCTCGACCTCGACGAGGAGGACGACAATGCCGCCCCGAAAGCGGAGTCCGACGAGACAACGGCGGAAGAGCCGGCGCCGGCCGAGGGCGAAGCCACGCCCGCCGCCGCCGAGGCCGCGCCGGTAAAACGCCGGCGCAAGAAAAAGGAGCCCCGGGGCGAACCCACCGAGGCCGATCTGGCCGCGCTGGAGCAGACCGACTGGACCGTGATCAAGGGCGAGGTCGACGGGCTGCGCCAGCGGCTCAACAGCATGGGCGCGGTCAACCTCGTGGCCATCGAGGAATATGCCGACCTCAAGCAGCGCCACGATTTTCTCCGTACGCAGTGCGACGATCTGACCAACTCAAAGACCGAGCTGCTCAAGGCCATCGACGAGATCAACCAGACCTCGCAGCAGCAGTTCCAGGTCACCTTCGAGCAGATCCGCAAGAACTTCGAATACACCTTTCAGACGCTGTTCGGCGGCGGCCGCGCCGCGCTCGAATTGATCGCGACGGAGGATATTTTGGAGAGCGGCATCGAGATCGTGGCCCAGCCGCCCGGCACCAAGTTGAAGAGCATCACGCTGCTTTCGGGCGGCCAGAAGACGCTCACGGCCGTGGCCCTGCTGTTCGCGCTCTACATGGTCAAGCCGTCGCCGTTCTGTTTGCTCGACGAGCTCGACGCGCCGCTCGACGAGTCGAACATCGGCCGGTTCACCGACCTGCTGAAGAAGTTCGTCGACGAGTCGCAGTTCATCATCATCACGCACAACAAGCGCACCGTCTCCGCGGCGCAGGCGATCTACGGCGTGACGATGGAAGAGCGCGGCGTGTCGAAGACCGTCTCGATGCGCTTCAACCACGAGCGCGGCGAGGCCGAGCTGCAGCCGCAAAACCTTGCGGAAGCCGTGAGCGCGGCCAAAGTCTGAGCCCAACATGAGATTCCGCGCCACCCGCATCAAATTCATCTGGGGCGCGTCCAAGGTCATCCGTGCGCGCTGGCGTTTCGGCCTCTGGGGATTCTACGACCGGGTCGAGGGCATGCCGCACTCCGGATTGGCGGTCAGCCTGCGCGGCGTGCTGCTGCTGGTCCTGCTGCTGTCGTTGCTGGGCTATATTGGCGGGGCCACGGCGGTCTATCTCTGGCTTGACCGGCGCGGGCATAACTACGTGACCTACACCGATGTGCTCCTGCTGCCCGCCCGTTGGGACAAGGTGCGCGAAAAACGCGGACAGGCCTATCTCGACGAGGGTATCGCCGACATGAAGGCGCAGCGCTGGGCGCAGGGTGAGATGAAGCTGCGCATCGGGCTCGCGCGCTACCCGCAGTCGCTGCCGCCGCGGCTGGCGCTGGCGCAGTTTTATTTTCTCACCCAACGCGGTCCGCAGGCCTTGGAGGTTTTGCGAGCGGGCATGGAGGCCGTGCCGGGCTATCCCGGGCGGCGTTATCTGAACACCTACTTTGCGATGGCGTTGCAGGGGGAGGATTACGCCAGCGTGCTCGACGCCTGCGCACGGTATCTGGCGCCCGGCGTGGAACTGGCCGAAAAGGAACGCGACTGGCTGCTCCAGCAAAAACTCAACGCGCTGCTCGGCGACAAGCAGCCCGAACAGGCCCTCACGGTGCTGGAGTCGGCGCCGGAGAGCGTGATCTTCAACGAACAACGGGTGCTCGTGCTGCTGGAACTCGACCGGCCGGCCGAGGCCGCGGCCTACCTCGAAAAGTGGCGCGCGCAGGCCGGCGCCACCGCGCAGATCCTCCGGCTGCAGGTGCGCGCCTTCCGCGAGACGCGGCAGCCGGAAAAAATGGATGCCGCGCTGGAGGAGCTGCGCCGGTTGCAACCCGCCGACCCGCGCACGCTGGCCTATGCCGTCATCCAGAAGCATCTGGCCGGCCGCACGGCGGAAGCCCGCGCGGCGTTTGACGATTATTTTTTCCGCTTCGGCGGTTTTTCGGCCAACCTGCTGATCATCGCCCAGCCGCTCGCGGAAATCGGCGAGCTGTCGATGCTGCAGGAGTGCGTGCAACGGGCCGCCGACCAGGGGTACGATCTGCGGCCGTATCTCCTGCTGCTGGCGCAGGCGCAGTTGAAGGCCGGCGACTGGATCGCCGCCCGGCTCACCACGACCCGCATCGACGCCATGAGCACCAAGGGGCGCACCGAACAGGAGCTGAATTCCGCGCGACTGGCCGGGCTGCTGGCTGACACCGCGGCCAATCCCGGCGATGCGCCGCAGGTGGCGTTGCTCAATCATGTGGGCACGCAGCTTTATCCTTTCCGCGTTTACCACATGATCGTCGAAACGCTGGTGCGCGCCGGCCGCCATGAGGCGGCGCTCGAAATCGCGGCGCGGGCGGAGCGGCGGTTCCCGCGCAACCTCGGTCTGGCGAAATTCAAGGAGGAGGCCACCGCCGCGCTGGCCGCGCGACGCGAGGCCCAGCCCAAGGTGGAACTCGCGCTCTCCACCCAGCCGCTGTTTGTCGAGCAAGCCTTTTTCGCCCGGGTGGACGAAGCCATGACCGGAGAAAACTGGTCGGAGGCGCTGGCGCTGACCCGCGAGGTGCAGCAGGCGAAACCGCTTTGGATAAAGTCGCGCGAGACCGATGTGCTCACCCGCCAGATGCGCGCCGCCCACGGGGCGCATGAATCCCTGCAGATGACCCTGGCCGCGCGCCTCCTGCTCGACGGCACGCTCGCGCGTTCGCAGCTCGTGGTGGATTTCGCCCAGGAGCTGCACAATCGCGGCGAGACCGAGGCCGGGGTGCTGCTGTTGCGCGAGGTCATCCGGAAAATGTCCAACCACGCGTTGGCCCGCCGGTTGATGGAAGAGTGGACGAAGAAGCCCGCCCCGGCGGCCGAGGAAGAGTGAGCAACGGCGGGATGCGTGTCCGCCCGCCCGTCGACTTTTATGTCAACGTCTCTAATCGAGACTTACAAAAGTAGAGGCGACCCGAAGCACAAAGGTAGGGCGCGACCGCCGGGCGCGCCGTTCATACCATGCGCGGTCGGCCCGGCGGTCCGGCCCTACCGGCGCTGCTGCGCCAAAGTGCCAATGGCAACTGGCATCAGGTGTCGTTTGGTGGCGCGCCGCTTACTCCTTGGCCGGGGTGACGTTTTCAGGTTTCGCTTTCAGCCCTTTCGAACTCCACACCGGCACCGAGACCTCGGGCTCGTCGGTCAGCCGTCCTTCATGATCGTAGCGCAGCCCGGTCTTGAGCGTGGCGTTGTCCGTGCTGGCGCGGATCCCATGGCAACCGGTGCCGGCCAACATGGCGGCCACTGCAAGGCCTAGGGGCAGGATGAGTTGGGCGAAGGAACGTGCAGGTGTTTTCATGGGTGATGAATCGGCGTGACCTTGGCCGCGTGGCGAAACAGCAGGGCGGAGCTGGCGAAGAGCAACGCAAACACGGTGTTGGCCGCAAGCATCCGGAGAATGTCGCCGGAGAGGGACGATGACCACAGTGCCAGGGCGAGCAAAGGCACGATGAACTGCAGTCCGGCGGTCGCGATCATGGTGCGGGCCATGCCGGCGGGTTGCAGCCGGGCACGGGCGGTGCCGGCGAGACCGACGAACAACACGGCGGCATAAAGCAAGTTGGCCGGATGATCTTCGCGGCCGATTAGACCGACGGCGAGATTGGCCCAAACCAGCATAAGGGCGGTGCCCACGGCCAGCGCCACCGCGATTTTGGCGGCAACATGGGCCGACGACCGGGTGGCGCAATGATACGCGAGGCCGGCGCCGGCCAGCAGCAGCCAGGCGAGGATGAAATCGCCCGGGCCCCAGGCCACTGCGGCGGTGAACTGCATGGCCACGGCGGGCACCAACAGGATGAGCCCGGGCAGAAACACGATGCGGAGGAGGGAGGCAAGGGTCATGGTTTCAGCCTGCCGTCGCCGGATGAAGCCTTGATGAAGCGGGGGTGAAAACCGGATGAATCGTTACGGGGATCTGGGCGGCGTGGGTCAATCAGACCAGCATGCCGGCGATGCAGGCCGAGAGGTAGGAGGCGAGGGTGCCGCCGATCACCGCCTTGACGCCGAGCGAGGCGAGGTTGGCGCGCTGGTTGGGTGCGAGGGTGCCGATGCCGCCGATCTGGATGCCGATGGAAACGATGTTGGCGAAGCCGCACATCGCGTAGGTCAAAATGATGATCGTGCGCTGGTCGGTGATGACCCCGTCGGCCTTCATCTGGCCGAGCTGCATGAACGAGACGAACTCATTGAGCACGGTGCGGATGCCGAGCAGCTGACCGGATTGGAGCAGCTGACCGTATTCGATGCCGAGGAGCCAGGCGACCGGGGCGTAGATGAGCCCGAGCACAAATTCGAGGGAGAAGGTCGTGTAGGCGCCGTCGGTCAGGCGTTCGATCGCGCTGTTGAAGCCCGGCCAGGTAAACAGGTCGGTGCCGGCGATGGTCAGCGTGTGGCTGGCGCCGACCCAGCCGAAGATGGCGTTGAACAGCGCGATCAGCGCGGTGAACGTGATGAGCATCGCGCCGACGTTGACCGCGAGTTTCAGGCCGTCGGTCGTGCCGTTGCAGACGGCGTCGACCAGGTTGGTGCCGATTTTCTCCGAGGATACATTCAGGTCGGTGCTGATTTTCTCCGTTTGCGGGAGGATGATCTTGGAGATCATCAGGCCGGCGGGCGCGTTGATGACCGAGGCGGTGATGAGGTGGGTGGCGAAGAGGATTTTTTCCGCATCGCTGGAGCCGCCGAGGATGCTGATGTAGGCCAGCATGACCGCACCTGCGATCGTGGCCATGCCGCCGACCATGACCGTGAAGATTTCCGACCGCGTCATCGTCGGCAGGAAGGGCTTGATGAGGAACGGCGCCTCGGTCTGGCCGAGAAAGATGTTGGCGGAGGCACTGAGGGTCTCGGCCCCGGACAACGGCATGAAGCGCGAGATCACCCAGGCGAAGCCGTAGACCACCTTCTGCAGGATGCCGAGGTAGTAGAGCATCGAGGTGAAGGCGGAGAAAAAGATGATCGAGGGCAAAATGCCGATGGCGAAGATCAGGCCGTGCCGATCGCTGTCGGCCAGCGAACCGAAGACAAAGCGCACGCCCTCGTTGGTGAAGCCCATCAGGTCCACAAACCGTACGCCGACCCATTCCACGACCCCGCGCACCGGCGGCACGAAGAGGACGAGCGAGGCAAAGATGAACTGGAGCGCGATGCCGGCGCCGACCACCCGCCAGGAAATGGCGCGGCGGTTGTAGCTCAGGGCCACGGCGATGCCGATGAGGGCGGCGTAACCGAGCAGACCGCGCAGGATGGAGATGAAATGGTCCATGCGGAAAGGGCGTTGGCCGAAGCTGGCCGGGCTTGGGCGGCGCGGCGAGACACTTTTCATGGGTTGGCGGCGCAGATCGGCGCGTATGGACTTGGCGGCCGGGCCGGGTCGTGGCATCCCTCGGACATGAATGTGCAGGAACGACTGGCGAAACACCTGGGCCGCACGCCCGACACGGCGCAGGCGCTGTTTGTTGCGGCCAATGCCACGATCAACGGCGACGTGGTGCTGGCGCCGTTGAGCAGCGTGTTTTACGGCGCGGTGTTGCGGGGCGACATCCATGAGATCCGTGTGGGCGAGGGGACGAACATCCAGGACAACGCCATCGTGCATCTGGCCGATGATTTCGGCGCGTATATCGGCAAATGGTGCACCATCGGGCACGCGGCCATTGTCCACGCCTGCACGATCGGTGACGAATGCCTGATCGGCATGGGAGCGACCATTCTCGACGGTGCCGTGATCGGCGATCAGTGCATCATCGGCGCCAATTCGCTCGTGCCCCAGGGCATGCAGGTGCCGCCACGCTCGATGGTTTACGGCTCTCCGGCCAAGGTGGTCCGCCCGCTGCGCGACGCCGAGGTGGCGGGCTTGAAGCCGTGGGCGGAAAAATACGTGCAGGTGGCCAGGGCCCACGCCGCGCTGGCGGCCGCGGCCCGGGCGGCACAATAGGCGCGACTTTTTCCGGCGGGGAGATAGGCTGAAGGTGGTTTCACCCTCAACCCCGTTGTCCCCATGAAAGCCAATGTTGGAAATATCGACCGCGCCCTGCGCCTTATCATCGGCATCGTGATTCTTGGCCTCGGTTATCATAACCGCAGTTGGTGGGGGCTGGTCGGCCTCCTGCCGTTGCTGACCGCAGCCATCCGGTTTTGCCCGGCCTACCTGCCTTTCGGGTTTAGCACCTGTGCGGCGCCGGAAACCAAACCCGGGGAGCCGCCGGCGGCGCCACCGGCGCAGTGAGCCGGTCGTTTAGTCGCGCACGCGCTCCAAGGTCGAGAACGTGAAGCGGTAATTCGTGTCGCGGCTCTCGCGCCGCTCGGTTTCCCGCCAGTTGAGGTGCCGCCATTCGGGAAAGAACACATCACCGGGCACCTCCGCATGCACCAGCGTCAGGTAAATGCGGTCGGCGCGCTCCAAGGTCTCCTCGTAGATGCGCTGCCCGCCGCAGATCATGATTTCACCGGGCAGGGTCTGGGCGATGGCCAGCGCCTCGTCCACCGTGGCGGCGACACGTACGCCGGGACGGGCGAGGGCGGCTTGCCGGGTGATGACCACCGGCGCGCGACCATCCAGGGCGACGCGCGGCCAGGTCTCGTAACAGATGCGGCCGAGCACCACGGTTTGGCCGCGGGTCATGTTGAGGAAAAATTCCATGTCTTCCGGAATGTGCCAGGGCAGGCGACCGTCCCGACCGATCACGCGGTTTTCCGCACAGGCGACGATGAGGTTCAGCGGTTTGGCCATGACGAAAGCGTGTCGGACGGCTGACCCGGCGCAAGCCGTCTAGTCCATCCGGCCTAAACACGCACGCCGACCGGGTGACGACATTCTCTGTCGTTGCCACGGGGAGGGTGCGCGAGTGTCATAAACCCATGATCATCGGTGTCCCCAAGGAAATCAAAATCGGTGAAACGCGCGTTTCGATGACCCCCAGCCTGTGTCGGCGCTGTGTTTCCCTCGGTGCGAAAGTGCTGGTGGAAAAGTCCGCCGGCCTGAGCGCGGGTTTTGTCGATCAGGAATATCGCGCGGCCGGCGCTGTGCTCGTCGGCAGCGCGCGCAAGGTCTGGGCGGAGGCCGAGCTGATCCTGAAGGTCAAGGAGCCCCTGCCGGCGGAATACGGCTTCCTGCGCGCGGGCCAGACGATTTTCACTTACCTACATCTCGCTGCCGGCCCCGAGCTGGCCAAGGTGCTCCTGAAAAAACGCATCCTCGGCATCGCCTACGAGACGGTCGAGGCCACCGATGGTTCCTATCCGTTGCTGAAACCGATGTCGCAGGTGGCCGGCCGGCTCTCGATCCAGATCGGCGCCTACCGGCTGCAATCCCAGCTCGGCGGCTCCGGCGTACTGCTCGGCGGCATTCCCGGCACGATGCCCGGCCACGTGGTCGTGATCGGCGCGGGGAACTCCGGCGCGCACGCCGTGCAAATGGCGGTGGGGATGGGCGCGCGCGTCACCGTGCTCGACCTCGACATGCGCAAACTTGAGGCGCTCGACGCCGAATACCGCGGGCGCGTGGTCACGCTTATGTCGAACCCCGCCAACATCGAGCACGAGGTGGCCGATGCCGACCTGTTGGTCGGCGCCGTGCTCATCCCGGCGGCGAAGGCGCCGACGGTGGTGTCGCGTCGGGTGGTCAAAATGATGCGCCCCGGCAGCGTGATCGTGGACATCGCGATCGATCAGGGCGGCTGCATCGAAACCATCCGTCCGACCTCGCACGAGAAGCCGACCTATCTGGAACACGGCGTGGTGCATTACGCCGTGCCCAACATGCCGGCTCTGGTCGGCCGCACTTCGACGATCGGCCTGACCCAAGCGACCGAGCCTTTTGTCGCACTCCTCGTGCACAAAGGCATCGAACGCGCGCTGACGGAACATCCCGGATTGGCCAAGGGCGTAAACACCCGCGACGGCAAGATCACCTGCGAAGCGGTGGCGCGGGCGCTGGGATATCAGGGCAGTACAAATTGAATTGTAGCCGCGTTGGAGCGCAGCGACAGCGTGGTTGATGCCTGGGACCACGCAGGCGCGGCGGTATTTTCAAAAAAGCTTCCGGTGAGATATATGATCAAAGCGGATCTGTCTTTGCCGGCGTGGCCAGAAACTCGGCCACCCTTTGACGCCAAATATCAAACCATGTAATGCGACAGGCCGGTGCCGCGTCGCGGTGGATACAATTTGAGTATTGTCGATTACATCAACGGGTCCAAGCTCATCACCGCCCATGAAGAACTTGCGAGTGAAGTTACTGTCCTGCTTCTCGCTCTGTATCGGCCTGTTCAGCTTTCCCCTGTTTTCGGCGGCAGCCCCGGTCAGGCATGCCCTGCGTTCGGCAGATATGGGGGTTTATACTGTCATTACCGATGTCAGCCCCAACGAAGCGCAGAAGTGGATCGCAGAATTCGATCAATTCCGAAGGGCAGTACAATCAATAATGGCGATTGATGACAGCGAGTTGCTGCCGTTGACCGTGATGCTTTTGGCGGATCCGGATGAATTTCGCGAGTTGGTTCCGGCTCATCTGAGCGGACCGATGCAGGAAACGGCCGTGTTGGCGGTGGGGCTCAACCGGCAGCCCATGCTGGTCACAAGTACGGATAACCGGGGCTCGGGCACCGAGGAACGCATTCGCAGCGGGGTCGTCATGTGGCTGCTCTCATCGGCCGCCTTGGTCTATGATCCATGGATTGTGCAAGGGTGCATCGATTTCTTCAGTGCGATGGAAATCAAGGATGACCGGTTGCGGATAACCCGGGCAATATCTCCGGTGCTTTCGCATCTGAAACGGACGGCCCGCAATTCTGGCGGTATGAGGTTTGTGCCCGGGCAGGGGACCTTGGAGACGGGCTATGCATGGGCCGCTTTGCATTATTTGCTTGTTGAGCAGCAGGGTTGGACGGGCACCGCGGCACTCCGTGATTATCAGATGCGGGTCAACCGGGGTGGAGAGCGTTCGCGGTGTTTCCCGCAGGCCTTTGGCCTGAGCATTGAGAACGCGGAGCGGGAGATCGAAGCCTTCATCAAGAAGGGACGGGTTACGCGCATGGAACTGCCGGCGCCAAAGCCTGCCGATGGGGCTGTGTCGGAGTTTCAACCGATGGCGCCGGGCATGAGGGAATGCCTGTACGCCCGGGTGCTATTGCAGCTGGCGGATGCGGACATCGAGGTCATACGCGCCCACTTGCTCAAGGCCGGGGCCAAGATGGATGAGTCGCTTGATCTGTTGGAGACGCAGTGGCTGTATTACCTGCGGATCGGCGATGAGACCAATGCGCGGGTGGTGCTGGATCGGGCGGTGCGCAAAGGCAGCCGCAATCAAGTTTTGCGAACCCAGTGGTGCATTGACCTGATCAATGAACAGATGCTCCGGCGGCAGAGTTTCCTGTGTTCGTCTGAGCTGGCGGTCGAAGTCGCCGACGTTTTGGGCGGCTTGTTGGCAACCAATCCATATTCGAACTCGCTCTACAAGCTGCTGGCCCAGTTTGTCCCTTCCATAATTTCTGCCCGGCCGCAGGACCGGTTGCTGCTGGAATCGGCGGACCGGGCCGGAGCGGCGGCGCATGAATTGGTGGAATACGGTCTCGCGGCCTGGCACTGGCGCCATGGAGACCATCCTGAGGCCGAGCGCAGGGTTGAGGCACTGGTAGCGCGCGGATTGCAGGGGCCGATAGCCGCGTCAAATGTGGCCTGGCTCGATCTGCAACTGAAGGTCACGAAGCATCTGCAGATGATCCGTCAATGGTTGGCCGAGGGCCGCAGTCAGGAAGCCGCCGTGGCGTTCCGCGAGTTGCGCGGGCTGAATGTCAGCAATCCGGCCTTGCAGCTTGAGATTGAAGCCATGCGCCAGCAATTCCATGCAGCGCAATCGGAGGGATAGTGCGGAGACCCTGACCTGACGCTGGAACAGCCAAGGCCCCGGACCGGGGTCGGGGCCTTGGGGCAAAACCCAAAGAGTGGCTCAGGCCGCGACGATCTCGATCGACTTCACCTCAATGCGGTCGATCGGCGTGCTCTTTTCGCCGCCGCCGCCGTGCTGGGTGGGGACGGTGGCGATGCGCTCGAGGACGTCGTCACCGGCGACGAGTTCGCCGAAGGCGGTGTATTGTTTGTCGAGGAACTTGGCGTCGCCGTGGCAGATGAAGAACTGCGAGCCGGCGGAGTCGGGATGCGAGGAGCGGGCCATCGAGATGACACCGCGCACGTGCGACTTGAGGTTGAACTCGGCCTTGATCTTGTAGCCGGGGCCGCCGGTGCCGGGCATGCCGGATTCGCCGGCCTTGGTGTTCGGGCAGCCGCCCTGGATCATGAAGCCCTTGATGATGCGGTGAAAGGCCGTGCCGTTGTAGAAACCTTCGCGGGCGAGTTTCTTGAAATTCTCCACGGTCTTCGGCGCGACGTCGGGCCAGAAGGCGAGCGTCATGTCGCCGTAGGTGGTCTTGATGATGGCTTTTTCAGCGGGTGCGGTGGTGCTCATGGAACCGCCAGCGAACCGTTCCCGTCGGGCCGCCGCAAGAACCAAAAACCACCGCGGCGGGGATGCAAAAGCGGTGAAAGGTGGCGTACGTTGGTCTCAACGCGCGGGCAATT
The DNA here is from genome assembly GCA_019455245.1 of Opitutaceae bacterium. Classification (GTDB taxonomy): domain Bacteria; phylum Verrucomicrobiota; class Verrucomicrobiia; order Opitutales; family Opitutaceae; genus Cephaloticoccus. The sequence goes on from JACFMR010000021.1 coordinate 48,080, forward strand.
CCACGCGAAAACGTAGCATGCACGTTGGGGGCAACGCGCACCACCTCACTTCATCTCAGACGTAGGCCTTGTCGATCAGCTCGCAGAAGTGGTGGATGAGGAAGAGGTGGGCTTCCTGGCAGGCGGCGCCGCTGTCGCTGGGCATGATGAGCTCGCAGGTGGCGAGGCCCTTGGCCTTGCCGCCGCCGCGGCCGAGGAAGGCGAGGCTCTTTAGCCCGAGTTTTTCGGCCTCCTGCAGGGCGGCGATGATGTTGGCGGAGTTGCCGCTGGAGGTCAGCACCACCACGAGATCGCCGCGTCGGGCCAGGCCGGCGATCTGGCGGGCGAAAACCTGGTCGTAGCCGTAATCGTTGCCGATGCAGGTGACGAGCGAGCCGTCCGCGGACAGCGCGATGGCGGGCAGGGAGGCGCGGTTCTTCTGGTAGCGGCCGACCAGCTCGGTGGAAAAATGCGCGGCCTCGGCCGCACTGCCGCCGTTGCCGCAGATGAGCAGCTTCTGGTCATGCCGCAGCGTGTCGAGAATCAGGCGGGCCGCCTCGTCGATCGCGGGACGGATCGTGGCGAGGGCCTGGAGCGTGCGGACGGATTCGGCGAGGGAGGTTTCGAACGTCATGCGGGTACAGTAGTGAGCAGCGGGCAGCGGGTAGCGAGCATTTTGCCGTCCAAGCCGGGGCATTTTCTACTCGCTACCCACTACACGCTACCCGCTACTTTTCACTCCCATGCGTCTGCGCCGCCTCACCCTTCAGCATTTTCGCAACATTGCGTTGGCGACGCTGGAGCTGCGCGGCCGGCAGACCTTCCTGCTCGGGCCCAACGGCCAGGGCAAAACCAACCTGTTGGAGGCGGCGGGGTTCATCACCGCGCTGCGTTCCTTCCGGACGGCCGATCCCAAGCTGCTCATTGCGCAGGGCCAGCGCGAGGCCGGCATCGGGGGCGAGATCACGCAGGAGGACCGCGGCGACACCCAACTCGCGATCAAGCTCCGGCCCGACGGCCGCGATCTGTGGTGCGACGGCGAACGCGTGCCGCGGCTGACCGAGCATCTCGGGCGGTTTCCGACAGTGGTGTTTTCCTCGCAGGACCTGCAACTGGTTCGCGGTGCGCCGACGCTGCGGCGGCGCTGGCTCGACCAGACGCTGGCGGCCATGAGCGCGGATTACCTGCGCGTGCTGCAGACTTATCACCGCGCGCTCGCGGAGCGGAACAGTTTGCTGAAGCATCCCGGACGGGAAACGAAGCGCGACGAGCTCGCGGCGTTTGAGCAGATTCTTGCCCCGGCGGCGGTGGAGCTGATCAAGCAGCGGCGCGCGGGTCTGACGGAACTGAGCGCACGCCTCGCGGGGCATTACGCGCAACTGGCCCCGGCGGCCGAACCGGCGGCGTTGCGTTACGCGCCCAATCACGAGGCCGACAGCGCGGAAGCCTGGCGACAGCGCTGGGAGCACGGGCGGAAGCGCGACCTGCAATTTCGCACCACGCTGAGCGGTCCGCATCGTGATGATTTTGAGTTCACCGTGCGCGAGACCGCGGCCCGCGAGTATGCGTCGGAAGGCCAGCAGCGTTCGCTGGTCATCGCGTTGCGGCTGGCGCAGGCGGCGTGGTTTCATGCCAGTTGCCGGGTGCGGCCGGTGCTGCTGGCTGACGATGTGTTGGGCGAACTCGATCCCGAACGGCGGCGGCGTTTCTGGGCCGCGATCGATCCCGCGGCGCAGATCATCGCCACCGGCACGGAACCGCCGGATGCCGCGCTGGGGCATTGGCAGATCTATGCGGTGAGTGCGGGCACGTTTGTGGAAACCAGCCCCGGCGGGGCGGAGGGGGGCGCGTGAATCTCGACGCCGCGCAATGGCTGCTGGCGATCGTCGGGGCGTTGGCCATCGGCGTGGCCAAGACCGGCATCGGCGGGCTCGGCATGCTGGCCGTGGTGATTTTCGCCAACCTGATGCCGGCCAAATTGTCATCGGGCTTCGTGTTGCCGATGCTGGTGCTGGCCGATTTGGTGGCGGTGGCTTCCTACCGGCGGCATGCGGTGTGGTCGCACCTGTGGCGGCTGTTTCCCTGGACGGCGCTGGGTGTGGTGCTCGGTTTTTTCGCGATGGGCCGGATCGACAACCAACAGGCGGGTCTGCTGATCGGCGTCATCGTGCTCACACTGGTGGCCATGCATCTCGTCCGCCGTCTGCGGGCCAACGGCGACGAACCCGAACACGGCCGGTGGTTCCCGCCGGTCATCGGCGTGCTGGCGGGATTCACCACGCTGGTGGCCAATGCCGCGGGGCCGCTGATGGCGATCTACCTGCTGGCGATGCGCCTGCCCAAGATGGAATACATGGGCACGGGCGCCTATTATTTTCTGTGCATGAACCTGTTCAAGGTGCCGTTCATGATTCAGCTCGGATTGGTCAACACCGACAGCATCAAGGGCAATCTGCTGCTGGCGCCGGCGGTGGTGGCCGGCGCGTTCCTCGGCCGGATCATCCTGCGCCGCATCGACCAGAAGCTGTTCGAAAACCTGGCCTTGCTGCTGGCGGTGGCCGCGGGCATCAACCTGCTTTGGAAATCATGGGCCGGATGAGCATCAGACAGCAATGGGCGGCGAAACTCGCGGGCCGCGCCGTGCCGGCGAGTGCCGGACCGGTGGGGACGTTGAACAAGCCGGCTTTTCACGGGCAGGTGCTGGGCGTCGATCCCAGTCTGCGCGGCACAGGTCTGGCGCTGGTGGAGTTCACGCCCGGCCGCCAGCCGGTGTTGTTGCGCTGTCGCACGGTGAAGGTGGCGCCGAAATTTCCGATGCCCGTGGCGCTGGCGGAAATTCACCGCGCGATCGTTTCGTTTCTCGACGATTTTCCGGTGCGGCATGTGGCGTTGGAACAGACCATCTTTGTGCAGAATTTCCAAACGGCGCAAATTCTCGGCGCGGCGCGCGGGGCGGCCATTGCCGCGGTGGCGCTGCGGGAACTGCCGGTGTTTGAATACCCGCCGTTGCGGGTGAAGCAGGCGGTGGTGGGGGCGGGGCGCGCGAGCAAGGAACAGATGGCGCGCACGGTGATGAGCCTGCTCGGCCACGGCCGCACGCTGGCCTACGACGAGGCCGACGCCGCCGGCGTGGCGTTGTGTCACGCGTTCACCTGGCGGGAGTAGCCGGCGGGACGGATCAGCGTTGGACCGATGCTGCCGCGGACGGCGGCAGACCCAGGATCGCGCGCGCGCGGGTGAGGGCGTCGTCGAAATGCGCGCAGATGTTCGGGCGGCCGATGGTCTGCACGAAGCCGGCTTTCATCATCATGTCGAGCGGCTGGCGGTGCGGACCGCTGAGGATCACGGTGCCGCCGGCGGCCTGCATGCGCTCGACGATGCTCTCCAGGGCGTTGAGGGCGGTGGCGTCCATCGCGGGGACAAGCTGCATGCGCAGGATCAGCACCTTGGGCAGGCTGCCCACGCGTTGCAGGGCGTCCTCCATTTTCTCGGCCGCGCCGAAAAAGAACGGACCGAAGATACGGAACACCACCACGCCATCGGGCACGTCCTTGCCGTGCATCACCTGCTCGGGCGTTTCCAGTTCGTCCCGGGTGGTGATGGCGGTAATCTCGGTGGTCTCGGCCATGCGCTTGATGAAAAGCACGGCGGCGAGGACCATGCCGACCTCGACCGCGATCACGAGGTCGAAGATGACGGTGAGGCTGAAGGTGGTGAGCAGCACGAGCGCGTCGCTGCGCGGCATCTTGCGCAGGCGCATGAGCTCGTGCCATTCGCCCATGCGGAAGGCCACGATCATCAGCACGGCGGCGATGGCGGCCATGGGCACGAATTGGGCGAACGGGGCCAGCACCAGCACGATGAGCAGCAGGGTGACGGCGTGGACCATGCCGGAAACGGGGGTGCGGCCGCCGGCCTTCACGTTGGCGGAGGTGCGCGCGATGGCGCCGGTGACCGGGAGGCCGCAGAACAGCGGGCAGGCAAGGTTGGCGATGCCCTGGGCGATGAGTTCGGTGTTGGAATCATGCCGGTCGTTGATCAGGCCGTCGGCGACGACGGCGGAGAGCAGTGATTCGATGGCGCCGAGCAGCGCGATGGTGGTGGCCGGGCCGATGAGGTCGCGGATCCGGTCCAAAGTGATTTCCGGCCAGGCGAGCGGCGGCAGGCTGTGCGGGATGGCATCGGGGCCGAATTGCGAACCGACAGTGGCGATGCCGAAAACACGGTCCCAGCCGAGCCAGCCGACAAGGCCCGCGGTGAGCACCATGGCCACAATGGCGCCGGGAATCCGGTCGGCCGGCAGGATCCCGCGCAATTTCGGCCAGAAGTGGATCAACAAAAATGCCCCGAGGGCGAGCAGCAGCGTGGGGATGTTTACGCCCGGCAGCCGTTCCAGCAACCAATGCATTTTCTCGAAGAATTCGCGCGGCGCGGCACCGTCGATGCCGAGGAAGGAGGCGGCCTGCCCGGCGATCAGGGTGACCGCAATGCCGGTGGTGAACCCGCTGGTGACCGGATAAGGGATGAACTTGATGAGCGTGCCCAGACCGAAGCTGCCCATCAGGATCAGAATCACGCCGGACATGAGGGTGGCGAGGAGGAGCCCGTCGAAGCCGTGTTTCTCCACGATCAGCAGGATCACCGCCACGAAGGCCGCGGTCGGCCCGGAAATCTGCACGCGGCTGCCGCCGAGGCAGGCGACGATGAAGCCGCCGATGATGGCCGTGAATATGCCGATGGCCGGGGCGGGGAAGGGCGTGGCGACGCCGGCCGGCAGGCTGGCGACGCCCAGGGCGAGGGCGAGCGGCAGGGCGATGAGACCGACGGTGATGCCGGACAGCACATCGTCGGTGGCGGCGCGGCGCGTGTAGCCTTCGCGCAGCAAATCCAGCAGGCGCGGGCGAAACCTGATAGCGGACGATGACAGACGCAGACGCGAGAGAAGGTTGGACATGGTTTTGAACCGTCCGACGGGCGGCAAATGGCGGAGTCTGTGCATATCCCCGTTGTCCGCAATGCTGCGCTGCGGCATCACCAATTCGCCGCATGGGTGCGGCCGCCTGGCTCAACCCAGGACGGCGCGCAGTACCTTGCCCAGATCGGTCACGCGGTAGGGTTTGGTCAGGTAGCCGCAGAAGCCCAGGTCGAGGAAGCGGCGGGCCATTTCCTCGTTGTCGTAGCCGCTGGAGACGATGGCGCGCACGTCGGGATCGAGCTCGTGCAGGGCCTTGAAGCACTCCTCGCCGCCCATGCCGCCGACGACGGTGATGTCCATGATGACGGCGTCGTAGGGCCGGCCGATGTTGAGGTAGCGCTGGTAGAATTTGATGGCCTCCTCGCCGTTGTGTGCGATGTCGAACTTGTAATCGAGGCTCTGCAGCATGTTGGCCGTGAGGGTGCAGATCTTCTCGTCGTCATCCATGAAGAGTACGCGGCCGGTGCCGAAGCGCAGGGTGGGGGCGCGACGGGCCTGGACCTCGGCGGGTTTGTCGGCGCGGGGCAGAAAAAGCGTGAAGGTTGTGCCCTGGCCCACGGTGGAATCGACGGCGAGTTCGCCGCCGTGTTTGCGCACGATGGAGAGCACGGTGGCGAGGCCGAGGCCGGTGCCGTGTTTCTTGGTGGTGAAGAACGGGTCGAAGACTTTTTCGAGGTGCTCGGGCTTGATGCCGGCGGCGTTGTCGATCGCCTCGAAGCGCACGTAATCGCCCGCGGCCAGGGTGTGAAACTGGCCCTCGGCCAGCGTGACGTTGGCGGCGCGCAACTGCACCAGCCCGCGGTGGGGGGCGGGCGGCATGGCCTGGATGGCGTTGACCACGAGGTTTTGGAACACCTGCAGAATCTGCGAACGGTCGACGAGAATGGGCCAGATTTCGTCGGCGGCGTGCACCTCGATCCGGGTGTCGCTGCCGGCGGCGGCGATCTTCACGGACTCGCGCAGGATCACCGGCGATTCGACCACGGTCATGGCGCCCGAGCCGCCCTTGGCGGCGGCGAGCAGCTGCTTGGTCAGGCCCTTGGCGGTCATGCAGGCCTGTTCGCTGTCGGCGAGGGCGGAATAGTCGCGGTTGTCCTTGGCCAGGGAGATGCCGCCGAGGATGGTGGAAAGCAGGTTGTTGAAATCGTGGGCGATGCCGCCGGCGAGCAGGCCCAGCGCCTCGAAGCGGTTGGACTTGAGCAGTTCCTCGGGCGTGAGGTTCATCTCGTCGGGATTACGGAAAACCACGATCACGCCCTGCGCGCGGTTGTTCGCACCGAAGGACACGCGCGCCGTCCACACGATCGGCACCGGCGTCTCGTTTTCGCCGAGACTCAGATTGTGCTCGTTGCACAGGGACAGCGGTTTTTCGGCGGCGAGGGCGCGCTCGACCACGTCCTCGCCCGGCGTGCCCGTTTGCCGGTGCACGAGCCGCAGCACGTCGCCGGCCGGCCGGCCGAGGGCGAGTTCGGGCGTCATGTGCAGCAACCGCGCCGCGGCGGTGTTCATGTAACGGACCTTGCCCTGGGCGTCGGTGATGAACACGGCCTCGGCCACGGCGGCCAGCGCGTCGGCGGCCAGATCGGGCGGCAGCGCACCCTCGTGGACGGCGGACGTCAGGTCGGCCGGCAGGGCGGTAATGAAGCCGGTGACGCGCGCGAGGTCGAGCCGGCGGGAGACCTGGCGGTGAACGCCAAGCAGGAACGTGGCCTTCGAGCCGTCGCGTTTCTGCAGGGTGACCGGTTCGAGCCAGTTTTGACGGCCCGGCTGGCGGGTGAGCCACCAGGTTTCCAGGCCGTTGACGGCTTCGGCGGGCGGCAGACAGGCGTGGAAGGAATCCGGTCCGGATGCGGACTCCGGTTCATAACCAAGCAGTTCGCACCAGGCGGGCGAATACCAGAATTCCTGATGGGTGAAATCGAGGTCGAACAAGCCCAGCGGGCCGTCGCCGCCGAGCAGATCCAGCCGCTCCTCACTGATGAGGCCGGTCTCCTCCAGTTCCTTGCGTTCGCTGATGTCGACGATGAGACCGGTGACGCGCCCGACCTTGCCGTCGTCGTTGATCACCTGCAGGCCCTGGCACAAAATCCAGACGTAATGCCCGCGCTGGTGGCGCATGCGAAATTCGACGCTGAACGGCCGCGTGCCGGGCGTGGGCCGGCGGCCGATTTGGTCGGGCGCGGCGGCGGAATCCTCGGGGTGGATCAGGTCGAGCCAGGTGGCGTAGGTGTCGGCCAGTTCGGACTCGACGTAACCGAGGATGCGTTTCCAGCCCGGGGAATAATGCGCGCCGTCGGTCTGGGGATTCAGGTCGAAAAATCCCACGTTGCCGCTGCGGGCCAGCAGCTCCGCGCTCTCCGCCCCGACCGGAGCGGCCGGTGCGGTTGCGACGGGGGCGGTGATCGTGGCGACCAGTTTGTCTGCGAGTCCGGCGGCGGATTCCAAACGCACAGCCACCGGTCGCGCGGGGCCGTCGTGCGGCCGGGCGAGCAGACCGGACGTGCGGTCCAACCCCGTCTCCCTGAGCGCCTGCCACTGCGCCTCGAGCAGGTCGGGATCTTCGGAGACGACCTCGAAATCGAACAGCCGCACAAACGATTCGCCGTTCAACCGGTCCGCCGGCGCACCCCAAAGGAGCCCGGCCGAGGTGTTGGCCGCCTGCACCACGCCGGATTCATCCAAGATCAGCACCGCCGGGGAAAAATCCGCGCCGGCGGCCGGGGCGTCAGTGGCGGTGGTCGAGTCGGTCACTGTTCAACATGAAGCCAAGCGCGCGTGCGTTTGGCGAGAAAATCGATGAAGGCCGGATGATCGTTCAGGCAGGGGATTTGCTGGAAGGATTCGCCGCCGGCTTCGACAAAGGTGTCGCGACCCTCCTGCTGGATTTCCTCAAGCGTCTCAAGGCAGTCGGTGATGAAGGCCGGGCAAAGCAGCAGGAGCTTTTTGACGCCCTTCGCGGGCAGTTCCTTTAGCACGTGATCGGTGTAAGGGGTGAGCCAGGGTTCGCCGGCGAGCCGCGATTGGAACGAGACAGTGTAGCGGTCCGGCGTCAGCCCCGCCCGGGCGGCGAGGGCGCGCGTGGTGGCGAGGCATTGCGCCTTGTAGCAGGTCGCATGGACGGGCGAGCAGGTGGTGCAGCAATCCGGCACGATGGTGCAGTGGGCGCGGGACGAGTCGGCCTTGCGCAGGTGCCGCTCGGGAATGCCGTGGTAGCTGAACAAGATGTGATCGTGCGGTTGCGCGAAAAACGGCGCGGAGACGGCGTAAAGGGTCTCGATGTAATCGGCGTCGGCGAAAAAGGGTTGCACGGTGGTCACGCGCACCTGCGGCGCCAGCCGGGCGACCTCGGCCATGACCTTCACGACCACGGTTTCCCATGACGACATCGCGTAGTGCGGATACTGCGGGAAGAGCAGCACCTCGTTGATGCCGTCTTGGGCGATTTGCGCGACCACCGCGGCGATCGAGGGATTGCCGTAGCGCATGGCCAGGTAAACCGGCACGGCTTGGTCGAGCGCGGCGGCGAGTTTGTCGCGCACCGATTCGGAGGTCACGATCAGGGGGGAGCCCTGTTCGGTCCAGATCTGTTCGTAGGCGTGCGCCGATTTTTTCGGCCGCGTGCGCAGGATGATGCCTTCCAGCAGGGCCCAGCGCAGCGGCTTGGGCAGGTCGAGCACGCGCTCGTCGCCCAGGAATTCGCGCAGGTAATTGCGCACATCCGGAACGGAAGTGGAGTCGGGAGAACCCAGGTTGACGAGCAGGACGGCGCGACGCGACATGCCCGCATTGGTCATGAATTTCACGGCGAAGTCAAACGACAGCGACCGGCCCCGGCGCCGCCGGTCAACGCAGGCCGCGGCACATTCTGATCTGGCTGATCAGGCGGTGGACATTTTCCGGGGCGATGCGGTCGGTGATGACCGACCGGGGGTAGTTGGGTGCCACGTCGAGCCGGACGCCGTCCTCGCTGCCGGGGCGCACGATGTCCTCGACAAAATCGAGACCGCCTCGCGGCCGGAGCCAGGGCGCGTAGCTGTCGGCATCATCGGATTCGATCACGATGTCGTCGCGCAGAAAGACGTTGCAGTAGAGCGTCAGGTCGCGGAACGACGGGAACCAAGTGGGGGGATTAACCAGCTGGTCTCGGATGATGATCGTCATCTCGGGGCCGGTTTAATGCCGGGTTCGGACCAATCGGGCAAGTCCGGGATTTTGGCGTTGCGGCGGCGGCGGGGCCGGTCACCGCTGGAGGGCGACCATTTTTCCATGAGCGCATCGTCCCAACCTGTCCTCCTGCTGATCCGTGATGGCTGGGGTTACAACCCCGATCCGGCGCAGGCCAAATTCAACGCGGTCGCGCAGGCGACCAAGCCCTGCGATGACCGGCTGCACGCGACCAGCCCGTCGACGTTCGTGCGGGCCTCGGGCCTCGATGTCGGGCTGCCGGACGGTGTGATGGGCAACAGCGAGGTGGGGCACGAGAACATCGGCGCCGGGCGCATCGTGGACCAGGAGTTGGTGCGGCTGAACAAGCTGTTCTCGGAAAAGCAGCTCGCGCAGAATGCGGTGTGGCGGGAGATCGTGACACGCGCCAAGGGCAAGGGTGCGCGGCTGCACCTCATGGGCATCGTCAGCGATGCGGGGGTGCACGGCATGCTCGACCACCTCTACGGGATTTTGCGGCAGGCCAAGGCGGACGGCCTGCAGGACGTGTTCATCCACGCGTTCACCGACGGGCGCGACACCGCGCCGACCAGCGGTCTGCGTTACGTGCAGGAAGTGGACGCCGAGTGCGCCAAGATCGGCGTGGGCCGCATTGCCACCGTCTGCGGGCGTTTTTGGGCGATGGACCGCGACAACCGCTGGGAGCGCGTGCAAAAGGCCTACGACATGTTGACCGGTCGCGGGGACTGCGCGACCGCGCCCGACGCGGCGGCGGCGGTGCAGGCTTACTACGACCGGCCGCTCAATGATTCGCAGAAGGGCGACGAGTTTGTGGCGCCCACGCGGGTGGTCGGTGGCGACGGCAAGCCGCTGGCGGTGATCCGCGACGGCGATGCGGTGCTGTTCTACAACTACCGCGGCGACCGGCCGCGCGAGATCACGAAGGTTTTCGTGCAGGACGATTTCAACGGCTTCGACCGCGGGCCGAAACTGGGTCTCTATTACGCGACGATGACCGAGTATGAGAAAGGCCTGCCGGTGCAGGTCGTGTCGCCCAAGCCGGAGAAGCTGAAAAACATTCTCGGGCAGGTGGTGAGCGACGCGGGCATCGCACAGTTCCGTTGCGCGGAGACGGAGAAGAACCCGCACGTCACGTTTTTCTTCAACAACTACCGCGGCGAGCCGTTCCCCGGGGAGGATCGCGCCTGCCCGGCCAGCCCCAAGGTGCCGACTTATGATCTGCAGCCCGAGATGTCCGCGGCCGAGGTTACGCGGTTGGCGAAGGAGGCCATCTTGTCCGGCAAATATGGCCTGATCGTGGTCAACTACGCCAACCCCGACATGGTCGGCCACACCGGCAACCTGCCGGCGGTGATCAAGGCCGTCGAGGCCACCGACCGCGGGGTGGGCGAGCTGTTGGCGGCGTTGGCGCAGGTCAACGGCCGCGCGGTCGTCTGCGCCGACCATGGCAACTGCGAGCAGATGTGGGATGCCTCCACCGACGGCCCGCACACCGCGCACACGTTGAATCTCGTCGAGGTTTTCGTGGTGGGCGAGAGCTACACCAAGGCTGGCACGAAGCTGCGCGAGGGCGGCCGTTTGGCCGACATCGCGCCGACCGTGCTCGACCTGATGGGCCTGCCCAAACCCGCCGAGATGACCGGCGGGAGCCTGATCACGCGCTGAAAGAGCCGCCTGTGTCTTACCGGCGCAGGCGGACAGATTCTGTTTGCCCACGGTGAGGCCGGGCGGTTTGGTTGACCCTTACGTCATCATGAAGCGCACCCATCACTGTGCCCAACTCACCAAAGCCGACCTCGGCGCCACCGTGGCGCTGGCCGGCTGGGTGGACTCGATCCGCGACCACGGCGGCATCATCTTCATCGACCTGCGTGATCGCAAAGGCATCACGCAGGTGAAGTTCGACCCGCAGGATGACGCGAATCTGGGCGCGCGCGCCGCGCAGCTGAAGCCCGAGTCGGTGATTGCGATCAGCGGCAAGGTCGTGGTGCGCCCGGAAGGCACGGTCAACGCCTCCCTCCCGACCGGCGAGGTCGAGGTCAACGCGACCGCGCTCGAGGTGCTCAACGCCTCCGACACCCCGCCGTTCCCGCTCGACGACGCCGGCGGTGACAAGGTCAACGAGGATCTGCGCCTGACCTACCGCTACCTCGACCTGCGCCGGCCGAAGATGCGCAAAAACCTGCAGGTGCGCCACCGCGCCACGAAGGCGATCCGCGATTATTTCGACGCGCAGGAGTTCATCGAGGTCGAGACCCCCGCGCTGTTCAAGAGCACGCCCGAAGGCGCGCGCGAATACCTCGTGCCCTCGCGTATTCACCCGGGGCAGTTCTACGCGCTTTCGCAGTCGCCGCAGCAGTTCAAGCAGATCCTCATGGTCGCCGGCGTGGAAAAATATTTCCAGATCGCCCGCTGCTTTCGCGACGAGGACCTGCGCGCCGACCGCCAGATGGAGTTCACGCAGGTGGACGTCGAGGCGTCGTTCGTCACGCGCGAGGACATCTATGCGTTGTTCGAGGGCATGCTGCAGAAGCTGTGGCGCGACGTGCTCGGCACGGAGATCCGGACGCCCTTCCTGCGCCTGCCTTACCACGAGGTGATGAACCGATTTGGCGTGGACAAGCCTGACATGCGCTTCGGGCTCGAGCTGCAGGACTTCACGGAGCTGTTCAAAACCTCGTCCTTCAAGGTCTTTGCCGCCACCGCCACCGGCGGCGGCGCGGTCAAGGCGATCAACGCCAAGGGACTCGCTGACATCACGCAGGGCGAACTCAAGGCCCTCGAAGATGCGGCGAAATCGCTCGGGGCGAAGGGGCTCGCGTTCATCAAGGTCGAGGGCGGCGAGTGGAAATCCCCGATCGTGAAATTTTTCTCGGACGCCGAGAAGGCCGAGCTCACCGCCAAGCTCAACATCGAGGACGGCGACATCATCTTCTTCGCCGCGGCGGAGTGGGAGCGCGCGTGTGCGATCCTCGGTCGCATCCGGCTCGATGCGGCGCAGCTGCTGGTCAAGCGCGGCAAGCTCACCATCCGGCACGACGATTGGAAATTTCTCTGGGTCGTTGATTTCCCGCTCATGAGCTACGACGAGGAGCGCGGCGGCTACGCGGCCACGCATCATCCGTTCACCGCCCCGGTGCCGGAGGACATCGCCCTGCTCGACAGCGACCCGAAGGCCGTGCGCGGTCAGCACTACGACGTGGTGCTGAACGGCATGGAACTCGGCGGCGGCTCGATCCGCATCCATCAGCCCGCGCTGCAGAAGAAGGTGTTCGAGGACGTGCTCAAGATCCCGCAGGACGTCGTGGAGAGCCGCTTCGGTTACATGCTCAAGGCCTTCACCTACGGCGCTCCGCCGCACGGTGGCATCGCCTTCGGTCTCGACCGCATGTGTGCGCTGCTCTGCGGCACCACGAGCATCCGCGATGTGATCGCCTTTCCGAAGACCCAGAAAGGCCAGGATCTCATGGCGCAGAGCCCCACGCCCGTCACGGCCAAGCAGCTCAAGGAGCTGCACATCCAGACCGTGATGCCGCCGGAGGTTTGATCCGCGTTTCTTACGTCGGAGTGATTCGATTGCCCAACGGAGCCCGATTTTCGGGCTCCGTTTTTTGTTGGTGGGCAGAGTGATGGGGAAGTTGTCGGTTGGTTTCGGTGTGTGCCCAGGGTTGGCATGGCCCCTGCTAAACGGGACCCAGCTACTCGGTTCCTGAGAGCCCAATCGATATCAACCCACACACCACACAAGCACCCAACATTATGAAGCAACGGTCCCCGCACCTGACCAAAATGCTGAAGATAGCCGGCCTCTTCACATTTCTGGCATTGATCCCGACAGTCTTCGCGCAGGACGCCGCCGCCGTGGCGGAAGCAGCGCCCAAATACGCCGACTACGGGCAGTTCGCCGAATCCGCCGGATTCGCCCTCTTCACGGTCAACAACCTGTGGTTGCTCGTGTCGGCCGCCTTGGTGTTCCTGATGCACCTCGGTTTTGCGACGCTCGAAACCGGTCTCACCCAATCGAAGAACACGGTGAACATCCTGTTCAAAAACATGTTCATCGTCTGCGTCGGCATCCTCGGTTACGCCATCTACGGCTTCAACGCGATGTATCCCGGCGATTTCAACGGGTTCTTCGCGCTCGGCAGCTGGTTCGGAGTGGACAACGAGGATGTCACCATGATGACCGACCTCTACAACAACTACACCTGGTGGACGGACTTCATCTTCCAGGCGATGTTTGCCGCCACCGCCGCCACGATCGTTTCCGGCGCCGTGGCCGAGCGCGTCAAGCTCTCGAGCTTCCTCATCTACGCCACGATTTTGGTGACGCTGGTTTATCCGATCACCGGTTCCTGGCAGTGGGGCGGCGGCTGGCTCTCCAGCCTCGGGCTCGGCGGCGTGAACGCCGACGGCGACCCGATCGGTTTCTATGATTTCGCCGGCTCCACGCTGGTGCATGGCTTCGGCGGTTTCGCCGCGCTGGCCGCGGTGCTGGTGCTCGGCCCCCGGGCCGGCAAGTATGTCGGCGGCAAGGTGCGTCCGATCCTCGGCCACTCCATGCCGCTCGCGCTCATCGGCGTGTTTCTGCTCTGGCTCGGTTGGTTTGGTTTCAACGGCGGTTCGGTGCTGAGCGCCGATCCGCGCGGAGTCTCCTACGTCTTTGTCACCACGGCGCTGGCCGCGGCCGCGGGCTGCGTCGCCTCGATCATCACGGCCTGGGCCCTGTTGAAAAAGCCCGATCTCACGATGGGGCTCAACGGCATCCTCGCCGGCCTGGTGGGCATCACCGCCGGCGCCGATTCCGTGGGCATGGCCTCGTCCATCCTGATCGGCCTGATTGCCGGTGCGCTCGTGGTCTTCTCGGTGCTGTTCTTCGACAAGCTCAAGATTGACGATCCCGTGGGCGCCATCTCCGTGCATGGCATCTGCGGCATCTGGGGCACGCTGGCGGTCGGCATCTTCGCCGACGGCAAGAGCTTCCTCAACCAGCTGATCGGCACCCTCGCGGTCTGCGCAACCGCTTTCGTGGTCTCGTTCATCCTGGCCCTGATCATCAAGGCCGTCATGGGTCTGCGGGTTTCCGCGGAGGAGGAGGAAGAGGGGCTCGACATCGGCGAACACGGCAACGAGGCCTATCCCGACTTCGGCGCCGCCCACAAATGAGTCATCGGACGGACTCGGCGCTTGCGCCGGGTTCGCCCCCCACCTAAACCATTCATAAAACCATTTCCCAAACACTATTCCGCATGAAACTCATCATCGCCATCATCAAGCCCTTCAAGCTCGAGGAGGTTAAGCAGGCGCTTTCCGAAATCGGGGTTGAGGGCATGACCGTGACCGAGGTCAAGGGCTTCGGCCGGCAAAAGGGTCACACCGAAATCTACCGCGGCAGCGAATACACGGTGGACTTCCTGCCCAAGGTGAAGCTCGAAATCGCCCTGCCGGACGAACTTATCGCCAAGGCCGTGGACGCCATCGTGAACGCCGCCAAGACCGGCAAGATCGGTGACGGCAAGGTCTTCGTGCTGCCCATCGAGGAGGCGGTCCGCATCCGCACCGACGAGCGCGGCGAGACCGCGGTCTGAGTCCCGGTCCACGCGATCCCCTTCAAGCCGGTCCCGCCTGCGCGGGGCCGGCTTTTTGCTGCCCGGTCCATTTGGCCGGCTCATGGCCCGATGCCGGCGGCTGCTGGTTGGGGCCGGGGCGGCGATTCTGCTTTCGCCCCGGGTCCAAGCCCGCTTAGTTCGCCCCGGATCCATCACTGCCATGAAACTGGTCGCCGCCATCATCAAGCCCTTCAAACTGGAAGACGTTAAGCAAAGCCTCACCGATCTCGGTTTTGCGGGCATGACCGTGACCGAGGTCAAGGGATTTGGGCGCCAGAAGGGGCACACCGAGTTCTACCGCGGCAGCGAATACACGGTGGACTTCCTGCCCAAGGTGAAGGTCGAGCTGGTGGTGCCCGACGAGCGCACGGCGTTGGCGGTGGACACGATCCGTCGTGCCGCCAACACCGGCAAGATCGGCGACGGCAAGATTTTCGTCTCCCCGGTCGAGGACGTCATCCGCGTGCGCACCGGCGAGCGCGGCGAAACCGCGATTTGATCCGACGCCTGCCCGGGCCCGGTCGCAGCGGCGATTTTTGTCCGCCCGTGCCGCGGGATTTTTGGTGTCGTCTGTTTGGCCCTGATCGCCTCTCTTGGGGGCATTCTTCCACTCTCATGAAATTGCTTCGTTTTCTCCTTTGCGCCGGCGCGCTGATGCTCGGCAGCTTTCAATGCGTGCAAGCCGCCGTCGGCGGGAACATCCCGTTGGTGCCGGCGCACGCCCAGGCGCGCGTGGCGACGGTCAAGGTTATGGTGACCCCGGACCGCGTCGGCTGGACCTACGCACCGGGCGAACCGGTGCGGTTCAAAATTGCGGTCACGGCCGACGGCCAGCCGCTGACCGGCGTGCCGGTGAGCTACAAGGTCGGGCCCGAGATGCTGCCCGTCGAAGAAAAGACGGTGGAGCATCCGGCCGGCGGACTGGTGATTGACGGCGGCACGCTCGACGTGCCGGGTTTCATCCGCTGTGTGGCTACGGTGCAGGTCGGCGGCCGCTCCTATCGCGGTGTCGGCACCGCGGGTTTCGCCCCGGAGAAGATCCAGCCGACCCAGCGCGAGCCGGAGGATTTCGACGCGTTTTGGGCCGCGGCGAAGGCGGACTTGGCGAATGCGCCGCTGGAGGCCACCCGGACGTTGATCACCGAGGCCTGCACGGATCGCATTGATGTTTACCACGTCAGTATCCGCACCGTCGGCCCGATCGACTGGCGGGGCGTGGGTGCGCGTGTTTACGGGATCCTGTGCGTGCCGAAGGCGCCGGGCAAATACCCCGCGATTCTGAACGTGCCGGGCGCCGGCGTGCGGCCCTACACCGGGCTGAAGGAGCTGGCGGCGCGCGGGGCGATCACCCTGCAAATCGGCATTCACGGCATTCCGGTCAATCTGCCGCAGGAGGTCTATGATCAGCTGGGCCGGGGGGCGTTGAGCGGCTATCCGCTGTTCAATCTCGATAACCCCGCGACCTACTATTACCGCCGCGTGTATCTCAGCTGCCTGCGCGCCAACGACTATCTGGTCTCGCTGCCGGAGTTCGACGGCGAAAACCTGCTCGTGACCGGCGGCAGCCAGGGCGGGCAGTTGTCGATTGTGACGGCCGCCCTCGATCCGCGGGTAAAGGCGCTGGCGGCCTTTTATCCGGCCTACAGCGATGTCACGGGCTACCTGCACGGTCGCGCGGGCGGCTGGCCGCACATGATGAACCGCACGCCGGATGGCCGGCCCACCACGCATGCGACGGAAGAAAAAATCGCCACAACCGGCTACTACGACGTGGTGAATTTTGCGCGTCGGCTCAAGGTGCCGGGATTCTACACATGGGGCTACAACGATGAAACCTGTCCGCCGACCTCAATGTACGCGGCCTACAATCTCATCACCGCGCCGAAGGAGCTCCTGCTTGCCCTGGAGACCGGCCATGGGACGATTCCCGAGCAAACCGTCATCATGCACGATTGGATCGCCGCCCGGCTGGGGTTGGAGTGAGGCCGGTTTGGGCGTGATGCGCCGCGCCGGCGGCTGGGTGTTCCACCCGGCGGGCGGATCAGTCAGGCGCAGCCGGCAAGGCTGCGCTTCAACTGATGCTGCTTCAGGACAATTTTCCGGCGTAATGCCGGAGGGCCCGTTGGTAAGCGGTGAGCCCGGGGTCCTCGGTCGTGTCGCAGAGGGCCTCGAGCACAAGTTGCAGGGCCTCGCCGTGGCGGCCCAGTTCATGCAGCGTCAGCGCGAGGAAAACGTCGAACTCACGGTTGTCGGGAAACTGCGCCCGGCCGGAACGCAGGACCTCGGCGGAGCGCTCCGGTTGCCCGAGGTTGCGCAAGGTGGAGCCGAGCCCGAGGAGGGCGCCGGAAAGTTCGTTCTCGGGCAGGCCGAGCGCGACGGCCTTTTCGTAGTAGGGCAGGGCGTCGTTCTCGCGGCCGAGCACATCGCAGGTCCACGCGAGCTGGTAATTGATCTCGGCGACGTTGGAAAAACGCCGGTCGAGCTCCT
>JACFMR010000093.1 GCA_019455245.1 Opitutaceae bacterium
TAATGTCATGGTACACCTTTCTTAATAATAGTTCACAAGGCAAGAGCCAGAATTAGTTTTTGCCAATAAATTTAACAACCCTGCCGGGTTCAATGTTTGGCAGGTTATCTTGCAGCGGCACACTAATATCGCCAGGCATTTCCGGTTCGGTGAAGCCGTTAAACTTCACCACAAAGTGGCCCAAATTGGCCAGGTTTTCGTTGGCTACTTCGCCAACGCACAAAACTTGGATAGATGTATCGCCAACAATCAACGAATCGCCGGCTTCTACCGGTTGGTGAAGCTGGGTAATAGGCTCATGTAAAATTGCAAATTCTGTTAATTCTTCGGGGGCATTCATCCCAAAGAAGACCAGAATACCCGCATCCATAAAATCCTGAGCCAAAGGCCCAATCTGTTTTACTTTGGTTTCATATTTGACAGAGTTCATTTCTTATCCTAAAGGCTGCAATGGGGGGAAACACGTGGAGAGGGAGGCACATGTTTCCCCCACAATTGCACTAGTCGTCCAGCGGGATGATGGTGTCAACAGTAACGCCGGAAACGAAGTTGGTTTCCTTGATATACTTCATCAATGGCCCCGAGGGTGACGTTGAGTGAATATCTACGGTCAGTACCCCCTTCATAGGGTACACCCCCACGCGAGCCGTGCCGCCGCAATCGATCACCGCCACCGCAATTTCATGGAAATCTGCTTTTGATTTGAAGCCGTCAAAAGTTGTGCCGCCGGTTAAATCGGCGATGCGTTGGGCCACCGGGTGAATCCCGCCGCCGGTTACACAGTAGATCAACGGCTTTTCCGATGTCGGTTCGATGACGAGCGGTCCACCCCAGCCGCGTGATCCGCGCTCAATCCTAACCCGCTTGTACTCACCGGAACCCGACGATGCTCTTGTTTCGGGCATTGGTGCAGCGGCCGGAGCCGGTGCATCGGCTGCTGTGCTTTTTGCTGGTTTGGGAGCCGGAGGTTCTCCAATTAAGATTTTCTTTGCCTAGTCCCAAAAACCCATGCCATTACTCCTTTCTTAAAATACCAG
>JACFMR010000022.1 GCA_019455245.1 Opitutaceae bacterium
GGCCAGCTTTTCAATCGGCGCGTCGGCGAAGGCCTGTAGCGAGCGTTTTTCCCACGTGATCTCCACGTGCGGGTGGAGTTCACCGTAACGCTGGGCGGTGGCGACCATCGGGGTGAAACCGCGGCTGTGGTTCCAGGCGATGCCGCGCAGGCGGATGAGGTCGGGCATGGCGCTCACAGTTCGGAAACCTGCACGGAGCGGCAGAATTTCTTCAGGGCGGCCTCGCTCAGGGTCACGCCCAGGCCGGGCTTTTGCGGCACCGCGACGTAGCCGTCGGGCGAGACGGGCAGCGCCTCGTTGGTCATTTCCCAGCGCAGGGGTGATTCGCTGGTGGAGTATTCGAGCAGTTCCTCGTCGGCGTGGGCGGCGAGGAAGTGGAGGTTGGCCGCGATCTCGATGTTGGTCTTGTAGCCGTGGGTGATGACGCGCTTGCCGCGCGCGGCGGCGGCGGCGGCGATTTTTTGGATGCCGGTGAAACCGCCGACCATGGTGATGTCGGGCTGGCAGATGGCGGCGCCGCCGACATCCATGGCCTCGATGAACTCGAGCACGTGCGTGAGACCGAGATCACCGACGCCGAGCGGGAGGCCGTGTTTCGCCATCTCGGCATGGCCCGGCAGGTCGTCGAGCGGCAGCGGGGCTTCGAGGAAGAGCAGGCCGACGGCTTTGTAGGCCGGATAGAGTTTCAAGCCCTCGGCGGCGGTCCGGTAAGCGAGGGCGCAGTCAACGATCACGCCGCGATCGGGCCCGAGCACTTCGCGGGCGGCGAGCAGCAGTTGGGTGGTGTGTTCAATGTCGTCCATCCACCACGGATCGGCGACGAGCTTGGCGGCGCGCAGGGGGATTTTGGCGAGTTTGCCGGCGACCTGGGCTTTGACCGACTCCACGGTTTTGCCGATGGGGTAGATCGTGCCGTAGGCCTGCAGGCGGTCGCGTTTCGCCCCGCCGAGCAGGGCGTGGATGGGTTGTCCCGCGGCCTGGCCGCGCAGATCCCACAGCGCGAGATCGAGCCCGCCCAGCGCGTGCATGGTCAGACCGCGGCGCCCGACGTAGTCGCACGCGTCGTAGAGTTCGTCCCATAACGAGAGGTCGTTCGGATCGCGCCCGAGCAGCACGCCGGCGAGGCCGCGGGCGTGATTGTGCGCGTCGGGTGCGTGGATCAGCGCCTGGATGGCGGCGGGGAAGGACTCGACCTCGCCGATGCCGACGTGGCCGGTGTCGGTGGTCAGCCGGATGACACAGTCGTCGTAGGAGCCGTCGAACAGGCTGATACCCGGATCCTCGTGCCGCAGGTGAAAGGTTTCGATTCGGACTATTTTCATGAAGCGTTCAGTGATGGCGGTGTTGGGTGAGCACCTCGGCGCCGGTGGCGGTCACGCGCATGACGTCCTCCATGCGCACGCCGCATTCGCCCGGGAAGTACACGCCGGGTTCGAGGGCGATGATCATGTTTTCGGCCAACACGGCGGGGTTGCCGGTGACGATGCGCGGGGCCTCGTGATAACACAGGCCGATGCCGTGGCCGGTGTGGTGCGGATACGGCGTGTAACCGCGGGTGGTGAGGAAGTCGCGCACCTGACGGTCGATTTCGCCGGCGATGGCGCCGGGTTTGACGAGGGAGATGGCGAAGTCGAGCGCGTCGGAAGCCACGGTGCGGAGTTCGTGGTAGCGGCCGGCGGGTGCGCCGGCGGGCGCGACGTTGCAGATGTCGCCCCAGTAGTTGCCGAGGCGGGGCACGATGTCGGCGAGGATCCATTCGCCGGCTTGGATGGCGCGGTTGTCCGGCGGACCGCCGATGTCGCCAGTGCGGGGGCCGCCCACAAAGTCGGCGAGCAGGGGCAGGCGCTGCCCGGCCTTGGACTCGAGCGCGGTGCGCAGCTCGCCCCACATTTCAAGCTCGGTGCGGCCGGGGCGGACGATCTCCGGCAAAATGGCCTGCGCGTGATCGCAGAGGGCCAACGAGGCCTTGATGGCGTCGATTTCAGCGGCGGTCTTGACGGCGCGCAGCGGATCGATGCGACCGTCGATGGGGATGGCTTTGGCCACGAATGGGGCGAGATCGGCGGGCAGGCCGGCGAGTTCCACGCCGAGATCGTTTTGTCCCGCGATCAGTTCGCGGAATTTTTCGCGAAAGCTGCGGTTCGGGTCGTATGACCGGTCCGGCACGTAGCTCGCATAGGCGAGACCCTGCAGGCCGAGCGCGGCGAGATCCGGCGCTTCGCAGTCGGGGTAAAGCAACGTGGCGGATTGGGCGTCAACCAGCAGCAATGTGGGGCCGCCGGCGAAGGGATTGGGGCCGGTTTCGATGCCGGTGACATGGCCGGAGGCCCAGGCGACATTGAAGGGAGAACTGAGCAGCACGGCGGCGAGGTCGGCCTCGCGCAACCACTGCTGCAGACGGGAACGGATTTCAGGGTCCATGGGGTGCGCCCAGTGGAACACATGCCCGCAAAAAGAAAAGCACCGTGCGCCAAAACCTGCACGGTGCCGGTGAGATTTTATGACTGACTTTGACCGGTCAACGCGCCCGCCGCAAAGTCACATCGCCGTTCATCGCGGCCGCGTAGATTTCCGTGCCGCCGCCGTTGAGCGTGCCCGAGACCAGTT
The DNA here is from genome assembly GCA_019455245.1 of Opitutaceae bacterium. Classification (GTDB taxonomy): domain Bacteria; phylum Verrucomicrobiota; class Verrucomicrobiia; order Opitutales; family Opitutaceae; genus Cephaloticoccus. The sequence continues at coordinate 2,608 of JACFMR010000022.1, forward strand.
TGCCGCCGGTCATCGGGGGCACGGGCGGCACCGGCGGGATCGGCGGCACCGGACCGGACTGGCCGGCGCGGGCCTCCTCGGCGGCCTCACGGGCGGCCTGGGCAGCCTCGCGCATGGCCTCGGCGGCTTCGCGGGCGGCTTCGGCGCCGGCGCGGATGGCTTCGCGCATCACGACCTTGATGTCGGAGTCCTCGGCGAAATAAACCGAGGTGCGCGCGGAGCGGGGGCCGAGCAGGTTTTCGGTCGTGGTGACGAGGGTCTGCTCGTCGAAATCGGTGAGGATGGCGCCGTTCTGGGTGCGCAGCCGCACGTTGGCATGCGTCTCGGCGGGCACATGGATGGCAATCTCGCCGTTCATGGAGGTGAAGGAGAGCGGCTTGCCGTCCTGCACGGCGACGATGTGTGCCTCGATTTCGCCGTTGATGGTCTCGACCAACGCGCCACCGGAGATGTTGCGCAGGGTGATCTCGCCGTTGAGGCTCTTGACCTCAATGTCGCCGGCCAGGTCGCTGAGTTCGATCTCGCCGCCAAAGCCGTTGCTGATGATGACGCGCGTCTGCCGCGGCACGGTGAGTGCAAACTCGGCGTCATCACCCATGCCCAACATCCGGTTGCCGCCGGTGTCGAGCGTGATGACATTGTCCTTTTCGGTGAAGTTGAAGGTGGCGCTTTCGGAGAGCACGCGCAGGCCGTCCTTGCGCACCGGCGCTTCGCCGGCGGGCAGGTCGGTCTGCACGGTGACGGCATCGCCGTCGGTGCCTTTGACCGAGATGTCACCGGATTGGATGGCGATGCGCAGGGTGCCGGGCTGCGCGGGATCGGAGAATTTGAGCGTGCTGGAGTTGGCCGCCGCCGTGGCGGGCAGGGCGGAGGCGAGCAGCAGCGCCACCGTGGCGGTGACGAGCCGGTGGGAGCGGGAGAGACGGATGGGTTTCATGATGAGGATCGGGTTGGCGAAACGTGGTGGTGGTTGGGTGTTCGCAGGCCGGTTGTGTGTGTGGAAAGGGTTCAGAATTGCGCGATGGCGCGGCGGGCGGCTTCGCGGACGGAGCGGTCGGTGTCCTCGCGGTTGGCGAGGGTGCGGAAGGTCTGCACGGCCTCGCCGTCACGGGCGGCGACGAGAAAGTCGATCATCGCGACCTGCACGAGCGGGTTTTGCTCGCGGGCGAGGGAGGCGAGCACGCCGGCGCGGACGACCTCCTTGCCGGCGTGCGGGTAGAGCGATTCAAGCGCGGTGAGCCGGACATTGGTGCTGGGGTCGAGCGCGAGCGCGCCGATCAGCTGGGTGAGCACCTGTTCGTTCGGATCCTGCAGGCGGTTGACCGCGAGGACGCCCTGGAGGCGTTCGCCGGCGGGCTGTTGCTGGCGGAGCGAGTAGCCGACGAGCTGGCCCATCGAGTCGACCTTTTCCTGCAGCGCGGCGATCTGCTGCTGGGTGGCGGCATCGGTCCCGGCGGGCGCCGGCACCGGGGCGGTGCGCTGGCCGGCCACGAAACCGAGCACGAGCAGGCCGCAGGCGGCGAGGGGCGAGAGGATCCAGCGCCAGAGGTTGGCATGGCGGCGACGGTGTTCGTGCCGGTGCGAAACGGTGACGGCATGTTTTTCTGCTTCCAGCATCGCGTAAAAATCGGTGCGCAGGTTCGGGCCGGGCTTGCCGACGGGCAGGTGGTCAAGCGTGTCGAGGGTCTGTTGCAGCGAGGTGAACTCGCGTTGGCAGGCCGGGCAGCCGTCGAGGTGGGCGCGAACGGTGGCGGCCATCGCGGCGGCCAGGCGTCCGTCATGCAATTCGGCCAGGTGTTCGCGGACTTGGGTGCAGTTCATGACAGGTTCTCCTTTTGCAGTTGCAGGTAGATGTCGCGTAGCTCGCGGAGCGCGCGGTGGGCGCGGACCTTGGCGGCGCCGACGGAGCATTCGAGGATCGTGGCGATCTCGGCGAAGGACAGTTCCTGAAAGCGGCTGAGCAGCAAAATCTCGCGATCGTCGCGGTCGAGCCGGCCGAGGGCGTGGCGCAGCAGGGCGTGGTCGTCGTTCTTGGCGGCGGACTCGTCGGCGAGCGGGCGGTCGTCGGCGTGGGCCTCGAGGTCGAGCGGGTCGGTGGCGGCGGGCGCGGCGTTGGACCGGCGGAAGTGATCGGCGGCGCAGCGGCGGGCAAGGTGATACATCCAGGAGGCGAACTGGCCTTCGTCGCGATAGGTGTGCCGGTATTTCAGCATGCGTTGAAAGACCGTCTGGGTGATGTCTTCGGCGGCGGTGCGATCGCCGGTGAGCTTGACCAGAAAACCGAACAGCGGCCCGTGGTGGCGCTCGAAGAGCACACCCAGCGAGTCGAGGTCGCCGTCGCGCACGGCCAGCATCAGTTCATGGTCGGACAATAGGGTGTCGGCGGGCATGGCCACGGGGGTTCGATGGCGAACATTAACCGCGGCGGGGCCGCTGGAAACACGGAAGTCTGAGATATCGGCGATCACGGGAAGGGTCGGACATGCGGGATTGCGAAGGGAAACCGGCCCGGCGGGGCGGGGTTACAAACTATTTTGCCAAAAATCCCGGGCGGTGCATTTTGCGCACCATGAACCGCCGTGATTTTCTGCGCCGTGCGGCGCTGCTGACCGCCACGGGCTGGCTGGCCCGTTTTCCCCTGACCGCCCAGACCGCCGCCGCTGCGACGACCGCCGCGCTCGGCACCTTTCACCCCCTGCGCCGCGGCGTCGGGTATTTCAGCGGCCGCGGCGGCACGATCGGCTGGCTGGCGGATGCCTCGGCGCTGGCGGTGGTGGACACGCAGTTTCCGGACACCGCGGCGTTTTGCCTGGGTGGACTGCCGGGGCGCGAAGGCCGTCGCATCGACGTGGTGATCAACACGCACCATCATCGTGACCACACCGCCGGCAACGGTGTCTTCCGGCCGGTGGCCGGGAAAATCGTCGCGCAGGCCAACGTCCCGGAGCTGCAACTGGCCGCGGCGGCGCGCAGTGGCACGGAATCCGAAGAGGTGCTGGCCGACGAGACGTTTGCGGAGTTCTGGCGGCGTGACCTCGGCGACGAGGTGGTGACGGCGCAGTATCTCGGCGCGGCGCATACCAACGGCGACGCCATCGTGCATTTTGAGCGCGCCAACGTCGTGCACATGGGCGACCTGGTTTTCAACCGGCTCTATCCGGTCATCGACCGGCCGGCGGGCGCGAGCATCCGGCATTGGATCACGGTGCTGGAGGAGGCGGTGGCGTATTATCCCAAGGATGCGATTTACATCTTTGGTCACGGCAAGCCGGACTTCGGCGTGACCGGAGGTCAGGACGACCTGTTGGATTTCCGCGATTATCTCGCCGGCCTGCTGGCGCACGTGGAGCGCGAGATCGCCGCCGGCAAATCCCGGGCGGAGATTGTGGGTCTGGCCAACCTGCCCGGGTTTGACGATTTCCACACCCCCGCGCCCAACCGGCTCGCGGGCAATCTCGGCACGGCTTACGACGAACTGACCGCGGAGCGCGGCTGATCGCCGCGGTTTTCAGCCCCGCTTTCGGGCTGTGTCCTCAAGCGCGGCTGCGGGATGTCCTTTTGTGCTGCGCGGGCCTTGGCCCGGGCCGGGGCAAAATATGCCCAGCAATCCGGCTTTATCCGTACGCAAATCCGGATAAGCTATCCGTAACCCAAAACGGAGGCCGCCATGATTCCCCAACCCTCGCTCCTGCACGCGGAAACTTACATCAACATCCATGCCTCGCACACCGGCCCCGCCCGGCATGGCAAACCCCCGGGGCCGTTCGTCACCATCTCGCGCGAAACCGGCACCGGGGTGGCCACGTTTGCCAACCGGCTCGCCGCCCGGCTCGATGAGATTCTGCCCGGCGAAAAACCGTGGACGGTGTTCGACGGCAACCTCGTCGAGGAGATGCTGCAATCGCGCAAGCTCTCGCCGACGCTCTCGTGCTTTCTGCCGGAGGACCAGGTGTCCGACTACCAGTCGCTGGCGGGCGAGATTCTCGGCCTGCATCCCAGTTTATGGGAGCTGGTGCATCGCACCAACGAGATGATGCGTCAGCTGGCCTGTGCCGGCCACGTGATCTTGGTCGGCCGCGGCGCCAATCTCGCCACGGCGGAGGTGCCCAACGGCGTGCACCTGCGGCTGGTGGCGCCGCCGGAATTTCGCGCCGAACACAAGGCCGGTGAACTGAGCCTCACGCTGCAGGAGGCCAGGGCCAAGAACGAGCGGGTCGACGCCGCGCGCCGCAAGTTTGTGCGCTCGGTGTTCCGTGCCGACGTGGAACGGCCGCAGGCCTACGACCTCGTGGTCAACGTGGCCCGCGTGCCGGTCGAGTCCGCGGTGGAACTGGCCGCCAACCTGCTGCAACGCAAGGCACCGGCCCTGGTGGGTTGATGCGCCGCCGGACGCGCTTGGTTTCGGTTTGTCAGCCGGCACGGGCATGGCATCGTGCCCCGCCATGACCCCTGCCGCCCCGCGTCCCGTCAGCACCTGGACCGAATTTCAACAACGGTGGTCCGGCGTGCGAAATTTTCTCATGGCCGGCGAATGCGTGCCGTTTGCGTTCGCTGTGCCGCCGCTCGAGCGCGTGGTCGTCGAATTGCGTGACGATCCCGATGCGCGCATCACGCCGGGCCGCAAGGGCGACCGGTTGAACCTCAGCGATATGGCGGCGGAGTTTCGCGCGCGGCCGGTGGACGAGGCGCTGCAAACGCCGTTTGCGCTGGCGCATTTCTCGCTCGCACGGTTCGACACGCCGGGACGCTTCCTGCACGGGTTTCGCGAGCGGGTGATGGAGCCGTGGCAAAACGCGCTGCGCGCGGCGGGCTTCACCTTTGAGCGCTGCTACCCGATCATCTTTATCAGCGGCAAAGGCTGCGCGACGAACTACCACATGGACCTCTCGCACGTGCTCGCGTGGCAGGTTTACGGCACGAAGCGGTTCTGCGGTCTGCGCGAGCCCGACCGTTGGGCGCCGCGCGAGGTGCGCGTCAATTACAAGCCGGCGGAGTTTGCGCGCCCCGCGGGTTTGACCGATGCGGATGCGGAGTGCTTCGACATGCGGCCCGGCGACGTGCTGTGGAATACCCTGCTCACGCCGCACTGGGTCGAGGCCGGCGACGAGGTGGCGATGAGCATCAATATTTCCCACGGCGGCATCCGCTACCGCGGCGAGCTGTGTCAGCACGAACGCGAGTTGGTGGAACACCGCGCCGCTCACCCTGAACTTGCCCCGGCGGGGCCGACCGGGCGGTATTGAGCTTGGAGCCCCGGCGCTCAGGCCGGGCGTGATTCAGAGCCAGTCGGCGATCGAACGGAACGTGCGTTTGACGGTGTAGGCGTCGACGCGGGTCCAACCGTTGACGGGGAGGCAGGCTTCGTCGGCGGTGTCGATGCGCTTGTGGCGGATCTCGACTTCAAGCGGTGAGTTGAACGCGAAAGACTTGGCAGTCGCGCGGTTGGCGACGGCGGTCTGCGCAGCGGTCTCGATTTCCTTGAGCACGCGGCGCGGGTGTTTGCTCAGCGCGGCGTTCCAGCTGTAGCCGATCTTGGTTGTCACGGTGGTGATACCGGGGAAGAACTCGCGCGCCTCGGCCACGGCCTTGTCGTCGCTGGCCACGAACAGCGGCGGCACGCCGTGGGTGCCGGCGATGGCGGCGTCGATGGCGAGTTCGCCGACCTCGCGGCCGTTGACCTTGATCCACTGGTAAACGGTGCTGTTGAACGAGTGCGCGAGCGGGGCGGCGACGGTGTTGTCGCGCGCGTGGTAGCCGATGAAGAGGAGGCCGGCGAAGTCGCGGTCGAGCATGGCGAAACGCCGGGCGTGCACGCCGTTGAAGATGTCGCAGCGTTCGTCGAGCTCATCGTAAACGAGGTTCACGCCGCCCCCGTGGTTGTCCCACACAACCACCTGCGTTGCGCCCGCGGCGAAAAGTCCGCGCGCGGCGGCGGCGGCCTCCGCGGTGGCCTGACGGCGGGCGTATTCGTATTGGGCGGGCGCGGCGTTGAGGCTGCCGCCCGGTGCCCCGACGACGCCGGCGGGTCCTTCACAATCGACGGCGATGACGAATTTCATGGCGCCTTTCTAAATCAACTTTCCCGCGGATGGCGCGAATAATCGCGGATGACCAAACCGATCTTATCCGCGTCCATCCGTGAAATTCGCGGGGAGGATTCAGACGACCTCGAGGTAGTCGCGGTCGGGCAGGGCGGGGAATGGCGCGGTGGGCAACGTCTGATACCAGTAGGCGACGGAGCAGATGTCATCCTGCAGCGGCAGATAGCGACCGTCGCTGCGCCAGCCGAGGGCCTGGATGGTGACGCGCAGTTCCTGTTCGAAACGCACGGGATCCATCACATGCCAGCGATACATGGCGAAGCGGGTTTGGGAGCGATACAGGCCGTCGGGCCGCAGGACCTGGTGCAGGCCGGCATAAGGGGTGGAAAATTCCTGATACTGTTTGGTCTCCTTGTTCTCGAAGTTGTAGGAGCCGCAGAAGTAGTCCTCGGTGCCGGTGCCGCAGATCGTGGGCCAGTCCTTGTCGCCGTCGAAGAAGAACTTGATCTCGCCCTCGCCCCACCAGTTGGCGTTGTTGACACCCCAGCCCATGACGGTGCCGACGTAGTGGCCGCGACCCTGGATGCCGTCGAGAATGGTGTAGTCGGTTTTGTAGGGCAGCGGGTTGGTGCGGCGGAACTGGGCGTGGAAGTAGGCGCAGTCCGCCGGCACGTCGGTCAGCGTGTAGTTGACCTGGTAATAAAGCGTCATGTCCTCGTGCCCGAGGTTGGTCATGGTGATGCGGCACGACTTGCGGAAGGGCATTTCCCAGTAGCAGTTGAACGCGCTGCCGGGATTGACGCAGACCGGCAGCGAGACCAGCGGCGAGAACCGGCCCCAAGGCAGGCCGAAGAAATCGCCGACCGGGCACTCGACCGAGGGGTGCTCCTGGCCGTCCCAGTAGATGCGCAGGATGCTGTAACGCCACGGGCCGGTCGGGGTCATCCAGATCTGCTGGATGGCACCGGGGCCGGTGATGTCGGCCACGGTGAAGGTCTGGCCGACCTTGATGCGGACGGAGGGCGAGATCTTCCAACCGCGGCCGAGGTCGCGCGCGCAATGGGCGCCGGTACCTTCGGTGGCCATGCCGCCGGCGCCTTTTTCGCCGTTGAAGTTCTCCGCGCTGATGGAGCGGGTTTGCGCCGCGGAGAGACGACTGAGGTTGCCGAGGTGGAGGCCGAGACCGTTGAAGGAATTCATGGGGAACGGCGTGGTGGTTTAGCGAACGACGCGGACCGATGCAGGCCTTTTCGGTGGCGCGGCGGAAAAATCGTGGACGGACGTGCGGACAGCCACCTTGTCGCGATGCTCCCGCCTTCGCCAGGCCTACGGAGGGCACGGCCAAGGCGGCTACGGGCCTGCTGAGTCTTGGTCAGGATTCCGTCCGTCCGAGGCGTTGGCCGAGTTTCCGGTGCACGTCGTCTTTGAACGCGTCGATGAAGCTGCAGACGTAATCGACGATGTCCATGGTGGGATCCTGCACCAACGGCGTGAGGTCGAGACCGAAGATGAGTTGCGAGGTCCGGTCGGTGGCGTGCGATTCGAAGAAGGTGGCGTTGGCCGCCCGCCGGCCGTGGGTGGCCAGGTCGTAGCGTTTGCCGCCCGCGATCTGCGAATCGAACACGCCGTTGAGCGCCGCGGCCAGGTTGTCGCGACCGCTCACGTCCATCAGCATCTTGGCGGCGTCGGGCAGCCAGTCCAGGTTGCGCCAGACTTCACAGCCGATGACCTGCCCGGGCCGCTGGTCCGGCGGCAGCGCGCGCAGCGCCTGCAGGGCTGCAATGACAACGCCGATGTGCGTGTCGTGCTTGTCGGCGGGATTGTGGGTGTAAACGACCTGCGGCCGCGTCGCGGTCAGGATCTGATGCAGATCCTCCGACAGCTCGGTGGCGGTCGGGCTCTTGACGGCGCTGCTGGGGTAATCGAGCTGGATCATCGCGCCGTAACCGCCGGTGACCGCCGCGGTGTTCTGTTCCTGCCGGCGCAGGTCCATCATTTGTGCGTCGGTGAAATTCGCATACGGGCCGGTGCGCGAGCTGCCGGCGCCGTTGGTGCAGGTCACGCCGCCGAACCATTGGTCGGCGCGGTTGTAACAGGCCAAGATGCCGTGAAAGGCCATGAACTCGAGGTCGTCCTGATGCGCACCCACGCCGAGATGCGTGATGCGACCGAGGGCCGCGGGTTCGGGCTGCCCGTCGGGAATGAAGACCGACGCCGTGGAGTTGTGCAGTTTCATAAGCTCACTTTTTGATTGCTGCGAGGCTGGCCGCGGCAACGGCCTGGCCGACGCGTCGGCTCTTTTCGTCGGGCACGTGCAGTGCGATCCGGTCCGCGATTTCCGGAAACTCCTGTTGCAGCACGTCCCGCGCCTTGGTCATCAGGATTTCGCCGCCCACGCCGGTCGTCACCCGGCCGAGGAGCAGCATGTGCTTGAAGTCGTAGAAATCCGCGTAGTGCGGGACCGTGCAGCCGAGATAGACGCCGATGGTTTCGTAAATTTTGGCCGCCCGCGGATCGCCCTGCGCCATCAGGTCCTGCACGGTCTTCAACCGTTCGGGCAGGCCCATGGCCGCCGGCACGGCAATGCCGGCGGCGGGCAGCAGTTTGTTGACCGCCTGCTGGGAAAAATACAACGCGCCCACGCCCCGGTCGCCCGACCATTCGTCCGCGGCGGCCGCGGGATTGTAGTCCACCGGCACGAACGCGAGTTCGCTCAGCCAGCCCGTCATGCCGCCCTGCGGATTCAGGTAGCCGGCGGCTTCGCTCGAGCCCATCGCCACGCCGAGCATGCCATTGGCCGACAGCGACATCGCTCCCGCCAGCGCCGTGACATCGCCGTCGTTGGCGACTTCGAGCGGCACGTTCCACTCGCGCTGGAGTTGGAGGAAGAGGCTTTTTGCCCGGTCGAATTTCTCCGCGGACACTGATCGCAGCAGCGAGGCCACCATGAATTTGTTGTCCACGATGACCCCGGCCGAGCTGCCGCCGATGGCGTCAACGTGCGGCAGGTGGGCCGCGGCCTTTTTCAGCGCGCCGTTGAGGTGATCGTAATGATACTGCGGATCCGGCTCATCCTTCGGATTCCACGGAAACTCGTCGGCATAGACGACCTCGCCTTCCTTTACGGCGGCCACCTTGTAATCACTCGCCCCGAGGTCGAAACCGATGCGGCAGCCGTCCAAGTGTCCGCCGATGGACCGGTGCGCCTCGTTTTCCGCCGGGACCGCGGCCGCGTCGGTGAGAACCACCTCGAAAGACTGTTCGTAAACGCGGCCCATCAGGTCCACGTCAAACCGGCGTTCGCCAGTGGACGCATAGCTGCGGGCGATGTGTTCGCCAATCGCGCGCGGGCCGCCGAACCACACGCGCCAGCCGCCGCGCGCCCAGAGCAGGATTTTCACCAACCGTTCGACGTAGCGCAGCGTGTGCTCCGTGGGCTCGGGCAGCACAAGGGTTTCGTGCCGCGACACCAGGCCGTTTTCCCGCTCCAGTCCCAGCACGAGCGGAACGGCGCGGCCTGACTCTTTGGCGGTGGCGACGTAGAGGCGGTTGAACCGCACCGCGGGGGAAAATCCCGGGTCGAGCGGCGCGGCGGATTTCAGCGATTGAGGCATGGCGGATATGGGCGGCATCTTGCAGCAGTTCGTTGCGGAAAGGCCACAAAAAGTACCGCCGATCCAGCCCGGTTAACCGCCGCGCGGAATCCGCCGGGTGTGAGGACCGCTACCATATTAGGGATCGCATCATAGTCTGACTTTGGGCGGTAGGCATTGGCCCCGATGCGTTGGCCGGCGCTGCCATGAAAACGAGCGCCTTGAGGCAAGGCGCTCCACCATCTGTCGTCAGTCCAATACGCGAACTATGATATGACTGGCCGGCAGCGCCGGTAGGTGAGGACGTGCTGGCCGGCTCAGCCCAATTCCAACCGGGCGTGGAAGGGCGTCGATCCCGTGAGATAGACGCTCTGACCCGCCCACTTGGGGCGCGCCCCGCGCAACTGCGTGTAGCGGTTCTCGGCGCGACCGGGACCAAAGGTGATGACGTCGCCGCCGGCGGTGTAGGTGCCGGTGTCGCCGGCGAGCATAAACGCGTCGGTCGTCCCCGCCACGGGCGTCACCCCCGTGAGTTGGCCGCCGGCCCGAAACGCGAGTTCGATCGCGACGGGCACGTGGTCGGTGCCGGTCACGGTGAAATCCAAGGTGAAGCCGCCGGCGCGTTCGCGCACCTCGACGACCGATTCCAGCACCTGCACCTCGCTGGTGGCGCGTGCATTGGGTTCATCAACCGCCAGCGTGCCGTTGGGCGCCATGCGCACCGGCGCACCGGGCTCGATGCGCTCGGGCGGCAGCGGTTGAAAATACGGGCCTTCCAGCCGCTGGCGCAGCCGGTAAACGCCATCGGCGATCTCCAGTTCTTCCGCCTCGAACTGGCCCTTGCCGAAGAACGCCGAGGCCAGCCGCACCGCTTCCAGCGCGGCGTGTCCCTTGCGCAGCGAGAACAGCGTGGGGTTGCGCGCGAGGATGGTTGCGCTGAGTTCGTCGCGCCGGATGCGGGCCAGGTGCGAGTGCGCAAACACGCGGGCGTAATCCGTCGGCAGCGCCGTGCCCGGGGGCAGTTCCGCCTGCCATTCCGGTTCCTCGAAAAACGTCGCGAGCTCACCGGCGAGGTCGTCGGGCGCACTCTGTTCGATGTAGCGCGCCGCCGCCGCGAAACGGCCGTCGCCGTCGTGCAGCGCCATGGCGCGGTAGCCCATGTAGTAGCGGGAGAGGTGAACGCGCTGATATTGATCCTGCCGCCGCGAGGCCTCGGTCACGAGTTCGCCGTCGGGGTGCACATAATACAACGTCATCGCGAGGTTGCGCCGCACCGGCTCGTACAGCTCCGGCCGGTTGAGCAGCCTGGCCGCACCCAGCAGCGCGCGGTTCACCACCGGCGAGTAGACGCCCGTGCTCTTCTCGGTGTATTGGCCGTCGGGATCAAGGTCGATGCCCTCGGCTAGCCACTGGTCCACCCGGTCCAAGTAGCGGGAGTCCGGATACAGGGCGTGCACCCGGGCCAGCGCCCCGCAGACGACCCAGCGGTGGTTGGGCGTGTGCACGCCGCCCGCGACCAACGCCCCGCCACCGCGGCGGATGAAGGTTTCCAGCGCGGTCCGGGCCGCGGCGTGATCGGGCCGGTCCGCCCCGCGCAACAGCTGCGCCGCGGCCGTGATGATCTCCAGCACAAAGGCGGTGTCGGGCGTGGAGTGAAAATTGGTTTCGACGAGATCGATGGTGCCGTCGGCATGCTGCAGTTTGACGAGCGCGGCCGTGGCGAGATCGAGTGGTTCGTTCAGCGCGGGATCACGGTGCCAGCGCGAATCGGGCGAGTGCACGGCGCAGGCCAAGGCGATGATCAGCCGCGCGGTGTCCTGCGCGGTGGGGATGCCGTGGGCGTTGTCCACCGCGCCCAACACCGGCGCCGCCGGATCACGCCGCTGCCGCGCGAGGGTGCGGGTGATGGTTTCGTCGTTGCGCGCCACGAGGTGGCGGATGAGCCGGGCGGTGGCGTCGGAGGTGTTGGGCATGGGTTGGGTCGAACCACGGGCAGCAAAACCGAGGTAACCCAAGGCAAGCAATCCGGCCGTGGAAGAGACGAATGAGCGCCGGGTCATGCCGGTTGAACCGGCGGAGGGTTGATGCGGGCGGGAGAGGGGCATGGGGATATTGCCGCGCAAGGACGGCGGTTGAGGGTGGGAGACTGCGGCAGCAAAGCCGTGGTTACACGGCGGTGCGTCGAACACAGGGGATCGGTCCGGAAATGCGACCCCAAATCGTTGCAAGCCTTGCAACGGATTGGAGTGAGGTGATGAGGCGCCGGGAGAATGGACCGGTCGCCGGAAGGCTTCGGACTGGAGTCTCTTGCGCGTCACCAGCGCAGACCGGCACAGGGACGTGCCGGTCCACCTCAATCTTCCGGTCCGCCAAAATTCACATCGCTTGGGGCGGTTGGTCGTGCCCGGCGCGCAACCGTGCTCAGGCCGGGGCCTTGGCTTCGTCGCGGTATTTGCGGTTGCCGCCGCCCCACTTGTCACAGCCGCCCTGGCCGCTGGGCCGCACACTGGGTTTCTGGATATCGGCGTAGCCGCGGTAGGCGTAGGGATCGCGACCGGCGACGACGATGATGTCGCGGTAATCGTAGTGCGCGTTGTGGTCGCCCTCGGGGGTCTTGCCCCACGGCAGCCGCGATTCGCAGCTCATGTAGTGGTTGACGAGCGCGCGGCGGTAGGTGCCCGCGGGGGCCTGATTGGGCAGCGAGCGGTGCAGCAGGTAACCGTTGAAGATCACGACCGAGCCGGCCTCGACCTCGACGGGTACGGCCTCGTCGTCGCGATAGGGAAAGTCCACCGATTCCTCGGCGCAGTCGAACCGGCGGTCGCCGTGCCATTTTTGTTCCCAGAGGATACCGGGCCGGTGCGAGCCGGGCAGCACCCAGAGGCAGCCGTTTTCGACCGTGGCCCGGTCGAGGGCGATCCAAGCGCCGGTGAGCGAGCGGTCGCGTGTGGGGATGTAGTCCTCGTCCTGATGCCAGGCCTGGCCGGGTTTGCCGGAGGATTTGATGAAGAGCATCGACTGCATGCATTTCACGTTCGGGCCGATCACGTTGGTCAACGTTTGCACGGTGGCGGGGTTGCGGATGGCGTCTTGCATCACGTCCGAGCACTTGTGCGGAAAATGGATGCAGAGAAAGCGCTGCAGCACGGAGTCGTCGGGCTCATCCGCGGCGGCGTTGGGCTGGTCGGGCAGTTCGCCGCGCTCGCCGCGGCAGATGAGCGTGGTCTCGGCTTTCAGTGCTTCGATGGCGGCGGGCGAGAAGGCGTTTTCGAGCACCAGATAACCGTTGGCCTCGTAGAAAGATTTCACCGCGGCCGGATCGGCATCGGGGCTGAAATAGCCCGGCGGGCGCGCGGACGGAAACGCGTTGCGGCGCGTGCCGGCGAAACCGCCGGTGACGGTGACAAGTTGACGGGGCGGGGTCTCCAAGCTTGAGGAACTCATAAACAGGACATATCTGATAGCATACAAAACTGCCCATAAACAGCCCCATGGCGCGCAAAACCATATCCAAAAATATACGAACCGCCCGGACCACCAAGGTGTTGTTCGGCGATGTGGTCTATGAACCCGGTGGCACCTGCGGACCGCGCATCCAAGGCGACTATCAACTGGTTGCCTTGCTGGAAGGCCGGGTCGAGGTCGTGGTGGACGGACGCCAGCGTCGCATCGAGGCGGGGCAGGTGGGGCTGTTTCTGCCCGGACCTCAGGAGCTGTTCAGTTTCGCGCCCGACCGGAAAAGTCACCACACGTGGTGTTCGTTGCACCCGACGCTTTTGGCGGCGGAAACCGCGGTGGCGGGTCAGGCGGCGCCCGCGGTTCTGCCGATGTCGCGCCGTTTCGCGCAGTTGATGGAGATGGGATTGTCGCTGTCGCATTGGGCGGCATCCGGCGCGCCCGGACTCGTGGAGGCGCTGGGCATCGCCACGTTGCAGGAGTATTTGTTTTCGGGCCGGCGTGAAACGGAGCAGCGCAGGGATGAGCCGGACGCGCTGCGCCGCGCGCTCGAGTGGATCAACCAGGAAGGCAGCGAGGCGGTGGACCTGCCGGCGCTGGCGCGGATCGCCGGGGTGTCGTCGGCGCAACTGGTGAAACTGTTCCGGCGGCACCTCGGCACCACGCCGTTGCGGCATGTGTGGGAAACGCGCACACGGCGCGGCGTGCAATTGCTGCGCGAGACCGGGCTCACGGTCGGCGAAGTGGCGCACCGTTGCGGTTTCCAGACGCCGTTTCATTTTTCGCGCTGGGTGAAACAACTGCACGGCGTTTCGCCCAAGGCGGTGCGTGCGCGGGCCTGGGGCCGGACGCCGACGGACTAAATCACCGCATGGGGTGGCGAATCTTGGCTTCGGGCAAGGTTAGCCTTGTCGCGGCGCAAGGGGAACGCACGCTGGCGCCATGCTGCTGCGCCGGTATCACCCCCTGCTGACCCTTGCGTTGGGTTGTGCGCTGGCGGGCAGCCCGGGCCGGGCGGAAACCACCCTGCCCGAGGTCTGGCGGCAGGTGACGACGTTTTTCACCAAGGAGGCGTTGTGGGCCTGGGAAAAACTGCCGCCGCCGGGCGATCCGTTGTCGGCGCGCGAACAGGATTTCTGCCGCGCGGTGATCCTGCTCGATCACCAACCGCTCACCGAATCCAAACTGGACGAGGCCGAGGCGCTGCTGCGCGACGTGGCGGGTCCGCGCGACGAGCTGGCGGCCGCAGCCCGCTACATGCTGGCCCGCAGCCAGCAGCTTTATCGTCAACAGGCCGACCACGCGGCCGCGGCCGCAATTTACCGGGAGTTAAGCGCCGCGCCCGAGGCCGGACCGTGGGGCGATCTGGCCCGCGTGAAGCTGGCCCTGCTGGAACTCTATGTGCTGCCGGCCGCATCGCCGCGGCAACGGATCGCCACGGCGCGGGCCTTGCTGGACGGCGTGGTTGAACCCGATGCGCGGCGCGACCTGTACCGGCTGCTCGCACGCGCGACCCTGTTTTACGACCTGCCGGCACAGGCCGCGCTCGACGATTTGGAGGCGGCCGAGATCATCGGCGGGTTGCAGGGGCAACCCCATGCCGATCAACTGGTGCAGCTGTTCGAGCTGAGCCTGGAGTTTGGCCGCCGGGAGTCGGCCGCGCGTTATCTGGAAAAACTCCGGGCGGAGCATCCGCGCGATGTGCGCGCCTGGGCGCTCAACGAAAAACTCGCCGGCCGGCCCGCGCCGGTCCGCGCCACCTTCAGCCATGACCCGTAAAACGCGCACCTGGCTGGTCGTGGCGGTGGCGGGCGCGATCTACGCGGCCGTCTCGCTCTATGTGTTCATGCGGCCCGGCGCGGCGTTGTCCACGGACGACCGGCCGGTCATCCGGCTGGCGCACTGGCAGATCGAAGTCGGCCCGCGCGAGGCGTTGGAGCAGGTGGCGGCGGCCTACAACGCCATGAACCCTGACGTGCGCGTGGAGATCATGGCGGTGCCGGGCAACGTTTACACCCAGTGGCTGCGCACGCAGCTCACCGGCGGTCTGGCGCCGGACATCATCGAGTTCGGCTTCTGGCTGCAAGGGTCGCGCGACATCCCCGCGCGTTACTTCGCGCCGATCACGGCGGAGGTCGAGGTGCCCAACCCCTACAACCGCGGCACCCCGCAGGAAAACGTGCCGTGGCGCGATACGTTTCTCGACGGTCTCAACAACTACGAGGGCTACATCCGCGATCTCAACAACTACTACGCGGTCACGCTCTGCATGCTGAGCATGCGGTTGTTCTACAACGCCGATCTCCTGGAGGAAATCACCGGCACGCGCGAACCGCCCCAAAGCTACGCCGGGCTCATGGCGCTCGGCCGCGCGCTGGCCGGCCGCACCAGCCCGCGCGGCGCGCCGCTCGCGCTGTTCGCCGGCAGCAAGTTCAACACCGATGTCACCATGGACGTGCTGCTCAACCGCACCGTGCTGCCGATGAACCACGAGCGCGACCGGTTTCGGGAGGGCGGGGCGGTGATCCGTGACTACGCGCTGGATTACCTGCGCGGCGGCTGGAATTTCGACCGGCCGGAACTGCGCGCGGGTTTCGAAGTGCTGCTCGAGATTGCACGCAACACCCGGCCCGGGTTTCAGCAGCTGGAGCGCGATGCCGCGGTGCAGGAATTTCTCCGCGGCGAGGCGGTGGCGATCTACACGGGCACGTGGGATGCGACCAGCCTGATGTCGCTCGCCTCGTTCCCGGTGGCGGTGGCGGAGTTTTATCCGCCGGACCGGACTCATCCGGTGGCCGGTCCGCACATGTGGCTGCCGCAGTCCGAGGGACAGGTGGGTACGGCCGCGCCGTTTTTCCTCAACAAGAGCAGTCCGCATCGCGAGGTCGCGATCGATTTCATGCGCTTCATGACCAGCGTGCCGGGCAACCGCATTTTCGTGCACGCCAGCGGCTGGCTGCCGTCGGTCGAGGGCGTGCAGGTGCCACCGCATCTGCAGCCGCATGTGCCGCGGCGTGATGGCTGGATCTCACGCTCGGCGATCCTGCGGGCGTTCGGCGCGGAAACCAGCGCGCTTTGGCAGCGCATCGCCCATCTGCTGGTGGGTTCCGATGGCAGTCCCGAACGTTTTCTGGCCGTCTACAAACAAGGCTTCGAACCCGCGCTGCGGCAGGATCTCGCGCGCGATGCGCGCAACGCACTCGACAGCATGCGCCGGCAGATGCCCGCCTTGGTGGGTCTGGCCACGCTCGACCGGCTCGAGGGCACCGATCCGGACCGGCGCCAGGCCCGGCTTGATCGCGAGAGCAACCAGCACCTCACCGAGGCGCG
This sequence comes from Opitutaceae bacterium, assembly GCA_019455245.1. Taxonomy (GTDB): domain Bacteria; phylum Verrucomicrobiota; class Verrucomicrobiia; order Opitutales; family Opitutaceae; genus Cephaloticoccus. The sequence continues at coordinate 19,028 of JACFMR010000022.1, forward strand.
TTACTACGAGACCCTGGCCGTGCTCGAGCACGGCCGCGACGTGGCGCGCTGAACGGGCGGCCGACGCGCGGTGTCAGGCGTGATCATGCATTTGGGCTGCGATGCGTAAGCATTCGCGGCGGAACTGTTCGGTTTGGAGGGGGGCTCGTCCACGCCCGCCGGTTGAGCAGAGAATTAAGGGCATTTCAAATAAAGCCGTAGCCTCTTCCCCCTTCTGTCATTCTGAGGCGAAGCCGAAGAATCCAGCATTTTTCCCGGAGCGGTAGGTGCACTGGATTCTTCGCTGCGCTGCCAGAATGACAATCCCGATGGCTACAGTTTATCTTGAAACGCTCCAAGGGCGTGCTCAAGCCACGCCCCTCCGTTCCACCTTCAACGGCATCGTTCCGCCTCAGGCCGGTTGGCGGCGGCGCAGGTTGTCGCAGACGATCGCGGCCGCGACCCCGGCGTTGAGCGACTCGGCGTGGCCGTAACGCGGGATGGTGATGAACTGCGTGATGGCGCGCCGCACCTCGGCCGACATGCCGCGCCCTTCGCTGCCGATCACGATCACCGCGTCCTTGGTCGGGGCGAGACCGTGCACATCCTCGCCAATCAGATCGCAGCCCAGTACCGGAATCCGCCCGGCCACACCCGCGAGCAACGGTGCGAGCGGGAAGGTGTGCACTGGCACGCGGGCGAAGGAGCCCTTGCTGGCGTTGATGACCTTCTGGGAAAACAGGTCCGCGCAATCCGGCGACAGCACCACGCGGTCCAGCGCATACCAGTCCGCGATGCGCAGGAGCGTGCCGACGTTGCCGGGATCCTGCACGCCGTCGAGCACCAGCGTGAGTCCGCGGGCCAGCCCGTCGTCCGGCAACGGCGGGCGCTTGATTTTGCCGACCGCCAGCACGCTGGCCGGAGCGGGGAAGTGGCTGGCGCGTTTCATCTCCGCCGCGCTGAGCCGGTCGGTGCAGGGGCCGTCCCAGTCCGCGGTGGCGTAAATCCGGTCCAAGGGGAAATTCGCCGCGAGGAGTTCGCGCACCACTTTTTCGCCTTCGACGACGAACCGGCCCTGGGCTTCGCGGTGCTTTTTGTCCTTCAGGGCGTGGAGGTGCTGGAGTTCGGCCTTGGTCGGCATGGGGGTGTTTTTTTCAGACCAGTCCGTGCGGTGCAATCCTGCGCGTGATTGCATCGCGCCGGCAAACCCTCCAGCGTTTCCCTCCTGTATGAACAACCGACTTGGCTGGGGGATACTGGGCACGGGACGCATCGCCGGGATTTTCGCCACGGGCGTGGCCCGCTCGCAACACGGCCGGCTGGCCGCCGTCGGTAGCCGCACGGTCGCGAGCGCGGAACGCTTTGCCACGGAATTCAAGGTGCCGCGGGCGCACGGCAGCTACGAGGCGCTGCTGGCTGATCCGGCGGTGCAGGCGGTCTACATCGCCACGCCGCATCCGCAGCACGTCGAATGGGCGGTCAAGGCGGCCGAGGCGGGCAAGCACATCCTTTGTGAAAAGCCCATCGGGCTCAACCACGCCGAGGCGATGGTCATCGCCGCCGCGGCGCAGGAGCATGGCGTGCTGCTGATGGAGGCGTTCATGTATCGCTGCCATCCGCAGACCGTGAAGATTGTCGAACTGGTGCGGAGCGGGGCGCTCGGCGAGGTGAAACTCGTGCAGGCGGCGTTCGGCTTCAACGCGGGGTTCAACCCGGAAAGCCGGCTCTGGGCCAACGCGGCCGGTGGCGGCGGCGTGCTCGACGTGGGCTGTTATCCAGTTTCGTTCTCGCGGCTGATCGCCGGCGCTGCGTGCGGCCGGCCGTTTCTTGATCCGGTGACCGTGTCGGGTGCGGGGCAGTTGCATCCGCAGACGGGCGTCGATGTCGTGGCCGCGGCCACGTTGCAATTCGCGACCGGGCTGGTGGCGCAGGTCTCCACCAGCATCGGGGTGGGGCAGGACAATTCCGCGCGCATCTACGGCACCAAGGGCATGCTGCACGTGCCGTCGCCGTGGATCCCGCCGCATGACGGCGGTGAGGCGGTGCTGCACCTGCACCGGGACGGCAAGGTCGAGGACATCGCCGTGCCGGCGCCCGCGCACCTCTACGGATTGGAAGCCGATGCCGTCGCCGCGGCCCTGGCCGCGGGCCAGCGCGAGACCGCCGCCATGCCGGTCGCCGACACGCTCGGCAACATGACGACGCTCGACCGCTGGCGCGAGGCGGTCGGTCTCACCTACGCGCAGGAAAAACCGGAAAACTTCACGCACACGCATGCGCGCCAGCCGCTGCGCCGACGGACCGGCGGCCTGACCCCGCAGGTGCCGCTTGCCGGGCTGGCCAAACCGGTCTCGCGGCTGGTGATGGGTTGCGACAATCAAACGACCCTGCCGCACGGCGCGGCGATGTGGGACGATTTCTACGAGCGCGGCGGCAATGCGTTCGACACCGCTTTCATCTACGGCGGCGGCCTGCAGGAAAGACTACTCGGTTGGTGGATGCGCCACCGCGGCGTCCGCAACGAGGTCGTCGTGATCGCGAAGGGCGCGCACACCCCCTACTGCACGCCCGACGACATGCGGAAGCAGTTTTACCAGTCGCTCGATCGCCTGCAGACGGACCATGCCGACATCTACATGCTGCATCGCGACAACCCCGACATCCCCGTCGGTGAGTTTGTCGATGCGCTCAACGCCGAGGTGCAGGCCGGCCGCATCCGCGTTTTCGGCGGTTCCAATTGGTCGCTCAAACGCGTCGCCGCCGCCAACCGTTACGCGCAGCGCAAGGGCCTGCAGGGCTTCGGCGTGGTGAGCAACAACCTCAGTCTCGCGCGCATGGTCGATCCCGTTTGGGACGGCTGCATCGCGTGCTCCGATCCCGAATCGCGCCGCTGGTTGAAAAAACACCAGCTGCCCGTGCTCGCGTGGTCGAGCCAGGCGCGCGGTTTCTTCACCGACCGCGCCGGCCGCGACAAACGGGAGGACGAACAGTTGGTGCGCTGCTGGTACAGCGACGACAACTTCGAGCGCCGTGAGCGCGCCCATGCGCTCGCCGCCAAAAAAGGCGTGACGCCGATCGCCATCGCCGCGGCCTACGTGCTGGCGCAGCCGTTCCCGACCTTCGCGCTCATCGGCCCGCGCCTGCTCAGTGAAACCGTCAGCTCGCTGCCCTGCCTCGGCGTGACCCTGAGCCCGCGCGAGCTCGCGTGGCTCAACCTCGAACGTGAACGGCCCTGACTGCCGGTTGCCCGCCCCGGCCACAAAGCAGTTGTCACTCCCGGCGCAACGGCTAGTCATGGAGCCACCACCCTCCCCGCCATGAAACGCATTCTTCCGCTTTTTGTTGTCGCGCTTACCCTGGCCATCGTGGTCACGCCGCTGTGGGCGGCGTCCGCTGCGCCGGCCAAATCCTCCGGCACTTCGCCCGCCAACGGCATCGCGACCGCGGTGACCACGGTCACGGGTATCGCCATTTCGCCGCTGCTCGGCACGGGCGCGTATGGTGCCTACCAGTATTTCAGCACGAAGGGTGACGAGGCGAAGGCCGCGCTGCCGTGGTATGCGCAGGTGAATTTCTGGCTGCCGGCGCTGGCCATCGTCGGGCTGGTGGCGGCCAAGGACGCGCTCGGCGCGGTGGTGCCGCCCGGCATGAAGAAGCCGCTCGACGTGCTGGAAACGATTGAGAACAAGGCCTCGGGTTTGGTGGCGGCCGGCGCGGTGGTGCCGTTCACGATGGACACCGTATCCAAGATGCTGATCGCGCACGCACCGGCGGCCACGGAGCCGGCCGTGACCTCGGGAGGTTTGGCCATGATCCACCTGGGCGCGATCGATTTTTCGTGGCTGCTCAACCTGCTCACGGTGCCGTTCGGCATCGCGATGTTCGCCATCGTGTGGATGGCCTCGCATGCGATCAACGTGCTGATTTTGCTCAGCCCCTGGGGCGCGATCGATGCCGCGCTGAAGGCCGGCCGCACGGCCTTGCTCGGGCTGCTGACCCTCACCGCCACGATGAATCCGCTGGTCAGCGCGGCGCTGTCGGTCGTGGTGATCATCATCGCCTACCTGGTCGCGGGCTGGGCGTTCCGGCTCACGATTTTCGGCACGATTTTCAGCTGGGATTTCTTCACACTGCGCCGCAAGCGCTTCACGCCCGCGCCGGCGGGCAACCGGCTGTTCTCGGGCGGCAATCTGCCCGAGGTGCCGGTGCGCACCTACGGCCGGCTGCGCAAGACCGAGGCGGGCCTGAGCTTCACCTACAAGCCGTGGCTGGTACTGCCGGAAAAAACAATCAGCGTGCCGGCCGCGGGGCTGGTGGTGGGCCAGGGGCTGTTCTTCTCGACGATGCTCAACGAGGGCAACGACACCTGGTTCATTTTGCCGCCGCGCTATCGCGGACATGAGGAGCAGGTGGCGGCAATCTACGGTCTCGCCGGCGTGCGGCCGGCGGGGTTGCGCCGCGCCTGGAGCGCCATGCGCGAGCTCTTTGGTGGCAGCGCCGCGCAGACGCAGATGACGTGAGCCCGCGCTTCAGCGCGTGAGCCGAAATTCGTGCCGGGCGGAGAGCACCGCGGCCCTGGCCTGCAGTTGCACGCGGTGCACCCGGTCGCCCCAGACCGCGGACAGTTGTGGATCGGTGATCGGCCGCATTTCGGTCCGGGCGGTGAAAGCCGCGGCAGCATAAGCCAGTCGGGCGGTGCGTCCGCCTGCGGTGCGCAGGATGACGCCGCCGGCTTCGAGCACCGGTGCCTGTGCGGTGATGAAGTTGAACACGGCCGGCGCCTCAGCCTTGGCCAGGGTGAATTCGTCGGTGAGCACGATCGCCCGGCCGCGCTCCAGGCACACGGTGCGCAACCAGCGCGACACCGCGGCCTCAGGCGGATAAGCGCCGGCGAGATCAAGGCTCAGGGTGGCGGCGGTGTCGTCGGCGGCATAACTGATCTCGCGCGCGGCGAACTCCCGGCCGGCGGACTGCAAGGCGCCGTTGATCGTGGGCAGATTGTGCCATTGCGATTGCATGGTCCAGATCTCGTAGCGCTGCGGGCTGAAGGTCTTGGCGGTGTAAGTCTCAACGCCGACATCGATCAGCAATGGCTCGCCGTCGAGATACACGAGAAACGAACCGAGGTCGTTGTGGTTGTGGCTCTCGGCGTTGTGCCCGCCCTTGGCGGCGACGAAGAAACCGCCGGCCGTGCCCGCGGCATCGCGCGCGGCCATGATCTGCAGATCGGGCAGCCAGACGTCGCGTTGCAGCGGGGGCTCCTTGATGACCGCGGCGTTGTCCGGTCCGCGGTCCAACAACGCCCCGAGCGTGCGGTTGATCGAGCGGATGTGCGGCAGCGGCTTGTCGGCCTGCGCCTGCTCGATCCAACGACCGAAGTTCACCAGTGCATCATCGCCGACCAGCCGGCCGTAGCGTTGCAGAAGGGCGCCCTCGACCTGAACTTTGGCCCCGGCATCGGCGAAGTTGATGAACCAGTCGCCGGTGACATGCGCCCGCTGGATGAACCGGCCCATCTCGGCGATCAGCGGTTCGTGGAACAGCGAGATCCGTCCGGCCGTGGCGTGGTGCAGCAACTCCAGAGCGTCGAACAAACTGGCCGCGGCCCGGCTCCAGTAGCCCGGGCCCTCGTCACAGCCGCCGTCGGGCGATTGGTGGGCGAGAAACACATCGAGGCTGCGCATGATCTTGTGCACGGCGCGGACCCGGCGGTCGTCGTCCTCCTCCAACAGCAGCACGCAGGCCAGCCAGTTGGAATTTACCCACGGATTCCAGTTGTTCACCGGGTGGTGCCGGCGCTCCCAACCCATCCACCAAAAATTGTCCCGCTCGAGGCAGGGCGTGAGCACCCGGCGGTCCACCTCGTGCCGGATGCGGCGGCGCAGGAGGGGGGAGACGGCGTCGAGTTCGGGCCCGACCAGGTGATCGGTCCACGCCAGCAACGCGGCGGATTCGCCGACGCCGAGATCGACGATCGGCTCCGCGATGTCGGGCAGTTCGCGCCCGGCCTGCTGTTCGTCGAGATGGGCGGGCCAGCCCCAGAACGTTTCCTCGCAGGTCAGCCAGACATGGTCGGCGATGGCATCCATGAACCGGCCCCGGCCCTCGGCGCATTCGGCGAGCACCAGATCGTGCAAGCGCGTGCGCCGGCGGAAATGCGGATCCTGATAGGAGCGGCGGTCGCCTTTGCGTTTGAAGTCCAGGATGAGCGTGGCGGTGAGGTGCTCCCAATCCTCCGCGGCGCGGGCTTCGCCGGTGGCGATGAGTTGACGGCGCTCGGCGGCCGGAATTTTTTCCCAGGCGGTCCGGTCGTTCGCGGCGGGGTAGCGTCGCCAGGTGCCGGGCGGCGGCAGGGCGGCGCGCACGGCGGCGAGATCGTGACGTTGGGCCAGCGAGGTCGGGGGCATGGTGGTCAAACCTGCATTGGGCGCGGGGGACGGCGCAAGGATGGATGATGCATCACAGCCCAAGCCTATCGCGGTTTGATGGTAGGCAGACGTGAAGTTTGAGGTGGACTGGCCCTGTGCCGGTCAGCACCGGTGACGCGCAGTGCTCTGCTGTCCAGCAGAGTGCGCGTCCACCCAAGACAGCAAGTCCAAGAGTTGCCGGCAGCTGGAACCAGCAGGTTGGTTTTGGGCTGGAGCGCGCCACGGACAGCGGTCCACTGTCGGAGCATGTCTTTCCCGGCCTCACCGTTGATTGTGGCTCACCGCGGCGCCTCGCATGATGCGCCGGAAAACACGCTGGCGTCGATCGCGCTGGGTTGGGCGCAGGCGGCGGACCTGCTGGAGATTGACGTGCGGTTGACCCGCGACGGGGCGGTGGTGCTGCTGCATGACGAAACCTTGGCGCGCACGACCGGGTGCCCGGCCGCGCCGCAGGCGCTGGATTTGGCGACAATCCGCCAACTCGATGCCGGGGCATGGAAGGCCCCGCAATACACCGGACAGCGTGTGCCGACGCTGCCCGAGGCGCTCGCGGCGGTGCCGGCGGACAAGGGCATCTTGATCGAGATCAAGTGCGGGGCGGAGATAGTGCCGGCCTTGCAGCGACATTTGGCGCAGGCCGTGCTGCCGCCGGAACGCGTGCATCTGATCTGCTTCGACCACGAGGTCCTGAGCGCGGCCAAGGCGGCAATGCCGCACATCAAGGCGCTTTTTCTGGCCGGTGGCACCCATGAGGGCCGGCCCCGCCCGCTTTCGGATTTGGACGCGCTGATCGCGGCCGCGCGGGCGGCGAATTTCGACGGCCTCGATCTGGGCGAGGACTGGCCGATCGACGCGGCCTTCGTCCGCCGGGTGCACGCGGCGGGATTACTGCTTCACATCTGGACGGTCAACGACGGTGCCCGCGCCCGCCAACTGGTGGCGGCAGGGGTGGACGGCATCACAACCGACCGGCCCGGCTGGTTGCGCAAGCAGTTGCAGGGTGATGGGTAAGGGAGGATTTGGAGCTGTCATTCACGCCGGTGGCATCTGCGCCGGGGCGTCGGGCGTAATGAGTGGTGTTGAACGATTCCCTGCTCAGTCACGCCATTCGTTATGTCTCCGGGAGCATGCCCGCGGAGGAGCGCGAGAGCTTTGAAATTTTGCTCGAGTATCACGGGGAACTGCGGCGCGAAGTCGCGCGCTTGGCCGAGGTCGGTCTGCAATTGACGTTGGCCGGCAGCCGGATGCTGGCCGAGGTACCGCCCGGTTTGAAAGCCCGCACGCTCGCGCGCTTGGCCACGGGCTGTGTGCACCGGACGCCGGCGGCACTGGTCGTCACGAACGGCGCAGGTCTGATCGAGTGGGTCAACCCGGCCTTCACCCAAATGTGCGGCCATCCGTTGTCGGAGTTGCGCGGGCGCAAGCCGGGTCACGTGCTGCAGGGTCCGGCCACCGATTTCGCGGCGGTGGAACGTATGCGTCGGGCGATCTATGAGCGCCGCCCCTGTCGCGAGATCCTGACCAACTATCATCGCGACGGCACAATTTATCACGCGGCGGTGCGCATCGCCCCAATTCTCGACGAGGCCGGCAAGCCGCTCTGGTATGTCGCCCGTGAGCGGCTGTTGCCCGACGGGGCGGTGTGATTGCCAATCGCCCGTAACCTTTGACCATGGGAGGGCCCGCCTCAGCGCGGGCCGCAACGGGCGACGCAGAGGTCGCCCCTCCACCCAAAGTCCAATAGCATCGGGCAGCCGGTATGAAAGGGCGGCTGCATGGTAGCCGCGTTTGAGCACTGCGAAAACGTGGTAGACGTCGGAGGCCACGCTTTCGGGCTGCGCCCTCAAGCGCGGCTACAAAAAATTCTGCGTGGCTGGCGTGAGGCCGCTGCGTTTCAGTTGGCGGCTTTCACGCGGTCCCAGGCCTTGGTGTATTTGGCGAGGTGCTCGCCGAGTTCGAGGGTTTGCTCTCCCTTCCTCAGCAGGTCCTCGGGAATGAAGACGATCGGGTTGGCCTTGATCTCGTCGCTGAGCAGCGGATACGCGGCGGCGTTGGGGCAGAGGTAGTAGTTGAACTCGATGTTGCGCGCGGCGACCGCGGCGTCGTGCATGAAGTTGATGAACTTCTCGGCGAGCGCGACGTTGTCGCTGCCGGCGGGGATGGCCATGGTGTCCTCCCACATCGGGAAACCCTCGCGGGGCAGGGCGAAGACGATGTTTTCGTCCCCGTTGGCGTCGATCACCTGCTGGATGTCGCCGCCCCAGGCCTGCACGAGGTGGAATTCCTTGGAGGCGATGCCGGCCTTGAAGGCCTCGGATTCGAAGCGTGCGATGTTTTTCTTCCATTGGATGACGAGATCGGCGGCGGCGTTGATCTCGGTTTCGTCGATCGAATTCATGCTGTAACCGAGCGTCTTGAGTGCGGCGCCGAGGCACTCGCGGGGATCGTCGAGGAGGGTCATGCGGCCGGCGAGGTCGGCGCGCTCAAACATGCGCCAGCTCGGAACGAAGTCCTTTACCTCGTCGCTGCGGTAGGCGATGCCGGTGGCGCCGGACATGTAGGGCACGCTGTGGTGCATCTTCTTGTCGATCGACACGTTGGCGAGAAACACCGGGTCGATGTTCTTCAGGTTCGGGATGCGGGCGTGGTTGATTTCCTGCAGCAGGCCTTCCGCGACCATGAGGTTGACGACGTAGCTGGAGGGAAACACGACGTCGTAACCGGTGGCGCCGCCCTTGAGCTTGGCGTGGAGCACCTCGTTGGAGTCATAGTTGTCGATCACCACCCTGCAGTTGTGCAGGGTCTCGAACTCCTTGATCAGGCCCTCGGCAAAGTAGTCGCTCCAAACGTAGACGTGCAGCACGGGTTTTTTCGGCGCGCAGGCGGTGAGCGTGAGCAGCAGGCCGGCGAGCAGGCCGACCGCAAGCAGGAGGGCGGATTTGGTTTTCATTTGGCGGGACGGATGAGGCGTTGGCTGAGGATGACCATGATGAACGTGACCGCCATGAAGATGACGCTCAGGGCGTTGATCACCTGCGGCGAGCTGCGGCGCATCATGCTGAAGATCTTCACCGGCAGTGTGGTGTTGCCGGGGCCGGACACGAGAAAAGTTATCACAAAATCGTCGATGCTGAGCGTGAAGGCGAGCAGGGCGCCGGCGGCGAGGCCCGGGCCGAGCAGGGGCAGCAGGATGCGCCGGATGATCACGCCCCAGCCGGCGCCGAGGTCCTGCGCGGCCTCGATCATCGACTCGTCGAAGTCCTGCAGCCGGCCGAGCATGACGAGGGCCACGTAGCTCAGGCAGAACGTGGTGTGGGCGAGGATGACGGTGCCAAGATTGAGCTGTGCGCCGAGGTTGACGAACAGGAAGAGCAGGCTGATGCCCATGAGGATGTCGGGCACGACCAACGGCGCGTAGATGAGCCCGTGGTGCACGCGTTGCAACCGGCTGCGGTAGCGGTGCAGGCACCAGGCGGCGAGCGCGCCGAGCACGACCGAGAGCAGGGTGGAGCTCAACGCGATCAGCAGGGTGTTCCACGTCGCATGGTGGATGTCCTCCCGGCGCCAGAGTTCCTCGTACCAACGCAGCGAAAACCCGTCCCACTGGCCGCCGAACTTCGCGGCGTTGAACGACTGCACGACGAGCATTGCGATCGGCAGGTAGAAAAACAGCAGCACCAGCAGGGTGGTGGCCAGGGGCACGCGGCTGGGTTTCACGGGTGCCCTCCGGGGATGGCGGGCGCGGGGCCGGCGGCGTTGCCGTTGCTGTGGCGGCGGCGCAGGGCCGCTGCGGCCACCAGTGGCACGAAGATAACCACCGAGAGCACGGCGCCGAGCGCGGCGGCATGGGGCAGGTTGCGGTCGGTCGTGGCGCGCTGGGCGATCTTGTTGCCGATCATCTCGCTGGTCGGCCCGCCGACGATCGCGGGGATGGCGTAGGAACCCAGCGCGGGGATGAACACGATGAGAAACGCGGTGATCAGGCCCACGCGGATGCCGGGCAGAAACACGCTGCGAAACGCCCGCCAGCGGCCCGCGCCGAGGTCACGCGCGGCGTCGAGCAGCGTGAAGTCGAATTTCTCCGCGGCGGCGTAGAGCGGCAAAATGGCGAAGGGCAGGTGGGTGTAAACCAGCACGAGCAAAATGGCCCAGTCGTTGTAGAGCAGCTGGGTGTTGGGTTCGGCCCAGCCCAGCCAGACGGCGATCGATTTCACGTAACCGTCGGGATGCAGCAGCGTGCGCCACGCGAAGATGCGAATGAGGAAATTCGTCCAGAACGGCAGGATGATGAGCAGCAGCACGCGGTTGCGCCAACGCTCGTCGAGCCGCGCGATCCAGTAGGCCACGGGGATGCCGAAACCGAGGCACAGGGCGGTGGCGAGCGCGCTGAGCCAGACCGTGCGCCAGATGATCACCGGGTAGCTGGGGTTGGCGAGGCTGCGCCAGGTGTCGAGGGTCCAGCCCGCTCCGACGCCGCCGGTCAGGTCGGTCGGCTTGAACGAGAGCACGAAGACCAGCAGCGTGGGCACGGCGAAGAACACCACCAGCCAGCCGAAACTCGGCAGCGACAACAGCGGTTCGAGCCACCGCGGGCTTTTCATCGGCCGTTGCCTCCCTCCACGATCAGGTAGCCGTCGTCGGCGTGCCAACTCAGCCACACCTCCTCGCGCCAGGTGATGGGTTTGGTGTCGAGCAGGAAGCGGCCGTGCTGCTGCCAGACGACGAGGGTCTCGGCGCCGACGCGCACCCGGTATTGCGTGCGTGAGCCGAGGTAGATCAGGTCCTCCACCGTGCCGCGCACGGCGTTGTGCTCGTGCATGCGGGCCGGTGGCTGGCGGCTGATGGCGATTTTTTCGGGCCGCAGGGAAAGCACGACCGGGGCGCGGTCGGGCAGTTCGCGGTCCTTCCACGCCAGCAGGCGCGTGCCGGTGGCACGAACCTCATCGATGTCGTAGATCACCTCGCCCAGCCGGTCGGTGTCGAGGCCGAGATACTGGTCGGTGCCGATGGCCGCGACCTTGGCAGGGATGAGATTGGTGTCGCCGATGAACTCCGCCACGAAACGGCTGCGCGGCGCCTCGTAGATTTCGGCGGGCGTGCCGGTTTGTTCGAGCCGCCCGCGGTTCATCACCGCCACGCGGTCGCTGAGCGACATGGCCTCGCCCTGATCGTGGGTGACGTAGAGGAAGGTGATGCCGACCTCGTCGTGGATGTTGTCGAGCTCGATCAACATGCGTTGGCGCAGTTTCAGGTCGAGGGCGGCGAGCGGTTCGTCGAGCAGGAGCAGCTGCGGGCGGTTGATGAGCGCGCGCGCGATGGCCACGCGCTGTTTCTGGCCGCCGCTGATCTGGCCGGGGCGTTTGCCGGCGTGCTCGTGCAGCTGGATGAGGTCGAGCATACGGTCGACCTCGCGTGCGATCTCCGCCTTGGGGCGCTTGGCCACCACGAGGCCGAAGGCGATGTTTTCGCGCACGGTGAGGTGCGGGAAGAGCGCGTAGTTTTGAAAGACGGTGTTGATGGGCCGCCGGTCCGGCGGCAGCGCGGTGATGTCGCGCCCGTCGACCAGCACACGGCCTTTTTCCGGCGTGAGAAAACCGGCGAGGATGCGCAGGAGGGTGGTCTTGCCGCAGCCGCTGGGTCCGAGCAGGGAGAAAACCTCGCCCTTGTTGAGCTCCAGCGTGGTGTCCTCAACCACGGTCATTTCCCCGTAACGATGCGTGATGTTCTGCAGCTCGATGAAGGCGCCCATGGCTCGCCGTCATCTGTAGGCGCATTTGCGCGCTTGGCCAGTGTGGATTGCGCCGGTACGCGGATTGGCGGCCGGGCGTGAATCGGTTTTGACTGACGCGGGTTTCCGGTTACCCGTTTTCCGATGCTCAACGAGGCCCTCCGCAACCAAGCTGCCCATTACGTCGCCGGCACGCTGTCGGCCGACGAGCGCGAAAGCTTCGAGGTGCTGCTGGAGGCCCGCGAGGATTTGCGCGAGCATGTGCGCTCGCTGCAGGAGGTGGTGGCGACGATGACCCTGGCCGACCGGCCGACGGCGACGCCGCCCCCCGGGCTGAAAAACCGGTTGATGGACACGCTGCAACAGCGCCCCCGGAATCCATCGCCGGAATGTCTGGTGGTGACCGATGCCACCGGCCGCGTTGAGTGGGTCAATGCGGCCTTCATCGCGATGTGCGGCCACGATCTCGGTGAGATCAAGGGGCGCAAGCCCGGCCAGGTTTTGCAGGGACCCGAAACCGACGCAGCGGCGGTCGCGCGCATCCGCGCGGCGCTGGCGGCCCGCGAGCCCTGCCACGAAACGCTGGTGAACTACCACAAGGACGGCTCGCCCTACCGGGTGGACGTGCGCATCAACCCGATCCTCGACGAGGACGGCGCGCCGCTGCAGTTCGTCGCCCGCGAACGCAAGCTGCCCGACCCGGCCTGAGGCGGATACCTGGCGAGAAGTAGCCGCGTTTAAGCGAAGCGAAAACGTGGCCTCTCAGATGCCACGCTTTTCAAGCGCGGCTACGACAAGGCTGAAACCGCCATTGACGCAGCCGGACTTAATCTGCACCTGGATTTTCTCACCCGAGCAGCTGGTCGGCGTGCTCGGCGACTTTGCGATAGGCCTGGGCGTATTGTTTGATGACCGCCGGCCGGTCGTGTTTGAACCACGGCACGCTGTAGGCAATCTCGTGAATTTTCTCCGCCACGGGCAGCGAGCCCGGCCCCTGCCGCACATCGCGCTGGCCGAAGGCGATCATGGTCGGCTGGCCCTGGTTGAAGAGGTCCGCGTCGTGATAAACCGCGTGCAGGTGCAGCGGGAAATTGGCGCCGGGGTTGCAGGTGGGGATGCCCTCGGCGCGGATGGCGGCGCAGAATTTCGCGCAGGAGAGGCCGCCGAGTTCTTCGCCGCGGTAGAGCCCGCGCGCGGCATACCAGCCGCCCATGGTGGACTTGCCGCCGGGCGGGGTGCGGTGGGCCCTGAGGCCGGGCACGCCCTCGAGCAGATCCCAGAAGCGGTTCATCGCCGCCTGGATCTCGGTGATGCGCTTGTCGTAATGCTTCAGCTGCACGCGGCCCATGGCCGAGCAGGTCTGGTTCATCCGGTGCTTGTAGCCGCCGAGCGGCAGGCCGGCGAAATGGTTGAGCGCCGGGTTGCGGATGCTGCGGTCGGTGGGGTTGTAATTGCTCGGCAGACCCGTGCGCTCGTAGTGGCCGTAGGCGACGCAGCGCTCGTAGAGGTCGCGGTTGTTGGTCACCATCATGCCGGCCTCGCCGATCGCGAAACTCTTGCCGGCCATCATACTCATCGCGGCGATGTCGCCGAAGGTGCCAACCTTTTTGCCTTTGAAGAGCGCACCCTGGGCGTGCGAGACGTCCTCGATGACCTTGACCTTGTGTTTGCGCGCGATGCGCATGATCGCGGTCATGTCGCACGGATGGCCGCAGTAGTGGACGACCATGATGGCCTTGGTCCGCGGGCCGATGCGGTGCTCGATGTCGGCCGGGTCGATGCAGAGCGTGTCGGGCAGGATGTCGGCGAAATTGACCGCCGCACCCAGGGTCAGTGCGGCCGTGCAGCTGGCCCAGTAGGTCATGCTCGGGCAGATCATCTCGTCGCCGGCGCCGAGTCCGCAGGCCCACATCGCGGCGCGCAGGCTCTCGGTGCCGTTGCAGTAGCCGAGCGCGAACTTCATGCCCATCCATTCGGCGATTTCGCGCTCGAACTGCTTGGTGATGTCGGTGCCGCTCATCGTCCCGCGGCGCAGCACGTCGAGCACGGCGTTTTCGTCGGCCTTGGTCACGATCGGCCAGTGAAAGACGGCCTCCGGGGTTTTTTTGATGGCTTGGGGGCCGCCTGCGATTGCGAGGGTCTTCGGTGTTTTCTTCATGGTGGGTTGTTGCGCAATGAAACCGGAAAAGGAACCGTCGCCCTGCGCCGCGCGCGGGTCAACGGAATCCGCGACCGCCAGCGCCCGACACACATGCGCGGTCCGACCAACAAACGACTGACTGACAGGGGCGATTGTCTTTCTCCAGCGAGCATCAAGGCGAGCACCGGAAGCGAGAGCGTGTATCCGGGGAGGCAGGCATATCCCGGAAGGCATGGCCGCAAAGAGGCGCAAAAATCAATCGGTCTGCGTGGCTCTCCCCGCGCCTATAAGCGCGCGCACCGTTTCCTTTGCCGTGGTTGCCTGGTGACTCTTTGCGGCAAGAAGGGTCGGGTTCGGTCGGTGCTCTCACACCAACCTGGCCCTGGGAATCAATCGCTGGCATTGTTGGTGGCTACGCGGAGCCCCTGTCGGATCAACCATATGCGACACCGCTCCGGCGCTCGTCATTTTCCGTCGAACTTGCGCGGGCCGGAACTGATCGTGGCGGTGAACGGCACGCCCCAGAGCGAAGGCGGGTCCTGCTCGGCCGGATCGGCGTCGGGTGCGAGGTATTTGAAGACCTTCGTGAAGCTCAGACTGCACTGCAGGCGGCGTTGGCCCTTCGAGTCGATCTTGGGGTTGAGGGTGATGAGGCTCGTGTTGTAGGGCGGCTTTTTTTTCAGCGCCTGCGCCCGTTTGCGCACCTCCCGGTAGTCGAGCGAGCGGTCTTTGATCAGGTCGTCGAGTTGCTCGAGGTCGGCCCTCGTGATGTCGCCCCAGAGCCGGCGCAGCGTCTCCGGGGTGACGACCGGGGCGATGATGTTGACGAAGCGCTTCTCCTTTCCTTCCTGCACCCAGTAGCCGATCACGAGGATGAACGGCTCGTTGATGTCGAATTGCCGCAGCGCATCACCGAGATCGACCGGCGTGCGGTATTTGATCGCCTTGGGATTGACCGGCAGCCCGCCGTGGCGGCGGTTGATCGCCGCCGGGATGTCCCATTTCTGGGTGTAGCCGGCCGGCACGTAGCCGTCGAAAAATGTGTCGCGCACCCATTTTTCAAAAACGAGGCCGTGCTGCTGCACCTCCTGCGCCCACGTGACGGTGGTCGGCAGCAGGCCGCCGGCCAGCAACAGACCGAGGGCAAAGAAAAATCCCCGCAGCATGACAGCGGGGATTGTGGAAACCGAACGGCCGGGGGCGAACCCAAATGTCAGCCCGCGCGCCGCCGCCAGACCACGAAGCCGAGAACGGCGAGCCCGGCCAACAAAGCAACGGTGGCGGGCTCGGGCACGGCAGTCGGGCTGGCGAGGAAATTGTCGGCGGTCATAGATCCTTCCACCAGCGGCGAAGTTGAAGAGGCCATGGCCTGATTGTTACCCCTGACCAACAGATTGAAGGTGCTTCCGCTGGTAAGGTTCCACTCGGTCGGAACGGATGCGCTCCACAAACTGGTGAAGGAGTAGCCGCCCGCCACGCCGTTGCCATCATAGTAGGCGTGAAACGTCTGGGTGCTGGCGGAAAATGAAACCAGCAGGGTCGCGGTGATTGAACCGGTCAGTGTCTCCCCGGTGGAATTGCTGACGGAGGCATTGTCTGTGAATACGTACGCCTGCACAGTGGGATTGGTCTGCATGTAATTTTGGCCCAAGCCCGTGACGAAGTAGTCATTGCCATCTTCACTGCTCTGCAGGATGAGCGCCCATTGCACATATTGGGCGGGCAGCAGGGCTGTATTCAGAGTGAAATCCATCTGCACAGACCAGTCGGCGGTGTTGCTGCCGACATTCAGGGTCCAAGGCATGATGGCCGTGCTACTCTGAGAGCCGAGAGAAGTGTCCAACCCACCATCAACATAATTTAGGTCACCATGTAGCACACTGAAGTTTCCCCCGTTGGAACCGGAGACCGAGCCCCATTGCGAAGGATTGAGAATGGTGAAGTCATCACTGCCGCTGAAGTTTTGGGCTGAAACGAACAAGGGCAGACAGCACGTGAGCAGGAGGGGTAATACACGGGTGGGTTTCATGTCTTTGCATTATGCTCTTGGGGAGATTTTCTGGCTCCGCATCCCTTGTTTCCGCCGGGTGATTTCACGCCGGCTAATGCGCGTGATTATCTCGCGGCATGGAGTAGTTGCATGTGGCCTCACGTGGATTCTCAAGAATTGACCACGACATCCCGACTCTGCCCGTTCGGTGTGACATCCGGTCTTTTCATCTTCGGAAGATTGCCCAAGGTGAACGCATGAGTACCCCGCCAGTCCGCCAGCCCGACATCCTGTTGATCATGCCCGACCAGATGCGGGGCGATTGTCTCTCGCTGGAAAACCATCCGGTGCTGCTGACGCCGAACATCGACACGATCGGACTGCACGGCACGCACTTTGCCCGCGCCTACACGACCTGCCCGTCCTGCATTCCGGCCCGGCGGGCCATGCTCACGGGGTTGTTTCCCGCCTCGAACGGCGTGGTGGGCTATCGCGAACGGCATGAGCTGAACGAAACCACGTTTCCCGCGCGGCTGCAGGAATGCGGTTATCGCACGACCCTCGTCGGGCGGCACATGCACCAGTTTCCCTACGAGAAGCCCTACGGCTTTGAGGACCGGGTCCTGTGTTCCGGTTACAGGGAGGACGATGATTATGCGCTGGCTTTCGAGGCGGCGTTTCCGGGGCAGGGCGGCTTCCGCGGGCACGGTTTGTCGAACAACGGCTGGACGGCGCGACCCTGGCAGTTTCCCGACGCCTGGCATCCGACCACTTGGATCGCCAACCGCGTGCGCGAAAAGTTGTGTGCGGCCCCGGACGACCGGCCGTATTTCATCACCGCCTCGTTTTTCGCCCCGCATCCGCCGTTGCTGCCGCCGGCCTGTTACTACGAGCGTTATTGGCACGCCGATTTGCCGCCGCGTGCGATTGGCGCCTGGGCCGTGCCGCCCGGCCGGGAGTCGCGCCTTTCGGAGGTGGATCGCAACCGGATCGACCTGCGCGGCGAGGCGCTGCGGCAGGCGCAGGCGGGCTACTTCGGCCTCATCAACCACCTCGACGATCAGGTGCAGGCCATGATCTTTGAATTTAACCGCCAGTGTGCCCGTCGCGGCCGACCGGGCGTGATCGTGTTCACGTCGGACCACGGCGAGATGCTCGGGGACCATTATCTGTTCCGCAAATGCGAGCCTTACGAGGGCTCGGCGCGTGTGCCGTTCCTGATTCAGGCCTCGCCCGAGCTCGGTCTGGTGCGCGGGGCGCGGCATGACGGCCCGGTGTGTTTGGAAGACATCGGTCCGACGCTCATCGAGTTGGCCGGCGGCACGCCCGATCCGCAGCTCGACGGCCGCAGCCTGGTGCCGATTTTGCGGGGTGAGTCCAAGCCGGTCCGGCCGACGCTACACGCGGAGCACGCGCCCTGCTACGACGACGACCAGGCCTTTCACCTGCTGACCGACGGGCGCTGGAAATACATCTGGCGGCCGGTCCGCGGCACGGAGCAGTTGTTCGATCTCGCGAGCGATCCCAAGGAATGCACCGATCTTGTCGCCGAGCCCGGCAGCCGCGGCGAATTGGAGCGCTGGCGGGCGGCCATGATCGCGCAGCTCAAGGACCGCCCGGAAGGCTTCACCGACGGGCGGCAGCTCATCGCCGGCCGGCCCTATCCGGACCTCATGGGTTCTGGCGAGCTGTCGAAGTTTCAGTGAGCCTTATCCGGGTAAACCCGTAGCCGCTAGCGTGTACAATAAAACTGTAGCCGCGCTTGAGTTGAAAACGAAAGCGTGGCCTCCGTTGTAAACCACTTTGTCGCTGCGCTCCCTCCTTCGCCGAGCCTACGAAGGGCACGGCCAAAGCGGCTACAATTCAACTTTACCTCACCCACGCCGGGCGCAAAAGGACGGGTAATTTCCCGGGCTCCCGCGGCTTATAGACAGGCGGGGCCGGGCTTTGCCGGTTGTGCGTCGCGGTGCGGCGGGCATGCTCATCTTTGCGCGCCTCCATCTATTCAACCGCCCCGACACCCATGACGCCCCGCGAACGTTTTATCGCCGCCCTTGAACGCCGGCCCTTGACCGGCCGGGTGCCGCATTTTGAGCTGGTTTTCTTCCTGACGATGGAGGCTTTCGGCAAGGTGCATCCCAGCCATCGCAACTACGGACAGTGGCTGCAGATGGAGGAGCAGGAGCGCGACCTGCACCGGCGCGACATGGCCGACCTCTACATCGCCACGGCCGAACGCTACGAACACAGCGCGATTTTCATCCATCCCAATCCCGACACGCCCGGGGAGCTGTCGCGCATGGTGGACCTGATCCGCGAGCGCACGGACGACCGGTATTTTCTGATGGCGCACGGCGACGCCACGTTTGCCGTGCCCAACGGCACCGAGATGGAGGCGTTTTCCTGCCAGCTAGTCGAGGAGCCGGAGAAGCTCAAGGCGCAGACGGCGGGTTGGGTGCAGTCGGCGCTGGAGCGCGCGGCGGCATTGCGGCGACCGGGCGGACTCGACGGTTTTGCGTTGTGCGCGGACTACTGCTTCAACACCGGGCCGTTCCTCAGTCCCGCGAAGTTTGCCGAGTTCGTCACCCCGTATCTGGCCGAGCTCACGCGCGGTTACCGCGATCTCGGCTACTACGTGATCAAGCACACCGACGGCAACATCATGCCCATCCTCGATCAGCTGGTCCAGACCAAGCCGCATGCGCTGCACTCGCTCGACCCACAGGGCGGAGTTGATCTCGCGGAGGTGAAGCGCCTTCACGGGCACGAGCTATGCCTCATTGGCAACGTCCACTGTGGCATGATGGACACCGGAACGCCGGAACAGATTCAGGCCTCGGCGCGCGCGGCCCTGCGCCACGGCATGCCTGGGGGCGGCTATATCTTTTCAACGAGCAACTGCATTTACACCGGCATGCCGCTGGCCAGCTATGAATGCATGCTCAAGGTCTGGCGCGAAGAAGGCAACTACCCGGAGGCCGCATCATGAACGGTCGCGAACGTGTGCTCGCCCATCTGGCCGGTCAACCGGTGGACCGGCTGCCGCTGATGCCCATCACGATGATGTTTGCGGCCCGGCGGATCGGCGCGCGTTATCTCGACTACTGCACCGATTTCACGGTGTTGGCCGAGGGGCAGATCCGCACGGCGGAGGCGTTCGGTTTCGATTATGTCAACACCATGTCCGATCCGGCGCGCGAGGCGGCCGATTGCGGCGCGCCGGTGCAGTATTTTGAATCGCAACCGGTGGCGCTCGACGAGGCGGTGGCGTTGCTCGCCGACAAGGTGCAGCTCAAGGGTCTGCGGCCGCCCGATCCGCTCGGCGGCGGCCGCATGCACAACGGCGTCAAAGCCGTGGCGCGGCTGCGCGAGCGCGTCGGTCGCGACCTGATGGTCGAGGGCTGGGTCGAGGGCCCGATGGCCGAGGCGGCGGATTTGCGCGGCATCAACACGCTGATGACCGATTTCTACGACGATCCGGCGTTTGTGCGCGACCTGTTCGCCTTTGTGGTGGAGATGGAACTGCGTTTCGCCCGGGAGCAGATCGCCGCGGGTGCCGATGTGATCGGCATCGGCGACGCTGCGGCGTCGCTGGTTGGTCCGGCCATTTACCAGGAGTTCATCTGGCCGTTTGAAAAGCAGCTGGTGGACGGCATCCACGCGCTCGGCGCACAAACGCGGTTGCACATCTGCGGCGACACGCGGGCGCACCTTGAAGGCATGGGCCGGCTGGGCTGCTCGATTGTGGATATCGATTATCCGGTGCCGCTGGCCGAGGCACGGGCGCGGATGGGACCGGCGCAGGTGCTGATCGGCAATCTCAATCCCGTGGCCGCGCTGCGCAACAGCACGCTCGCCGCGATCACCTCCGCGTTGGCCGACTGTCACCGTGATGCCGGTGCGCGCTTCATCGTGGGCGCGGGTTGCGAGGTGCCGGCCGACACGCCGGAGGAAAACCTGCGCGCGCTGTGCGATTATGCGCGTGCACACCAACCCTGAACCCCGCCGATGACCCCGCGCGAACGTGTTGAACGGGCCCTGCATGGCGGATGCGCCGACCGCGTGCCGTTCACGATTTACGAGTGCATGATCCCGCAATGCGATGTCGAACGCGGGATGCGCAACCGCGGCATGTGCATCGTCAACCGCCTGCCAGTCTTCCGCACGCACCGGCCCAACGTGCGCACGACCGCCGAGGTCTGGTGGGAAGGCGAGCGCCGGTTCACCCGCACGCATTACGAGACCCCTGTCGGCACGCTGTCCACGCTTACCGAGGACGGCGGTTTCACCACCTGGCGGCACGAGCTCCTGCTCAAGACGCCGGACGATTACGCGGCCATCCGCTGCTATTTGCGCGACGAGATTTACACGGCCGATTACGCGGCGATCGCCCAAGCGCAAAAGGACGCGGCGTCCGACATGATCTGTCGCACCAGTTTCGGCCTCGAACCGCTGCAGGAGCTCATTTCCGGCGGGGTGATGAAGATGGAACAGTTCTGCGAGGAATGGATCGAGCGCCGCGACGAGGTGCTCGCGCTTTACGCCATCCTCGTGGAGAACCGCCGCAAGGTTTACCCGCTCGTCGCGGCGTCGCCCGCCGGCCACGCGAACTACGGCGGCAATGTCACGCCGGAGATCATCGGCCCGCGCGTGTTCGAGGAGTATTATCTGCCGCATTACCACGAGGCCGCGGAGGTCATGCACCGGCACGGCAAGCTCATCGGCTGCCACTTCGACGCGAACAACCGCATCATCGCCGACGCCATCGCGCGCACGCCGCTCGACTACATCGAGGCGTTCACGCCCGCGCCCGACACCGACATGACGCTGGCCGAGGCCCGCGCCGCCTGGCCGGGCAAGGTGCTCTGGATCAACTTCCCTTCGTCCGTTCACGTGTCGCCCGATGCGGTGGTGGCGCAAAAGGCCGTTGATTTGCTGAACGAATGCGAAACTCCGGAGGGTCTGATCGTGGGCATCACCGAGAACATGCCGCCGGAGCGCTGGCAGGACAGCTGCCGCGCGATCATGGACGGTCTCGATCGCCACGCCCGGGAAAATCCCGCACGCTCCCGGTGATGTCGCTTTCATCCAAACAGCTCTTTCTCTCCGCCCTCGCCGGTCAACCGGTGTCGCGCGTGCCGGTGGCGCCGCTGGCCGTGCATTTTTGTGCGCGCGTGCATGGCGTTTCACTGCACCGCTACACGGCCGACGCCGACACGATGACGGCGGCGATTTTGCATTACCACAAGCGGTTCCGTCCCGATGCGGTGATCGTTTCGGCGGACACCTGGATCAGCGCGGAGGCGATGGGCGCATTGGTCGGACCGCTCGGCGAGGACCAGCCGTGGGGCGGACGCGGCGAGCCGCGCGTGCGTCATCTGGCCGACGTGCGGGCTTTGCCCAAGCCCGATCCGGTGCAGCAGGGACGCTGTCCGTTGATGATCGAGGTCACGCGGCGGGTCGTGAAAGCAATCGGCCACGACACCGCGGTCGTGGCCTGTTTCGATCAGTATCCATTTTCCCTCGCGGCGGCGCTGATGGGCATCAACGAGCTGATGCTGGCCTTGGACGACGATCCGGCGCTGGTCACGGCCCTGATGGAGCGCTGTTTGGAACAAGCGCTCGCCTACGGCCGCGCGCTGGCCGCGGCCGGCGCCGATGTGCTGACGGGCGGGGATTCGCCCGCGGGCCTGATCGGACCGCGACGATACCGCGAGATTGCGCTGCCCTTTGAACAGCGGCTCATCGCCGGACTGAAGGCGGCCACGGGCAAGCCGGTCTTGCTGCACATCTGCGGCGATGCGCAATCCATTTTGCCGGACATGGCGCAAAGCGGCGCTGACCTGCTGGAGATCGATTACCGCACCGATTTGGCCGAGGCCGTGCGCACGGTTGGCCCGGACATGGCGTTGTGGGGCAATCTCGATCCGGTGAGCGTGCTGGCGCAGGGCACCGTGGATACGGTGCGTGCGGCGGCGCAACGTGCGCTGGCCGCCGCCGCCGGGCATCGGCGTTTCATCCTCGGTTCCGGTTGCGCGCTGGCGGTGGAAACGCCGTGCGCGAATGTCGAGGCGTTGATCGCAGCGGTGCGCTGAGCAGCGGGGAGAATGGTGGTGCGCGTGGCCCTCAATGCGCATGAAACTTGCACCCCCTTGGGAGCAGCGCTTTGAGGGCAAATCGCTCCACCTGCTGCCCCATGCGATTGGAATATGGCGCGTCCGGTAGTTCCTCACGCGCGAACCCAAGCTGCCCGACCTGGCCTGAATCGTTCACCCGACGAGCAGTAGCCGCGTTTGAGTGAAGCGAAAACGTGGCCGCTCAGATGCCACGCTTTTCAAGCGCGGCTACTCATGCCAACCGGACTATGGCGCGTTGGCGTCGGTGGGGCGCGCAGTCCCGTGCCGGCCCACCTCGTTCATCTCGTCCGCCAATTAACAAAAGTATTGAGCCGATAGGACTGCACGGCTGCTGAATCATCCGTTCAAGCCGCCGTGTCGTCGAGCAGGCGTTGCAGCAGGCTGCGTTCCGGCGTGGTGCGGGCCAGTTGCAGGGCCTGGCGAAACTGTTCCGCCGCTGCCGTCGTGTTACCCAGCCGCCGGTGCAGTTCACCCGCGACCGCGGGCAGCAGGTATTGCGAATCGAGCCGGTCGAGCTGGGGAATTTGCGCGATGGCGTCGAGCCCGGCCTGCGGGCCGTGCACCTGGGCGACCGCCACGGCGCGGTTGAGCCCGACAATGGGCGAGGGCTTGATGCGTTGCAATTGGTCGTAATGGACGAGGATGGCGGTCCAGTCGGTTGAGGCGTAATCGGGTGCCGTGCAGTGCAGCGCAGCGATGCCGGCCTGCAGGTGATAGTCGCTCAGCTCGTCGCCCTGTGCGGCCCGGGTCAGTTCTTCGAGACCTCGGGCAATGAGCGTTTGGTCCCATTTGGCGCGATCCTGATCGTGCAGGCGCAGGAGTTCGCCGTGTTCGTCGAGCCGGGTGGGAAAACGCGCCGCGGTCAGCAGCATCAGCGCGAGCAACGCGTGGGCGCGCGGCGTGCGGCCGACGGGGTGGGCGGTGAGCAGGGCGGTCTGGCGGATGGCCTCGTGGCAGAGTTCCTCGCGCAACAGGCGATCGCCGGCGGAGGCCTTGTAGCCTTCGTTGAACAGCAGGTAGAGCGTGGCGAGCACGCCGTCGAGCCGCGGGGCCAGGTCCGCGCCCTCGGGCAGTTCGCTGGTGATGCCGGCCCCGGCAATGCGCTGTTTCGTGCGCGTGAGCTGCTTCTCGATCGCGGCCTCGGAGGCGAGAAAGGCGCGCGCGATTTCCCCGGTGCCGAACCCGCACAGGATTTTCAACGCGAGAATCACCTGCGCATCCGCCGCGATCGCGGGATGACAGCAAACGAACATGAGGCGCAGCGCGTCATCGCGAATTTCCTGCGCGGCTTCCCACGCGACGGCGGGCGTGGCGGTCAGCTGTTCGTGGTGGGTGACGAGGGCGTCCTGTTTGCCGGCGGCCATCGTGCGGTGGCGCAGCGCGTCCTTGGCCAGGTTCATGGCGGTGCGCGTGATCCACGCCGCGGGATTCGGCGGCACGCCGCCCATTGACCAGGTTTGCAGCGCACGGAGCATCGCCTCCTGCGCGATGTCCTCGGCGAGGCTCAGGTTGTGGACGCCCAGCAGGCGCACGAGCGCGCCGTGCAGGCGTCCGGTTTCGTGCCGGAAGAAATGCTCGACCAACCCGGCGGGTGAGTGATCCGGCGCCGCCGGTTGCGAGGACGCGTCTGACACGGGCAGCGGCGCGACGATCAGATCGCGGGTTTGGTGACCACGCCGAGATGGCAGTCCGGGGTCATCGGTCGCACTTCCACGATCAGTCCGTGACGCAGGGCGGGGTGGCGTTGTGCGATGGCGGTGGCCTCGTCCATGTCGCGCACGAGCAGTTTCACATAACCGCCGATCGCCTCCTTGGTTTCGGGAAACGGTCCGTCTGTGACGCGGCCCTCGGGTCCGGCAACGATGCGGGTTGCGTCTTCCAAAGGCTGCCCCTCGACGGCCTTGCCCGCGGCGACGAGGCCCTCGAACCAGGCATTCCATTCGCCGATCAGCCGCTGCTTTTCAGCGGCGGAGAGTTGGCGGTAGTTGTCCGCGCCGGTGTTGCGGAAGAGCAACATATATGGGGAGGGGGAGGGTGTTTTTTCCATCTGTCAGGTGGGTGGGTTCAATGCCTACAACGGGCGAGGAGGCCGGGAAAGGACAGATTCGGCGTGATTATTTTCCGGAACCCGGGTTGTTTTTGATCGTCGATCCCCGCTGTCATGTCCGCTGTTTCTCCTTATCTTCTGCTGTTTCGCAACGCCGGCCCCGAGAGCCACGCGCATCTCACGCCCGAACAAAAAACCGCCCGGGCGAAACAGTGGAACGACTGGGTGGCCGGTCTGGTGGCGCAGGGCAAACTGCAGCACGGCCACCCGCTCGGCCTCGGCGGACGCGTGGTGGCGGGGGTGAACGGCGGGCGCGTGACCGACGGCCCGTTTGCCGAGGCGAAGGAGATCGTGGGCGGGTACCTTTTCCTCACCGTCGCGGATATCGACGAGGCGACGGCGATCGCCCGCCAGTGTCCCGGATTGGCCGACGGCCTCGTGGTGGAAGTCCGGCCGATTGTCGATCGCAGCCCGGTCTTGGGCGACGTGCAGGCGGTTGGCGGATGACGGGAGAGACGGGTCCGCGCATTGCGCGGGCCGACATTGGTGGGGGTGCGATTTTCTTGTCCGCCCTGTCCGGCGGCCGGGCCTTCGTTCGTTGGAGGGTTGTGCGGGCAATGCCGCCCGCTGCTGCAACCTCAACTCAACGAAAGTTATCCCATGTCCCGCTATGTAGATGGATTTGTCATCCCCGTGCCGCAAAAGAACCTCGCCGCTTACCGCCGCATGGCCGCCAAGGCCGCGCGGGTGTGGAAGGATCACGGTGCGCTCGATTACAAGGAGTGTGTGTTGGAAGACCCCGCCACGGATTTTGCGCTGCCGTTCCCCAAGGGGCTCAAGGTGCGGCCCGGCGAGACGGTGGTGTTTGCGTGGGTGGGCTACAAAAGCCGCGCGCACCGCGACCGGGTCAACGCCAAGGTGATGCAGGATCCGCGCATCGCCGCCGCGTGCGATCCGCAGGCCATGCCGTTTGACTGCAAGCGCATGCTTTACAGCGGATTCAAGGTCTTTGTGTCCGCCTGAGCCCATGCGTGAACAACTGGATCAATTTCGCGCCGAGCTCGTCGAGCTGGCCTACCGGCTCGATTGCCGCGGCCGGGCCGACGCCGCCGATGTCGCGGCCATGGCCGCGGCCCGGCTCGGCGAAATGCTCCAGGCGCCATCGGAGAAAAATTGTACCAGCGGTCCGGAATGCACCGCGCCGATCGTTGGTTGATTGTCCCATGAGCGCACCCAAAGACCAAAATCTGTTTGTCCGCACCGGGCGCACACTAAGTCTCACGCGCGACATCTCCGCACCGCCCGCCCGCCTTTATGCGGCGTGGACCACCCGGCTGCGCGAGTGGTGGGGGCCGCACGGCATGACGACACCGTTTTGTGAAATGGACCTGCGCCCCGGCGGCGTATTCCGCACGGTGATGCGTGCAGCCGACGGCACGGAGTATCCGACCTGCGGGGTTTTTCTCGAGGTCGTGCCGGACGAGCGCATCGTCTTCACTGACGCCTTCACGCCGGGCTGGGAGACGTCGCCCGACATTTTTTTCACCGCCGTGACCACCTTTGCGCCGTTGCCCGGCGGCGGCACGCGCTACACCGCGCAGGCCCGACATTGGACGGACGCGGATTGCGAGCGCCATGTGCAGATGGGTTTTCAGGCGGGCTGGGGCGAGAGCATCGAACGGTTCGCCGCCTTGGTTCTGCGCGGTTGAGCTTCAAATCCAGCCCGCCATGTTCACAGCTCTGTTGATCCTTTCGGCCTTGGTGGTGCTGACGGCCACCGATGCCGCCGAGCCCTGAATATCCCCACGTAACCCCAAACCGATCATGAACCCTCCTGTTGCCAAAAAATCCTTCACCCGTTTTCTGCCCGCCGTCGCCCGCTGGCTGCTGGGACTGCCGTTGCTCGTTTTCGGGCTCAACGGTTTCCTCAATTTCATCCCGCAACCCGAAGTGGCGCTGCCGGAAGGCGCCATGAAATTCTCCGTCGCGCTGATGGAAAGCGGCTACATGATGCAGCTCATCGGCCTTACGCATCTGCTGGTGGGCCTGATGCTGGTCACGAACCGCTTCGTGCCTCTCGCGTTGGCGCTGTTCGCCCCCTTCATCGTCAACAGCATCGCGTTCCATTATTTTCTCGAGCGTTCCGGCCTGCCCATGGCCGGGGTCTTTCTTGCACTGGAGCTCTACCTCGCGTGGCAATACCGCGCGGCCTTCGCGCCAATGCTGGCGGCACGCGTCAAACCGTCGGCCGCGGCGTGAGGGCCGGACGGGCCGTCTGCTCCGACCGGCGCGCCCGCGCCATATTTCAATTTGGCTTTGTTTGTAGGGCGGGGATTCCGATCCCCGCCAATGCAAGGGCGTATGCTTTATCGAGGCGGGGATCGGAATCCCCTCCCTGCATCATCAGTAGCCCGCGGCGGCCAGCCGGGCGTGGCGGTCGATGCCGGCGGCGAGGGCCTTTTGCATGTGCGCGTGATCGGCGGAGAACTTGGCGTAGGCGGGCGTGTGGCAGTGCGTGTGCAGGGTCATCCGCTGGCGGTACGGCACGTAGTTGCCGAGATGCCAGCCGACATTGCGGTAGATGCAGAAGTCGCCGGGATTGAGCACCAGCTGGACCGCGCCCGGCATGGCCTGGCAGTAGCGCAGGCAGAAGAGCTCGAGTTCCTCGTCGGTCCGGCGTTTGTCCTCGTCCCACAACTCCTGTTGGGTGGACGAGGCATAGACGCGGAGTTCGGCCGCGGTGTTGTGCACGCGCTTGAAACTGCCCGGTACATACCACGTCGAGCTGTCCTCGTAGAGGGGGCAATTGACCTGGTTCCACAGGCGGAAATCCATGGCAATCTCCTGCCAGCGGGCATCGCCGATCTCGGCTTGAAACTCGGCCTCCAGCACGTGGTCGCGCCAGTCGCGGTGCCACTCGGTGGACCACGGGCGCTCGCGCGGGCCGAAGAGGATCGTCGCCTCTTCGGTGGGCTTGAGTTCGTGCTCGTCGCTGAGCAACGCCTTGATGGCGTCGTTCAATCCCTCGATGCGGTCGAATTCATGGAAAGGCTGCAGCTCAAGTTCGCCGGCGTGGTCCTTGAGCGGGGCCAGGCGCTGGGCCTGCGGACCGCTGATGCGCAGCGCGATGTCGTAGGCCTTGGCGGCCTCGCGCCGCAGATCGCGCAGCAGGTTGGCGGGGATGATCTGGCGGAGAATGAAGTAACCGTTTTCGCGGTAGAACTGACGGTCGGATTCGGTGGGTTGGACAACGGGCATGAGGGGATGAGGCGGATTGAAAATGTAGAACCGACGTCGGTTTACGCGGAATCGCGCGCATGCCAGGCTTGGTGCCGGCGGATTTCAACTCTCGATCGTCCCGATTATTCAACCAATGGGACTTTGTTTTCGATTGGCGGTTGATGCGGCAAATTTGCCATCGCCTGAACCGGAGTCGCGCCCAAGCTGCTTCCCGGTTCACCCCCGTGTATCATGCATGTGCCGCACCCCGAATCCCCGCGCACGGCGAATTGCCAGCTGCTCTATTTCACCACCAGCAGCCTGACGGCTGACGGCCGGTTGCTCGCCGTCATCACCAACGTGTGGTCATCGCACCCCGAGGGGGCGAGCCTTGGCCGCATCGACCGCGCCACGGGCGGGATGGAACCGCTGGCGGTTTTCCCCGGGCCGGCGATGCAGTCCTATCCGTATTTTGCGCGACCGCGCTCCGCCGATCCCGCCGAAGACCATCTCTACAACGGCACGGTGGCGACGCACGGGCTGAACAAATCCAGCCCGTGTCTCGATCCCAAGTCGGGCAACCTGTTTTTCGTGTGGGGCCGGGAGGATGGCCGGGGCGTGCTGGAGTGCGTCAACCTGCGCGACGGCCGGCGGCGCACGCTGCTGGAAATCCCGCCGGAGCGCTGCGTGGGTTACACCCATCTCGACGCGGCGGGCGAACACGTCCTGCTCACTTTGATGGATAGCCGTATGCTGGCCTTCGGCGAACGGCGTGCGCACAACCGCGAGATGTCGGAAAACCACGCCAAGCACGGCCTCGTGACGCAGATCGCCGAGGTCGAGATCGCCACGGGCAGGTTGTCCGTGCTTTGGGAAGAGCCGGCTTGGGTGACGCATGTGCAGTATCATCCGCACCGCCGCGATGTCGTGCTCTTCAATCACGAATGGACCTGGCCGCTGGGCACCGAGCGCATCTGGCTCAAACGCGACGTTGAACCGCGCGTGCAGGTGCGCCGGCCGGACCGCGCCATCCGGTTTCGCGTTTCGCCGGATCTGGGTGCCGACGATGTGGCGCACGAGGTCTGGCAGGAGGATGGCAAAGGCGTCATTTACCACGGGGTGCGGTGGGACGCGCCCGGCGGACCGGAACAGTTCGTCGGTCGGGCGCCGGTGGATGCCAATCAGCCGCTGCAGGAAATCTCCATCCCGCGCGACCGGCCTTCGTTCTACGGCCACTTCATCCCGAGCCGCGCGGGTGATTTCGTCATCACCGACGCCGTCGCCGACGAAAAAGGACTCGCCCGGCGGAAGGGCAACCTGATCAGCCGGCTCAACATGGATTGGGACCACGGCCGGATGGAGGTTGTGCCGCTGTGCGCGAGCAACACCTCGTGGCACACGCAGGACAACCACCCGCACCCTGTCCCGAGCCCGGACGAGAAGGAGGTTTTTTTCACGTCCGACGGCGACGGCGTGCGCCGGGTTTATTCGGTGCCGGCGACATTTTGAAATTCAGGGTTCGTTTGCCGGCGAAAGACCGTTCATGCTCGGTGAATCATGAAAACGCGCTTCGCCTTCATCGGTTTTCAACATCCCCACGTCTGGGATCTGGTCACGCGGGCCCAGGCCCATCCGGAGATCGAGGTGGTGGCGTGTTGCGAGGAGGACGCCGCGACGCGCACGGCGCTGGCCGACGGCGCGAAGGTGACGATCACGCACGACGATCATCGTGCGATGCTGGCTGCGGTGCCGTGCGATGTCGTGGTCGTGGGCGATTGGTTCGCCAAGCGCGGCCGTATCGTGCTCGACGCCCTTGCCGCCGGCAAACACGTGCTCGCCGACAAACCCATTTGCACCACGCTGGCCGAGCTCGACGCGATTGAGCGCACGGCCGCGGCGAAAAAACTCACCATCGGGCTGATGCTCGATATGCGCGACTCCGGCGTGTTCCGCACGGCGCGCGAACTGGTGCGGTCCGGCGCCATCGGCGAGATCCGCGCCGCGGCACTCGGCGGCCAGCATCCGCTGCTGCCTGGCGTGCGGGCGGCGTGGTATCACGAGGCCGGCAAGCAGGCCGGCACGATCAACGATATCGCGGTGCACGGCATCGACATCATCACATGGATCACCGGACTGGAGTTTGCCCGGATCAACGCCGCGCGCGTTTGGGCGGCGGGCGTGCCGGCGGATTCGCATTTCGTCAACGCGGGGCAGGCGATGCTCGAGCTGCGCAACGGCGCGGGCCTGCTGCTCGACGTGTCGTATTTTGCGCCCAACAGCTTCGGCTATGCCTTCCCGCTCTACTGGCGGCTCACGCTCTGGGGCAGCGGCGGGGTGTTGGAGACCAGCATGACTTCGCAGGAAATCACGCTTTATGCGGAGGGTGAAAAAACGCCGCGCACCGTTCCGGTCGGAGCCGGCAATCCCGGCGGCTACCTCACCGCGTTTCTCGACGAACTGCACGGCCAGGGCGGCACGGGCGTGACCATGGCGGAGGCGCTGCGCGCCAGCCGCGTGACGTTGACGGCGCAGGACGCCGCGGATCACGGGCGGTGCAACGTAACGCTATGACTGGAGGAGCTGAATGGCATTGTAGCCGCGTTGGAGCGCAGCGACAACGTGGTTTCCTCGATGCTACCTTTGGCTAAATCTTACTCCGTTCTGTATGCCTTCGGCTCAAGTGCGGCTACATTTCTCCCGCAATACACTATTGGGAATTGTCCATGGTAGTGACGCTGTACAGGTAGGGCGGGACCGCTGGGACCGCCGAAACGTACTCGCGGCGCGCCCAGCGGTCGCGCCCTACCTTCACGCTTCGGACCGTCTCTTCTTTTTGTAGTCATCAATAGGTGGAGCACTTGCTTATTATCTACCTTATCCTCGAAAACCTTTCATCATGAATCCTGACGATCTCTGCAAAATCCGACCCGGCCGGTCACTGATGCAAAACAGTCTCTGGCATTGGGACGCCTATCCGGAGCTGCCCGACCTGCTGCCGCACTCTGCGGTGGAACTGGGGCGGTTTAGTGGCCCCGGCGTGGTGCGCACCATCCACCTTACGCTGAACATGGAAGGCGGCGAGCGGACCGAGCTGTTGCGCGGGGTTTTTCTGCGCGTGCGCTACGACGGGCAGGACATCGACTCGGTGTGGGCGCCGGTCGGGGATTTCTTCTGCGATTCGTTCGGCAGCGAATCGATGCACTTCGCCAGCATCGTCATGGCCAAGCGGCCGACCAACTCGCTGTTCTGCTACCTGCCGATGCCGTTCCGCGACGGGGTCGAGCTCTCGTTGGTCAACACCACGGACAAGCCCGTGCTCGGCTACGGCTACGTGACGGCCGAGACGCTGCCCGCCTGGGCGGACGACACCGCGTATTTTCACGCGCGCTGGCTCGACCGGACGATCGACATCACCCGAGAGGAGGTGCCGCTGCTCAACACGGCCGGCCGCGGCCACCTGCTCGGCTGCCACCTGACGGCGGTGAGCCGGTGTCCGCATTTCGCGCGGCGCGAGGGCATCTGCGAAGGCAACGACGAGTTTTACGTCGATGGCGCCGAAGCGCCGGCCTGCAACTACCTCGGCACGGAGGATTTCTTCGGCTTCAGCTGGAGCTGGAACAAGGTCTGGGCCGACAACCACTCCGGCACGACCTACCTCGGCGATCAGGACGGCGAGACGCGGCTGGCGTGTTACCGTTTCCTGTTGAACGACCCGGTGCGGTTCACGACCGCGCTGCGGGCGCGGATCAACTACGAGCACGAGATCAACAACCCCTACCTGAAGCTCGCGCGGGCCGAGGGCAACGGCCAGGTGAACTTCGGCATCGTGACGTATTGGTATCAGGACAAACCGGTGGATGCCACGAAGGTATGAGCGACACCGGTGCCCTGGGTTGATCGAGGTGTAGGAGCCTGCTTGCAGGCGATCATCACGCTGTAGCCGGGGTCGTCGACCCTGGGAGGTCAGCTGCTGTAGCCGGCCTCGGTGAGGCCGGGCCGGGGTCACCGTCCCCGGCCACAGGGGCCTCGGATTTACGGCAAAACCTCGGTGCGCACGGTGTCGGTGTTGAAATCGAGCACCACGCGTTCGTGGCCGTATTGCAGGGTGATGATGCCGGTGCCGCGTTCGGCGTTCAGCCAGGGGCCCTCGAACAGCGGCCAGTTGCGCAGATCGACCGGTGAGTCGTTCACGCTGCGGCCGCCGCGGTGGGTGAAGCGCATTTGGCGCCCCTGCAGGTTGGTGTAGGTGGCGGTCATGGTGGCGGGGTCGAAGGTCGGCCGGTTCTTGAGCATGCGCGCACAGAACGCGTCGAAGTCCGGCATGTCTTCAGCGGCGACGGCCTCGAGGATGATCGCGGTTTTCGGATGCACGATGGTCAGGCGGTCGTGGTCCTTTTCCTTGTGCCAGGTGCCGGGCACGCTGGTCCAGACGCCGAAGAACACGCCGTCGGCCCGGCCAAAGATCCACCCGTCCTGTTCGCGTTTCTCCGCGATGGCATGCGGGAAGAAGCCGTTGATGTGCTGGTGTACGGACGACGCCGGGATGTCGTAGAGATCGATGACCGCGCCGTCCTGCTGAAACACGTCCTCGTAGGGGGAGGGTTCGATCCACTTGTTGGGATCAACGTAGTAGGGGCGGGTGCTGAGGATGGCGCCGAGCAGCTTGTCCAACGGGTCCTCGAAGTAGCGGTGCAGCTGCGGCACGGACATGGAGGGGTTGATGAAAAACACGGTCGAGCCGTCGTGCGGCGACACCCAGGTGAGATCCCAGCGGTGCTGCTCGACGTCG
Organism: Opitutaceae bacterium; assembly: GCA_019455245.1. Classification (GTDB taxonomy): domain Bacteria; phylum Verrucomicrobiota; class Verrucomicrobiia; order Opitutales; family Opitutaceae; genus Cephaloticoccus. Next base: position 51,485 of record JACFMR010000022.1, read on the forward strand.
GTCGGGTCGCCCCAGGAGGAGCCGACGGAAAATTGCGGCGCGAGCAGGGTGTATTTCCAGGTGGGCTCGCCGTAGTGGATGCGCGGACCGCGGCGCTCCGGCTTGAGTTCGCGGAGGATCATCGGTTGGGTGCGGTCGGTGGCCATGCGGCCGATCATCGGCAACGCGGGAAACCGTTGCAGCGCGGCGAGGCCGACGGCCTCGGACTCGGCGAGTTCGGGCCGCAGGGGCGCGGCGCCGAAATAGAGCCGGCCGAAACGCGTGGCGGCGCCGGTGTGCTCGTGCGTGTGCAACACCTGGTCGTATTTCTCGCGGCTGTGCGCGCCCACCCAGGTGCCCTCGAGGTACTCGGTGGCCCACTCGGCGAGCAGCACCTGCATGATCATCCAGGTCTGCCGGCGCAGCAGCTCGTCGTGCGAAAACTCGTGCAGGCTGGCGAAGCAGAGGAGGTAAAGGTGATGGTAGTTGGGCGAGTCGTATTCAAACATGCCCTGGCGCACGGTCCGGTCGATCCACCGGCGGATCCAGGCGGCGGAATCGCGCTGCGCCTGCGCCGGCGTGGAACCGTCGGCGAACACCGGGCCGTCGGGCCAGCGCTGGCCGAAGAGGTAGCGCGCGGTGTGGATCTGCAGCATGTGGTTGTCGGTGAACCCGAAGTCGGCGGTGAAACTGGCGGCGAGCCGGTCTCGGATTTTCTCCACCAGCGCGGGCGGGAGTTTGTCGCCCAGCCGCTCCACGGCTTCCATGAACGCATAGACCTCAAAGCAGCCCCAGACAGGCTTCGGGTCGGCCACGGCGTCCTCAAGGTATTTCAGGCCGGTGGCGGCGTCGATGCCGGTGGCGAGTTTGACGATGCCGAGGTAGTTGCGCACGCGCGTGTCAACGGGCTTCCACTGCATGTTTGCCATTGCCTCGGCGGCTTCGGTGCAGCGCTCGAGGAATGCGGTGCGGTAGGATTCATCGCTGGGATACAGGCCTTGCGCGGAAACACGGCTGCCGGCGAGCAGCAGCAGCACTGGGAACACGAGTCGGCCCAGCCGACAGAGCAGGGAAGGGGTTTGCATCATGACTCCGGCAGCTTGGCGGGCCCCGGTCCCCGGGGGCGAACGAAAAGTTTGCGCGCCTGCGCCGGCTTGCCGCGGAACGGCAAACCGGCAGCATCGCGGTCATGCGCTGGAAGGAAAACTGGCCGGAAGTGCAGGAACACTATTTGCGCTGGTGGCGGCGCGAGGGATTGGTCGTGGTGCCAAGCGTGCCCCTGCGTGTGGCGTCGGTCCAGCCGCCGCGCGATCGGACCGCGGTCGATCCGGGACCGCCGCGCGACGGGGCGACACGCCATGCGGATCCGGCCTACGTCACCGCCAGCAGCCACCACTGGCAGGCGCACAGCGTGCTCGCGCTCGATGCGTTGCCGATCGGCCGCGTCGATCTCGGTCCCGGCTCGCTCGCGCTGTATCTCGGCAGCGAACCGGGCTTCTCGATCGACACCGTGTGGTTTCATCCGCTGGCCGACCAGTCGGTGCTGGAGCGGCCGCTGCGGTTCGATCCGGCCAACCGTTGGTGGCAGCACCAACTCGCACTCGTGGATGCGGCGTTGGCGCGGAGCAACGGCTGTTACCCGGTCGGCTTTCCCGACCTGATCGAGAATCTCGATGTTCTTGCCTCGTTGCGCGACACGCAGGCGCTGATGATCGATCTCGTCGAGCGGCCGGCGTGGGTGAAGCAGAAGATCGGCGAGATCAACCGCATCTACTTCGAGGTTTACGATGCGCTGCAAGCGCGGATTGCGCTGCCGGACGGCTCATCGTGCTTCAACGCCTTTCACCTCTGGGGACCGGGCCGCACGGCCAAGGTGCAGTGCGATGCGTTGGCGATGATTTCACCGGCAATGTTCCGCGAGTTTGTGCAGCCGGCGCTGGCGGAGCAATGCGACTGGCTGGATTGCGCCATGTTTCACCTCGACGGGACGCAGGCGGTCTGCCACCTGCCGGCGTTGCTGGAAATCCCCGGGCTCGACGCGATCGAATTCACGCCGCAGGCGGGAATCGAGGCCGGCGGACACGAACGCTGGTGGCCGCTCTACCGGCAGATTCTCGCCGCGGGCAAATCGGTGCAGATCGTCGCGGTCAAACCGCGCGAGGTTGCGCCGTTGCTCGATGCGATCGGCCCGCACGGCGTCTACCTGCATGTCGATGGTATCGGTGATGTCGACACCTTGCACGCCTTGGAAAGGGAAGTGCGGCGGCGGTATCCGAGGTGAGCGATCCTGCTGTGTGCTTACGGGTCAGTCGAATTGTAGCCGCCTTGGCTGTGCCCACCGCAGGCTTGGCGAAGGAGGGAGCGCAGCGACAAGGTGGTTGCTCTCGGGCCACGCTTGGCTGAATCTCGCTCCGCTCGGAACCTCTTCGACTCAAGCGCAGCTACGACATTGTTGAAATTGCGTTAGTGCGGCTTACCGGTGCGGACGTCGATGGGCGTGAAGGCGGCGGAGGTGACGGGTTGCTGCGCGAGCCAGAGGGTGTGTGGGTGGAGCTGTGGCAGCGCGATGGTGGCGAAGGCGGTGTGCGGGTTGTTGACGCGTCCGGCCTGCGGCATGGCGCCGAGAAAGGTGATGGCGTTCTCCACCGTGGCGCGGCCGTGCTGTACGGTCATCCACGCGGTGATTTGGTCAAGCCGTTCGATGCTGAAACCGCCGGGATCGGGACCGGTGTAACCGCGGGCCCGCAGCGCGTCAGCGGCTGCACCAACGGGATGGTTGGTCAGCGCGTAAGTGTTTTGCGCGGAGGTTTGCCGCGTGAAATCACCGCAGTAATTCGAGCTGGCGAAGACCGCCCCCGTGGCATCGACCGCGATCAGGTTGCAGAAAAATTTGAACTTCCGGCAGCGGGTCTCGATGTCGGCGATGGTGGTGCAGTGCTGCAGCATGTCGCGGAAGACCAGGTCGACGGGCACGAGTTGATCGAGGTCGAAGGTCACGCCGGGGCAGATGAGCGAGGAGATGCCCAGTGCGAGCCCGGCTTCGTTCTGGCCGCGGTTGGCCCAGACGGTGCCGGCGAGAGGGAAACTGAGAAAGCGCAGGCCGGTGGTCGGCGCGACGTGTGCGATGGTGTAGAGCCAGCGCGGATCGTCGAGCGTGCCGCCGGTGAGCGTGTGACCGTTCGCCCCGGGCAGGGCGAAACTGGAGCACGCGCCGGCGTGGTAAACCTCGTATTGCCACGCGCGGAAGCTGAGCAGCTCGGCGAGCGCGGGTTCGATGTTGGCCCCTTCGGCGATGCCCTGGATTTCCGGCTGCAACCACGGCCAGTGATCGAAGCAGAATTCGCGCAGGCGGTTTTGCCAGGCGGTGATTTTCTCCAGCTGAGCGGTCTTGGCGCCGGTCAGAAAATCGCCCAGCAGCGCGGCGATGTTGGCGTGGATCTGGCTGCGAACAGCGTTGCCCTGCCGCCGGCCGAGTTCGCGGGGCGCGCCGGCAAGATGCAGGACCGGGGGCGGGGGTGTGGTCACGGCAGGGAAGCCGGCGCCGGAATGATCAGTTGTTTGAACCCGTCTGCATCATTTCCTCCAGCAGCGGCTGCATGGCATCGGCCCAGAGTTGGTAACCGGCGCGGGTGAGGTGCAGCTGATCGGGCATGATGGTCCAGGGGATGCGGCCGTCCTTGCCGAGAAATTGCGCGCCGATGTTGAGAAACCGCACGTTCTCGCCGTCGTCGAGTTTGGCCAGCAGGGCGTTGGCGCGGTCGATCACGGCCATGCGTTTGCCGGCGTCGGACACGGCGGCCTCGGTGATAAGGCCGGAGGGGCCGCGACGGGCGTCGCGCGGGAAAATGGCGAGGAGCAGGACCTTGACGCCGGGGATCTTGGCGCGGATCAGTTCGATGATCTTTGTGTTGGCGGCGGCGATTTGTTCCGCGGTGTGCTGGCCGGCGTTGTTGGTGCCGAGCATCAGGACAACGACCTTGGGGGTGACGCCGTCGAGCTCGCCGTTTTCGATGCGCCAGATGACGTGGTGGGTCTGGTCGCCGCCGATGCCGAAATTGGCCGGCTGGTATTTACCAAAATAATGCTCCCAGATGTGCGGCGCGTTTTTCCAGCCCTCGGTGATGGAGTCGCCGAGAAAGAGCAGGCCGATCGGACCCGCCTTTGCGCGGGCGAGGAAGGATTCGTGCAACTCGAAGAACCGCGCGTTGCCGGTCTTGGGGATGGCGGCGGAGGCGTCGACCACCTCGGGGGCCGGCGCGGTTTGGGCGGAGACGAGCACTGGCAGCAGCAGAAGGAGCAGGTATTTTTTCATGGTAATCAGATGAATCAGTTCGGGGCGGCGGGCAGTTGGGTGGATTGGTAGGCCTGCAGCCGCCAGACGCCGGCCTCGCGCCGCCACACGCCGAGAAAACGCAGGCGGAACGCCACGCGCTTCTCCCCCGCGCTGGCCACGAGCCGGGCGAGCCCGCTCATGACGGCGGCCTCGGCGTTGACCGGGGTGATTTGCAGTTCCTCGTAATCGTAAACTTCGTAGCGCAGGTGGCTGGAGCGCAGGGCGGCGAGCAGGTCGGCCTTGGTTTGTACGCGGCCGTCGGCGTGGCCATAGGTCAACTGGTCCGAGAGCAGCGACTCGAGCCGGTTGGCATCCGCCGCGATGGTGGCCATCACGCGCGCGGCGTCGGCGCGACGCACCTCCTCAACCGGCGAACCCGCGCAGATCGACGGGGCGCCGAGCAACAGCAGAACCAGAAACGTGCTCAGCCGAAACATGGGCGGTGGTATGACGCCGCCCGGCGGGCTTGGCAAATTATTGCTTCTTCGAAAGCAGCCAGAAGGCGTGGATGATGCCGCCGATCCAGAAAAGCAGGAAGGTCAACAGCAGGCTGATGACGAAGTCCTTGCCGGCGCCTTTTTTGAGAAACACGCACAGCGGGGGGAGCAGGATGGCGAGGATGATATCAACGATGGTCATGGGGTGATTATGGGTTCACCCGTTTTGTAAACAGTTCCGGTCCGCCCGGCAAGGGTGCCGTGCAGGCAACTCAATCAACGGGACGATACTGCAACAGGGGCGCCGGGCTGCCCTCGGTGGTCACAATCACGGCCCGGCCGTCGGTGGCAAAGCACGCGCTTTCGGCCTGCGGCAGCCCGTGGGCGGCGAGCGTCAACGGACCGGCGGCGAAAGTCTCGGCCCAGGTCGCGGCTCCATCACGTTGATAAAGGTAAACCTCGCCGTAGGTCAGCACCACGGCGGTGCGACCGTCGGGACTGATATCGAAGGCGCAGGGCGAGGCGCGGTAACGGCCCCAGGGCGCATTGATCAGGGCGGTAGGACCGGTGGGCTCGGGAATGCCGTTGAGATCGCCGACGACCGCTGCCAGCGGCGCGGGTGCGGCGGGGTCGGGCTGCAGGGGCAGTTGGTAAACCACGGGCGGCTTGGTGCGCTTGGAAATCAGGTAGATCGTGCGTTCCGTGATATCGACCGCCACGCCTTCGCAGTCACGCGGTCCGGCGGGATAGGCCACGGCAATGCTCCAGGCGATGTCGGCGGTGTGTTCGCGTGCGGGGTTGAGGTCTTTGGGATCGGGCTCGCGAATGATGTGGAGCACGCAGTCGGTGCGTTGACCGAAATTGTCGCCGACCTCGGCCACGAGCATGTAGGCCGTGCCGTCGAGTTCGAACGAGGTCATGTCTTCCCAATCGATGTTGGTGGCTCCGGCAATCCGCACCGCGCCGAGGAAACGTCCGGTGGCATCGATGGCGTAGAGCACGGGTTCGCCGCCGCTGTCGTTGTGCGTCCAGTAGACAGCGGCGGCGCGATGCGAACGGGCCAGGCCGCTGGATTCGTCAATCACGGCATGCTCGATCCGGCCGACGGTTTCGGGGCCGGTCCAGCCGGATGATGTGGCGGGCGCCGTGGCGCAGGAGATGGTGAATCCCGCGGTGAACACCCCAAGGAGAAGCAGGGCAGGCATGCGCATGGACCCAGCCGGAGCGGTTCGTCCGCCGCCCGCAAGGCAAAACCATGCCTGCCGCAGGGCCAGTTTGCCGTTGTTTTCAACCCGGCTTCACGGCAGCGTGGGCTCCCCATGAAAGCAGGACCCCGCGCGGCCTTTGGCCGGCTTATTGATGATATCGGCCCGGTCGATCAGGTCGGCATTGAGGAGCGCGTGGCGAAGTTTACCACGCGCAGCATCAAGAAAAGCGCCAAGGTCTGGGGCCTGAAGACGGCCGTCTCGATGGTCGATCTGACCACGCTCGAAGGGAAAGATACGCCCGGCAAAGTCGCCTCGCTCTGTCAGAAGGCCCTCGCGCCGCACGACGGGCTCGACTGTCCGCAGGTGGCGGCCGTGTGCGTTTATCCGTCGATGGTGAAACACGCCCGCCGCGCGCTCGGTGAGGACACGGCCGTGCGCATCGCGTCCGTGGCGACGGCGTTTCCCTCCGGCCAGGCGCCGCTGCGCACCCGGCTTGCCGAGGTGAAGGCCGCCGTGGCCGACGGCGCCGACGAGATCGACATGGTCATCAACCGCGGCGCGTTTCTCGCGGGCGAATTTCAGGAAATGCAGGACGAGATCGCCGCCGTTGTGCAGGCCTGCGGCGACGCCACACTCAAGGTGATTTTGGAAGTCAGCGAGCTGGAAACCTACGACAAGATCCGCGCCGCGTCCTTCCTCGCGATGCGCGTCATCCGGCCCGGCGATTTCATCAAGACCAGCACGGGCAAGACTTCGCTCAACGCCACGCTCGGCAACAACCAGGTGATGATCGAGGCCATCCGCGACTTCTACCTCGAGACCGGCACGCCCATCGCGATGAAACCCGCCGGCGGCATCAAGTCGGCCAAGCAGGCGCTGCAGTTTCTCGTCGCGGTGAAGGAAACGCTGGGCGACGCATGGCTCAACAACACGCGCTACCGCTTCGGCGCCTCCTCGCTGCTCAACGACCTCCTCCGCCAGCTCGAAAAGGAAAAGACCGGCGCCTACCAGGCCCCGTATTACTTCAGCGAAGCCGCGGAATCCTACTAAATTTCACAGGAGGAAACAGAGAGCACCGAGACAAGCCCTCCGTTTCCTCCGTTACCTCCTGTAAAATCATGCCAACTCTCACCGCAACCAAACGCCCGACCAAGCGCTCCGCCGGCCGGTCGGCGCCCGAGCTCATTTTCGGTGACCTCTGGGAATACGATCCCGCACCCGAGACCGCCGACCCGAAGCTCAAGCCGCGTTATGATCTCTTCATCGGCGGCAAATTCGTCGCACCCGCGTCCGGCAAGTATTTCGACTCCATCAACCCCGCCAACGAGACGAAACTCGCCGAGATCGCACTCGCCAACGCCGCTGACGTGGACGCCGCCTACGCCGCGGCGCAGAAGGCGTTCACCACGACCTGGGGCAAACTGCCGGGCAAGGAGCGCGCCAAATACATCTACCGCCTCGCCCGCCTGTTGCAGGACCGCGCGCGCGAGTTTGCCGTCGCCGAGACCATGGACGGCGGCAAGCCGATCAAGGAGTCGCGTGATTTCGACGTGCCGATGGCCGCCGCGCATTTCTTCTACCACGCCGGTTGGGCCGACAAGTTGGACTATGTGGCGCCCGGCCGGAAGGTCGCGCCGCTCGGCGTCGTCGGCCAGATCATCCCGTGGAACTTCCCGCTGCTGATGCTGGCGTGGAAACTCGCGCCCGCGCTCGCCATGGGCAACACGATCGTCATCAAGCCGGCCGAGACCACCAGCGTCACCGCGCTCAAGTTCGCCGAAATCATTCAGGACGCCGGCCTGCCGCCCGGCACGGTGAACATCGTCACGGGCTTCGGCGACACCGGCGCCGCCGTGATGAACCATCCGACGGCCGTGAAGGTTGCGTTCACCGGCTCGACCGAGGTCGGCAAGATCATCATGCGCTCGCTCGCCGGCACCGACAAGAATATGACCATGGAGCTCGGCGGCAAGGCGGCGAACATCGTGTTCGACGACGCGCCGCTCGACCAGGCCGTCGAAGGCATCGTCAACGGTATCTTCTTCAACCAAGGCCACGTCTGCTGTGCCGGTTCGCGCCTGCTCGTGCATGAGCCCGTGGCCGCCGCCGTGCTCGCAAAGCTCAAGACCCGCATCCGCACGCTCCGCGTCGGCGACCCGCTCGACAAGAACACCGACATCGGCGCCATCAACTCGAAGGAGCAGCTCACGCGCATCGAGAAACTCGTCGCTTCCGGCGTGAAGGAAGGCGCGGAGATGTTCCAGCCCGCCTGCAAGCTGCCGTCGAAGGGTTACTACTTCCGCCCGACGGTGTTCTCCGGCGTCAGCATGAGCCATCGCATCGCGCGCGAAGAGATTTTCGGACCCGTGCTCAGCGTGCTCACCTTCCGCACGCTCGACGAGGCGGTCGAGAAGGCCAACAACACCGCCTACGGCCTGAGCGCCGGCGTGTGGACCGACAAGGGTTCGCGCATCCTCAAGCTGAGCACGGAGCTGAAGGCCGGTGTCGTCTGGGCCAACACCTACAACAAGTTCGATCCCACGTCGCCCTTCGGCGGCTACAAGGAGTCCGGCTTCGGTCGCGAAGGCGGCCGCCAGGGCCTCCTCGATTACTGCAAACTGGTGTGAGTCGGATTTGAACCACAGATGAACACAGATGCACACAGATATGACGGACCTCACGCTCAGCTGACGTTCGCCATCATCGGTTGTGCCATGGAGGTTTTGAATGGACTGGGGGCCGGATTGCATGAAAAGCCATACGAGAACGCGCTGATGGTCGAATTCGGCCTCAAAGGGCTGGCCTGTGATCAGCAGCGTAATTTTCCAGTAACCTACAAAGGAGTGAAGGTTGGGGAGTATATTCCCGACATGATTGTGGCGGCAGCGGTGGTGGTGGATGCCAAGGTAATCGAGCGGATTACGGACGTAGAACGCGGTCAGATGATGAATTATCTTCGCATCACCGGACTGAGGATTGGTCTCATCATTAATTTCCGGCGACCCAAGCTCGAATGGGAGCGAGTGATTCTCTAACTCATCTGTGTGAATCTGTGTCCATCTGTGGTTAACAAAGCATTCACTCCTCCCATCGAGTGCCCCGTTTGCGGCGAAAGCGTGCCGCGCGGCGCGCGCGCCTGCCCGGGCTGCGGGGCGGACGAACGCTCTGGCTGGGACGAGGACACCACGCGCTACGACGGACTCGATCTGCCGGATTCGGCGTTCGACGACGAACCCACGCACAGACCGGCACCGCGCACCTCTCGTGACACGCTTTGGCTCGTTGTCACCTTCTTCGTGCTCCTGGCCATTATCACTGCATTTGTGATCCGCTGATCTGCCTCATTGTCCGCACGGCACCGCAACATAAACGCTCCGTTTCAACCCGTATCCGCATGCGTCTACCCATTACCAAGACCCCCAAGCCCTATGTCGGCGGCGCGTTCATCCGCTCCGAGAGCGGGCGCACGTTTCCGTTGAATGATGCGAGAGGAAATTTCGTCGCCAACATGCCGCAGTGCACGCGCAAGGACCTGCGCAATGCGGTCGAGGCCGCGGCCAAGGCCGGTCCGGGCTGGGCCAAACGCACCGCCTACAACCGCGGCCAGATCCTTTACCGGCTCGGTGAAATGCTCGAGGCCCGGCGGCAGGAGTTGATCGATACCCTCGTGCTCTTTGGCGCGACCAAGGCCGCCGCGACCAAGGAGGTGGATGCCTGTTCCGACCGGCTCATCTATTACGCGGGTTGGGCTGACAAATACGAACAGGTGCTCGGCAACGTGAACCCCGTGGCCTCGCCGCACTTCAATTTTACCGTCACGGAGCCGATGGGTGTCATCGGCGTGATTGCCCCGGACACGCCCGCGCTGCTCGGTCTTATTTCACTCGTCGCGCCGGTCATCGTGAGCGGCAACACGGTCGTGGCGGAGGTCTCAGAGACGAATCCGTATCCGGCGATTCTGCTCGGCGAGATGCTGGCGACGAGCGACCTGCCCGGCGGCGTGGTCAACCTGCTCACCGGTTTCCGCCAGGAGTTGGTGCCGACTTTCGCGACGCACACGCACCTGCGCGGCCTCAGCGCGGCGGTGGGTGCGGAGGACCGCAAGACGCTGCGCCTCGGCGCGGCGGAGAGCGTGAAGCGCGTGCACTTCGCCGACGCAAAGACCGACTGGCTCTCCGGGCAGGCCCAGGACCTTTACGCGATCCGCGATTTCATCGAGTTCAAGACCACCTGGCACCCGGTGGGGGCGTGATGGTTTAGTGGCAATGAATTCAGATCTCGCCCGCCGTTGGGACGCGATCATCACCGATTATATCGGTCAAATTAAACGCGGCCACATACCTTTGGCTGAAGAGCTAGCCCGGATATTGCATGAAGGCGGTGTTGCGGCACGGAGGGGCGGTCGGAA
>JACFMR010000094.1 GCA_019455245.1 Opitutaceae bacterium
GCAAAAGCTTGTTGCAGGGCAACTTCGCCGTTGGCCGCGGTGCTCACCTGATAGCCGTTGTGTGACAGGGCAGTTTGTAACATTTTGCGGCTAATAGCATCATCGTCAACAACCAAAATGGTGGCCGCGCTCAGATCGATTTCATTTTTGGTGGATTGGTGGGATAAAGCCTGTTCCGCTTTTTCGCGGCGGGTAATTTCAATTTTAAGCTGATGGTTTAACAGCTCAAGTTCCGCAGAACGCGCCGCCAGACGAGTTGACAGCTCGGCCAGTTCGTGCCGGCTGGTTTCGGTGGTGATCAGATCACGGTAGGAACGCAGCGAGGTAAGTACCGTGGTGGTAAGTTTTTGCCGGGAAAACTCGGTTTTGAGCCGGTAATCGTTGATGTCATACCCGGTAATAACGTCCTCTTCGGTGCGATATTGCGACTGGCCGGTGAGCATAACAATGCGCACCAGCGTGTTGCCAAGGTCGTTTCTAATAAAATCCGCCACCCGCAGGCCAGAGTCAAGCTCTTCCATCACCATATCCAAAAAAATCAGAGCCGTATCGGGGTGCTGCTGGATCAAGGTTTTGGCTTCGGCCCCGGAGTAGGCCGACACAAACTCAAGCGGGAGTCCCTCAAAAGTAAATTTTCTAAGAAAAAGCCGGATCATTCTGTGGTTGTGCTGATCGTCATCAACCAGCAGAATTTTCCAGCTTTCTCTTTTTTCTACCCGCTGCCGTCCATTATTTTTTAAAGTGGTTTGACTCAACATGCTAATCTCCTGTTGAGTTGTACAGACAAATACATATTCTCCATGTTATCGGCAGTATTGCCGCCCGCGGCCATAAATATACCGTGAAAATTCTTCGTGAACCGCCATAGAACGTTATCAATCAGAAATGGGGTTGAAATATGCGCTGTTGACCGCCACCGACGGAGTCGAACCTTCGGCTTCCGGCAACCCACCCAGCGGTCAACAACGCACATTTTTTCCGTTATTAAATAGATTATCGGCACAAACAG
>JACFMR010000023.1 GCA_019455245.1 Opitutaceae bacterium
CTTCCGACCGCCCCTCCGTGCCGCAACACCGCCTTCATGCAATATCCGGGTTAATATCCTGATTGGCGGTTAATTGCAAAACACTCCTGCCGCGCGGATTGACATTGAAACTGAGTCTCATTCATCTGGTTTGCGTTCACCGCCATGTCTTTATCCCCGCATATTCCCTCGCCCCACCTGCCGCTCTGCCAATTACCGGCCGGCGGTTCCGGTCGGGTGCAGGCCTTGGCCGGCGACGCCCAGTTTTGCCAACGCGTGCGGGAAATGGGTTTTGGTGAATCAACCCTCATCAAGAAAGTCTCCGGCACGGAGACCATCCTGTGTCAGGTCAACGGCGTTCGCATCGCGCTGAGCCACGGTGCCGCCCGCAACATTCTGGTCGCCCCCATTTCGAGCGGCTGCTGATTTCGCCGCATGGCCGCGCCCGCCCGCCATCCATCGCGCGCCTCTTGCCATGTCGCGAGCACCGGTCTGATTTTCTTGGTCTGACCTGAACCCATGGCGCTGCCTTCGCATATCACTTCCACCGCGAGTACCGTCACGCCTTCGCGCCAACCGGTTTTCGCCTTGGTGGGCAATCCGAACAGCGGCAAGACCACGCTCTTCAATGCCCTCACCGGCCTGAAACAAAAGGTCGGCAATTATCCCGGCGTCACGGTCGAAAAGAAAATCGGCACCACCTGGTCGCAGCACGGCACGCCGATGACCGTCATCGATCTGCCGGGATCCTATTCGCTCGCCGCCCGCTCGCCCGATGAGGCTGTCACGCGCGACGTACTCCTCGGCCGGCGCAACGACACGCCGCAGCCTGATCGCATCCTCTGTGTCGTCGATACCAGCAATCTGGAGCGCAACCTCTATCTCGTTCACCAGATCCTCGATCTCGGCCGGCCGGTCATCCTTGTTTTGAACATGATGGATGTCGCCGCCCAGGCCGGCATCACCGTGCGCGTCGCGCGGTTGGAGCGCGAACTCGGCATCCCCGTCATCGCTTGCGAAGCCCACAACGGACGCGGTTTGGTCGAACTGCGGGTGGCCATGAGCCGGACTGATCTGCCGCTCTCGCGTCACGCGTGGGATGTGCCCGCGGCCGTCGCCCCCGCCGTCGCCGAGTTGCAGGCCTCACTGGTCGAAAACGACGGCAAGTCCCCCCTGATCGCGCGGGCGGAAGCGCTGCTGCTCCTCACCGACCACGACTCCGTGCGCGTGGCCGGTTCCACGCCGCTGCACGATCACACGGCTGCGATTCTCCAGCAGTGGAGCCAGCGCTGGACCACCGCCGGCACCGATTGGGCCGGCACCTTGGTCAACTCCCGTTACGAGGCCATCGCCCGTCTCTGTGCCGAGGTCATGGAATGCAAGGCCGACCGCCATACCCTCAGTCGTAGCGACCGTATCGACGCCGTGGTCACCCATGCCTGGTGGGGTTGGCTCGTGCTCGGCGGCGTGATGACGCTGCTGTTCCTCGGCATTTTCACGCTCGCCGAATACCCGATGAACTGGATCGACGCCGGCATCGCGCAGCTGGCCGACTGGGTCAAGGCCACCATGGCACCGGGCGACCTGCGCGATCTCATCACCGACGGCGCCATCGCCGGGGTGGGGGGCGTTGTCATCTTTCTGCCTCAGATCCTCATCCTGTTTTTCTTCGTCGGCCTGCTCGAGAGCACCGGCTACATGGCGCGCGCCGCCTTCATCATGGACCGGGTGATGAGCCGCGTGGGGCTCAACGGCAAGTCGTTCATCCCGCTGCTCAGTTCCTATGCGTGCGCGATTCCCGGCATTCTGGCCACCCGCACCATCGAGGACCGCAAGGACCGGCTCGTCACCATCTTGGTGGCTCCGTTGATGAGTTGTTCCGCGCGGCTGCCGGTTTATCTGCTGATGATCGCCGCCCTCGTGCCCGGCGATCGTGTGCCCGTGCTGACCAAGGTCGGCCTCATGGTTTTCATGTATGCTCTCGGCACCGTCGGCGCGTTCGCCTTCGCCTGGCTGTTTCGCCGCACCCTGCTCAAGGGCGACCCTTCGCCCATGATGATGGAGCTGCCGCCGTACCGTCGCCCCGTCCTGTTCGATGTGGTGCGGCACATGCTCGACCGCGCCGGGGACTTTCTCAAAAACGCCGGCACCATCATCCTCGCGATCTCCATCCTGCTCTGGTTTCTTTCTTCCTACCCCAAGGCGCCGGATGATGTTCTGCCGGGCGAGCAACTCGCGCAAAGCTTCGCCGGGCAGGCCGGCCATTTCATCGAGCCCGCCATCGAGCCGCTCGGCTTCGACTGGCAGATAGGCATCGGCCTCATCACCTCCTTTGCCGCCCGCGAGGTCTTCGTCTCCACCATGGGGGTGGTCTTCAACACCACTGATCCGGAGGAAGACACCACGCCGCTGCGCCATGCACTGGCCAAGGCCACCTGGCCGGACGGACGGCAGCTTTTCACACCCTTGGTCTGCTTTACCCTGATGATTTTCTACGTCTTTGCCATGCAGTGCGTCAGCACGCTGGCCGTGGTGCGCAGCGAGACGGGCTCCTGGAAATGGCCCCTGTTTCAAATCGCCTACATGACTGGCACCGCCTGGATCCTGTGCTTCATTGTCTATCAAACCGGGCGTGCGCTCGGTTTCTGAAATCATGCCCGCGGAAATCCAGACCTTGCTCGCCCTCGCGGTGGTGGCCCTCACCGCCGTCTGGCTGGTCCGGCGCGCCCTGCGACATGATCCCAACCGCGGCTGCGGTGGCGGCACCTGCCCCGCACTCAGCCCGGAGATTAAAAAATTGCGCGCACGCGTGAAGCGCTGACCCGCAACAGTGGGATCAATCACGCCCGAACGACAACGCCACCTGCATCCGCACCACGGTGGGTTTGCCGTTCCTTCGCGGGGGATCATACCGCCAGCCGGCCACGGCTTGACAGGCCGCAGGACCGAAAGCGGGCTCCGAGGCTGACACGATGCGTGGCAAGTGGGCGTGGCCGGACTCATCGACAAAAAACTCCACCACGGCTTCACCCGAATTCACCGCCGGCGTCACGCGGGTGGGAAAAACAGGCTCGCGGCGCAGCACCATCTGCAACGGCGCATCCAAATCTGCCTCGCCGGCAAAATCCGCCTTTTCTCCCTCCACCCGCAGACGCTTAAGGATGGCCGCCGCGGGGTCATTGATGCGCACGTCACCGTCGTACGGATGAAAATCCCATCGCCACTCGTAGGTGCCTGCAGCCGCATCGGACCAGGTTTCCATGGCGTCGAGCATGGCCTCGATGGAACGGTGATAGGTTTTCGGTCCGTCGCTCTGCCACTCCACCGCCTCGACCCGACCGAGCGCATCAAAACGCACCGTGCCGGTCACCGTTGCGCGTTCATTCGCCACCAATTCGGCAAAGGGATACACCGCTCCGGTCGGCATGATTACGGTTGGCTTCCCGGCCGGAGCGGCCGGCGCCGTTGCGGCGGTCACCGCATCCATGGCCTCAAAGACGATCGGTATGGTGGCGCGCTGTTCAAGCCACTGCCCGTCCTTGCGGGCCGGCATAAACAGCCATTGGGCAATCGCGGCCAAGGCCGGCGCTTCCAAACGCGGATCCGTGGAAGACACCACGCGTGCGTCCGTCGCCAGACCGTTGGTTTGCACCTTGAAACTCAGCACGACTTCGCCGCCCACCATTCCGGCCGCGTCATCCCGGGAAACCTGCGGTGCCACCTGAAAAACCGGTCGGAGCGGGCTGTTGTCCGGCAGCGGGGCGTCGTCGGTCGAATCGCCGTGCAACTGGAAATAGATCGGCACCTGCATTCGCGAGTTCACCAGCCTGCCGTTGTGCCGGCCCGGTTTGAATATCCACCGATTGACGGCAAACAGTGTCGGCTCGATGAAGATCGGATGCGTGTAGCGCACCGGTTTCGCTTGGGTTACTTCCCCCGTGCTCATCACGATAAACTCGATCACCACCTCGCCCTCCAATCCCAGTATTCGGGCGTGATAAGGATATCCCGGTTGCGCCTGATACAGTGGGACGGGCTGTTGATCCAATTTGACGCGGTCCTGCGCCTTCATCCCGGCCCATCCGATCAGCATCGCCCCGCAGATCATGAGACGCTTCATCACGTTCGCGCGCATGGGCTTCGACTATCCCGCCGGATTTGCCCGGTTCAAATGCATTTTCCGGGCACGCTATGCCGCACTTTCGGATTCTATGCCGCCGCGGCTTCCTGTAGCCTCGCCCGCATGGAAATCCTCATCCGTGAGAGTCAGGAAGCCGGCTGTCTGCTTGGAGCCAGGATCATCGCCAAACTCGTGCGCGAAAAGCCCGCCGCCGTCCTCGGCCTCGCCACCGGCCGCACCCCGCTGCGGCTCTACCAGGAACTGATCCGCCTGCATCGCGAGGAAGGCCTCGATTTCAGCCGCATCACCACCTTCAACCTCGACGAATACGTCGGCCTTCCCGCCACGCACCCGCAGTCCTACCGGTGGTTCATGGACGAGCATTTTTTCCGCCACATCAACATCGACCGGCGCCAGACCCATGTGCCCGATGGCACCGCCGCCGACCTGCATGCGGAATGCCGCGCGTATGAACGCAAAATCGCCGACGCCGGCGGCATCGACCTGCAACTGCTCGGCCTCGGCCGCAACGGCCACATCGGTTTCAACGAACCCACCGGCTCCCTCCGCTCGCGCACCTGGATCAAGATCCTTTCCGAACAAACCTTGCGCGACAACAGCGAGGTCTTCGGTTCGCTGGAGGCCATGCCCCGGCACGCCATCACCATGGGCGTCGGCACCATCCTCGACGCGCGCCGCTGCCTGCTCCTCGCCTTCGGGCCCGCCAAGGCGCTCGCCGTCGTCAACATGATCGAGGGCCCGCTCGCCGCCATGTGCCCTGCGTCCGCGTTGCAGATGCACCCGCGCGCCACCGTCATTCTCGACGAATCCTCCTCCGCTGCGTTGCAATACGCCGACCACTATCGCTGGATCGACCAGCACAAGCTCGACTGGCAGAAGCACCCCTGATCGCCGCGCTTCCGCTCCCGTCCACCAATCCTCCCATCATGAAATCACGCCCCTTTGGCCAACTGCCCTCCGGTGCCGCCGTTGAGCTTTACACGCTCACCAACGCCGCCGGCGCCTCCCTCGACGTCATCACCTACGGCGGCATCATCACCGCCCTGCGCATGCCCGACCGCCAGGGCGCCCTCGCGGATGTCGTGCTCGGGTTCAACGGTCTCGCGCCCTATGCCGCCGGCCATCCGTTTTTCGGCGCATTGGTTGGCCGCGTCGCCGGCCGCATCACCAAGGGCGCGCTGGTTCTCCCCGGTGAAACCCGCCACCTCGTGTGCAACGACCCGCCCAATCATCTCCACGGCGGTCTTGTCGGTTTCGACAAACGCGTCTGGCGCGCCGAACCTGTCAAACGGCCCGATGGCGCCGATTCGCTGCGCCTGACCTATCACAGTCCCGACGGCGAGGAGGGTTACCCCGGCAACCTCGACATCGCCATCACCTACACCCTGAGCGCGCAGAACGAGCTCATCATCGACTCCGAGGCCACCACCGACCGCGTGACCCCGCTGTCGATGACCCAGCACACCTATTTCAACCTGGCAGGCGAGGGGAGCGGCAGCGTGGCCGATCATGAGGTGCAGATTCTCGCCCGCGAATACATCCCCGCCGCCGATGATCGCATGACCCTGTCCGGCCGCCGCGCCCCGGTCGCCGGCACCGCCAACGATTTCACCACGGCCCGCCGCTTGGGTGACGCGCTGCCCGGCATCTATCGTTCTCACGGCGAAAACTACCTCATGCGCGCCACCGCCTGCGCCCAACCCGAACTCGTCGCCACCGTGCGCGATCCCGCCTCCGGTCGCGTCCTCAGGGTGCTGACCAACGACTGCTGCCTGCAGTTCTATACCGGCCTCTCGCTCGACGACACCCTCATGGGCAAGTCCGGCCGCACCTACGGACCGCACGCCGGCCTGTGCCTCGAATGTCAGGGTTATCCCGACGGTGCGCACCGTCCCGACCTGGGCGACATCCTCGTGCATCCCGGCACGCCGCAGCGCCGCACCACCGTTTACGCTTTCTCCACCTCATAATCACCCGTTCCCTCATGAGTGACGACCACCCCACCGCCACGCTCGCCTCACCTCCCCCACATCTCGATTACTCCCTGACCGGTCTCAACGCCGCCGCCGCCATTGAGCGCGGCCTCGCCGAGGCCGATTGGTATCAATGCCCCGTGCCGCGGGCCGAGATGCGCAAGCTCCTCGAACGCCGCGACGGCCCGGCCATTCGCGACACCGTGCTTTGGTTCGCGCTCCTGGCCGGCAGCGGCTGGGCCACCTGGGCGCTCTGGGGTTCGTGGTGGGCCGCCCTGCCGTATTTCATTTACGCCACGCTTTACGCCTCGACCTCTGATTCGCGCTGGCACGAGTCCGAGCACGGCACCGCGTTCAGGACCGATTGGATGAACCGCGCCCTCTACGAGGTCGCCTCGTTCATGGTCATGCGCGAGTCCGTCCTCTGGCGCTGGAGCCACACCCGCCACCACAGCGACACCATCATTGTCGGCCGCGATCCCGAGATTGCTGTGCCGCGTCCGCCCAATCTCCGGCGGATGTTCCTCGGGATCTTCAACCTGCCGGTTTACCAAAAATATTTCACGCAGATCCTCAACCACGCCGCCGGCCGCATGCTGCCGGACGAGAAAACCTACATCCCCGAAAGCGAGTTCCCCAAGATCTACTTCCGCGCGCGGATCTACGTCCTCATTTACGCGACCTTCATCGGGCTGTCGCTCTACACGCAAAGCATTCTGCCGCTGCTGTTCGTCGGTCTGCCCAACCTCTTCGGTACCTGGCTCATGCTCATCTACGGCTACACCCAGCACGCCGGCCTCGCCGAAAACGTCCTCGATCACCGGCTCAACTGCCGGACGGTCTACATGAACCCGGTCCACCGGTATCTGTATTGGAACATGAATTACCACGTGGAGCACCACATGTTCCCGCTCGTGCCGTATCACAACCTCCCGCGCCTCCACGCGCTGGTGAAGCACGACATGCCCAAACCCTACGGCAGCATCGCCGAGGCCTTTCGCGAGATCATCCCCACCGTCCTGCGCCAGGTGAAGGACCCCGGCCATTACGTGCGCCGCAAACTCCCGCCGCCGCCGGCACGCCAGCCCGAATCCGCGGTCGGCCGCGCCGATGCTCAACCCGACGCCGAGGGCTGGATCGAGATCTGCGCCGCCGCCGATCTCGGCCGCGAGGACGTCATCCGCTTCGACCACGGTCACAAGACCTATGCGCTTTGCCGCGATGACGCAGGCCGGCTTTACGCCACCGACGGCGTGTGCACCCACGGCAACACCCACCTCGCCGACGGTCTGGTGAAGGGCAAGATCATCGAGTGCCCCAAGCACAACGGCCGCTTCAACCTCGCCGACGGTTCGCCCGCGCGCCCGCCCGTCTGCCGCGGCCTCGCCACCTATCCCTTGGAGGAACGCGTCGGCCGGCTCTGGCTCAACCTCCGCCGGCCCGGCGGCGCCGGCGCGCGCGAACCGCAGACCTTCACCTTCCGCGTCGTTTCCAACCGCAGCGTCGCCACGTTCATCAAGGAACTTGTGCTCGAACCCGCTGACGCTGCGTCGCGCCCCGCGTTCACCCCCGGCGACTACCTCCAGTTCGACATCCCCGCCTACGCTGAAATCCGGTTTGCCGAATTCGACATCCCCGAGCCTTACGCCACCGTCTGGCGCGCCCAGCACATCTTCGATCTCGTCGCCGCCAACCCGCAACCCGGTCGCCGCAACAACTACTCGCTCGCCAGCAACGCCGCCACCGAGGCCCACCTGCGTTTCAACATCCGCATCGCCACCCCGCCGCCCGGTCAGGACTGCCCGCCCGGCGTGGGTTCGGCCTACATGTTCAGCCTGAAGCCCGGCGACACGGTCACCGCCATCGGCCCCTTCGGCGACTTTCACCTCAAGCCCACACAAAAGGAAGCCGTCTACATCGGCGGCGGCGCCGGCATGGCCCCGCTCCGCGCGCACCTCACACATCTTTTCGAAACCGAGAAAACCCACCGCAAGGTCAGCTATTGGTATGGCGCGCGTTCGCGGCAGGAAATCTTCTACGCCGACTACTTCGGGACCCTCGCGCAACAGCATCCCAACTTCAGCTTTCATCTCGCGCTCTCGTCGCCGCTGCCCGGGGACAACTGGACCGGTGCCACCGGGTTCATCCATGAGGTCGTGCTCAATCAATACCTCCGGGATCACCCCAATCCGTCGGCCGTCGAGTTCTACCTCTGCGGTCCTCCGCAGATGATCAAGGCCTGCACCACCATGCTCGCCGGTCTCGGCGTTACTCCGCAGCAGATCGCCTTCGACGAGTTCTGATCCGCACCCGTGCGGTTGAAATGCAGGGGCGCGGCTTGTCCGCGCCCGGCTTTCATCGCAGCCCGACGGCATAAGTCCGGCTGATTCACTTGTGGCCGGCCGTCCTTGGGCCCTCCGGTGGAATCTTTGCGCCGGATTCCACCGGCCGGATGCTTGCGGGCGCCGGGAGCAGTTCGAATGCTTCACGCTTTCCGTCGATGGATTCGATCCTCCTTTTTCCCTTTGCCGACTACTGGTGGTTCTACGGCCTTTTCACCCTGTTCGTGCTCGGCATGCTCGCGCTCGATCTTGGGGTGTTCCACCGCGAGGCGCACGAGGTGGGCTTCCGGGAGGCGCTGGCTTGGAGCGTCGTCTGGGTCAGCCTCGCCCTGGTCTTTGGCTGGGGCCTCTACCAGTATGCGCTTTACAAATTTCCGCTCGATCCGCGGCTGGTCGGCCTCGATCACATGGCGTTGGCCAAACAGACGGGGCTGGAATATCTCACGGGCTACGTCGTCGAGAAATCGCTCTCGGTGGACAACATCTTCGTGTTCGTCGTGGTGTTCGGCTATTTTGCGATCCCGGCGAAATTCCAGCACCGGGTGCTTTTCTACGGCATCCTCGGCGCTTTGGTTTTCCGCGTCATCTTCATCAGCCTCGGCGCCGTGCTGATGCAGTTCCACTGGGTGATTTGGGCCTTCGGCGCCTTCCTCATCCTCACGGGTTTCAAGATTCTCTTTGCGCCGGAAAAACCCATCGAGCCGGAGAAAAACCCGCTGATCCGTCTCCTGCGCAAACTGCTGCCGGTCACGCCCACGCTCGAGGGACAGAAATTTTTTCTCCGCAAGAACGGTGTGCTCCACGCCACCCCGCTGTTTGTGTGCCTCGCCTTCGTCGAGCTCACCGACATCGTCTTCGCCGTCGACAGTGTGCCGGCCATCTTTGCGCTGACCAAGGAGCCTTTGATCGTTTTCACCTCGAACGTCTTCGCCATCCTCGGGCTGCGCGCGATGTTCTTCATGCTGGCGGGTGTGATGCACAAGTTCCGCTTCCTCAAATACGGTCTCGGCCTCGTGCTCGTCTTTGTCGGCCTCAAGATGGTATGGCTGAACGACGCCTTCGGCGGCAAGTTCCCCATCGGCTGGTCCCTCGGCATCATCGGCACGCTCATCGGCGCATCTGTCATTCTTTCGCTGTTGCTGACCCCGAAGTCGACCCCGCCGCCGGCGGCAACTTGATCCGGCCGCGTTGACGCTGTGGCTTCAGCCGCCGAACCGTTGCAGCAAAAGCGCGGCCAGGTGCTCCGCCGCCTCGCCCAACAGCACGAAATACAGCGTGGTCAGAACGAACATGCCGTAACCGAGCAGAATGAAAAGTCCGTCGCGCTCCAGCATGCCTGCGGCCAGCAGCAGGACCGTCCAGGCCGGCAACGAATTGCTGAACGGGATCGGCAGCGGCAGCATCAACGCCAGCGCGGCCACCAGCATCACCAGCGCATGCACGCGCAGCAGCGTCCCGGGCGTGCTGATCATGGCCATTCGTGGACGCAGAAAGGTTTCGATCACCCGGATCACCCGCGCCGAGAACCGGAAAACCTTGGCAAAGAAATCCGCCGGCAGCTCCTTGCGCTGCAGTTTTTTGGGCAACCACGGACGTTGCCCCAAGGCAAGCCGCAGCGCGATGAACGCGATCGCCAGCCCGAACGGCGTCGACAGGCCCGGCAGGGGCAGGGGGGTGAGAAACGGCAGACACAGCAGGATCAGCAACAGCGTGTAGGCCCGGCCCCGCAGCACGTAGATGACCTCGCGCAGCGTCACCGGCCGCGTGCCCAGCCGCACCAACAGCTCCGCCAGTTCCTCGGACAGCTTCCGGGGAGGCTGCACATCAGCCGCCAGCCGGTGGAGCACCGTATTCATGTGCCGCGCTTGTTGCCGAAGAGAGTGATGTGCAGCCGGTGCGCATAGCGATACCCGCGGCGCAGGCACAATTCCGGCAGCCACGCCGCACGCTCGCGCAGGGTCCCGCGTGTCACCCCTTCCGGCATCAAATGGATCCGGTGTCGTGGAATCTCGCGGTCCAGCGTTGCCAGCATGCCTTCCAACTCATCCACATCCTCGGGCTTGGTGACCACAAACTTGAACTGGCAATCATGGGCATCGACCCATTCCCGCACTACCGCGGGCTGCCACCGCAGCGACTCGTGCTTGCGCCGCCATGACAGGCTCAGCCGGTCGTCGGGCGCCGAGTTGAGCAGTTTGGGCGAAAGCGACGCCAGGTCGCACGCGATGCCGCCCGGGGCCACCGTCGCCGCCGTTTCGATCGTGATGTGGTAACCCAACAGTTTCAGCTCGGTCGCCAGCTCGCGGATTTCCGGCGCGATCATCGGCTCGCCGCCGGTCAGCACCACATGCCGCGTCAACGGATGATCCTGCACCGCCGCCACGATTTGCTCGATGGTCCGCGGTTTGCCTTCGGGATTCCACGACGCGTAGGGCGTGTCGCACCAGTTGCAGCGCAGGTTGCAGCCGCTGGTGCGCACGAAAACCGAGGGTACACCCGCCAGCTCGCCCTCGCCCTGCAACGAATGAAATAGTTCGGAAATCAGCATGCCATTAACCCCGGGTTTCGGCGGCATACTCCGTCGGATCGGTCACGCCCGCCAATTGAAACGCTTCGCGCCGTTCCACGCAGGTGCCGCACCGGCCGCAGTGCACTTCGCCGCCCTTGTAGCACGACCACGTGCGGGCAAAATCCACGCCCAGCCGCGTCCCTTCCGTCACGATGTCGCCTTTGGTCATGGCGATGAACGGCCGCAGCAACCGAATCCTCGCGTAGGTTCCCAGACGCAACGTCTCGCCCATCGCCTGCATGAACTCCTCGCGGCAGTCCGGATAGATCGCGTGGTCCCCGCCGTGCGCCGCAATGACCAGCCCCTCCGCCCCGACACTCTCCGCGAATCCGCCCGCGATGCTCAGCATGATCGCGTTCCGGAACGGCACCACCGTCTGCTTCATGTTTTCCGCCTCGTAATGCCCCTCGGGAATCTCCCCGCCGCTTTTCAACAGATCCGAGGCAAACAGCCGGTCCATAAAATCCAGCGCGATGACCTCATGTCTCACCCCCAACGCCGCCGCGTGCTCCGCCGCCAAGGGCAGCTCGCGGTGGTTGTGCTTCGCCCCGTAGTCAAAACTCACCACCGCTACGACGGCATGCTCCCGCCGCGCCCAGTGGAGCGCAGTCACGGAATCCATCCCGCCGGAACAGAGCACGACCACTTTCATGCCCGCAGTTTGCCCCGGGTTGGTGTTTTAAGCAAAATCGTTCTCGTTCTCGTAATCATTCTCGTTCTCCTGTTGGGGCGGAAGTAAGGAGAACGATTAGGATAACGAAGAACGAGAGCGATCATCTCATGCTCATCCTCCACGACCCGCAATGCGCCGACTACGGCTCTTCGATGCGCCCCGAGCAACCGGCGCGCGTCACCCGGAGCGTCGCCCACCTGCAGGCCGCCCATCCCGACTGGACCTGGCGCGTGCCTGCCGCCGCGCCGGATGCCGCCCTCGCGCTCGCGCACACCCCGGCCCATTTGCAGCGCCTGCAGCGCCCGCCCGATTTCGACGCCGACACGCCTTGGTTCGAAGGCATCGCCGATCACGCC
Source organism: Opitutaceae bacterium (assembly GCA_019455245.1). GTDB lineage: Bacteria > Verrucomicrobiota > Verrucomicrobiia > Opitutales > Opitutaceae > Cephaloticoccus. The sequence continues at coordinate 12,034 of JACFMR010000023.1, forward strand.
CGCCGCGCGGTTGGTGCCGCGCTCGAGGCCGTCGCCGCCGCGCGTGGCGGCGAAAAGGTTTTCTCCCTCATGCGTCCGCCCGGCCATCACGCCACGGCGGATCGCGCGATGGGTTTCTGCTACCTCAACCAGATCGCCATCGCCGCCTTGCACGCGCGCCGGGAGGGCGTCGCCCGCGTGGCCGTGTGGGATTTTGACGCGCACCACGGCAACGGCACCGAGGCCATTTTGCGCCACCGCGACGGCATTCTGTTCACCTCTGTGCACCAATACCCTGGTTATCCCGGCACCGGCACGCAGAGCTCCGACAACTGCCGCAACTGGCCCGTCGCACCGCACACGCCGCGCGCCCAACACCTGCAGGCGCTGCGTGCCGCGTGGGAAGCCGTGCTCGCCTTCCGCCCCGAACTCGTGCTGGTATCGGCGGGATTTGATGCCTATGAGCATGACCCGATCACCGAGATGACCTTGCAAACCGAAGACTTTGCCACCCTGGGCGCCTGGCTGCACGAGAGCCGCCTGCCCGCCGCCGCCATCCTCGAAGGCGGCTACAGCCACGATCTGCCTGTGCTGATCGATTCCTTTCTGAGCGCCTGGGCCTGAACATGATTTCCCGCTTCCTTCCCGTTGCATTGCGTCGTTTGCTGAAGGTCAAAGTGAGTTCCCGCCCACCCGCCTACGCCCTCATCGAGCAGCCCGACCAGCTCGCGCCGCTGCTCGCCGCCCTCGAGCGGGTCGACGAGGTCGCCCTCGATACCGAGGCCGACAACATGTATCATTTCAAGACGCGCGTCTGCCTGCTCCAGTTCCTGGTCGGCAAGGAAGTCTTTATGGTCGACGTGCTCGCCCCGCTCAAGCTCGACGCCCTCTGGTCGCGCCTCGCGCAGAAGCACCTGATCATGCACGGCAGCGATTTCGACATCCGCCTGCTGCACGATTTCTGCCGGTTCCGGCCCAAGAGCATGTTCGACACCATGCTCGCCGCCCAGCTGCTCAACCGCCCCCGCGTCGGCCTCGCCTCGCTCCTCGAGGACCATTTCGGCGTCAAACTCTCCAAGGACTCCCAAAAGGCCAACTGGTCCAAGCGCCCGCTCACGCAGAAAATGCTCGATTACGCCGCGCTCGACGTCTGGCACCTGCCCGCCCTGCGCGACATCCTCACCCGCGAGCTGACCAAGCTCAAACGGCTCGACTGGCTCCGCCAGCAATGCGAGGCCCAGATCGAGGCCGGCCTCACCGGTTTTACCCCGCCCGACGAAAACGACTGGCGCATCGGTCACAGCGAACGCCTCCGTGGCGCCGGCCTTGGCGTGCTCCACGCCGTCTGGCACTGGCGCCAGCAACAGGCCGAGCGGCTCGACACACCTCCGTTCAAGGTCTGCGGCAACAAGCTCCTCCTTCAGATCGCCAACGACGCCGAGTCCGGCGAATCCGAGGCGGCCATTCTTGCCCGAGTCAACCTCGGCAAACGTCACCCGCGGCTCATCGGTTCGCTCACCGCCGCCGTGCGCGCCGGCCTCGCCCGCGACCCGCAGTCGCTGCCGCGCCGCAAACGCTCGCGCGACCCCAACAATGCTCCGCTTTCCCAACAGGAGGTCGAGTTGCAGGATCGCATCCGCCACGACCGCGATCAGGTGGCCAAAAAACTCGCCCTCGAGCCCACCCTGATCGCCAACCGCGCCCAGCTCGCCCGCATCGCCCGCACCCCCAGGGCGATCGATGAGATCCTGCTCCCCTGGCAGGCCAATCTCCTGCGCCACGAACCCGCACTCAAGCAAACCTGACGCCACGGGCTCGGGCGGTCTGCCGGCCCGCCGTGCGCCAGTCTGGTGTTTTTCCCAACCGTCGTGCCCGACTCCGCCAACATCGCGCGCCACCTGCCGCTGATGGCCGGTCGCCAGCCCGATCAACCCGCGCTCAAGATCCCCCGCGGCCGCACCGCCGACGGCCGCATCGATTACCTCGCGCTCACCTTTCGCGAACTCGATGCCGAGGTCGACGCGTGGTGCGCCCGCCTGCAGGCCGCCGGCCTGCGCCGCGGCGACCGCACCCTTGTCATGGTCAAGCAGGGCCTGCCGCTCATCGCGTCGGTCTTCGCACTCTTCAAGCTCGGCGCCGTGCCCATCGTCATCGACCCCGGCATGGGCCTGAAAAGTTTCCTGCGCTGCGTCGCCCGTTCGCGGCCGCGCGCCCTCCTCGGCATTCCGCTCGCCCAAATCATCAGCCGCCTCTTCTTCAGCACCTTCGCCACCGTCCAAATCCGCCTCCCCGTCAGCCCCGCCCTCACCTCCCGCCTGACGTCCCAAGCCGGGTGTCACGTATTACGTGACACTTTTCCGGTTGCCGACGTCGCGGCCGACGCGTTGGCGGCGATCCTGTTCACCAGCGGTTCCACCGGCGCACCCAAGGGCGTGTGCTACGAACACGGCATGTTCGAGGCCCAGGTGCGGCTCATCCGTGACCACTACGGCATCGAGCCCGGCGAGATCGACCTGCCGATGCTCCCCATCTTCGCGCTCTTCAATCCCGCGCTCGGCATGACCACCGTGGTGCCGGAGATCGATCCGCGCCGGCCCGCACAGGTTGACCCCGCCAAGATCGTGCAAGCCATCCGGCAGGAGAACGTCACCAACTCCTTCGGCTCGCCCACGCTCTGGCTGAAAATCCAGCGGCATTGCCTCGCGCACGGTATCACGCTGCCGACCATGAAACGCGTGCTCTGCGCCGGTGCGCCCGTGCCTGCCGCACTCTGGGAAAAACCCGTGCGCTGGCTGCCCCACGGCCAACTGCACAGTCCCTATGGCGCCACCGAGTCGCTGCCCATCAGCTCGATTTCGCAGCGCGAAATCGAGCAAATCACAAACTTCCAAACGCCAAATCCCAAACCGGTCGGCAACGCTCCGACTTTGGGATTTGGCCGTTTGGACTTTGGGATTTCCGCGCCCAAAGGCGCGGCCGTTGGCCGGCCGCTGCCGGAAATCTCGATCAAGATCATCGCTCTCACCGACGGCCCCATCGCCACGCTGGCCGAGGCGCGCGAACTCCCCGTCGGCGAAATCGGCGAGATCATTGTGAGCGGTCCCGTGGTGACCAAAATCTACGACGCCCTGCCCGAAGCCACTGCACTTTCAAAAATCCTAAATCCTACCCGAACAGATCCCAAAGGGTCGGCCTCAGCTAATTTGGGATTTGGCAGTTTGGAATTTGGGATTTCCGGCGCGCCTTGCGCGCCGGTCTGGCACCGGATGGGCGATTGCGGCTGCCTCGATGCGGATGGCCGGCTCTGGTTCTGCGGGCGCAAGGTCGAGCGGGTGCAAACCGCCGCCGGCCCGCTGTTCACCGAGCCCTGCGAACAGGTCTTCCGTTTCCATCCGTTCGTCGTCCGCTGCGCGCTCATCGGCCTCGGCTCACCCGGCGCGCAAACCCCCGCGCTCGTCGTGCAGCCCATCGCCGACAAATCCCTCGATCACCGCGCCCTCGCGCACGAGTTGCGCCGGCTGGCCGTGGCGCATGAGCCCACGCGCGACATCGCCCGGTTTTATTTTCACGCCAACTTCCCCGTGGACGTGCGCCACAACGCCAAGATCCACCGCCTCCAACTCGCGCGTTGGGCCGCCACGGCCAAGGCATACAAGGTCACGTAGGTTCAGGTCCGCCAGCGAGTTTAGCCGTAGTCGCCACGAGCATGAGCGAGTGGACGTCGACGAAAGGCTTCCTTCCGCCCCGTTCGTGTGTTTCGTGTGTTTCGTGGTCAACTCTTCCACCCTTGTCACCGGCGGTACCGGCTTTCTCGGACGACGTCTCGTCGAGCGCCTGCTCGCCGCGGGCCGTAGCGTCACCGTGCTCGGCCGCACGCCCGCGCCGGACTTGGAAAAACGCGGCGTGGTTTTCATCCGCGCCTCGCTGGATGACACCGCCGCCGTCGCGGCCGCCTGTGCCGGCATCGGGACCGTGTTTCATGTCGCCGCCAAGGTCGGCGTATGGGGCCGCTACGAGGATTTTTTCCGCACCAATGTGCTTGGCACCCGCGCGTTGCTTGAAGGCTGCCGTCGCCACGGCGTGCAATGTTTCATCCACACCAGCACACCGAGCGTGGTCTACCATGGCCGTGATCTGCGCGGCGCCGACGAGTCGCTGCCGCTCACGACCGCGTGCCCGAGTCCCTATCCGCTCACCAAGGCCATCGCCGAACGCGAGGTGCTTGCGGCCAATGACGAATCGCTGCGCACCGTCGCGTTGCGCCCGCACCTGATCTGGGGCGTCGGCGATCCGCATCTCGTGCCGCGCGTGCTCGCCCTGGCCAAGGCCGGCCGCCTGCGCATCGTCGGTGACGGCCGCAACCGCGTGGACATGGTTCACGTCGACAATGCCGTCGACGCCCACCTCTTGGCCGAGCTGGCGCTCGGCAAATTACAAATTTCAAACCCCAAATCTCAGATGCCGGCCGCGGCCGGCCGCGCCTATTTCATCACCAACGACGAACCGGTGGTGTTGTGGGAGTGGATCAACGACCTGCTGACCGCCCTCGGTGACCCACCCGTGACCAAACACATTTCCCTCGGTGCCGCGATCGCCGTCGGCACGGTTTGCGAAACGCTCTGGCGCACGCTGTCGCTCAAAGGCGAGCCGCCGATGACGCGCTTCGTCGCCAAGGAACTCGCCACCGACCACTGGTTCGACATCTCCGCTGCCAAGCGCGATCTCGGCTACACCCCGCGCATCAGCATGGCGCAGGGTACCGCTGATCTCATCGCGTGGTATCAGGCCCAATCCCGCCGCCCATGAACCTGCGCCCGCTGCTTTTGCCCGCCCTCGCGATGGCCGCCATTGTGCTGCTGTCGAACATCCTCGTGCAGTTCCCGCTCAACGCGTGGCTCACGTGGGGCGCGTTCTCCTATCCCGTGGCCTATTTCGTGACCGATGTCTGCAACCGCCTCTTTGGCGCGGCGCCCGCCCGGCGCATTGCCTGGCTCGGTTTCGCCATCGGGCTGGTCAGCTCCGCCATCCTCGCGCCCCTGCGCATCGCGCTGGCCTCGGGCACGGCGTTCATCGTGTCGCAGCTGCTCGACGTCTCGATCTTCAACCAGCTCCGGCGGCAGTCGTGGTGGAAGGCGCCGTTCATCGGCTCCTGCGTCGCCTCGATCGTGGACACCGCGATCTTCTTCAGCCTGGCCTTTGCCGGCACGGAGATGAGCTGGCTGCATCTTGCGGTCGGCGACCTCGGTGTGAAACTCGCCATGGCCCTCGTCCTCCTCCCTGCCTACCGCGTCCTCATCAACCGGCTCGTCACCCGGTGAGACGCAACATCACCCGTTCCGCTGCCTGACCGCTTCGAACAGCGTGATGATCGTCGCCATCGCGACGTTGAGCGAGTCGGCCTGGCCGGCCATGGGGATGCGCACAAGCACGTCGCTTTCCTTCATCCAAAACTCACTCAGGCCGTATTGCTCGCTGCCCATGATCACCGCGAGCGGACCGGTCAGGTCGGTTTGCGTGTAAAGGTTCTCGGTGTGCGGCGTGGTGGCGGCGGTGCGGATGCCGTTTTGCTTCAGCCAGGCATGGACCTCGCGGCTCTCGGCCACGACCAGCGGCACGGAAAACAGCACGCCCGTCGACGCGCGTACGACGTTGGGGTTGAAGATGTCCGTCACCGGGTCGCACACGATCACCGCGTCGCAACCGGCCGCGTCGGCGCTGCGCAGGATGGTGCCGAGGTTGCCGGGCTTCTCGATCGCCTCGACCACGAGCAGAAACGGGGCCTTTGCTGTAGCCGGGGTCGGTGACCCCGGTTCTGGACGTCCGGCCTCACCGCGGCCGGCTACAGCCAGATCATCCAGCTTGCGGTGCCACTGCGGCGCCACGGCGAGCAGACCGTCGGGACGCTCGCGGTAGGCCACCTTGGCAAAGGCGTCTTTCGACAACTCGAACAATGTCGCGCCCGCCGCCGCCGCCTGCGCCAGCAGCGCGTCCTCGTTTTCGCCCAGAAACCAATCGCGCGAAAAATACAACTCGGTCAGGGCCACGTTTTTTTCCAGCGCCCGGCGGATCTGCCGGTATCCCTCGACCAGAAACACGCCTGCCTCGTCCCGCGGCCGCCGGTCGCGCAGCTTCACGAGCTGTTTCACGCGGGGATTCTGCAGACTGGTAATCTTTTCGGGAGGGTGGCCCACGGAACACACGGAAAACACGGAAAAGCCGGGCAGCAATTTCCTTTTACCACCTCCTTCTGTGTGTTCTGTGTGTTCCGTGGGCCGAAAGAAAAAATTCAACGACTATCCGTTCCCGTATCATCACGAGCTGGAATTGGACATCCACACCCTGACCAACCGCGGCGTGGGCCTCGGCCGCGTGCGGCTGGCCGACACCGGCGAAAGTAACCTAATAGGTTACTTTCGCACGGACGCTGCTGCCGCAGAAGGGACTGTCTTGGGTGGTCCGGCGGAAAGGGACCAGGCGGGCTGGGTGGTCATGGTGCCGTTCACGTTGCCCGGCGAACGCGTCCGCGCACGGGTGTTTCGCAACCACAAGAATTACTCCGAGGCCGATCTGGTCGCAGTGCTCACGCCTTCACCGCAGCGCGTCGCGCCGCGTTGCGCGTTGTTCGGCACCTGCGGCGGCTGCCAATACCAGCACCTGGCTTATGCGGAGCAGCTGCATTGGAAACAGCGCCAGGTCGAGGAGTTGTTGCAGCACCTGGCGGGCATCACGCATCCCGTCGCGCCGGTGATCGGCTCGCCCCGCGAATTCGGCTACCGGTCGAAAATCACGCCGCACTTCAATCCGCCGCGGGCGGATGGGACGATGCCCATCGGTTTCCTTAAGCAGGGCACCCGGTTCGACATTATCGACGTTCCCGCGTGTCCCATCGCCACACCCGAAATCAATGCAAAGTTGACCGAAATCCGCGCCGCGACGCAGGCCAAACTCGCCGTCGGTGAATACAAACGTGGCGCCACGCTCCTGCTGCGCCACGCCGAGGAGGGCGTGGTCACGGATTATGATGCGGTGATCCATGAGGTGATCCCGCAGCACGCCGATCCGCAATCCGCAGTCCGCGCTCCGCAATCACTCCGCCTCCATTTTCTCGCCCGCGATTTTTTTCAGAACAACCCGTTCATATTGCCCGCTTTCACCGGTTATGTCCGCGACCAGGCGGCGGCGAGCGGCGCGCGGTTTTTGGTGGACGCCTATTGCGGCAGCGGGCTCTTCGCACTGAGCGCAGCGCGGGCCTTTGAGCGCGTGGCGGGGGTGGAGATCAGCGCGACCGCGGTGAAGTTTGCGATGGAAAACGCCGCCGCCAACGGCATCACCAACGCCACGTTTCTGGCCGGCGATGCCGCGGCGATCTTTGCCGGGTTGGATTTCCCTGCGACCGACACGGCCGTCATCATCGACCCACCGCGCAAGGGCTGCGACGAGTCGTTTCTCAATCAACTCTTCGCCTTCGGTCCGCGCACGGTCGTTTACGTGAGCTGCGACCCCGCGACCCAGATGCGCGACCTGCGGCATTTCCTCGCCGCCGGCTATCAGTTGACCGCGGTGCAACCCTTCGACCTGTTTCCCCAGACGCGACATTTGGAGTGCGTGATCTCACTGCACGCGTGCGGTTAAGATCGGTGGGCCGGTCGCATTCCTCACTGGGCTGCGTCCGACGGCGGAGGCGTGCGGAGATTGACATGGGCACATTGTTTGGCAGCAAAGATCCCATGAAACCCCACTTGCTTACCCTGCTGGTTTTGTGTGCGAGTTCCACGGTCGTGGGACAAATCACGTTTTCAACCGCGGGTTCCAGTTGGGCCGGCAATTCGTTTTACAATTATGGTGGTGGTACTTTTGCCACCGATAATTCTCCAGATGCGACCACCGCGTTCGCCGCCGGTTCGGTAAGCGGCACGCAATTCGTTTTTGGTTTTGCCAAAGAGGTTCCGGTCGGCACCGCTAGTTATGATCTTTCGTCCACCGATCTGACCATCGGAACTGCGCTTACGCTTACCTTCACCGGCTTTTCCGCGCTGCCTCGCTACGTTGCCTACACCGGCGGTTCACTGAACGGTTACACCTTCGACAGCGGCACCGGCGAGCTCACCTTTTCCGCCACCACGATCAACCCGGTGGCCTCGGCGTCGGACAGCACCGGCACCACGTTGAACTCGGCCTTTGGTCTGATCATCGAGACCGGTGGCAGTCATGATTTTCAAGGCGCGGTTTTTCGCACCGACGGCTTTTGGGGCGATGTAGCCGCGCTCAACGGTTCCTATGCCGGACAACTGCCATTGGCCGGGGTAAATTTCAACGGGGTCGACGGCACCAACGTCACCTTCGATGCCTACCTGACCATCGACTTTCTCAACAGCATCGGCATCACCTCGCCCGCCGAGTGTGCCGCCTACCTGCAGAAGGCGGGAGTGAGCAATTATCTCGAGATCACCCGTCAGCTTTTCGGATATAGCGGGGTGGATCCGTTGGTCAGCGGGGTCTACACGTTTGGCGGTGCCAGCAGCTTGGATTTCAACGGTGCCGGGGTGGACAACTATCTGATCGCTTCCTACGGCAACGATTCCTGGTCGGCGGGCAATATCGGTGTCACCGCTGTGCCGGAGCCTGCCACCTACGCGCTGTTGGCCGGACTGGGTGTGCTGGGTTTGGCTTGCTGGCGCAGGCACCGCGCGAACTGAGCGCAGTGTGTCGGCCGCATCATGGCGGCCGGCATTTGGAGTGCGTGATAACCCTCTCGCGCTGAGTTAATTGTTCACGTTTTGCCTCAGGTCGTCATTGCCTTTGCATGGCCGGCCCGGCAGGCTGGCGGGCAATTCCCCACCATCATGTCCACCGCATCCTCCCCGGCCCATGTCTGGAAATTTTTCCGCACGGGCGGCATCGATCAGGTTTCGCTCACCGGCAGCGAAGACCTTCTCAACCTCGACCAGCTTGATCAGAAACTGTGGGTGGCGTTGAGCTGCCCGGTCAAAGGGCTCGAAATCGACGAGAAAACTCTCGCCCTGATCGACAGCGACGGCGACGGCCGCATCCGCGTGCCGGAGCTGCTGGTCGCCGTCAAATGGGCCTGTGCGCGGTTGAAAAACCCGGCCGATTTGTTGCAGGGCAAGGACAGCCTGCCGCTTGCCGCCATCAACGACGCCACGCCCGAGGGCAAGATTCTCGTGGCCTCCGCCAAACAGATCCTGCGCAGCCTCGGCAAGCGGTCCGACACCGCACTCACCACGGCCGATGCGGCCAACACCGCCGCGATCTTTGCCGCCAGCGCGCTCAACGGCTCCGGCATCATCCCGCCCGAGGCCACCGAGGATCCCGCCACCCAATCCCTGATCAAGGACATCATAGCGTGCACCGGCGGCACGGCCAGCCGCTCGGGCAAGATCGGCGTCACGCCGGCGCAGATTGACACCTTCTTCGCCGACCTCGCCGCCTACACCGCCTGGGTCGAGCAAAGCGGCACCAAGGACATTGCGGTGCTGGGCGATGCCACGGCCGCCGCCTGCAACGCCATCCGCGCCGTTCGCACCAAGGTCGAGGACTACTTCGCCCGTTGCCGCATGGCCGCCTTTGATCCGCGTGCCATCGCCGCGCTCAACCGCAGCGAATCCGAATACCTCGCCATCGCCGCCAAGGACCTCAAGCTCAGCGCCGAGGAGGTCGCGGAATTTCCGCTCGCCCGCATCGAGTCCAGCCAATCGCTGCCGCTGCTTGAGGGCGTCAACCCCGCCTGGGCTACCGCGCTCGCCGCCCTGCACCAGGCGGCCGTCACCCCCGTGTTTGGCGCGGAGAAAACCTCGCTCAACGCCGCCGAGTGGGCGGAACTCACCGCCAAGTTTGCCGCCTATGAAACGTGGCTCGGCGGCAAGGCTGGATCGGCGGTGGAGAAGCTCGGCTTGCCGCACGCCAAGGAAATCCTCGCCGGGCAGGGGCGCGATGCGCTGGCCGGGCTGGTCGCCAAAGACAAGGAGCTCGAGCCCGAGTTCAAGGCCATCAGCGATGTCGAACGCCTTGCCCGCTATCACCGCGACCTGCGCACGCTGCTGCACAATTACGTCAACTTCGCCGACTTCTATTCGCGCGACCGCCTGGCGGTTTTCCAGGCCGGCACGCTCTTCCTCGACAGCCGCTCGTGTGAGCTGTGTGTGCAAGTGGGTAATCCCGCCGCGCACGCCGGTCTCGCCGCCATGAGCAAGGCCTACATCGCCTACGTCGATTGCGTGCGCCCCGGCGGCGAAAAGATGAGCGTGGCCGCCTGTTTCACGCAGGGCGACAGCGACTACCTGTTCGTCGGCCGTCACGGCGTGTTCTACGACCGCAAGGGCCGCGATTGGGATGCCACGATCACCAAGCTCATCGACAGCCCCATCAGCGTGCGCCAGGCCTTCTGGTCGCCCTACAAGAAGTTTGTCCGCTTCATCGAGGAACAGGTGGCCAAGCGCGCCGCCGCCGCCGACACTGCCGCCACCGGCAAACTTCAGGCCGCGGCCACCAGCACGGTGGACACCGCCGCCGCGGGCAAACCCGCCGCCGGTGCCGCGCCCAAGCCCAAGTTTGAAGTGGGCACCGTGGCGGCCCTGGGCGTCGGCCTCGGCGCCATCGGCACGTTGCTCGGCGGTTTTGTCGCCGGTTTCCTCGGCCTCGGCATCTGGATGCCGCTCGGCATCATCGGCATCATGCTGGCGATTTCCGGCCCTTCGATGCTCATCGCTTGGCTCAAGCTGCGTCAGCGCAACCTCGGGCCGATCCTCGACGCCAACGGCTGGGCCATCAACGGCCGCGTGAAGATCAACATGCCGCTCGGCGCCATGCTCACCGACCAGGCCAAGCTGCCGGCCAATGCCAAGCGCACGCTCGACGATCCCTTTGCCGAAAAATCCGGCGCCAAGCGCCTTTGGATTCTGCTGGTGCTGGTGCTGCTGCTGGCGGCGGTGATCATCCGCATCGATCACAACCGGCGTGGCCGCTACTTCTGGCAGCCCGAGCCGCCGCCACCTGCCCCGGTCGAGGCGCCGGCCGCTCCGGCGGAAACACCGCCGGCTCCGGCCCCGGCGGCGTGAAATCAGGGCGGGGATTTCAGTCCCCGCCCTTTTTGTCGCTCAACGAAACCCGGTCCACTCGGGCGAGGCATACTGTTCGGTCAGACCGGCCAGCTCGTCCTCGTTGCAATCCGGCCAGGGCGTTTCGACCGGCGTCACCGCCAGCTCGCGGGCCAGCGCCGCGGTGAAGTCATCCTGAAATTTGTCCCAATCGATCGCGCCGCCGACCGCGGGCCGCCAGACGGAGCCTTGGAACAGGAGACCGTGCTTGTTGCGCTTCTGCGCCGCCCCGGCGATTTTCGCGCCGCTGCGCGCGTGCACCACGTCGTAGAGCTCGGCGCGTTGAAAACACACCCCGCCCGCGCTGCAACCCGCCGCGCCGTCCGCCGCCGGTTCGCACGCGGTCTTCACTGCCGCCTCCACCTGTTGGGCCTGCAGGGCCGCCGCCAGGGCCTCGTGCACCGCACGGTAGCTTTGCGCGGCGCGCATCTCCTCCAGCGCGTGCCCGCGCGGGATGACGAGCGCGTAGGTCCAGTCGTCGCGGTGATCCACCACGCCGCCGCCGGTGGGCCGCCGGCACAGGTCGAAGGTTTCGCCCGGCGGCAGCTGTGTGCGCACAAAATCGATCTTCTGGCTGTACCCGAATGTGAACGCCGGCCGGTGCCAGTCGTAGTGCCGGAATCGCGCCGCCGCCGCATCCGGGTAGCGTTTCAGCAGCAAAAAATCCACGGCCATGTTTTCGGCCGCGCCGGCCGCACGGTTGGGCAACAGATGCAGGTTCACGCACTCACGACAAACCCGGCGCCGGCGGAACGCAAACCCCGACGCGCCACCTTTACGCGTCGAGCAGCTGGCGCGCCGCCCGGAGCAGCTGGCTCAGGGCAAACGGCTTGGGGAGCGACTGCTGATGGGCCGCGGGCAGGGCCTTGATCGCCCCGTGTCGCGCGCCTTGGTTGCAGATGTCGAGCACGCGGAGGTCCGGCGCGGATTTGCCCAGCGCCTGTGCCAGCCGGCGGCCGGCGCCGTCGAGATTGATGATGAGCAATTGCACCGGCGGTTTCCGGCCCCGGATATGCGGCATCGCCTCGGTCGCGTTGGCGGCATCCGTCACCCGGTAGCCGTCGGTCGTCAAAATGCCCGCGACCATCTTGCGCAGCACGATGTCCGGCTCCACCAGCAGCACGGTTTCATGCCCGCGCGTGACGGGAATCGGCTGGATGCTGGACGTGGTGGCGGGCGGCGCGGCCTCGGGCTCCGCCGGCAGTTCGGGCAGGAGAATTTCAAAGGTGGTGCCGACGAGCAGTTCGCTTTTTGCCGAGATGAACCCGCCGCTTTGCTGCACCACGCCATAAACCAGGGCCAGGCCCAGGCCGGAGCCTTCCCCTTCCGGCTTGGTCGTGAAGAACGGCTCGAACATGTGCTTCTGCGTCTCGGTGTCCATGCCGGTGCCGTTGTCCGCCACGGTGAGGGCCACGTAGTTCCCCGCCGGGGGCGCGGGCTCGTCGCCTTCCGGTCCGGTCCTGATCACACGCCGCGCCGTGCCGAGCGTGATGCGGCCGTTGTTGCGCAGGGCGTCGCGGGCGTTGAAGACCAGATTGAACAGCACCTGCTGAAACTGCCCGGGGTCGATGCGCACCACCCCGAGGTTGTCGGCCAGTTCCAGCTCGAGCCGGCCGGCCTCGCCGATCAGACGGCCGAGGATCGGGGCGTTCTCCCGGAGCAGCTGGTTCAGGCTCAGGTTGCGCGGCTCCATCGGTTGCCGGCGGCCCAGTACCAGCAGCTGGCGGGTGAGGGTGGCGGCCTTTTGGCCGGCATTGCGAATCTCCATCAGCTCGTGCAAAGCCTCCGGCATGCCCTCAAGCCGGCCCGCGAGCATCTCGCAGTAGCCGTTGATCACGGAGATGAGATTGTTGAAATCGTGCGCCACGCTGCCGGCGAAACGTCCCATCGCCTCCAGCCGCTGCACCTGGCCGAGCGATTCCTGCCGCCCGCTTTTTGCGGTGATGTCGCGATAGGTCGACACCACATGGGTGACCGCCCCGTCCTTGCCCGGCACCGGGCTGAAGGTCCACGCCGTGAGCACGGTGGAGCCGTCCTTGCGCGCCAGATGCCCCTCGCCGCCGATGGTGGTCCGCGGCCGTGCCGCCCGCAGCCAGCGGTTCAGCCGGTCACGGTCGGCGGCGTTGATGTGCAGGCTGCATTGCGGCCGGCCGATCACCTCGGCGGGGGTGTAGCCCGTCATCGCACCCAGGGCCGGGTTGACATACACCACCCGTAGACGCGCCCCGCGCGCATGGCGCTCGGCCAGACACACGCCTTCGCCCAACGCCTCCAAGGCCGCCACCAGCTGTGCGGGCGCGGCCGGTTTGACCGTGACCGGACCGGATTGGCGCTTGGCGGATTTTTTCACGGGGCGAGCCGGTCCACGGTCCAGCTGCCGTCGCTTTCGCGCCGGTAGCGCAGGCGGTCATGCAGGCGGCTGCGCCGTCCCTGCCAGAATTCCACCGTCTCCGGCGTCAGGCGGAATCCGCCCCAGTGCGGAGGCATCGGCACCTTTTGCCCGGCGTATTTCTTTTCCAGTGCCTTCAGGTTTTGCTCCAGCACCGTCCGGCCGGAAATGATGGAGCTCTGCGGCGAAGCCCAGGCGCTCAGCTGGTTGGCGTGCGGGCGGGAGTGAAAATACGCCTCCGCCTCCTCGCGCGAAACGCGTGTCACCGGTCCGTTGACGATCACCTGCCGCTCCAGCGCGATCCACGGGAAAACCAGCGCCGCGTGCGGATTGGCCTCCAGCTCACGGCCCTTGCGACTCTCATAATTGGTGAAAAACACGAAGCCGCGCCCGTCCACGCCCTTGAGCAATACCGTGCGCGCCGAGGGCCGGCCGGTGCGGTCCGCCGTGGCCAGCGTCATGGCGTTGGGCTCGGGAATTTTTGCCGCCTCGGCCTCCTGAAACCATTTGTCGAACTGCCGGAAAGGATCCTTGGCGAGATCCTGTTCCTTCAGTCCGGCGAGGCTGTAATCCTTTCTGAGGTCGGCCAGTGGCATGATTTGTCCGCAAGCTGAGCCGACGGCCTGTGGCTGTCAAAAATCATCTGGTCAGCGCCACGATATCGGCCTCGGCCTGCGGAAACTGCGCCAACAAATCCCGGCGATTGGCCATGGCGAAATCCCGTTGATCCCAACCCGGCACCAGCGTGCAGCCCAGCAGGGCCCATCCGCGCCCGTTTTGCCCGGCCAGCCGCGCGCCCTGCCAGACGTCGGCGCGCACCACGTGTTGCGGTTGCTGCCCGGCCAGCGGATCTGCGCCCAACCGTACTGCCCCGGCTTGCCCGGTGGCGGGATCCAGCTCCACCAGCCGCACCGCATCCCCGGCATAAAAGTGCCAGACCTCATCCATGCGCAGCCGGTGCAACGCGGAAAACCCGTCCCGTGTGATGAGATAAAGGATCGCGGTGCCCGCGGGCCGTCCGTCCGGATCGGCGGCCGGTGCGGCCCAGGTCTGCCGAAACCAGCCGCCCTCGGCCGGCAGCGGTTGGAGCCCGAATTGTGCGATGATCTTGGCCGCCTCGTCCATGGGGCGAAATTCCAACAGGCCGGCCGCGGCCTGTCACTCCGCCTTTGCCGCCGTCCGGCCGAAAAAATCGCGCTCGCGTCGCCCCGGCCGTCTTCCTGACGATTTAACCATGGCCCGGAACCTCGACGCTTTCATCGACACGCACGCCGGCGATCTGATCAGCCGCCTGCAACAGATGGTCAGCATCGCCACCGTCAACCCTCCCGGCTGCGATTACGCCTCCATCACTTCCTACCTGACCCACGAGCTGTCCGCGCTCGGTCTGCAGGCCCGCCGCCTGCCCATCCCGGCCAAGCTGCTGAAAGCCACGCTGCCGCAATCCGATCACGGTTGCCCGCGCTACAACGTGCTCGGCCAGCTGCCGGTCCGCGGGGCGAAAAAGACGATTCACTTCAACGCCCACTACGACGTCGTGCCGGTCTCCGGCACGTGGCGACACGGCAGTCCGTTCAGCGGCGCCGTCAGCGGCGGCTGGATCTACGGCCGCGGCACCGCCGACATGAAAGGATCAATAGCCAGCCTGCTGCTCGCGCTCCAGGCGCTGCGTGCCACCAAGACCGCGCCGTTGATGAACGTCGAGGTGTCGTTCACCGCCGACGAGGAAACCGATTCCCTGCTCGGCGCCGGCTGGCTGGTGGAAAACGCCCCGATCAAGCCCGACTACGCCATCGTGATGGAAGGCGGCGAACTCAACCGCGTGTGCTGCGGCCACAACGGCGTCGTCTGGCTCGAGGTCACCGTGCACGGCAAGGCCGCCCACGGCTCGACCCCGCAGGACGGCATCAACGCCCTCGAAAAAATGTCCGCCCTCGTGCTCGCCCTCGGGGATTACAAGCGGAAGCTCGCGCGCCGCACCTTCATCACCCCGGAGGGCGAAACGATGAAACCCACGCTCAATCTCGGCGGCGTGTTTTCCTCCGGCCCGGGCGGCAAGATCAACACCGTGCCCGCCCTCGCGCGCTTCTCCATCGACCGCCGCGTGCTGGCCGTCGAGACCGTGGCGTCGGCCGAGGCCGACCTGCGGGCGTTTCTGCAGGCCGCCGCAAAGAAAATCCCGCAGTGTCACATCACCGTTGCCAAGGTGTCCGACAACCACCCCTGCTTCAACGCGCCCGACCATCCGTTCTTCGCCGCGATGGCGGACAGCGTCGCCCGCGTGCGCCGCGAGCCGGCCGTCTTCAGCGTCTCGTCCGGCTTCAACGACATGCACTTCTTCTCGCACCACCTGAAGATCCCGACCCTCGGTTACGGTCCCGGTGGCGAGGACATCCACGCCGTCAACGAACGCGCCCGGATCAAGGAGCTCCTCCGCGCCGCCAAAATCTACGCCGAACTCCTCACCACCTTCGCCGGGTAGGGGAAACTCCCCGGTGGATTTCACCGCCATCAGGCCCCAAACTTCCCCCATCCTGTTTCGATGCCTAAACCCACCGCAGACGATGCCCGGCGGATCGTGGAACAAACCCTCGGCACCGGAGTGGCGGCGGTTCGCCGTTTTTCCACGGGACTGTGCCACTACGTCTACGAAGTTGAGCTGACTGATGGTCGCTGCGTCGCGGTCCGGCTGGCCACCGAAGAAACCCAGGCACTCCTCGCCGGCGGAATTTATTGGCACCGGAAGCTCAGTCCGTTGGGTTTGCCCCTCGCGCGACTACTGCATGCCGACACGCAGGGGGCCGCGCCCTGCATGATTCTCGAACGCCTGCCCGGAAAAGACCTGCACTTGGTTTACGCTCAACTTTCGGATGCCGAGAAGCGCACGCTGGCCGCCCAAGTGGTCGCTGCTCAGCAACGCTGTCATCAACTGCCCCGGGCCAACGGCTTCGGCCATGCCACTTCCTACGACGATCCCATCCTCTCGCGTAACCGTTCCTGGCACCACGTGGTGGGAAATGCGTTGGACCAGAGTATCAGCCATATCAAGTCGGCCGGCGTGGTGGACGCTTCCGTGGTCACGCGTGTTCGCGAAAAGCTGCCAGCCTTCTCCGGGTATTTACACCGGGTCGAACCCGTCGCTTTTCTCGACGATACGACGACCAAGAACGTTATCGTTCATCACGGTTCACTCAGCGGCATCGTTGACACGGATGAGGTCTGCTTTGGCGATCCTTTGTACACGCCCGCCCTGACCCGGATGGCCCTGCTCACGCATCATGGCGACACGGACTATGTCGACCACTGGCTCGACATCATCCACGCCACCAGCGAGCAACGGGCCGCCGTCAACTTTTACACGGCCGTTTTCTGTGTCGGCT
This sequence comes from Opitutaceae bacterium, assembly GCA_019455245.1. Taxonomy (GTDB): domain Bacteria; phylum Verrucomicrobiota; class Verrucomicrobiia; order Opitutales; family Opitutaceae; genus Cephaloticoccus. Next base: position 28,896 of record JACFMR010000023.1, read on the forward strand.
TCCTCAGCGAACAGGGGCAGACCTATAATCGCGACCAACCCGCGGTTGACCACGAAGTCATCAGGCTGCTCACCCGAATCCTCGACCAATTGCTCGCGGAAATTTAGGACTGAGATTCACGCCGCCCAGCCGTGGCGGATCATGTTCACCGCAATGGCCGCAAGCAGCATCGAGATGAGTTTGGAGATCGCGCGCAGGCCGGTCTGCCCGATCTTGCGGCCCAGCCACTCGCTGTAGGCGAAGGCCAGCACCACCAGCACGAGGTTGACCACCAATGCCGTGAGTGTCACCGCCAGTCCCTTGGTCTGCGCCAGCAGCAGCAGGGTGGTAATCGTGGCCGGCCCGGCGATCAGCGGCATGCCCAGCGGCACCACGCCGAAGTCGTCCGCCAGCGGCGCCGGTTCCTCCGCCGCGGAATGGATCAGGTCGCGCGCCGCGAGGATGAAAAGGATCAGCCCGCCCGCGATCTGAAAGTCGCTCACCGTGATGCCGAGCGCGGTGAAAATGGTTTGGCCGAGAAAAAGAAACATCAGCGCCACGCCGCCGCCCGTCAACGTGGCCTGGTGCGCAATCCGCCGCTTGGCCGCGGGTGCCGTGCCCCGGCTCAGGGCCAGGAAAATCGCCGCCAGGCCGATGGGATCAATCGCCACAAACAGGGGAATGAAAGCTTGGATGAAGCGCTCGACCATGGGCCGAGCCTCTTCGATTTCCCGTTTGTCCGCAAGCCCGGCGCAAACGGCTGCCCGGCACCGGGACGTGCCGGTCCACCCAAGCTTCACATTCGTCAGAAGCCAAAAGCTGAGCCGAACTTATGCCGTTGAAATGTAGGGGCGCGGCTTGTCCGCGCCCATCCTCGCTGTGCGGTCGCGGACGTTGCGTTCAGGTTGCCGGTTTTGCCGCGGCTTGGGCGCGCGTCAGGCGCAGGAAAATCACGCTCGCAATCATCCCCGCCACGGCGAATGCCGCCACGACCATAAACACCTGCCGGTGTCCGCCCGCGCCGGGGGTGCCGTCGAGCAACCAGCCCATCAGCGGGCCCATGAACACGTCGGGCGTGTAGCCGATGACCGAGACCACGCCGACCGCCGTGCCGGTGATCGCGAGGGGAATGCCGCCTTCGCCCATGATCGCGTAGTAAAGCCCGCGCAGCGCGAAGATGCCGAGGCTGGCTGTCACCACACTGAGCAGAAACACCGCCACCGTGCCCGCGTCGGCCGGTCCCAGCGCCAGCACGCCGGCGCCGGCGGCGATGAGCGCAAAACTCGCCACCGTCATGCGGCCCGCGCCGAGGCGGTCGGCCAGCAAGCCTGCGCCGATCGCGCCCACCGGGCGCATCCACAGCGAAACGAGACCCAGCCGCGCGGCCTCGACCTCGTTGAAGACCAGCACCTCCTTCGCGTAGAGCGAGAAATCATCCGTGGCCTTGAAGCCCACGTAGGCGCAAACGACGATGAACGCCTGCAGCCACACCGCGGGCAACCGCAGCGCGCGTTGCACGCCACTGAAGTCGAACGCGGGCCCCTCGCGGGATGCCGCGTTCCCGTGCCGCGGCAGCGTGAACCACAAGAAGACCGCGGACGCGCACGTCAGTCCGGTCATGATGAGGATGATCTGTTGGAAGGCGTGCGTGCGTTGCGCCATGCCGGCGGTTTCCACGTCGGCGGGCAGCAGGGCGGCGTAAATCGCCACGACCACGGAGCCGGTCACCGCGGTGACGAGGCCGCGACCGCCATCGAGCAGGCCGAAGGCGGCGCCTTGCAGCGATTCGCCGCCCCATTCGCGCGTGGCCTTGATCAGGGCCGACCAAAACAGCGCGATCGTGGTGAAACCCCAGTAGGCGAACAGCCATTTCAACGCGCCCAAGGACGGGCTGCTCGCCATCAGCAAGCCGCCCGCGGCCGTGGTCACCAGCGCCACCGCCAGCAGCAGCCGCGGGGCAAAGCGGTCCGCGAGCGGTCCGCCGATGAAATACGCCGCCATGCCCACCACGCCGTAGAGCGAGAAGGCTGCGCCCAGCTGCACGTTGGTCAGGTCGAACACCTCCAGCAGCGTCGGCCGGAAGATGCGCGCCAGCACGAAGGGCAGGAAAAAAACCGTCTCCCCCGCCAGCACCAGCGCCAGCAGCGCGAAGCCCCGGCGCAGGGCGGAGGGGCGTGTGTCGCCCGGCATCAATCGACTCCGGTCTGGGAGAGAAACTCGGCCGGCACCGGCGCGGTCACGCGGCCGACCAGCGCGTAGTAGTGCAGCGGCTCGCCTTCCATCGACAGGCGGTGCACGTAACGCTCGAGCTGATATACCTGCAGGTATTTCGAGAAGATGAGCTCGCGCACGAAGCGCGAGAAACCGGTCTGGTCGTTGTGATCAAGGAAGGTCTCCTTGATGTTGAAGGCCACCCAGCCGCCGGCGGTGACCAGGCGCAGCGCTTCGAAAAACGCCGCGGGCGGGATGTCGCCGAAACCGAGCGCGGCCACCGAGGTCAGGCAGTCGAAATTCCATTCGCGCAAGCCCTCCAGCTGCTTGTCGGTCAGCGCGGTGAAATCCGCCACGTAATAGTCGTCATAGACCGAGGGCCGGTCGCGGTAGGCCGCATCGCGCGCCTCGGGGATGATGTCGGCGCCGACCACGCGGGCCGCGCCGAGCTTGCGGATGACCTCGCCCATCATGCCGTTGCCCGCGCCCAGATCGAGCACCCGCAGTTCATTGCCGTTTTGCCGGGCGGCGGCCAGGCTGTGTTGCAGCAGTTCGCCAACCTTTTCCGGCGAGGTGCACTTCAGCCGCTCGTAGAACAGTTGTTCATACAACCCCGGGCGGGTGTAGATGGCGTCGTAGTCGTGGAACCGCAGCTTGATGTGATCGCCGTTCTCGACGATGTAAAAATAGGCCTCGGCCTGGCTCAGGTTGTGCCCGTGCACGGGCGGGAATTGGATGCGGTGTCGCGCTAACATCAGTGATATGGTTGGCCGGGAGGAACTCCCGAAATACCTTTCTTGGGATTGACGTTTGGGTGAATCCGCCGGGCAAAAGCCGGGCGGGGTTGGTCTGCGGCCGGAGCAATTTCACCAGCCGTGGCGGCCACGCCTACCGCACCAAGCCGGATCGGTCAACCCATGGAAAATTTCGGCGGCAGACGGGCTTGCCGGCGTGGCGGGCCGGCATCCGCCGTTTTCGCCCTTGTTTCGCCTCGCGGAAACCGGCATGGTGGCGGGCTCAATTTATGAAAATCGACGTCAAGCTCACGCCGCAGAAGCTGCAAAAAAAGGTGGACCGGGTTTTCGAACTCGCCGCGCAAAAGATCACCGCGATCGACAAGTCGTGGGACTCCGCCAAGGGCACGCCCGTTTTCACCGTGAAGGGCAAATACACCTCGCGCGGGTGGACCGAGTGGACCCAGGGCTTCCAGTTCGGCATGTCGTTCCTCCAATACGACGCCACCGGCGACGAGCGCTTCCTCGCCCTCGGCCGGGAGAAGACCCTCAAATACATGGCCTCGCACGTCTCGCACATCGGCGTGCACGACCACGGCTTCAACAACGTCTCCACCTACGGCAACCTGCGCCGCCTCATGCTTGAGGGCCGGCTGCCCTACAACCAGCACGAGATCGATTACACCGAGATGGCGCTCAAGGTTTCCGGCGCCGTGCAGGCTGCGCGCCACGCCACCACCAACCAGACCGCGCCGTGGTCGCCCGCCAAGGGCTCACCGGGCGTCGTGCCCTCGGGCTACATCTACTCCTTCAACGGCCCGCAGTCGCTCTTCTCCGACACCATCCGCTCCATGCGCGCGCTCGTTGTCGCGCACCAGCTCGGCCACGTGCTGATGGGCGAGGGCGACCGCAAGATCAATCTCCTCCACCGCGCCATCGAGCACGCCGCCACCACCGCGCGCTTCAACGTCTTCTTCGGCCAGGGCCGCGACAGCTACGACGTCCGCGGCCGCGTCGCGCACGAGTCGATCTTCAACCGCAACGACGGCCAGTTCCGCTGCTCCAGCACGCAGCAGGGCTACTCCGCCTTCACCACCTGGACGCGCGGCGCCGCGTGGATCATCTGCGGTTATCCCGAGCAGCTCGAGTTCCTCGAGACCGTCAAGGGCGCCGAACTCGACGCCGTGGGCGGCCGCCGCGCCGTCACCGACCTGCTCCTCGAGACCGCCCTCGCCGCGAGCGATTACTACATCGACGGCTACTCCGCGCTCGACGGCGTGCCCTACTGGGACAGCTGCGCGCTCAACACGCACAAGCTCGGCGATTTCACCAAGCAGAAGGCCGATCCCTACAACGACCACGAGCCGGTCGACAGCTCCGCCGCCGCCATCGCCGCGCAGGGCTTCCTCCGCCTCGGCGGCTACCTGGCCGCCAACGGTCGCAAGGCCGCGGGCCAGAAGTATTTCCAGGCCGGCCTCACCATCGCCAACACGATCTTCGACGAGCCGTATCTCTCCACCGACCCGAAGCACCAGGGTCTCATCCTGCACAGCGTGTATCACCGGCCCAACGGTTGGGACCACGTGCCGAAGGGCCGCAAGGTCCCCTGCGGCGAATCCTCGATGTGGGGCGACTACCACGCGATGGAACTCGCGCTCCTCATCCAGCGTCTCGCCGCCGGCCAATACTACACGTTCTTCTGAGCCGGCCGGTCACCCGACCCCCAAATCTTTGTCTTAATCTTTATCATTATCTTTGTCTCCCCTTCCCGTCACGGGATGGGAGTTTGGCAGGGATAAAGAGAAAGATTAAGACATAAGATCGGGGAACGATTGCCCCGGGGTGAAAATGTCGCGCTCCGCCTGTGATTTGACCCGTTTGGCACACGGCCGGATTGCGTCCTGATTTCTGCCGTCCACCTTGAGAAAATGTCCGCTCCCTTGCTTTACGAATCCCACTGCCACACGCCGCTGGGCAAACACGCCTACGGCGAGCCCACGGAGTACGCCGCCGAGGCCGAGGCGCGCGGGCTGAAAGGCATCATCTTCACCTGCCACTGCCCGCTGCCCGACGGCATCTCCGCTTCCGTGCGCATGAGCCCCGACGAGTATGAAGAATACGTCGATCTCATCGCCGCCACGCGCGAACGTTTCGCCGGCCGGGTGGATGTGCGGCTGGGGTTGGAGAGCGATTATTTCCCCGGCACGGAAAAGTGGCTGGAAAAACTCCACGCCCGCCATCCGTTGCACCATGTGCTCGGCTCGGTGCACATGCAGGTGCCGGAGTATCGTGCGCGCTATTTCACCGGCGACTGGTTTGCGTATCAGCAGACCTATTTCCAACACCTTGCCGAATCCGCCGAGACCGGACTCTACGACACCCTCGCGCATCCCGACCTCGTGAAAAACGAGGCGCCGCCGTCGTGGGACTTCGCGCGCATCCGGCCGTTCATCGAGCGCGCGCTCGACCGCATCGCCAAAACTGGCGTGGCCATGGAACTCAACACCAGCGGGCTGCAGAAGGCCATTGCCGAGTTCAACCCCGGAGCGACGATGCTTGGCCTCATGCGCGAGCGCGGCATCCCCGTCGTGCTCGGGGCCGACGCCCATGTGCCGCAGCGCGTGGGGGCGGATTATGCCAATGCGCTGCGCGTCCTCCGCACCGCCGGCTACACCGAGATCAACTTCTTCCTCGACCGCCGGCGCCAGACCGTGTCCATCGACGCCGCGCTGGCATCGCTGCGCTAAGGCGGTTTATGTTGAAGTGTGGCCGCGTTGGGGTGCAACGGCAACGTGGTTGACACCTGAGGCCACGCTTTTGCCTACGGCTCAAGCGCAGCTACGATATTTCAGAAATGCGCTGCGGCGGTTGCAGGGCGCTCGACTTCGGTGAGCAAGTCCTTGGCGCATCTGCGTCCGCCGTGCCTTGGTTTTGCCGCCGGTTTCAAGGCGGCCCTGCCCGGTTGCTGGCTTTGTGTCAGCCGGCCGCTTGGTTGCCGTGGTCGTGCAGCGCCCGGTCGGCCGATTCCAACGCCGCCATCATGTCTGCTTGCGGGGCTTCATGCGCCAGCAGGTCGTTGCAGCCGGCGGCCATCGCCGCGTCCACATCCTCCGCGGTCACCTCGGCCTTGAGGGCGATGATCCACGGTCGTTCCATGCTCAGGCCGATCTTGCGCAACTCGCTCACGTAGCGCAGGCCGTCCCACTGTGGCAGCTCCAAATCCAGCACCACGATCTGGGCCTGGGACGGGGCTATTGTGCTCGGAGGCGCGGAAACATGCTTGGACCTGCATCCGATTCGTTGGGCCAAGGCGGTCCAAAATGCCGCCAAACCATGATCTTGCGTCAGGATGGTGGCGACATAACCGGGGGCCCGTTTCACAAACCCAGATTCGACATCATGGATGCGAGCTCAAGTCCATAAGGACCTATTACGATAGGTATATATGCTGATTTATGCGGACATTTACGCACCCTGGCCGGGCAACCCAATCGCAAGCGATGATTGCCGCCGGCCCGCGCAACCCTACCGTGTGCGCCCGAAGTTCATGTCCGCCGCTCCGCTCAACCTCTACGATCTGACTCGACCCGAATTGCAGGCGCTCTTTGCCCGCTGGGAATTCAGCCCGGTGCACGTGGCCCGGCTGTGGCGTTACCTGTATTGGGAATGCGCGGACTCAATCGGGGCCATGTCCGCACTGCCGGCCAAGGTCCGCCGGCGGCTGGAGGCGGAAACAACGCTCGGCGTGCTGCCCACCGCGCTGGCCACCGATTCAAGCGACGGGTTCACCCGCAAATACCTCCTGCGCCTGCCCGACGCGGAACGCATCGAGACCGTGCTCATGCGTTTCACCGGCCGCGTGACCGCCTGCATCAGCTCGCAGGTTGGTTGCGCCATGGGCTGCGTGTTTTGCGCCACCGGACAGATGGGCTACACCCGCCACCTGACCACCGGCGAAATCGTGGCCCAGGCCATGCACGTGCAACGCGTGTTGCGGTCGGGTGCTGTAGCCGGCCTCGCTGAGGCCGGATCCGCGCCTGCCACCCGCCTGCGCAACATCGTGCTCATGGGCATGGGCGAACCGCTGCACAACTTCGACGCGGTGATGAAGGCCATCGACATCTTCACCGACGGCAACGGTTTCGCCATCGGCGCCGAACGCATCACCCTCAGCACCGTCGGCGTCGTGCCCGGCATCCTCCGGCTCGCGCGCGAACAGCGGAAGCCGTTCCACCTCGCCGTGTCCCTGCACGCCGCCACCCAGGTCGGCCGCGCCGCGCTTGTGCCCGCCGCCCGCAAGTGGCCGCTCGACGAACTCATGGCCGCCTGCCGCACCTACAGCGAGACGACCGGCCGTCGCATTTTTTACGAGTGGACCCTGATCGACGGCCAAAACGATTCGCCCGACGACGCCCGTGCCGTCGGTCGCCTGCTCGCCGGCCTGCCCGCGCAGGTGAATCTCATTCCCCTGAACCCCACCGAAGGCTACGCCGGCACCCCCACGCGCAGCGAAGCCGCCCGCCGGTTTCAGGACGTGCTCATCCACGAATTCGGCATCCCCAGCACCGTCCGCCAACGCCGCGGCATCGACATCGCCGCCGGCTGCGGCCAACTCGCCGTCGCCACCACCGCCTGACCCTGCGCCCCTTCGCCGACTCCTGCACCCAAGCCGCCCATGTCTATGTCACCTATTAAGTGACATATACATTATTACGCTAATAACAGATTATAAGATGTTTGATGGCTCAATGTCACTTAATAGGTGACATAGATGCGGCACGATCTGGGTTGGGGTGGTGGCGGCGGTTTTGGACGGCGGCGGCCAGCTGGGCGAAGAGGGGGAGGGTCTGTTCCCAGGCGAGACAGCCGTCGGTGATGCTGCGGCCGTAGATTAGCGGACGCGCCTGATAATCCTGCGTGCCGCCGAGGAGGTTGCTCTCGATCATCACGGCGGCTAGCGCGCGTTCGCCCGCCGCGATCTGGGCGGCGAGTTCGGCCACGACCAGCGGTTGGCGCGCCGGATCCTTGCCGCTGTTGGCGTGGCTGCAATCGACCATCAGGCCGGCGGGCAGCGCATGCTTTTGCAACAAGGCCACGGCTGCGGCGACATCGGCTGATGCGTAATTCGGCCCTGCCGTGCCGCCGCGCAGCACAAGGTGCCCGTGGGGATTGCCGGCGGTGCCCATCACGGCCGGCGCGCCTTCGCGCGTGAGCGAGGGAAACCAGTGAGACTGCTGCGCGGAGCGGATCGCGTCCACCGCGACCTGCAGGTTGCCGTCGGTGCGATTCTTGAATCCGACCGGCATCGACAGCCCGGACGCGAGTTCGCGATGCACCTGGCTCTCGACCGTGCGCGCGCCGATCGCGCCCCACGAGACGAGGTCGGCGTAATATTGGCCCAGCGTGGTATCGAGAAACTCGGTCGCGACCGGCAGGCCGAGTCCGGTGATGTCGACCATCAGTTTGCGGGCGAGCCGCAGGCCGTGGTTGATCTGATAGCTGCCATCGAGCCCGGGATCGTTGATCAGGCCCTTCCAGCCGACCACCGTGCGCGGTTTTTCAAAATACACCCGCATCACGATCAGCAGGTCGGCGGCATAAAGAGGCGCCACCTCGCGCAACCGTTGCGCGTAGTCGAGCGCGGCCGCGGGATCGTGAATCGAGCACGGCCCGACCACCACGAGCAACCGGTCGTCGGTCCCGGTGATGATCGCCTCGATCTCGCGCCGGCTGCGCGCCACCAGTTCGGCGCGCGCGTCATCCAACGGCAATTCCTCCTCGAGTACGGCCGGCGCGAGCAGTGGCTTGGTCGCGCGAATGCGCAGGTCGGCGGTGGATTGATGCATGGGAAGAGGATGTTCAACCACCGATGGACGACCGGGCAAGCGTCGTCATGCCCATCATGTAGGCCCGGCCGGTGGCCGGGCTGCGTGGAAATGGGACCCGGCCACCAGCCGGGTTTACAACGACGCTTGCGCTTGGGCGACCAGCGGAGAGTCGAAGAGGGCGGATGGCGTTTCGGCGTTGAGGCCCAAGTCCTGCGCCCGCGCGACCAGGGTGAGACATGCCAGTGACGGGATTTCGCCGGTGGCGGCTTGGCTCGCCGCCGTTTGCAATGTCGGTGCGAGGTCCGGCAGTTGGTTGGGGGCGAGCAGGTTTTTGCCGGCCAGAAACAAGGTGGCGGAGGCGCCAAGCACCTCGAGCCAGGCTCGCGGTTGCACCGGTGGCGCGTAGGCGGCCGCAGTGGTGTCGGCGGACCATTCCATGAACAGGCGGATCTGCTCGTGCAGCTTGGCCAGTTCGGCGTCGGCCGTGGCCGGCGTCCAGCGCGCGGTGAACTGTTTGCGCTCGCGGAATTTTTTCACCTCCCAGACGCGCAGCAGCAGTTCGTAATCGCCGGAGTGTTGGCGCAGGGCGCCGGTGAAAACGTAGTCGAGGCCGCCCTCCGTGGTGTCCACCAACTGGCGCACGTTGTCGGCCGTCCATTCGGTCGGCATCAGCGCGTAGTGTCCGGGCTCACCGGGCCGGCCCATCACGCCCAGCGCCGCGTAGGGCGCGTAGTGCGGCGAAAAACAAAACGTTTCCGCGAGCCACAGCGGCAGCGCGCGGCTCAACCGGCCCAGTTCCTCCTCCGGCTTGGCGGCGAGCGCTTCGACCTCCGGCAGGAACGGCAACGCGAGCTGGGCAAAGCCCACGCGACGCAGCCGGCCTTGTTTGGCGGGCAGCACCCCGGCCACGGCATCCAGGCCGTAAAACCAGATCGGCTTGCTGATGCTGACGATGTTGACCTTGGCCGGCTCGGCGGCGGGTGCGCCGCCCGCGCCCGGTGCGCCGCCGACGAGCGGGGTTTGTCCGGCGTTGATCAGGTCGGCGATGGCGTTGGAAAATCCGTGCAACCGGTCCTCCAGTTCGGGCCGCTTCAGCGCGAACAGGATGTCGAGCACGTGTTGCGCAGCCTCGGGCTGACGCAGGACGATGTAGGCCTGCAACAGGTTGAGTCCGGTGGCCGGTCCGTGGCGCTCGGCGTCGTAGCGCGGTGCGACCAGTTCGATGATTTCACGCAGGCAGCCGTTCACGCCCAGGTCGCCGGAAATCGTCACCAGCACGTCTGCACGTTCGCCCGCCGCGGCCAGCACCTCCTCGTAAATGGCCATCGCGCCCGCGGTGTCCTTGGCCTCGAGTTTTTCGCGCGCCTCAACCAGCCGGGGCATGACGTTGCCCGCCGGCATGGTGGGCTGGTCGGTTGCGGCCACGGTTTCGGCCGGGGCGGCCGGTGGCGTCGGCGCGGCCGTGCCCGGTGTGGTCGGTTTGCTGCCAAGGATGCGGTCAAAAAATCCCATGGCCGTCACGAAAAACGCCGGTTTGCCCGCTGGCGAACCGAAACGCCGGGCGGTGCTGCGATCGGCCAACAAAAACCCCGGCCGGTCCGGAGACCGCCGGGGTTGGGGTGAAACACGAATCGATGGGGATCGATCAGGCCCGGACCTTACGCCGCCGCCACACCGCGAAACCCAGCATCAACGCACCGGCGATCGCCGCGTAGGTCGAGGGCTCGGGGACGGCGGAAACACTGAAGTTGTCCAAATGCATGCTCCCGACGCTGATAGCGCTGCTCATGTTCGACTGCCCGAACACTCCAAAGTTGAAACCATTGTCCACCGAGCTGGCGGGATTGGAATTGGCCCAACCCGAAACTGGATCGAAGTCGGTTCCTACCGAATTGAAATTGATGCCGTCCGTGCTGTAGCTCGACGAGAGCAATTTAGATCCGGCATCCCAAGAGATGCGCAGGGATACGTCCGTGCCGTCTCCCAGTGAGACGCTGCTGTCACCATACCCCGTGCCCTCCAGTCGGACGAACAGACCGCCTTCATTCCAATTGAGCATTATGGAATAATACTCACTGGCATCATTAAAAAGATTCAGACCAATGGAGGCAAACTCGCCGGACCCTGGGACACCAATCGTGTTGGTCGCAGTAACTGACATCACCCAACTGGTGGTGAAACTGGTCGGGGTTACCAAGGGGTCGGGGGTGCCATCACTGTCCCAAAGGTGAAACTGATTACCAAATCCTGCGTCTTTGCTGAAATCCAACCGATCGTTGGTGAAGGTGAGCTCCCCTTGGGTCGCAGGGCTGAGCCGATAGGTGTAATCCCAGTTGGCAGTGGAACCGCCGGTGAAGTCGTCGGAGCCGACGAAGGTTTGGGCGGAAACCGGGGCGGCAATACCCAGGCTCAGCAGGCCGAGCATCAACAGTTTGGCGGGGGACGGGGTCAGGCGTAGGAATGACATGAGGACAGGTGGTTGTTGTGGTTGGTGGTTACGGGGATGGTCGCCGACAGGCATGACGGCGGGGCCAGCTCCGTGATGGGCAAATTCTATGCCATTGCCGCCGGGATATTCCCGGGATTGAGCGCCGGTTGGCTGGGACAAATTCCCGGTTGGCTTTTTGAAAAACCGCCGCCATCCGTTTCGGGCCACCCACTTCATGACTCCTGCCCGTCTCGTCCTCGTCGAAGATCATGCCATGATGCGCCAAATGCTCCGCGCCTTCATCGGTGAACAATCCGGCCTGCAATTGGTGGCCGACTGCACTTCGATCGGCGAGGGTGCCGAGATTATCAAACGGGAAGATCCCGACCTGGTCATCTTGGACTGCAGACTGCCTGACGGCTCAGGGCTGGATTTGGTGCGACAACTGAAACCGGAGACCCCCCGGCTCAAATGGCTGGTGCTGTCGGGCACCGAAAACGGACGTCTGGTGAATGAGTCCGTCACTTTGGGGGTGCAGGGCTTTGTGCATAAGAGCACCGAGCTGAACACGTTGAGCACTGCCATCAGCAGCATCCTGAGCGGCGCGCATTATTATTGTTCGAAGAGTTCCCAGCTGCTGGTGGACACCTTGTTGGCCGAGAGGCAGCTTGGCTTGCTGGGCCTGACCGGTCGCGAAATCGAAATCCTGCGCAGTTTCGCCCGCGGGCAAAACCTCAAGACCACGGCCGCGCAGCTCGGCATCAGTGTGAAAACCGCGCAAAATCACCTGACCAGCCTGAAGGACAAACTCGGTCTGTATGAACCGGCCGAACTTGTTCACTACGCCATCCAGCGCGGCTTGGTCGGGCCCAATTGATCACAAGCCGCTGACGCGTGCGGGTGTGACCAACGTTTCCCATGGGGTCCCCGTTCGCGTCTCGATGGTCGCGAGCACCTTGGGCACATACATCTGCGTTTCGGCGGGCAGGTGGGCGGCAATGCCGGCAAAGGTTTCTGCGCCGTGTTGTTCAAGGGTGCGTCGCACGCGGCCCGGGCCGGCGTTGTAGGCGGCGAGCGCCAGCGGCCAGTCGCCGAAACGGTCGTGCATCTGCCGCAGGTAACGCGCGGCGGCTTGGGCGGATTTGGCCGGGTCGGTGCGCTCGTCGGGGAAAAATGTGCGCAGGCCGAGCTCGCGCGCGGTGGCGGGCATGAGTTGAAACAGCCCCCGGGCCCCGGCGGGACTGCGCGCGACGGGGTTGAAGGTCGATTCCACCTCGGCCAGCCAGACCAGCTCGGCCGGCACGCCTTCCGCGGCAAACACGGCCTGCAAACCGGGCACCAACCGCTCCGCGCGCGTCGGCACCGGCCGGGCGTGCAGGCGTTCGCGCCAGAGATCGAGATGCGGCACCACCTCGACCGGCGCGATCGGCTCCGGAGGCAGAGGAGTCACGGCGGCCTGTTGCGAGGCCTCGATGTAGTCGAGACGTTCCTCCAGCCAGTCCGCATACTCGTAACCGCCCTCAAAAGCCTGCAGCGCCAGCAGTGCGGCGCGCGCCTCCGGTTCGTAATCCGCCAGTTCGGCCAGCGATTCGCCTTCCAACGCCGTTTGCAGGCGGGCGGCAAAGGCGTCCCATTGCTCCCGGGTGGGAAACGCAAACCGCTCCTTGAGCTCCGCCGGCGCGAACAGCTCGAAAAGCACCCGCCCGGTGTCGTAAAGATCGTCGAGTGAGACCTGTGGGGCTGCTTCCTCGGCCGCGGCTGCCGGCGACGGCTCCTCCTGGCCGCAGACGGGAATCGTCACGGCCAGCCACAGGATGATGCGGGAGAAGAATCGGGACATGGTTGCGGTTGACCGCGGAAATTGGCCCGGGTTGCCGCCAACCGCGAGCCTCAGCCCGGGGAATCCGCATTTGACCCGCCACGCGTGCGGCTTACTTAGAACCCTTCTCTTCCGCCTTTGCCGCTCCGGGCTTCGGCGCGACAAGCCATGAACCGGGTCTATATCAAAACCTCCCGCCTATGCCGCACGACTTCCGCCGTGCCGCTTCGGCGCGGCAAGACGGCGTAGTATGAACCGCGTCTATATCAAAACCTACGGGTGCCAGATGAACGAGCGCGACAGCGAGGCCGTCGCGGCGATGCTGCGCGCCCGGGGTTACCGCATCGTCAACGACGAGCACGCCTGCGACATCATGCTGCTCAACACCTGCAGCGTGCGCGATGCGGCGGAGCAGAAGGCCATCGGCAAGGCCGGTTATCTTTCCGCGCGCAAGAAGAAGCAGCCCGACTTCGTCCTCGGCATCCTCGGCTGCATGGCGCAGAACCGCGGTGCGGCGCTGCTCGACCAATTGCCCGACGTCGACCTGATCGTTGGCACCCAGAAATTTCACCAGGTGCCGGACTACCTCGACAATCTGCGCGCCGCGCGTGACGCCGGCGTGCCGATCGGCAGCTCCATCGTCGACATCGCCGAGGAGGCCGGTTCGCAGAACACCATCCGCGACCACCTCGAGGCCGACACCCCGCAGGTCAGCGCCTTCGTCTCGATCCAGCAGGGCTGCAACATGTCGTGCCACTTCTGCATCGTGCCGAAGACGCGCGGCGACGAACGCTCGCGGCCGATGGAGGACATCGTGCGCGAGTGCGAACAGCTTGCCGCCAAGGGCGTGCGCGAGATCACGTTGCTCGGCCAGATCGTGACCAGCTACGGCCGGCGCGACTACACGCACACCGACGGCATTTCGCCGTTTGTGCAGCTGATCGAAAAGGTGCACGCGATCGACGGCATCGAGCGCATCCGCTTCACCTCGCCGCATCCGCGCGGATTCAAGCAGGACTTGGTCGAGGCCTACGGTCGCCTGCCCAAGCTCTGCGAATACGTGCACCTGCCGATGCAGAGCGGCAGCGACCGCATCCTCCGCGCGATGAACCGGCCCTACTCGCGCGAACGCTACCGGGAGATCGTGGACGCCCTGCGCGCCGTGCGACCCGACATGTATTTCTCGACCGACATCATCGTCGGCTACCCCGGCGAGACGGAGGAGGAGTTTGAGCAGACGCGCGAGCTGTTCGAGGCTTGCAACTACGACATGGCCTACATCTTCAAATACTCCATCCGCAGCGGCACCGTGGCCGCCGAGCTGGCGGACCAAGTTTCCGAGGAGGAAAAGGAGCGGCGCAACCAGGTGCTGCTCGACATCCTGCGGTGCAACTCCGAGCGCCGCACCGCGGCCCTGATCGGCACGGTGGAAGAGGTGCTGGTCGAGGGGCCGGACAAGACCGGCGAGCGCTTCACCGGCCGCACGCGCGGCAACCGCGTGTGCGTCTTCGAAGCCAGCCCGCGCCTCGTCGGCCAGCTGGTGCCGCTCAAGATCGAGCGCGCCAGCGTGAGCACACTCTACGGCTCGCTGGTGCTGAACGGGGTACCTGACATCGAGTGACCTTTCTCTTATCCTCTTAATCTTTATCGTTATCGTAATCCCCCGTCTGATCATGACCGACCAATTCAATCACGAACGCCTCAAGGTCTATCAGGAGGCCCTTCGGTTCGTGACGTGGGTCGGCCCCATTATCGAGGATCTTCCGGCCAAACTCGCCGCCCGGGATCAACTGGATCGGGCGTCAACGAGCATCGTGCTGAATCTGGCGGAAGGAAACGGCAAGCGTTCTTACCCCGACCGGTGTCGATACTTTGACATTGCCAGAGGGTCTGTCGTCGAGTGCGCCGCCTGTTTGGATGTGCTGGGGCGCAGAGGCAAGTTGAACGCCGAAACCGTTGCGGCGGGCAAAGCCATTCTGCTGGAAGTCGTCGCGATGACCGCCGGCTTGATCGCCCGATTTTCTGACGCAGTCCATGAAGAGCAGGCGCCTTTTGAAGATGGCATTCTCGATGTGGATCAAGATAAGGATAAAGATTAAGATAACGATTCTATGAGCCTCACCCTTGCCACGCTTTTGCCGGGATTGCTGCTGCTGCTGATCGGCGTGGCGCTGGTCAGCGGCCACCCGGTGGTCCGCGCCTCGCTGCTGCAGCTGCCTCGCTCCACGGCCGCCACGTTCGTGTTCTTCACGGCCGGCAGCGCGTGGTTTCTCTATCGCGTCTGGCACCTCTCCCCCGCCGATTTCGGCAACTACCGCACGCCGCTTTTCATCGCCTTCGCCGCCATCGCGCTGCTCGCGTTCAAATACGTGCCGGACTTTCTCGCGGTGCGCGGACTCGCCATTCTGATGCTGCTGGCCGCCACGCCGTTGCTCGACGCGGCGTTCATGGAATACGAGCACCCGCAGCGCCTGCTGATGGTCGGGCTCGTCTATGTCGGCATTGCCCTGGCGATTTATTTGGGCGCCGCGCCCTACCGGCTGCGGGATTTCTTCGGCTGGCTGTTCCGCACGCCCGGCCGCAGCCGCGTGCTGGGCGCCTGCCTGCTGGGCTACGGCGTGCTGCTCGCCATCACCGCGTTCACCTACTGATCCGTCATGACCGCACGCCCGATCCCGCTGTTTGTGGTTATCGCCGGTCCCGCCGGCTCCGGCAAAAGCACGCTGTGCGAACGGCTCGTCGGCGCGGGGCTGGATTTCTCCCGCGTCATCACCACCACCACCCGCACCCCGCGGCCGGGCGAGACCGACGGCGTGCATTATCACTTTCTGAGCCCGGCGGAATTCGACGCGCGGCTCGCCCGCGACGAGTTTCTCGAGTGGGCCTGGGTGCACGGCGACCGGCGCTACGGCACGCTGGCCGCCTCGGTGCTCGAACCCTTGGAGCGCGGCGAGAGCCTGGTGGCCAATGTCGACGTGCAGGGCGTGGCCAGCATGCGCGCGGCCTGCGCGCGCTTTCCGCTGCTGGCCCGAAGCCTCGTGACCGTCTTTATCAACGTGAGCCGCGACCAGCTGCAGCGCCGCATTCGCGAGCGCGGCACTGACGACGAAGCCGAGATCGCCCGGCGCATGGCCACCGCGGAAAAGGAGCTGCTGGAGGCGTCCAAGTTCGAATTTCGCATCGACAGTGGCACCCGCGAGGAGGACTTCGCCGCACTGTTGCAGATCATCGAGCGGGCGCGGCGGCCCGACCGGTAAACAGGTCACGCGCGTTGACCGCAACGTGCGTTAGTTTTGTCACCGCCAAGGCAACGTCTTGGGGGCAACCGTATCACCGGGTTGGCGCGGCTGCTTCCGCCACGCGGCTGTTCAACGCAGCGCCAACCGGCGGTTCCGGTATTCCGCACTGGACCGCAGGGCGTCGCGCAGCCGTGTTTCGGACCAGTGCTGCGTGAGCAGCAGCCGGCGGTAATTGGCCAGACCCTGCGGATCCGGGTCGCGGCCCAAGACCTCGCGATACGCGCGGCCGATGATCCGGTCGACCGTGGTGAGGCGGTATTCGTCGCTGCGCAGCAGGTGGTCGCGCACCATCTTTTCGGTCCAGCCTTGGTCGAGCATCAACCCGCGAAAGTAGGCCAACCCGTCGGGATCGGCTGGCCGGTCGAGCACATCAAGATAGGCCCGCCGGATCACGGTTTCCACCGGAGGACCGGGCCGCGCCGCCACCGGCCGGCGTTCCCCGACGACCGTCAGCGAAGAAATCCGATCATTCCACGCCACCGCGATGTCGGGCATGTAACGGTGGGCGAAATTGCGCACGTCGTCGGTCACGCGGATCACCTGGCCGTCGAAATCGAAATCGTCGTAGAGCAGGATGCCGGCGCCGCCCTCAATGCGGACCGACGACACGCGGTCGTTGACGCGCTTGCCGTTGCTGAACCGCGCCTGCCGCAGGTCGGGCAGCCGCTCACCGGGATACAGCACGAGCGAACCGCCGCGGAAGTTGGCGTCCTCATACAGCACCACGCGCGGGCCGCCGAAGCGGCCGGGGTAGCTGTCCTGTCCGGCCGTGAGCGTGATGGTCAGACCAAGGAAACCCAGGAGCAGGGTGGTTGTTTTCATGCCCTTGGGACGAACGGCCGGACGGTTTTATTCAAAAATCCGGTGCGATCGGCTGCACCGGTCGCGGTCACATACCAATCGCTCGTAGTGTATGGATTACTGAAAAGAATGGTCAGAGGTAGGGCGCGACCGTCGGGCGCGCCGTCATGTCACTCGCGGGCGGCCCGGCGGTCCGCCCCTACCGGCGCTGTCGCGCCAAAGTCCAATCTGATAGGGCTTATGGTATCACTCGCCGTCCACCACGTAATGGCAACCCTTGCTCACGGGATTGAGCGAGGCGGCGTGCACGACCAACAGCGCGGTCTGCACCGCGTTGCGCAGCTCGATCAGTTCGCGGGTCACGCGGCAGTCGCGATAGAAGCTTTGGATTTCCTCGCGCAATTCGAGCAGGATGCGCCGGGCACGGGTGAGCCGCTTGGGCGAGCGCATGATGCCGGCGTAGTTCCACATCGTGCTGCGCAGCAGCTGCAGGTCCTGCCGGATCAGCGTGGGGTCGGCCTCGCGGGCCGCCGCCTGCCACAGGCGCGGCTGGGGCAGCCGGAATCCGCCGGCCTTGATGTCCGCGCCGTCGGCCAACGCGGTGAATTTCGCGCTGGTGAGGCACTCCAGCAGCGAGGTGCTCGCCAGCCGGTTGGCGCCGTGCAGGCCGGTACAGGCGGTTTCGCCGATGGCATTGAGGTGGCGCACATTGGTGCGTCCCGCGAGATCGGTATGCACGCCGCCGCAGGAGAAGTGCGCGGCGGGCACGACGGGGATCCATTCACGGGTGACATCCACGCCGTGCTCGGCGCAGCGCGCCGCCACGGTCGGAAAACGCTCGCGGATGAAATCCGGCTTCATCGCCGACAGGTTGAGAAACACGCAGGGTTCGCCGCTGGCGGCGAGTTCTAGGTGGATCGCCCGTGCCACGATGTCGCGCGGCGCCAGCGAGCCGCGCGGATGAATCGCGTCCATGAAACGCTCGCCGCGGCTGTTGACCAGCACCGCGCCCTCGCCCCGCAGCGCTTCGGTGATGAGGAAGCGCGGCGCGTTCTTCTTGAAAAACACCGTGGGGTGGAACTGCACGTATTCGAGATCGATCAGGCGTGCGCCCACGCGGTAGCTCATCGCCATGCCGTGGCCCACGGAGCCGGGCTGGTTGGTGCTGTGCAGAAAAATCTGTCCGAGCCCGCCGCTGGCGAGGACGGTTTTCTTCGCCACGACCGCGTGCACTTCGCCGGTGGCCGTGTCGAGCACGTAGGCGCCGAAGCAGGTCAGGGGGGCGTAGCGGTCCGCAACATCGTCGCTGTTGTGCGAAAGGGTCAGCAGGTCCACGGCCACCCAGCCGCTGCGGCGGGTGATGGCGGGGGTGCCGTCCACGCGCGCGGCCACGCTTTGCAGGATGGCGTGGCCGGTCAGATCCTTGGCGTGAATGATGCGGCGCGAGCTGTGGCCGCCCTCGCGGGCGAGTTCCAGTTCGCCGCGGGCATCGCGATCGAAGGCCACGTCGAGTTCGTCGAGCAGCAGTTCCTGGACGGCGGCGGGACCCTCGCGTACGAGGTGCTCCACCGCGGCGGGATTGGCGGTGCCGTCGCTGGCCTCAACGATGTCGTGCGCCAGTTGTTCGGGCGCCGGCGAGCGGTCGTAAATGATGCCGCCCTGCGCCCAGTCGCTGTTGGCCACCAGCGGACCTTCGAGCGACAGCAGTTCAACCTGCAGCCCCTGCCGCGCGGCCTGCAACGCGTAGGCCGAGCCGGCGAGTCCCGCGCCGATGACGAGGCAATCGGTGGTGATGGTTTTCATGTCGTCGGCAAAATGTAGGGCGGGGTCGCTGACCCCGCCGTGGCGGTTGCGACGCGGGAAGGCGGGATCAGGCGATCCCGCCCTACAATGAAATCCAATCCGGTCTTCATCGCTTGCGCTTGAGCGGAATCGTCAGGCTCAGGTCGACCGCGGTGGCGGAGTGGGTGAGGGCGCCGATGCTGATCACGTCCACGCCGGGCAGCGCGTAGTCGCGCAGGGTTTCGTACCGCACGCCGCCGGAAACCTCGACGGTGGCGGCGCCGCCGATGGCGGCCACGGCGGCCTGCACCTGTGCGGGGGTCATGTTATCGAGCAAAATCACCCCGGCGCCGGCGCGCACGGCCTCCTTCACCTCGGTGAGCGTCTTCGCCTCGACCTCGATCTTGGCGCTGTGCGGCGCGGCTTCACGGCAGAGCTGCACGGCCTTGGTCAGCGAGCCGGCGGCGGCGATGTGGTTGTCCTTGATCAGTACGTGCTCACCGAGCGAGGCGCGGTGGTTCACGCAGCCGCCGGTGCGCACGGCGTATTTTTCCAACGCCCGCCAGCCGGGTGTGGTCTTGCGCGTGTCGACGACACGCACGCCGGTACCCTTGACCGCGTCGGCATAGCGCCGCGCCTGCGTGGCGATGCCGGAAAGGCGCTGGATGAAATTGAGCGCGGTGCGCTCGGCGGTGAGCAAAGCGGCGGTCGGACCGCTGACGCGCAGGACGACCGCGCCGGGCTTGAGCCGGTCGCCATCGCGGGCGGTCAGTGTGACCTTGAGCGCGGGATCGACGCGGGCGAAAACCCGCGCGGCGATTTCCACGCCGCAGAGCACAAGATCCTGCTTGGCCTCGATGAAGGCGCGCGAGGTGTGCCTGGCCGGAAAGATCGCGCGGCTGGTGACATCCCCCAGGCCCGCATCCTCCTCCAGGGCCAGGTCGATCAAATGGTCGGTGCGCGGAGTCAGCATAAGTGGTGTGGTCGCGGTCGTGGGGCCGAAGGTGTCACGTATTACGTGACACCTTTTTTATCCCTTCAGGATTTGGGCGCGAGTTCGAACATGCGTTCGATGCTGTGGGCGGCGCGGCGGCGCAGGTCCTCGTCGAGGGTGACGATCTGGTCGGGCCGCGGGGCGCGGAGGGCGTCGCGCACTTTTTCGAGCGAGTTGAGCTTCATGTAGGGGCAGAGCCGGCAGCCGCCGATGAAGGTTTTCTCCGGATCCTCGACCTCGAGCCGGCCGACGAGGCCGCATTCGGTGAGCATCAGAAAATACGGCGCGACGGTGGACTTCACGTATTGCAACATCGCGCCGGTGCTGCCGACGAAGTCGGACGCGGCGGCCACGTCGGGCGGGCACTCGGGGTGCGAGACGACCTTGAGGCCGGGAAACTGCGCGCGGGCCTCCGCGATCTGCGCCACGGTGAATTCCTCGTGCACCATGCAGGTGCCGTCGGACGTGATGAGCTCCTTGTCGATGCCGCGGCGTTTGAGTTCGTCGCGGATATTGTGGCCCATGAGCCGGTCGGGCACGAAGAGGATGCGCCGCTGCGGCAGGTTGGCGATGATGTGGTAAACGTTGCCCGAGGTGACGCAGACATCGCACTCGGCCTTCACCTCGGCGGTGCTGTTGATGTAGCAGACGACCGCCGCGTCGGGATAGGCGGCCTTGAGCTTGCGCAGCTGGTCGCCGGTGATGGAGTCCGCCAGCGAGCAGCCGGAGCCGCGGTCGGGCACGACCACGGTGGCGTCGGGCGAGAGGATCTTGGCCGTCTCGGCCATGAACACCACGCCGGCAAACACGATCATGTCGGCCTTGGACTCCTTCGCCTTCAGGCTGAGGTAGTAGGAGTCGCCCTTGAAATCGCCGACGCCGTAGATGATCTCCGGCTCGACGTAGGAGTGGGTCAGGATGACGGCGTTCTTTTCCTTTTTCAGCCGGTTGATCTCCAGCGTCAGCGGGGCGATCTCACGGCAGGTGTCGAGGTTCCATTTGCGGCCCTGCGGCTCGCAGTCGACGTTCATCAACACGCGCAGCAGACGCTCGGCTTCGGCCTCGATCAACGGTTCGGTGAGGGTGGGGGCTGCCATGGCGGACCGGCTCACGGTTCACGGACGGCCGCATCGCGGGCCGTGGTGATGCGGTTTTGATCGTCGAGTTGCACGACGCGGGCGGAATGCCCGGCGATTTCCTCCGGCGCCAGCGCGGCGTAGGCGGCGATGATTACACGGTCGCCGACCTCGACGAGGTTGGCGGCGGCGCCGTTGATCTGCAGCTGGCCGGGCTCGCCGTAGATCACGTAGG
Organism: Opitutaceae bacterium; assembly: GCA_019455245.1. Taxonomy (GTDB): domain Bacteria; phylum Verrucomicrobiota; class Verrucomicrobiia; order Opitutales; family Opitutaceae; genus Cephaloticoccus. The sequence goes on from JACFMR010000023.1 coordinate 50,082, forward strand.
TGGTGAAGCGGGCACCGTTGGTGATGTCGTAGATGTCCACCTGCTCAAACTCCAGCAGCCCGGCGGCGCGGCAGAGGGCGCGGTCGATCGAGACCGACCCCTCGTAGTGAAGGTCGGCCGCGGTGACCGTGGCGCGGTGAAGTTTGGCGCGAAGAAAGGTTCTGTGCATGAGCTTAAACTGGCCGGACAAAAAAATCCAAGCCGTGCAAGATAAGCCCGGGCTCCACCGCCGTAAAGAGCCTTTGGCCTTTTAAGTGTGTCACCATGCCGCCTGTGCCAAGCACCACGACACGCTGACGACCAAACACTTCTGTGCGGCTGCGGGCCACGAGTTCGCGAATCGCCCCGGCGTGGCCGATGATGGCGCCGCTGCGAATCGCCGCCGCCGTGTCGCGGGCGACCACGGTGGTTGGCGCCCGCAAGGTCACCGCCGGCAGCCGGGCGGTGCGTTGCGCGAGCATCGCGGGCCACAGGCCCAGCCCCGGCAAAATCGCGCCGCCGTGCAGCCGGCCGGCGCGATCCGCCACGGTGATCGTGGTGGCCGTGCCGCAATCGACCACGATCACGTTTTGTTGTGGGTGGAGTTTGCGCGCACCGAGGACCGTGGCGATGCGGTCGGTGCCGAGCCGTTGCGGCTGGCGGTAACCGATTTTCAGACCGTGGCCGGCCGCGGCGGTGAGAATCTGCGGTTCAACGCCGAATGCATCGCGCACGGCGGCCGTCAGCGAATCCGTGCGGTCGGGCACCACGGAGCAGAGGGCGATGCGATCGATTTTGCCGCGGGCGAGGCGGCGCAAGTTCTGCTGTAGGGCGGGGATTCCGATCCCCGCCATTGCGCGGGTGGCGTTTGCTGGCGGGGTTCGGCGACCCCGCCCTACATCGATACGAACCGAGCGCAGAAGGCGGCCGTCTTCGAACACGCCGGCGAAGAGCGTGGAATTGCCGAGGTCGAGCGCGAGCGTTCTCATGACGATTGCTGCAGCAACGCGTCCAGCGCCGCCGCCAGGGCGGGCACGCCGGCGAGCGGTTGCGGTTCAAGTTCCGGCGCGGTGAACAACCGGAAAGGATGCGCGGCGGCGGTTTTGATTTCTTCGAGATCGTTGTGCACGACGGCATCAACGCGGCTTTCGTCGAACTGGCGCCGCACTGCCGCCAGCCGCGCCGCCGCATCGGCCCCGACGGTGAGTTTGAAGCCGATGACGCGCAGCGGGCGGGGCGACAATCCGCGCAGTTGCGGCAGAATCTTCGGGTTGCGCACGAGGGTGAGCGTCCGGGCGGGCACGGCGGAGTCCAGTTTGCCGGGGTTGGCGGTTTCCGGCCGATAATCCGCCACCGCGGCGGTCATGATGACGCCCGCGAATTCACCACCGGCCAGCAGTCCGTGCATTTGACCGAGCAAATCATCGGCCGAAGAAAACACCTGCGAATCCACTCCGGCCGGCGCCGCCACGGCACCGGTGCCGCGCAACAGGAGCACCTCGTGATCGCGGGCCGCCAACGCGGCGGCCAGCTCCGCGCCGGTGCGGCCGGTGCTGACGTTGGAAAGGAAGCGCACCGCGTCGATCGGTTCGCGCGTGGCCCCGGCGGTGACCAGCAGTTTCATTTGGCCGCGAGCGCCGCCAGCACTTTGGCGGCGATGGCCTCGGGTTCCGGCAGGCGGCCGGAACCGGATTCGCCGCAGGCGTGCGGTCCCTCGACCGGGTCGATCACCTGCACGCCCCATTCGCGCAACCGCGCCAGGGAGGCCGCGGTCGCGGGATGCTCCCACATGCGGTGATTCATCGCGGGCGAAACCCACCAGGGCTTCTTGTCGAGTTCCCAAGCCAGAAACAGGGTGCCCACCGGATCGTGTGCCAGACCGGCGGCGAGTTGGTTGAGCGTGTTGGCGGTGGCGGGGCAAACGAGCGCGAGGTCCGCGCGGCGCGCGAGCTCGATGTGGTCAAGCGCCTGTCCCTCCGCCCAGAGATCGGTGAACACCGGCCGGCCGCTGAGGCCTTCCAACGTGGCGGTGCCCACGAAACGCAGCGCCGCGGGGGTCGCCACGGTCTGCACCGTCACGCCGGCCTGCACGAGCCGCGAGATCACCGTGCACGCCTTGTAGCATGCGATGGAACCGGTGAGGAGAAAGAGGACGTTACCTTGCGACATTGTCGATGAGCCGGGTGGAGCCGAGCCGCACGGCACCGAGCCGTCGGCGGTCGATATCCTCGACGTAATCCACCGCGAAGCCAAGCTCCGTCAGCCGCTGTCGCGCGGTGGCGGCGTCGGGCGCGGAATTGAGCACGGCATGAAACTGCGGGGCGAGCGCGCGCTCCGCGGGGGACAACCGCACATTGCGCGAACTCAGCGCGAGACCGTCGGGCTCGCGCACGGTCGGGCAGCCGACGATCTCCGTTTCGAGGCAAAACGCCTGCACCATGCCGCGCACCAGCTGCAGTTGCTGCCAGTCCTTCTCGCCGAAGTAGGCACGATCCGCGCCGGCGATCTGCAGGAGCTTCATTACGACCGTGAGCACGCCGGTGAAATGCCCCGGCCGGTGCGCGCCGCACAATTCGCGGCTGAACGCATCCTCCTGCACCGTATAGGCGGTGCCGTTGGGATACATCTCCGCCACGGACGGCACAAAGACGACATCGACGCCGTGGGCCGCCATCAGGGTGCGGTCGGCGTCGAGGGTGCGCGGATAGGTGTCGAAATCCGTCGATTCGTCGAACTGCGTGGGGTTGACGAACACGCTTGCCAGCACGACATCGCAGTCGCGGCGCGCCGCGTCAAAGAGCGTGGCGTGGCCCGCGTGCAGCGCCCCCATTGTCGGCACGAAGCCGATGGTGCGGCCGGCGGCGTGATGGGCGGCGCGCAGCGCGCGCCATGCCGCGACGGTGTGCACGGTGCGGAGCATGGTCAGAATGATTCCCGTGCGGCGGGAAATTTGCCACCATGCACGGCCTCCGCATAACGCGTGAGGCCCGAGCGGAGCGTTTTCTCGCCGTCGGCAAAACGGCGGACAAAACGCGGTTTGAAACCGGGATTGAGCCCGAGGAAATCGTGCCAGACGAGCACCTGGCCGTCGCATTTTGCCCCGGCGCCGATGCCGATGGTCGGGATCGGCAGCGAGGCGGTGAGTTCGGCGGCGAGTTTGGCCGGGATGCACTCGAGCACCACGGCAAACGCGCCGGCGGCCACGAGCGCCGCGGCATCCTCGCGCAATTGCGCGGCCGCCTCCGCCTGTTTGGCCTGCACGCGAAATCCGCCGGTGGCGTGCACCGACTGCGGCAGCAGCCCGAGGTGGCCCATCACGGGAATGCCCGATTCGACGAGGTGGGCGATGACATCGGCATGGCCGCGCACGCCCTCGATCTTGACCGCCGACGCGCCGGCGCGGAGCAGCGCGGCCGCGCAGTCCAGGGCATGGGCCCGGCCCTTGCGGGCGGCGAGAAACGGCATGTCGGCGACGATGAATTTGTCCGGGGCGCCGCGCGCCACGGCCTTGGTGTGCAGCACCATCAGCTCCGGCGTGGCGCCAAGCGTGTCGGCCTCGCCGTGCACGACCATCATCACGCTGTCGCCGACCAGCACGCAGTCCACCGGAGTGTCCGCGAGCAGCCGGGCCATGCCGGCATCGTAGGCCGTGACCATGGCGATCTTGCGCCCGGCCACCTTGGCGGCGGCGAAATCCCGGATGGTTTTCATGGGTTACCCAACCAAGACCATTGCCGCGAAAGTGCAAGGGCGCCCTGCGTCATCGCCCTGCTTGACCGGGGCATCATCCGCCCTACCTGTTACCCGTCGCCACCCTCACCCCAACGCACCATGTCCTTTCATTCCCTTGCGCATCGCCTGCTGATTTTTCTCACCGCCGCCCTGCTGCCCTGGCTTGCCGGCTGCGGCCAACGCGAGACCCTCGTGCAGCAGGCCGCGCGCGACGGCATCATGCTTGTGGGCAACGGCGCGGAGCCGTCCGATCTCGATCCGCAGACGATCACGGGCATCCCCGAGCGCAACATCGTCGCCACCATGTTCGAGGGTCTGACCCGCAGCGACTACGCGACGCTCGAGCCGCGCCCCGGCGTGGCGGAGCGCTGGGACATCTCGGACGACGGACTCGTTTACACCTTCCACCTGCGGCCCGGGGTCACGTGGTCCGACGGCACGCCGCTGACCGCGCGGGATTTTCATGCTTCGTTCAAACGGCTGCTTTCGCCGCAGCTCGGATCCGACAACGCCGACCAGCTCTATCTCGTGGTCAACGCCGAGGCCTACCACAAGGGCCGGCTGGACGATTTTTCGCAGGTTGGCTTCCGGGTGATCGACGACCTGACCCTGGAGGTGCGGTTGCAATACCCCGCGCCGTTTCTGTTGAAAACCATGGCCGCGCGCTCGTGGTATCCGGTGCCGCTGCACGTGCTCGAAAAGCTCGGCGACCCGCTGCGGCCGGGCAATCCGTGGACCAAGCCGGAACATTTCGTGGGCAACGGTCCGTTCAAGCTGAAGACCTGGGTGCCCAACAGCCACATCGAGGTCGAGCGCAACCCGGCCTACTGGAACCACGCGGCGGTGAAGCTGAACGGCATCCGCTTCGTGCCGATCGAAAACCAGCCCGCCGAGGAGGCGGCGTTCCGCTCCGGCCAGCTGCACAAGACCGAACGGGTGCCGCTGACCAAGATCGCCACCTACCGGCGCGAGGCGCCGGAAAAGCTGCACATCCATCCGTACTCGGGCGTTTATTATTTCAACTTCAACGTGAACCGCGAACCGTTCACCGACGTACGGGTGCGGCGCGCGCTGGCCATGGCGGTGGACCGCGAGAGCCTGGTCAAAAACGTGACGTTGGCCGGCGAGATTCCCGCCTACCATTTTACGCCCGAGGGCCTCGGCGGCTACGTGAGCCGCGCGCGCACGCGGCTGGATTTCGACGAGGCGCGCCGCTTGCTGGCCGAGGCGGGTTATCCCGGCGGCCAGGGCCTGCCGCCGATCACGCTGCTCTACAACACCGCGGAAAACCACCGCGTGATCGCAGAGGCGATCCAGCAAACGTGGAAGCGCGAGCTCGGCATCGACATCAAGTTGGAGAACCAGGAGTGGAAGGTCTACCTGGACAACATGCAGCACGAGTTCTACCAGATCTGCCGCGCCGGCCTGATCATGGAGCCCTACGATGTCTCGCAGTTCCTGCGCGTCTTCACCAGCGATTCGGGGTTCAACCGCACCGGCTGGAAAAACGCCGAATACGACCGGCTCTACGAGGAGGTCATGCGCACCAATGACGAGGCCGAACGCATGAAAAAAATGCAGCGGATGGAGGGGATTCTCACCGACGAGATGCCGATTTTGCCCGTCTACTACTACACCAACCAATACCTGATGGACCCCTCGGTGCAGGGTTGGGTGGACAATCTGCTCGCGCTCGGGCCGTTCGATCAGGTCTGGCTGCAATGAATGTAGGGCGGGATCGCCTGATCCCGCCTCCACCCGCGCCGGATTGGTTGAAGCTGCGTTTGAACCCAACGGCTGTTCCGAACGTAGTGCAGTGGCGGGCAAGGGACTGCCCGCCCTACCTGGCTACCGTGCCATAATCCAATCGCTACGATGCTTTGGGATCAGGTTGCGGACGTCACAGCGCCACGCGAATGGCCGCGGCCACGGGTTCCGCGAGCGCGGCGTAACCGGCGGGCGTGAAGTGGACGTTGGCCGGCTGCTGCCACTCCGCCAGACGCGGCGCGGTGAAGGCGTGCAGGTCGTTGATCGTCACGCCGAGCTCGCGCATCACGGCGGTGGCGCGGGCGTTGACGGCCAAAACGTCGGCCTCGTCGCGGGTCGGATTGATCGTGCGACCGGGCACGGGCGTGGTGGTGGCGAAAATCAGGCGGGCGCCGGTGCGCTGCAAACGTGTCACCAAGGTGCGCAGGTTGGCGGCGTATGTGTCCGGCGTCGTGCGCACGGTGCCCGATGGTAAGCGCGTGATATCGTGCAGGCCGAAGTTGAAATGGATGACGTGCCACGGTTCGGGGCCCAGCCATTTGTCGAGCATCACAAGGCCAAGCGTGGTGGCGCCGCCGTTGTCGGGAATGCGGTGCACGTTGGCGGTGGCGCGGAGCAATTCACGCACGAACGGCGTATAGCCCAGCGAGATGGAATCTCCGATCAACAGCACGCGCGGCAACGCGGGGTTTTCTGTCCACGGCGCGAAGGCGGCAGGAAAATCGCGCCGCACGTCGGCCCGCACCGCGCGGGCCGAGACCGGATTCACCATCCAATCGTTGTGGTTGGGGACGGGCATGGGGGCACCCCGACGCGCGTTGGGGGCAACGCGCGTCACCCGATTACAGGCCGGACGGGCGTTGTGTCGGGGTGACGCCTTGCACGCTGTCCTGCAGCGGCGCGAGATCCGGCGCGGAGGGCGCGCGGAGTCGCAAGGCGAGGGCCTGGGCCTGCCGGCTGTAGTCGATCGACTCGGCGAGAATGCGCGCGGCTTCCTGGTCGGCGTGGAAGCCGAGGGAGTTTTCGCTGCTGATGTAGTCGAGCCGCCACATGCCCTTGCGCTGCAGTTCGTAGAGCGGCTGCAGCTGCGCTTCGGTCGCGCCGGCGGCCTGGGCCTCGCGAATGGCGTCGAGCATGTCGGTCATGGCCTCGGCCGCGCGGTCGATGAGCAGGCGGGTGCGGTTCTGGATGGTGACGACCTTCTCGCGCAGTTCGGACTCGGGCACGTTGTGGCAGGTCTGGCAGGAGTTGTTGATGTTGTGCATGGGGCTGCGCACCCAGTGGCTGCTTACCTTCATGGCGCCCTGCCGTTCATATGGCATGTGGCAGTCGGTGCAGCTCACGCCGCTGCGCGCGTGGATGCCCTGGCTCCAGAGTTCAAACTCGGGATGCTGTGCCTTGAAAACCGGCGCGCCGGTCTCGGCGTGCTTGTAATCATAAAACGGCGTGCCGTCGGGGAAGGTGTGTTCCTCGTAGGTCTTTTCGATCTGCTCGACCTTGAGGCCGTTTTGCCACGGGAAGAACAGGGTCTCCTTGGTCGCGCAGTAGTATTCGACGTGGCACTGGGCGCAGGCGAAGGCCCGCATCTCGCGGCGGCTGGCGTCGATGTTGGGATCGTAGGGTTTGGCGCGGTTGCCCTGGCGCCAGCGCTCAATGCTGGGCAGGTGCGGCACGGGATCGCTGCTGTTGGCGAGGGCGGCGATGCCGTTGATGAAACCGGGGCGGGTCACGCGCAGCTTCATGGTGTCGGGTGCGTGGCAGTCGATGCAGCTGACGGGATGGGCGTCGGAAATCTGGTGCGGGTCATTCGGGTCGGGCACACCGCCGGGCATGAGCGGGGTTTTGTTTTCCGGTGTGCCGTCGGGCGTCTTGAGCAGCTCGGCGTGGGCGGTGGCGTAGTCCATGGTGCTGGCGACGCGGAAGCCTTCCATGACGGCGGGCCAGTTGAAGTCCTTGGCCAGGGCCTCGGGCGAGGCGTCCTGCCCCAGCGACTCCAAACCGAGGCGGCGGTAGGTGGGAATGATCGAGGCGTGGCAGTGCAGGCAGGCGCCGCTCTGGGTGCGCTTGGTCACGCGCTCGGTCACCTCCTGGTCGTAAAGCATGTAGGCGTGGCCGCGGAGTTCGCGGTAATCGATGCTGAAAGCGTAGCCGGCGTAGAGGCGCTTGAGCCAGGGGTGGGTTTCGAGCTTGCTCTGGGCGAGCGCGGAGGAGCCGCCGAGCTCGGTGTCGATGGTGCGCTTGTAGGTGTCGAACTGGTAGGGCCAGTTCTTGCCCCAGGGTTCGGGATCGGTGGAAACCTCGTCGACCTCGGCCAGCCTCACGAACGGCACGCGGGCCTCCTGCCGGTGTTCGAAGATGGTGACGAGCAGCGCGGTGATGCCGAAGGTGAGCACGGCGGTGCCGAGCAGGACGGCGCCGACCAGGGTGGCCGTTTTGCGGCGGGTGGACGGGGCGGGGACGGGGTTGACGGGATCGTTCATGGCGCGGGCGGGTTGAAGGGAGTGACGCGGTTCAGCGGCGGTGGGCGTGGCCGACGTCGGAGTGGCAGGTGACGCACATCAGCATGTCGCTGTCGGGCGTGGTGGGGAACATCTGGTGGACGACGTCGCGGTGGCAGGAAACGCAGGCCTCCTGGGTGACGCGGCGGTTGCGGGGTTTGATGCGGATGGGCTCGTGAAAGTTGTCGAGCGTGAAGGCGAGCGAGTGGAAGAAGCCGTTGTCGGCCTTGGTCACCCATTTGCCGATGGGGTGGTGCGAGAGGTGGCAGTCGTTGCAGACGGCGACGTGATGGTGGCTCGAGTTCTGCCACGAGTCGTAATACGGCTCCATGATGTGGCAGTTGACGCACGTTGTGGGGTTGTTGCTCAGGTAGCTCGCGCCGTGCCCGTAGCCGAAGGTGAAGGCGCCGACGCCGCCGGCGAGGCCGAACCCCGCCGCGATCAGAAAATACGCGCCCCCCGCGAGGGTGAAGAGGCGGCGTTTGCGTTGGCGGGAAGTCACGATGAAGGGTGGCTCGGGGGTGGCGGGTCCGAATAGACGCGGACCGGGAGCGATTGAAGACAAACGCCGCGAAAGCTTCAAGCGCTACCGGTTCGCACGGTCGAAATTAGCGCGATTGCGAGCATGGAGTAGCGGTGGGCTTGAATTGGGTAGGGCGAGCCGTCCCCGGCGAGCCGGAGCCCAGACCAATCGTTTGGGTTGTATGGCAGGGTCGCTGACCCCGCCTGAATCCGCTGGTGTCAACCAAACCGAGGCGGGATCAGCGATCCCGCCCTACAGATTCACCAGGTCTGCGGCCGTGGCGGCGAACGTGGAGCGAGCCGACCATCGTCCACTCGCTGGCGCTCGCGGCCATGTTGCCTGCCAGAACATTATTGAGTTTTCGTAGCCGCGCTTGAGCCAAAGGCAAAAGTGTGGCCACCGGAGTAAGCCATTCTGCTGGCCAGCAGAATGGCTGCGCTCCCTACCTCGCCGGGCCTACGAAGGGCACGGCCAACGCCGCTGCACTTCAACTTACCGTCTCAATCCGAATCGGAGTATGCATCATACCAATCGCCCGTAGCTTTTGGACTTCTGGACTGCCTTGTGTAGGGGCGCGCCTCGTGCGCGCCCGTGAGCGCAACCGGACCTGCGAATGGGCGT
>JACFMR010000024.1 GCA_019455245.1 Opitutaceae bacterium
TGGCCGAGACCTTCGATCTGCTCGTGATCGACCACCCCTTCGCCGGTTTCGCCGCCCGGCATCCGGTGTTGCTGGACATGAACATCCACGCGCCGGCCGATCTTTTGGCCGATCTGCGCATCAACTCCGCCGGCGCCTCACACCTCAGCTATTCATTCCAGGGCCGGCGTTGCGCCCTGGCGATCGACGCCGCCACGCCCATCAGCGGCTGGCGCGAGGATTTGCTGGCCCATCACAAGGCCGCCCCGCCGCAGACCTGGGAGGAATTGCTCAACCTCGCCCGCGCCGGCCTCGTGGCCGTGCCCGGCATCCCGGTGGACTGCCTGATGAATTTCTTCATGTTCTGCCACGCGCAGGGCGGGGAGCCTTGCACCACGCCCGACCGCGTGGTCAGCCCCGAGGTCGGCGTCGCCGCCCTCGCCCTGCAGCGCGAGCTGATGCAGCTGCTGCCGCCCGAGACCTGGACGCGCAATCCCATCCGCGTGTGGGACGCGCTGGCCGCCGCCGGTCCGGATGGTCCGGCGTATTGCCCGTTTGCCTACGGCTACTCGAACTACGCGCGCGCCGGCTACGCCGCGCACGTGTTGAGATTCGGCGGCATGGTCACCCACCGCGGCCGTGCGCTGCGGCCCACGCTCGGCGGCACCGGCATCGCGGTGGCCCGCGGCTGCAAGCATCCGGAGGTCGCGGTCGACTATGCCGCGATGGTCGCCGGGGCCGAATGGCAGCGCACCCTGTATTTTGAAAACGGCGGTCAGCCCGCCCACCGCGCCGCGTGGACCGACGTCGAGGTCAACCGACGCAGCCACGGCTTCTTCCGCGACACCCTCGCCACGATCGAAGATTCATGGACGCGCCCGCGCTACAGCGGCTATCTGCATTTTCAGGATCACGGCGGCGATCTCGTGCGCGACTGCCTGACCGGCAAATCCAACCCGGCCGACACCCTCACGGAACTCGACCGGCTCTACCGCCACTCCCTCACCCTCGACCCCAGCTGAACATGCAACTCGCCGATCGTGTCGCCATCATCACCGGAGCTGCCTCGGGCATCGGCAAGGCCACCGCCCGCCTCTTCGCCCGTGAAGGCGCCCGCGTCATCATCGCCGATCTCGATGAGACCAACGGCCGGGCGGTCGCCACCGCCATCCAGGCCGACGGCGGCGCGGCGGAGTTTGTGCGCACCGATGTCTCGAAGTTTGCCGATGCGCAGGCCGCCGCCGCCCGCGCCATGACGTTGTGGGGCCGGATCGACGTCCTCTACAACAACGCCGCGCCCACCCGCCTCTGCAATGAAAAGGACCGCGCCGTGCACGAGCTCGACGAGGCCGTGTGGGACACGATGATCAACGTCGCGCTCAAGGGCGCCTACCTCATGGCCAAGGCCGTGCTGCCGGTGATGATGGAGCAACGGCGCGGCGTGGTGCTCAACACCGCCACCATCGACGCCCTGATCGCCGAACCCGGCATCGACAGCTACACCGCCGCCAAGGGCGGCATCATCGCGCTCACCCGCAGTATGGCGCTCAACTACGCCAAACACGGCATCCGCGTGAACACCATCAGCCCCGGCTACGTGGTCACCGAATGCCAGGTCGACTGGTTGGCCAATCCCGAGGCGCGCAAGTTCGCCGAAAGCACGCACCTGACCCGGCTCGGCCAGCCCGAGGACATCGCCGAACTCGCGCTCTTCCTCGCCAGCGACAAGGCCGCCTTCATCACCGGCAGCAACCTCGTGATCGACGGCGGTTTCTCCGCCTTCAAGTATCAGCACCAGGGCGCCGATTTCTTTCGCACCGAGTAATACGAGAAGCCCTTTGCTATAGGACTTTGGCGCGGCAGCGCCGGTAGGGGCGGACCGCCGGGCCGCCCGCGAGTGGCATGATGGCATGCCCGGGCTGCGGCCCGGATCATCGCAGTCCCTGTTTGGGCAAGTTTCGCCCCCAAGGCGCAGATCGATAACCAAGATTGCACCGGTTTTGCCCCCCGGATTTCGCCGTTCGGCCCCGATTAGGCCACATTTAACCTATTTTTTGTAACTTTACTGGGTAGGTATGCGTATTGGCTTTCATCCGGAACTGATTAAGCTCATCGCGTATCAGAACCCCGGCCTGACCAGCCGGTTTCCGTTCACCAAGCATGCTACTCGCCATCATCATCCTCGTTTTGTTGAGCGCCCTCGTGGCCACCGACCCCGATACCCCGGGAGGAGATCGCTCGTGAGGATATGACGCGTCCACTCCCACCCGATCGGCCCGTTTCGGCCTGATCATCCCGCAACATTCAGCGATTTTCTCCGCCCACCCGCGGCCGCAGGCGCAGACAGAGCAGCACGACCAAACCGGCGGCGAAAAAGCCCGCGTTGGCCAGCACCGCCGTGCGGTAGCCCTGCCAGGCCGCCAGCCAGCCGAAAACCGGCTGCCCGATGACCGCGGCCAGCTTGCCGAAAAATCCCCAGTAGCCGAAAAACTCCCCCGCGCGGCCCGGCGGGGTCAGCGTGGCCACCACGGCCCGCGCGCCGGATTGCAGCGAACCCATGGCCGAACCCGCCAGCACGCCGATGACGTAAAACTCCGTCTTGGTCGTGCAAAACGCCGCCCAGACGCAAACCACGATCCACTGCAGCAGGGAAAGTACGAGGGCCAAACGCGGCCCCGTGCGATCCTGCAGCACACCAAAGCCGTAAGCTCCCGCCACCCCGGCCAGTTGCAGCAGCACGAACAGACCGATGATCTCCGCCTGCGTCATGCCCAGCACATTCGTCGCAAACACCGAGGCAAAGGCCACCACGGCGGTCAGGCCGGCCATGAACAGCAGCATGGAGCCGAAAAAAATCAGCAGCGGACGATGCTTCGGCAGCTCATGCCGCATCTGCCCCAACTGCGCCCACCCTAGCTGCCAGACGGTTTTCCCACCCGGCCCGGCCCGCCGCCGTGCCCGCTCACGCAGCATCAGCGTGGGCAACACCGCGAGCAGGAAAAACCCGCCGGTCATTACAAAGGTCCAGGACACTCGGCCTTCGCCGCTGTTGATGATCACCAGCGCCAGCACGAGACTCAGCAGCCCGCCGAGATAACCGAAACTCCAGCCGTAGGCGGAGATGCGCCCGACGTTCTCCGGTGTGCTGATTTCGGGCAGAAAGCTCGCGCAGAGATTCTCGCCCAGCGAGAACGCGATGTTGGCCAGCACCACCAGCGCGAGCGCCAGCCAGATGTCGCCCGGCCCGGCGAAGTACAGCGCCATCGTTGCCACGGCGCAGGCCACCGCCGCCGTCATCAAAAACCGTTTCTTGCGCGCGGACACATCCGCCAGCGCCCCGATCATCGGCGCCAGCACAAGCACCACGACCTGCGACAGCGCCAGTGCCGTGCCCCACCAGCCCGGCGCGCGGACATCGCCCTCCGCCACCACGCCGGTGAAATACACCGCATAGACCACCGTGATGATGATCGTGGTGAACGCCGAATTGGCGAAATCATAGCAGCACCAGCCAAAAATCTCCCGCGGTTTCACGGGTGGCGGATCAAAAGGGGATACGGTGGCGTCCCGCACGGCGCTCCACCCATGGCAACCGCCCCGGCCTTGGCAAGTCCGTTGCGAGCACGCCCCGGTCGCGTCCTGTCCATGCGGTCGATTTTTCAATTGGCTGCTTGCACCCGGCGGCAAGCGCACCTTCTTTCGCGGCTCGTTTTCATGTCATCGTCAGTTGCTTCCTCCTCCCTCCCGCTGTGGCGCCGGGCCTTTACGGCCGTCGTGCAGTGGGTCGATTCCGATTACTGTCCCGAAGGGGCCGAAAAATTGCGCGCCGAGCCCGACCGCGTCGATTGGGTGCGCGTCATGCCGTTCGTGGTGTTGCATCTCGGTTGTCTGGGTGTGATTTGGGTGGGCGCCAGCGCCTTTGCCGTTTGGGCGGCGGTCGCGCTGTATTTTGTGCGCATGTTTGCCGTCACCGGCATCTACCACCGCTATTTCTCGCACAAAACCTACAGCACCTCGCGCTTCGGCCAGTTCCTGCTCGCGCTCTGGGGCGGCACCACCGTGCAACGCGGCGCGCTCTGGTGGGCCTACCATCACCGGCACCACCACCTGCACTCCGACGACCCCGAGGACGCCCACTCGCCCCACGTGCACGGTTTTCTCTGGTCGCACATCGGCTGGATCACCAGCCGCCGCAATTTCCCGACCGATTACAGCAAGATCAAGGATCTCGCGAAATTCCCCGAGCTGGTGTGGCTCAACCGCTTCGACCTCGTGGTGCCCATCGTTTTTGCGGCGTCGCTGTTCGGTCTGGGCGAGCTGCTCGCCGCCTTCGCGCCCGCGCTGGGCACCAACGGCTGGCAGCTGCTGGTCTGGGGCTTCTTCGTGAGTACCACCGCCCTGTTTCACGGCACGGCCTGCATCAATTCGATGGCGCACCTCATGGGCCGCCGGCGTTTCCAGACGGGCGACGATTCCCGCAACAGCTTCATCCTCGCCCTGATCACGCTCGGCGAAGGCTGGCACAACAACCACCACCGCTACCAGAGCTCGACCCGCAACGGCTTCTACTGGTGGGAAATCGACCCCACCTACTACGGCCTCAAGGTGCTGGCATGGCTCGGTTTCATCCGCGGTCTCAAGCCCGTGCCGCAGAGCGTGCTGAACGAGGGCGCGCACGCCGACCACCACGCCTCGGTCGCCGCCGCCAAAAAGGCCGCGCTCGTGCACCCCGAGTATTCCTCCCTGCGCAAAGTCGTGCCCACCGCCGCGGCCTTTGCCGTGGCCACCGCCACCGCCAGCGCGGCCAATCTGCCCAAGAAGGCCGACGGCCCGGCCATCCACCGCGATGTCTCGGCGCAACTCACGCCTGCCGACGACACGCCGCCGAATCCGCCGGTTATCTGAATCCGCCCGCCCGGTTGGCGCGTAGTCGTGGGTGTTTCCACACCCATGACCAAAATCGCCATCATCGGCACCGGCATCTCCGGCCTCGGCTGCGCGCACTTTCTCCATCGCGAGGCCGAGATCACCCTTTTCGAGCAAGACGCCCGCCCGGGCGGCCACACCCACACCGTGACCGCGCGCGAGCCCGGCACGGGCCGGGACGTGCCGATCGACACGGGCTTCATGGTGTTCAACCGGGTCACCTATCCGTTGCTCACCCGCCTGTTTCAAGAGCTCGACGTGCCGGTCAAGCCCACCTCGATGTCGTTCAGCGTGCGGCACGCCGACACCGGGTTGGAATTCAGCGGCTCCTCGCTCAACCACCTGTTCGCCCAGCGCCGCAATCTCCTGCGCCCGCGCTTCTACCGCATGCTGGCGGCGGTCAACCGTTTCAACCGCGAGGCCGTGGCCGCCCTTGGCGACCCCGCCGTGCGCGAAATCACCCTCGCCGACTACGTGCGCCAACGCGGCTACGGGGAGGATTTTCTCAACTTCTACCTCACCCCCATGAGCTCGGCCGTGTGGAGCACGCCGCCGGAACTCATGCGCGAGTTTCCCGCCGCCAAGCTCCTGCGCTTTTTCCACAACCACGGCTTCCTCGGCCTGCACACGCAGCACCCGTGGTGGACCGTCGACGGTGGCGCCCGCGAATACGTCGCGCGCCTCACCGCGCCATGGCGCGACCGCATCCGGCTCGGCGTCGGCGTCACCCAGGTCGAGCGCACCGGCCGCGGCGTGCGCGTGCGCACCACCGCTGGCACGATCGAGCCGTTTGACCGCGTCATCCTCGCCTGCCACGGCGACCAGGCCCTGCAATTGCTCGACCAGCCCACGCCCGACGAGCACCGCCTGCTGCGCGAATTCAGGTACCAGCCCAACGTCGCCACGCTCCACACCGACATGTCCGTCATGCCCCGCACCCGCCTCGCGTGGTCGAGCTGGAACTACGAGATCAACCGCGATGCCGCCGGCGGCATTTCCACCGCCACCCATTACTGGATGAACTCGTTGCAGGGCGTGTCCGACCGGGAAAACTACTTCGTCTCGATCAATCGTCCCGAAGCCGTGAATCCCGCCAAGGTGATACGCCGGATCGACTACGCGCACCCGCTCTTCAGTCTCGGCGCCCTGCGCGCGCAGCCAGAACTGCCCGGTCTCAACGCCGCCGCCGCCGGCACCACCGAGACCTATTTTGCCGGCGCCTGGCAACGCTACGGCTTTCACGAAGACGGCCTTTTCAGCGCCCACCGGCTGTGCGCACAATTGCTCGGCCGCGACCCCTGGCCGCAATCCGCCGCCACGCCCGCGCTCCAGCCCGCCTGATGTCCGCCGCCCTCCAGTCACACCTCTACGAATGCCGGGTGTTTCACGCGCGCTTCGCCCCGCGTGCGCACCGGTTCGGCTACCGCATCTTCATGCTCGCCGTCGATCTCGACGAACTGGACGAACTCCCGCGGCGGCAGCGCCTGCTCGCGATCAACCGCGCCGGTTTATATTCATTGCGTGAGCGGGACTACCTGCCGGTCGGCGAACCGACCTTCCCCGATGCCAGCGCGCCCGTCGCGCCGGCCGCCGGTTCCACGCTCAAGCAGCGCGTCTCCACCTTGCTCGCCAACCACGGCATCGATTTCGCCGACGGCCGCGTGCTGCTCGTCACCCTGCCGCGCATTCTCGGCTACCAGTTCAACCCGGTCTCCTTTTATTTTTGCTTCGACCGCGACCAGCGGCCCGTGGTCGCCATCGCGGAGGTCACGAACACCTTCCGCGAAGTGAAACCCTACGTGCTTACCACGCCGGAAGTGCGCGGCGACCGGGTTATGTTTCATCTGCGCACGCCGAAGCATTTCTACGTTTCGCCGTTCTCCGACGTGGATGTGGCCTTCGATTTTCGCCTGCATGTGCCCGATGGCCGGCTCGCGGTGCAGATCGACGATTACACCGGCGCCCAACGTACCCTGACCAGCAGCCTTGTCGGCCCGCGGCGCGAGCTCACCGACGCCCGCCTGCTGTGGTTCACGTTCAAATACCCGCTGCTCACGCTGCGGGTGATTTTCCTGATCCACTGGCACGCCTTGCGTCTTTGGTTGAAACGCGTTCCATGGTTTGCGAAGGCCGCCCGTGCGGCGGAGCAGCGCGGGCTTTACCGGCCGCACGCCTCCATCGCCTCTTCCCGTCACGCCACATGAACAGCCGATCCACCAGCGCCGATCCGTCCGTCGTCGCAACATCCACCCGGCCTTCGTTTTACCGTCGCGCCGTGCTGTCCGCCCTGCGCGAGCTGCCCCGCGGCCGGCTGCGGCTCGAACTGCCCTGTGGCGAAACGATCCTGCTCGGCCTGCCGGCCGGGGCAGCGTTGCCCGTCCTGCCCGATGGCATTCCCGGCGAGGCCGTCATCCGTGTGCGCCGCGAGGTGTTTTTCAAGAAATGCGTGCTCAGCGGCGACATCGGTTTTGCCGAGGCCTTCATCGACGGTGACTGGGACACCCCGCAGCTCACCGCGGTCATCGCCTGGTTCATTCTCAACCACGAGCACGCCCCGGAACTGTCCGGTTCAAAACGCGCCCGCGCCGGTGCGCTCAATCTCCTGCGCCTCGCCAACCGTCTCGGCCATCTGCTGCGGCCCAACTCCCGCGCCACCGCCCGGCGCAACATCCGCGAGCACTACGACCTGTCGAACGACTTCTTCGCGCTCTGGCTCGACCCGTCGATGATGTATTCGAGCGCCAAATGGACCGGCGCCGGCTTCTCGCTTGAGGACGCGCAGCGCGAGAAAAACGACGCCCTCTGCCGCCGGCTGCGCCTGCAACCTTCCGACCACGTGCTGGAAATCGGCACCGGCTGGGGCGGCTGGTCGCTGCACGCCGCGCAAAACTACGGCTGCCGTGTCACCACCGTCACCATCTCGCAGCAACAGTTTGATCTCGCGCAAAATCGCATCGCCGCCGCCGGCCTGACCGACCGGGTCAAGGTCGAGTTGCGCGATTACCGCGACCTGACCGGCGCTTTCGACAAGATCGTGTCGATCGAGATGATGGAGGCCATCGGTCACCGCTACCTGCCCGACTTCGCCGCCACGCTCGCACGCGTGCTCAAGCCCGACGGGCTCGTCGCCCTGCAGTTCATCACCTGTCCCGACGCGCGCTACGCCCAGTTTCGCCGCGGGGTGGATTTCATCCAGAAACACATCTTCCCCGGTTCGCTCCTGCTCTCGCTCAACCGCGTCAACGAACAGCTCACGCGCGCCGGCGGTTTCTGGCTGCACGAGGTCGAGGACATGGGCCGCGACTACGCGCGCACCCTGCGGCTCTGGCACGAGCGCTTCCAGGCGAAGCTCACGGCGGTGCGCGGGCTGGGCTTCGACGAACGCTTCATCCGCAAGTGGTCCTACTACCTCTGCTACTGCGAGGCGGCGTTCGCGCTGCGCAACATCTCCGTGGTGCAAACCCTGCATACGCGGCCCAACAATCTCGCGCTCTGAGTCATGATCGTCGGCCTGCGCATTTTCTTCGCCGCCATTCTCGCGGCCATGCTCTGGGGCACCGTGCGCGCCAGCCTCGCCCAGGCGCTGTTCGACCTCCCGCCGGAGGTTTACTCCAACCCGTGGTTTCAGGTCACCCTGCTCGACGCCTACTTTGCCTTCATGACGTTTTACGTCTGGGTCGCGTGGAAGGAACAGTCCGTCGGCGCGCGGGTGCTCTGGTTCATCACCGTGATCCTCTGGGGCAATTTCGCCATGGCCACCTACATGCTGGCGGAACTGTTCCGCGTGCGCACCGACGCGCGGCTCGGCGAGGTCTTCACCACCCGCCGGCCCGGCCGGCTCGGCCTCCCCGCCGGTTTCACCGTGCTCGGCGTGGCGGTTTATCTGCTGGGGGCGAAAAACCTCCTCTTCGCGTGAACTCCGCCGTCACGGCCGACTCCAGCGCACCTGCGCCGGGTTTCTGGCGGCGCCGGCTGGTCAATCCGTTGCTCGCCCAGCTCACGCAGGGCGTCACCCCCGACCGGCTCGCCGCCACGCTCGCGGTCGGCACGGCCTGCTCGCTGTTTCCGTTTCTCGGCCTCACCTCGCTGCTCAATCTTGTCGTCGGCGTCCGGCTGCGGATGAACCAGCCCATCCTGCAAACCCTCAATCAGCTGCTCGGGCCGGTGCACCTGCTGATGATCCTCGTCTACGTGCGCTTCGGCGAATGGCTTTGGCGCAGCGAGGGCGCGCACTTCACCGTCGGCGAGGTCGTGCGCACATTCCGCGATGAAACCTTGCTCGTTTTTCTCGAGCGTTTCGGCTGGGCCGGCATCCACGCGCTCACCGCGTGGTTGGTGACCACGCCCGTGCTCATCGCCCTGCTCTATTTTCCGCTGCGACCGGTCATGCACCGGCTCGCACGCTTGCGTCGCCCATGAATCCGCTCCTGCTGCTCCTTTGCGCCACCCTTGGCCTTTGCCTGCTCTTTGCCGGCGCCTATGCGCTGGCCCGCCGGATCGACAACTACGGCATCGTCGACATCGCCTGGTCGTATGCCTTCGGCCTGCTCGCGGCGTTTTACGCCCTCGCCGCCGGCGGCTGGCCGGTGCGTCGCGCGCTCATCGCGGCGCTCGCGGTGCTCTGGAGCCTGCGGCTCGGCACGCATCTCTATCAACGCGTGATGGGCCACCATCCGGTCGAGGACGGACGCTACGCGGTGCTGCGCCAACGCTGGGCGGCCAACTTCTCCCGGGAGATGTTCGAGTTTTTCCAAATGCAGGCGGTGTCGGTTGTGCTGCTGGGCGCGGCGTTTCTGGTCGCCAGCATCAACCCCGCTCCGGCCCTGCATCCGCTGGAGATTGCCGGCGTGCTGCTCTGGCTGCTGGCCCTCGCCGGCGAGGCGCTCGCCGACCGCCAGCTCGCGGCCTTCAAACGCGATCCGGCCAACCGCGGCCGGGTCTGCGACCGCGGGCTGTGGCACTACAGCCGGCATCCGAACTATTTCTTCGAATGGCTCGTGTGGGTGGCGTTCTTCGTCTTCGCCCTCGGCTCGCCCTGGGGCTGGGTGGCAATCATCGGCCCCGCCAGCATCCTTTGGCTGCTCCTGCGCGTAACAGGGATACCCATGAACGAGGAACAAAATCTCCGTAGCAAAGGCGGCGCCTACCGCGCCTACCAGCGCACCACCAGTGTCTTCGTGCCGTGGTTCAAACGCACCGCTTTCCATGATTGACACCCTGCTCGAAAAAAATCTCCTGCCCGACCGCGTCATCCGCTTCGGCATCCGCCGCCTGCTCGCCCAACGGATCCGCGAGGAAGCCGCCCGCTACGACCGCGCCGCCTACGTGGCCGACCTCAAGACCCGCGCGCTCGCCGAACAGACCGGCGCCGCCAACGAGCAGCACTACGAGGTGCCGACCGCCTTTTATCTCCACTGCCTCGGCCCGCGCCTGAAATACTCCGGCTGCCTCTATCCCGAGAGCACCGAAACCCTCGCCCAAGCCGAGGAACACATGCTCGCGCTCTACGCCGAACGCGCGCAGCTCGCCGACGGCCAGCACATCCTCGAACTCGGCTGCGGCTGGGGATCCCTCTGCCTCTACAACGCCGCACGCTTCCCGCGCGCCCGCATCACCGCCGTCTCCAACTCCCGCACGCAGAAAGAGCACATCGACACCGAGGCGCGTAAACGCGGCCTCGACAACGTCCGCGTGATCACCGCCGACATCAACGAATTCGACATCACGCCCGGCCAGTTCGACCGCGTCGTTTCCGTTGAGATGTTCGAGCACCTGAAAAATTACGAAAAGCTCTTCCGCCAAATTGCCCGCTGGCTCAAGCCCGGCGGCCTGCTGTTCACGCACATCTTCACCCACCACCGGCTGAGCTATCATTTTGTGCCGCGCGACGCCTCCGATTGGATGAGCCGCTACTTCTTCACCGGCGGCCAGATGCCCGCGCACGACCTGCTTCCGCAGTTTCAGGACGACCTCAAGCTCGTCGCGGATTGGAAAGTCAACGGCCGCCATTACCAGCAGACCGCCGAGCACTGGTTGCAGAACATGGACAAGCACAAGGAGGAGATCATCCCGCTTTTCCGCGACACCTACGGTCCCGACCAGGCCCTCAAATGGTGGTGCTACTGGCGCGTCTTCTACATGGCCTGCGCCGAACTCTGGGGCTACCGCAACGGCGAGGAATGGCTCGTCAGCCACTACCTCTTCCGCAAACCCTGAGCCCCTCGCCGACATCCAAACCCTCCCCGCGCCCGTAACAGCCTCCCCGCCGTCAACCGGACCCAAACCAAAGTGTCACGTATTACATGACACTCGGCTTGGGGTCATTTCTTGGGAGATGCGCAAAATGGCATGGGAACGATGGATGCGCGCGGGTGAGTCCAAGCAATGGTGCCGGGGCTGCATGACATGTTTTTCCTGCACCCGCGAGCGGGGTTCAGCCGTATCATGGGGGATGCGACGCTTTCTTCCCTTTCTTTTGCTGGTCTGCGGCGGAGTCTCCTTGGCCTCCGGCCGGACCGACGCCCTGCTTGAACGTGCCGCCGCGGCCGAGGCCGCGTTGGAGTCGCGTCGCGCATTGGAAATCTACTACGAGGCTCTGCGCGCCCAACCGGACAACCCGTTCATCCTGCAAAAAATCGCGCGCCAGTATTCCGACTTGGTTGAGGACCAGCGCGACGCCGAAGCGAAGAAACGCTACGCCCAGACTGCGCTCGACTACGCGCTGCGGGCCGTCGCGCTCGAACCCGACAACCCCGTCAACGTACTCTCGCTGGCCATCTGCCACGGCCGGCTCGCCACCTACAGCGACACCCGCACCAAAGTGAAATACTCCCGGCTGATCAAGGCCGAGGCCGAACGCGCCCTGGCCCTCGATCCGGACTACGCCTGGGCCCATCATGTGCTCGGCCGCTGGCACCACGAGGTCGCCTCGCTTGGACGCACCGCCCGGTTTATCGTGGCCTTGTTTTACGGCGGCCTGCCCGAGGCCTCCACCGCCCAAGCCATCAATCACCTCGAGCGCGCCGTGGCCTTGGAGCCCGATGTGATGGCCCATCGGGTGGAACTCGGCCTCACCCTCCACGCCGCCGGCCATGCTGAGCGCGCCCGCATCGAGCTTGAACGCGGCCTCGCCCTGCCCGCCCGCGAAAAACACGACGTCATCGTTCAGGCCCGCGCCCAAGCCGCGCTCGCGGATTTGTGATCCGGTTCGCGCGTGCGCTTACTCCGGCGCCAGCAAACTGCCGCGGCTCGGCGGATATCCCGCGCCAAGCGTCATCGCCCGATCCACGTCCGTCGCAGCCGCGACCACGCCTTCTTCCACACAACGACGTGCCTCTTCGCGCATCACCTGCATCAAACGCGCGGCGATCTCCTCATCCGACATCCCTCCGTTCGTCTTTAGCGCACCACGCGTCAGCAGCGTTTCCACCGCGGGATTCGGCAACGCGGGGTTGCCGGCATAAGTGTAGAAGCCGGCGCTCGCACCGTTTTTCCGCCCCCTGAATCCGGCTGTCAGCAAGTCCGCGCACAACGTTGTCCGGACAAAACGCATTGGAAAATAATGCGCCATTTCGCCGAAGATGAAATCCGTCACATCCACCCCCACTTCGTCGATCAGCCGCATCGGCCCCATCGGCCAGCCCCAGTCGCGCATGGCCCGGTCGATCGCCGGGATGGCAACGCCCTCTTCCACCAGCGAGCAGGCGGCGTTGAGGTAGAAAAACAGCACCCGCGTGACCACAAATCCCGGCGATGACCGGCAGATCACCGCGGTCTTGCCCAAGATTTCGACCCACCGCTGCGCCGCGGACACGACCGCAGCATCGGTGTCACGGCTGCGCACGAGCTCGACCAGCCGCATGCGGCTCACCGGGTTGAAAAAATGCAGGCCCAGCGTCCGCTCCGGCTGCGGCACATGTCCGGCAATTTCCTCAATGGGCAGGGCCGAGGTATTCGAGGCGAGCAAAGCATCGGGCCGCACGATTTCGCCCAGTTCGGCAAACAACGCCCGTTTTGCCGCCACATCCTCCACGATTGCCTCGATCACCAGATCGCATTCCGCAAAACCGGTCCAATCCACGGTCAGGCTGAGGCGGGCTTGCCCCGCGGCAGCCGTGGTCGCGTCCAATTTGCCGCGCCGCACCGCCTCCGCAAACAGACCGTTGATCACCTCCCCGGCCCGCATCAGCGCCGCCGGCTGGGCATCGCGTAACACCACTTCAAATCCCCGTGCCGCACACCACTGCGCGATGCCTGAACCCATCACCCCCGCGCCCACCACGCCAACCCGGTTGATTGCCGGCGGAACGCTGCGGGCGGGTCTCCCCACGGGGCTGGTGGCTGTGCTCATAGCCGTCACCATGCGCAACGCCGGCCGCGAGTAAATCCCGGAGCCCGTCAGTTGCCGGGGCGTCTGCGGCCGGGGCGCTGAGCGGAGCCGTATTTGCGCAACTGTTTCAGCGCCACTTCGAACTCCCGCGGCCACGGCGCCTGCAGGGTCACCGGTTCACGTGTCTCAGGATGCACCAACGTCAATCCGCTGGCATGCAGCGCCAGCCGGTCGAGCAAAGGTTTTTCATCCTCACGGCCCTTGTAGCCGCGCTTCAGATCGGACAGCAGCAGCTTGATCTCGGGCACGCCGTAGAACGGATCGTTGAGGATCGGCGCTCCCGCCGCGGCCAGGTGTACGCGCAGCTGGTGCGTGCGACCGGTCAGCGGCCGGCACTCGAGGAGGGCGTAACGGCCGAAGCGTTCGACCACGGCGAACTCCGTGAGGCTGGGCTTGCCGCCGCGCTTTTTGAAAACCCGCATGCGCCCGGGGTTCTGCTCATCCGGCCCCAGCGCGAGCTCGACCGTGAAATTCGCCGGCAGACCGCCCAGTTCGTCACGCACCGGCGTCACCACCTTCATCGCCTCCTCCACGGGCAGCACCACGACCAGCGCGTGGTAAAGTTTGCGCACGGTTTTGGACTGAAACTGGCCGCTGAGAAAATCCAACGCCACCTTGGTTTTCGCGCACAGCAGCAGTCCGCTCGTGTCGGCATCGAGGCGGTGCACGTTCGCCACGCCATGCCCGAACTTGGCGTGCACCAACGCCATGAGGTTTTCGCGCGATTTGTCCCAGCGGTCCGGGGCGACGAGCATCCCGCTGGGCTTGTCAAAGACCAGCATTGTCTCGTCCTCGTATACGACCGGCGGCAGGGGCATCGACACAGGATGGGCGGTCCGCCCCGCCGCGCGCAAACAAATGTGCGGCGCACTGCTCCGCTACTGCGAAAATCCCGTAAGCTTTGCAAGTGGGCGGCAAATACGCTTGCGACCCAAAGGACAACGAGACTGCCTGAAACTCGCGCACCCCGCCCAATCTCTTGTTTCCTTCGGCATCGGGATCCAATCGGTGCGAACCAAGCTGCACCTGCGCCGTCGGCGCACCGCCGTGCCCGCGCAGGAAAAAGCCCTCGCCGCGCTGTTGCCGCGCCTTGCGCTCACCCAGCAAGGCCGGGCCGACGGCATCGAATCCGGGGCCAAACCCGCGCAATTTGCCCGCCGTGTGCCGGTGCGTTTCCATGCGGATTACGCGCCGCTGATCGAGCGCATGATCCGCGGCGAGCCGGATGTGCTCTGGCCCGGCCGTTGCGCGTTCTTTGCAGAATCCGCCGGCACCGCCACCGGCACGCCCAAACTCGTGCCCATGACCGAGGAAATGTTCGCCCATTTCCGCCAGGCCGAACTCGACGCGCTGCTCTACTACACCGCGCGGGTCGGCCACGGCGGCATCTTTCGCGGCCGGCATCTGCTGCTCAACGGGTCCACCGTGCTCACTCCGATCGAGGGCATAAAGGAGCACGAGGCCTACCGCGGCAATCTCGGCGGCATCATCACCCTCAACCTGCCCAAGTGGGCCGAGCGGCATTTTCTCGAACCCGGCGCGGAGATTTCCCGGTTGCCCGAATGGGGCGCCCGGCTCGCCGCCACGGTGGCCCGCACCCGCGCCCGCGATGTCACGCTGCTGGCCGGGATACCGCGCTGGCTGGTGGGATTTGCGGAAGCCATGCTCGCGGATCAAAGCAATGCGCGCACGCAGCCACAGCACCTGCAGGCGATATGGCCCAATCTCGAATGCGTCATCGTGGGCGGCACCGCATTGCCGCCCTTCACCACCGAGCTGCGCCGGCTGTGCGGACCGGAGGTGAAGTCTCACCAGGTCTATCCCGCGGTTGAAGGCTTCATCGCCGCCCAGGATGCGGATCCCCAGCAGGGCCTGCGCCTGTTGTGCAATGCCGGCATCTACTACGAATTCATTCCCATCGCCGATTTCGATGCGTCCCGACCCGATCGGCTGGCGGAAAAAGCCGTGCCGCTCGCGGGGGTCAAGACCGGCGTGGACTACGCACTGCTTATGACCACACCCGCCGGCCTGTGCCGTTACGTGGTGGGCGACGTGGTGCGTTTCACCGGCACCGAGCCGCCGCGGATCATTTATGTGGGCCGCACCGACCTGCAGTTGAACAGCTGTGGTGAGCGCGTGCATGAGCACGACCTCACCTCCGCCCTCGTCCGGGTGTGCGAACGCCACCGGTGGACCATCATCAACTTCCATGTGGCGCCGCTAAAACCGACCGCCGCCGGCCCCGCCCGCGGCCGCCACGAGTGGTGGATCGAGCTCCGGCCCGGCACCGTCAACACCCCGACCGGTCCGCTGTTTGAAAGCGAACTCGACACCGAGCTCCGCCAGCTCACCCCCCTCTACGACACCCTCCGCAACCAAGGTGTGTTGGAAGCCCCGCTGGCGCGGCTCGTCATGCCGGGCACGTTTGCCCACTGGATGAAATTTGCGGGCGTGCACGATGCCCATTGCAAAATGCCCCGTTGCCGGGGCGACCGCATCGTCGCCGACGAATTTGCGCAAATCGCACGTTTCAACCCCGAGTAAGCCGGCCCGCGCTTTATTCCGGCCGTTGGCATGATGAGTGCTTGAATGCCGTCAGTCGTTCGGTGCGAACCGAACTTGGGTAGCAAAGAATGACTCCGGTCCCCGGACCGGTCAGTATAGCTAATCATGGGGGCCGGCGTTAGGGGTTACCGCCGGCCCCCTCTGCTGGCTCTAGCTTGGTGTTCAAACCAGCACCAGCGCGATCGCGCCGATCATCGCCATCGCGCCCGCAAGCCGCGACCACAACACCGCCCGGCCCGCGTGACGCTCCGTGTTGGCAAACCAGTGTCCCACGAACCACACCAGCAAAACACTGAACAAACCGCGCGAACTGTAGACGATGTTCACCGCGGTCGCGTTGCCCCAGATGCCAAGCGTCAGCGCGATACCCGCGTTCGTCAGGGCGTTGAGCAACGCCCCCGGCAGCACCCAGCGCCATGCGCGCGCCGGAATTCCCGCCAACCCACCGTGGGCGAAGCGCAGCAAAACAAACGAATAAAGCCCCACGCCCATGAACAGCGGCGGAAAATAATTTCCCGGCCCCCACGCCGGCGCCCAGCGCTGGATCAACACGTCGCTCAGGGCAAACAGCACCGCACCGCCCAATGTCAGCACCACCGTCTGCCCCACCCGTCGGTGCCGCCCGCCGCCGCCGAGATTGAGCAGACCCACCGCCGCGCTGCTCAACGCCGCGCCGATCCACCACTTCGCCGGCACTCCGCCGGTCAACAACAGGCTGCTGAACCACGCCACCAAAATAACCTTCACCCCCAGCACCGGCGCCGCCACCGACACATCGCCGCGCGTGATCGCCAGAAACATGCACACCTGGGCGGCCAGAAATATCAACGCGCTGACCGCCGGCTGCCAGTAATCGGTCCAGCCCACCGGCGCGAAGCCCCGCGCGAACCACCACGGCAAGAACAGCAGCGCCGCCGCCCAGTTGGCGATAAACGTCGTGCGCCACACGCCCACGCCCAGCTCGGCCGCCCGTTTGAGCGTCAGCATGCCCAGCACGTAAAGCAATCCGCAGGCCAGCGGGATCAGCAGGTAGGGCGGAAAGGGCATGCGTGGCGAACACCCTTCACGCCCGCGGCCGGCAGGCAATGCCGAAGCGCGGCCGGACTACTCAACGCGCGGCCGCATCCGGGCCACGACCATCCAAGACGGCGGTCAGTCCTGCGCCGCCCCCCGCTCCACCCAGGCGGCATACTCCGCCCGCGACATGAAACGCAGCGAAGCCGAGTTGATGCAGTAGCGCAGCCGCGTCGGCCGCGGACCGTCGTCAAACACATGCCCGAGATGGCTGCCGCAAACATTGCAGTGCACCTCCGTGCGGATCATCCCGTGCGACCGGTCCACGAGTTCACCGACGAAGGATTTCTCCAACGGCTGCCAGAAACTCGGCCAGCCCGTGCCGCTGTCGAACTTCGTGGCGCTGTCAAACAACGGCGTTTCACAGCCGACGCAGAAATAGACGCCGGACTCCTTCTGGTTCCAATACGCGTTGCGGAACGGCGGCTCGGTGCCCTGTTGGCGGGCGACGTGATACTGCTCCGGCGTCAGCCGCGCGCGCCATTCGGCATCGGTGCGCTGCACCTTGGCCTGGCTCATGTCGATCACGACGTTGGACGGCAGACCGCAGGCGGAGATCTCGCCCGGGGCGCATTCCGTGGCGTCCTTGGCCAACGGATTTTTCTGGGATGGTTTCATGGCGGCGGCAAAAAGGGTTCCGGTGGTGACAGCGAGCCCGAGCAAAATGAGTTGGCGAAAGGTGATCATACCGGTGCGCAGCATAGCCAACCTTGCGGATTATTCCACCCGCACCGGCAAGATTCCGTCGCCAAATTCGGCCTGGAGCCGCTGCCCGGTCGCCAGTCCCGCACGCCGCGGCACCGGGCGGCCGGCCTCGTCGCGCACGATGGCAAAGCCCCGGTTGAGCACCGCCGCCGGGCTGACCGACTGGAGCCGCTTCCACAGCTCGAGGAGCCGTTGCGATTCGTTTTGCACCCGAAACTCCGGGGAAACCCGGGCCAGCTCCGACCGCGCCGCGGCCAGCTGGTGACGCCGCTCCTGCAGCGTGGAACGCAGCGCCGCCGCCAGGCGGTTGGCGCAATCATCCAGCCTCAGGGCCCCCTGTTCGATCCGACCCGCCGGACTGAGCAGCCGCAACCGGCTGCGCGCGTGATCGACGCCCGCCCGCGCCCGCTCCACCGCATCCAACAGCCCGTCGCGCAAAGCCTCCGCCGCATGTTCCACCCGCGCCACCGCATCGACAAAATGGCTGGAGATCAGCTCGGCCGCCGCGCTCGGCGTTTCCGCCCGCACATCGGCCGCAAAGTCGCACAACGTGAAATCAATCTCATGTCCCACCGCCGACACCACCGGCACGGGGCAGGCCGCCACCGCGCGCACCAGCGGCTCCTCGTTGAACGCCCACAGATCCTCCAAGCTGCCGCCGCCGCGGCCGATGACCAGCAGGTCGAAAATCCCCAGCGCCGCCGCGCGCTGCAGCATCGCCACCATCTCCTCGGCCGCACCCGCGCCCTGCACTTTCGCCGGCAGCACCACCACACGCCCGCGCCAGCCGCGCCGCGTCAAAATGCGCAAAAAATCCTGCACCGCCGCCCCGGTCGGCGAGGTGATGAAACCCACCGTCGTCGGCATCGGCGGCAACGGCTGTTTGCGTTCGGGATCAAACAATCCCTCCGCCGCCAGTTTCCGCTTCAGCGCCTCGAACTCCTGCTGCAGCCGGCCCACGCCGTCCTCGATCACGGCGCGCACGATCAGCTGATACTGGCCGCGCGCCTCGTACACGCTCACCTGGCCGAAGACCACGACTTGCAGCCCGTCGCGCAGTTTCACCGTCTGCTTCATCGCGTCGCCGCGAAACAGCACCGCGCTCAGTTGCGCCCCGGCATCCTTCAGCGAAAAATACACGTGGCCGCTGGCCTGCGCGCGCAGGTTGGAAACCTCGCCGCGCACCCAGCCCGCGCGCAGCTGGGTTTCGAGCAGCACCTTGACCCGGCGCGTGAAGTCCGTGACCGATTCGACCCGGTCGTCGGCCTCGGCGAACAGCACCTCGTCGCGCCGTTTCATGCCTGCGCCTTTTCCCGTCGCCGGCGGTAGTGCCGCCGCAACAACTGCACGGCCACCGTCAGCGCCGCAAACAGCCCGACCGACACCAGCACCATCTTGCCCTCGCCCTCCATCAGCGCCTCGCCGAACAGCACGAACGCGCAGGCGTAGGACGAGGAGATCACCCATGAAATGAAGAAATACGTGCCGAACGGAATGCCCGCCAAGCCGAGCAAATAGCTCTGCAACACATACGGCGGCCCCGGCGTCACGCGCACGAGTATCACCATGCCCCGATGATCGGCCGCCTTCACCTCGGGCAGCTTGTAGCCCAGCCAGCCGACCAACCGCTCCAACCACGGCCGCAACGCATGCCGCGCCAGCCAGTAGGAAAGCGCGAGATTGAGCGCGAGGCTCAGCCAGACCAACAGCAGCACCGCCGGCATGCCGATGGTCGGCGCAAACACCGGCCCGGCCGTCAGCGTGAAGACCGACAACGGACACCCCACGGCCGGCAGCAGCGCCATCAGCAGAAAAAATCCCGTCGCGCCCACCTGCCGCACCTGCGCCACCCCTTGCTCCGCCAACGAACGCACATCACCGCCGTGGCTGCGCAGCACCCACCACGCCACCGCCAAACCCGTCACGCCCAACGCGGCGAGCACGGCCAGTTTGATTCCGCGGCGATGATTCTGCTGTTCCTGCATCGCCCCAGCCTGCGTCACCTCGCGAGACAGCGTCAAGGACGGCGTGCCGCTGCAACGGGCGGGAAAAAGACTTCCGTTCATCCCGGCGAAAACTACCGTGGCCGGATTCGCCCATGAAGCTCTCCATCGTGATCCCGTGCTACAACGAGGCCCAGACCATCCGCTCCTTGGTCGAGCGGGTGCGGGCCGCCCCGGTCAAACACAAGGAGATCATCATCGTGGACGACTGCTCGCGCGACGGCACCCGCGACCTCCTGCGCACCCAGATCGCGCCGCTGGTGGACAAGGTCATTTATCATGAGGTCAACCAGGGCAAGGGCGCCGCCCTGCGCACCGGTTTCGCCGCCGCCACGGGTGACGCCGTCATCGTGCAGGACGCCGATCTGGAATACGACCCCGACGAATACCCCCGCCTGCTCAAACCCATCCTCGACGGCAAGGCCGACGTGGTGTTCGGCTCGCGCTTCATGGGGGCCGAGGCCCATCGTGTGGTCTATTTCTGGCACATGGTCGGCAACCGTTTTCTCACCCTGCTCTCCAACATGCTGACCAATCTCAACCTCACCGACATGGAAACCTGCTACAAGGTCTTCCGCCGCGAGGTGCTGCAGCAGATCACGATCGAGGAAAACCGTTTCGGCTTCGAGCCCGAGATCACCGCCAAGGTCGCCGCGCTCAAGGACTGCCGCATCTACGAGGTCGGCATCTCCTACTACGGCCGCACCTACTCCGAGGGCAAAAAAATCGGCTGGCGCGACGGCTTCCGCGCCCTCTGGGCGATTTTGAAATACAATCTGTTCCGCTGAGCCGTGAAAGCAACGGGGCACAGCCCGGCGACCGCACCGCTCTGGCCGATCCTCGCCCTGCTGGCCGCCGCGTTGTGGTTGTGGATTTCCTGGTGCCGGATGCCGGCTTCCAGTTGGAACGACCTGCGGCTGGCGCCGGTCTTCATGGCCGCGGCCGGGGAGCCGGTTTACACCCTGCCGGGAGCAGGTGTGCTGACCACCTGGATGTATGGACCCGTGCCGCTGTGGCTCTGGAGCCCCGCTTTGCTTGCGCAAGATGCCGTCTCCGCCGTGCTCGTGGCGGGAGCGACGAATCTCCTGTGGACCGTGGGTGCGCTCCTCACGGTCTGTCTGCTCTGGCCCTGCCCCGATGCAAACCGCGCCGACCGGCTGCTGGCCGCTGCGCTTTGTGTCGCGGTTTGGCCGGAGCCGGCGTTCCGCTTTCTGCAGGCGGACAATCTCGTCGTCGCCGGCGGCCTGGTCGCGAACCTGCTGCTGGTGCGCGCCGGCGGTCGACCCCTGCTGCTGTGGGGTGCGGCGATCGCCACCGTCGTGGCACTGGGCAGCAAACAGACCGCCGTGGGACTCCTCCTCGCGCAGTTGGTGTGGCTCGCGCGAACACAAGGGCTTGCCGCCATGCGGTCGCATATCGGCCGCATCATCGCAGCCGGCGTGCCGGTGGTGGGCGTGGCGCTGATCCAATTCGGCCCGCGCGAACTTTGGTTTGGCATCGTCACCGTACCCGCCGCGCTCCCTTGGGTGGAGGATCCCTTGGCACGTCTCACCGCGCTTGCACCAATCCTCGCCGGCCAATGGTTGATCCCGGTGCTGATCGTCATCGCGCTTGGCCGACGTTTGCTCGCGACCAATCCTGTGCTAACGCTCGGCTTCGCCACCTTCGCATGCACCCTGCCGTTCGACACCGCCGGTCTGCTCTCGACCGGGGGAAGCACGAACAATTTGCACGGTTTCCAGTTGCTCACGCCCCCGCTCCTGCTGGCGTTGCTTGGGCTCGCCCGTCGGCGCGGTGCGGCGGCACCGGCATTGATCGCGGCCGCGGTTGTGGTGACCGGCGGTGCGCGCATCTGGGAAGCCGACCATGTGCCGCTGGCGCCCGCCACGGAACGCATGCTTGCGGCCGATGCGTTGATCCGCGCCGCGCCCGGTGAACTCTGGTTGCCGTGGTCGCCGCTCGTCACGTGGTTTGCGGAAGGTCGCTTCGATCACGCGGAAGACGGCATCTACGTGCGGTTCATCACCGGGCATCCGGTTGCGCTCACCCACGCCCGGGCGCATCTGCCGCCACGTTTCGGCGCCATGGCTTTGCCCGCCGGAGCGGACTGGGGTGTGGCGGAGAAACTTGCCGGCCACCCGTCAACGGAAAGTAAAACTGGCGGCTGGCGCGTTGTGCGCTGGGCAACCCCGGAGCCCGGCCGATAATCGCGCTTCCGCTTTGCCGCCGCTTGCTCCATAAGCAAATCCTGCGTGAGCCGCCCACCCCACATCGCGATCGTCACCCCCGCCTTCAACGAGGCGGCCGTATTGCCGCAACTCTTCGCCCGATTGACCGCACTGTTTGACGCCCACCCCGGGGTCGCATGGAGCGTGGTGCTGATCGACGACGGCAGCCGCGACGCCACGGCCGCCCTGATCGAGACCCAATGCGCACAGGACCCCCGCTTCCACCTCGTCGCGCTGTCACGTAACTTCGGCTTTCAAAACGCCCTCGCGGCCGGCCTTGCCCAATGTGCGGACATGGACGCGGTCGTGACGATGGACGCCGACCTGCAGGACCCGCCCGAGTTGATACCCGACATGGTGGCGGCGTGGCGCGATGGCGCGGAAATCGTGCTGGCGGTGCGACGCTCGCGACAGGAAAGCGGACTGCGCCGCGTGGGTTTCGAGCTGTTCCACCGCTGGTTTGGCTCGCTGATCGATCTCTCGATTGAGCGCAACACCGGCACCTTCGGCCTGCTCGGCCGGAACGCGCTGGCGGCATTCAACCAATTGCCCGAGGTGCACCGTTTCTTTCCGGGCCTGCGCTCGTGGGTGGGCTTCTCCCGCGCGGAAGTGTATTATGATCGCAAGGAGCGCGCCGCCGGGCAACCGGGGCAGAGTCTCCCCCAGCTCATCCGCTACGCCCTCGACGGCCTCTTCAGCTTCTCCCATCTGCCTTTGCGCCTGCTGACCTACGCGGGGGTTTTCATCGCCGGCGTGGGTTTTTCAATCGGCGTGTTCTTCATTGTGCGGCGGTTGCTGGGCATCGAAGTCGCGCAGACCGGTTTCACCACCCTGGTCACCCTGCTGCTGTTCATCGGCGGGGTGCAACTGGTCGGCATCGGCGTGCTCGGCGAATACCTCGGCCGCATCTACGACGAGGTGAAGCGCCGGCCAAACTACATCGTGAAACGGCGTGTTGGCTTCGACTGAGAATCCCGCCTGGCGCGGCTTGGCCGCGCTGCTGCTGCTCGCGGTGCTCGCACTCGGAGGCCACTGGCTGCTGTTCACGCACTTCATGGTCTATGACGATGAGGGCTATGTGCTCTGGTCGCTGCGCAGCTACGCCGCCGAGGGCGGGCTTTATACGCATGTTTACAGCCAGTACGGGCCGTTGTTCTACGTCACCTACGACGCTGTCCACCGGTTGACGGGGTTGGAATTCACCAACACCACCGGCCGCTGGATCACGCTCGGATTCTGGGCGGCAACGGCATGGATCGGCGGCTCCTTCGCTTGGCGGGCAACACGCAACGTGAGCGCAAGTCTGGCCGCGCTGGCGCTGACCTTCGCCGCGCTCTCGGTCATGAGCAGCGAACCGGCCCATCCCGGCGGACCACTGGTTTTTCTCTCCGCACTGGGTGCATGGTGGGGCGGCCGGGCGTTGCTGGCCGGTCGGCCGCAACGTTTCATCGCCGTCACGGCCGTGATCGGCGCGGCGATGCTGGCGATCAAGATCAACGTCGGGGTCTTCTTTCTCATCGCCGCGGCAAGTTGGGTGGCACTGCACACGCGGCTGACCGTTTCGCGCACCCGGGCGCTGGAGTGGTTGGTACTGCTCGGTTGCTTGTTGTCTCCCTGGGTCCTGATGGGCGACCGCCTCGGGGCCAAACCCGGTTACGGGCAGTTTGCCCTCGTGTTCACCGCGGGCGCGGTGGGAGTCGCGCTGCTGCTCCGGCAATCGGTCAGGACGGCGGAGCACCGGCCGCGCGATTGGACTGTTTTTGCCGGTTGGACCGTTGGTACGCTCGGGCTCATCGCGCTCGCGGTCATCGCCCGCGGCACGGCCTGGACCGACCTGCTGCACGGCATGGTGCTCGCACCGTTGAACCAGCCCCTGTCGTATTCTTTCCCGCCGCGCTGGGAACCGGCCGCATCGGTGCTCGCCATCGTCAGCCTTGGACTCGCGGCAAAAATCGGCCCGCGCAGCGGCTTGACGCCGGGCTGGTGCACCGGGCTGGCGATCGCGCGACTGGCCTTGCTCGCCGGGGTGGCGTGGGGCGGTTGGCAGGCCGAGGATCACATCGTCGGCCGGTATCTGTTTCATTTCGGCACGGGCGTCGCATGGCTATATGCCCTGCCGCTGCGCGAAACCCCGGCGCGGGACGCTTCGCTCCGCCTGTGGCTGGCGTGGGTCGCGGTGTGGCAGACACTCCATGCCTTTCCGGTCGCGGGCAGCCAGGTGGCATGGGGCTCCCTGCTCATGGCGCCGCTGGTGGTCATCGGTGCGCTGGAGGCCGTGCAGGTTCTCGCCGGCGCACGGGTGCGCGTCGCGGGGCTCGGCGCCGTGGGGATTTTGCTGGTCGCCATGGTGCCGGCGACCGAACTCGTGCGCACCGGTTGGATTTACCGGGGCGTTTCCACCGAACTGGGCCTGCCCGGGGCGGAGCGGTTGAGACTGCCGATCAACATCGCCAACAGCCTGCGCGCCATGACCCGCAATGCGGTGTTGCACGGCGACACGCTGTTCAGCCATCCGGGCATGTTCAGTTTCAACCTTTGGAGCGGCCGCCCCACGCCGACAGCGGCCAACGTCACGGTGTGGTCCACGCTGCTGTCAGAGGCCCAGCAGGAAGCCATTCGCCAACGCCTCGCCGCCGATCCGCGTGCCGTGGTCATCGCGCAGGAATACGTGCTCAACCACCTGATCCTGCAGGGCTTTGCCCCGCGTGGCGAACTGAACGCCTATCTCATCCGCAATTTCACCCCGGCTTTCCGGGTTGAGACCTATGTGTTCTGGGTGCAACGCGGCCGCAGCATCGCCCCGGTCGGTACCGCAAAAATCGGACCGGAAGTGGCTGACGCCGGACGGAGCCTCGACGTGGTGACCGATGCCCATGGCACTCCCGCGCGCTGGGAGATCTGGACCAACGGTTACGCACATCGAGTCGCCGCGGGCGCTTTCGCCGAGACCACGGCGCAGGTGCAGTCGCTGCAACCGGATGGCACCGCAGACGGTCCGGCACGACCTCTTGCCGAAGCGGCGCTCGCAGGAGAATTGGTCCGTCTGACATGGATGATTCCACCGGCGCGGTTGCCCGGCGTGGACGACATCGAACTGCGTCTGCTTGACGCCAACGGGCGGTTGGTTGAACGCGTACCGTTTCGGCGTTAGCGCCGCCGGGCGACAAGCACCAGGCTGACGCCGAAAGGAAAAGGGACGCGCCAGAAAGCGAGCCCCACAAAGAGTGCGCGCAGGACGCGATTGATGAACGGACCCGGCACCTGATCCTCCGCGCGTGCCGCGCCGGCGGGCGCCGGGAACCATTTGCGCCAACGGCGCAGCAGCCACACGGCGGGATACGCGATGACATTGGTATAATTGAGGTATACGAGTTCCCATTCTGCCGGCGGGAAAAGCGCGCGCAGCTGCGGCCGGGAGTAACGCCGGAAGTGGTGCAACCCGACATCCCAATCGCTCCACAAGGCCATGCTCGCGGGCACGGTGATCACGGCCAGGCCACCGGACCTGAGCAGACGGTGAAATCCGCCCACAACCGCCGTGTCGTCCGGCACATGCTCCAGCACGTCCAGCGCGGTGACGTATTCCAGCGATCCATCCGGCAGCGGCACACGGTCGCCAGCGAGGCTAAGGATTTGTTCGGGACGGAATTTCGAACGCAGAATGCGCAGGGCCTCCTCGTGGTCGTCGAGCACGAGTACGCGGCAGTGCGCCTCCATTTCCTGCGCGAAGATGCCCGTGCCCGCCCCGCAATCGAGCAGCATGTCATTCGCCTCCGGCGGACGTGCCCGCCGGATCCATCCGCGCACGATCTCGCGCTTGCCGGCATAATACCAATGCGCGCCCTCGACGCGGGCGAGGTTGTCGTATTCGGAAGCGTTCACCGGCGGACAGGTTGACGAATCCTTGCCCGGGTCCAAGCTCGGAGAAGCGATGCCGTCCCGAGTTTACCGATTTTTCGCCGCCCTGTTGCTCGCGACATTCGCCTGGCTGGCCTTGAGTCAATCGGACCGGGTCGGCCTGACCTTCGACGAACCGGCGCACCTGGCCGCCGGGCGCGCCTACAACGCCACGGGCGATTACCGGCTTCACCCTGAGAACGGCCTGTTCCCGCAGCGCTGGGCCGCGCTTTCGGCTGCGCTGACGGAAACGTCCGGTCCGGATTTCACCGGCATGGGATGGGATAGCGGCGACGTCTGGAGCGTGGCACGCACATGGCTCTTCACACCGGGCCGTGACGTGGAGTCAATTCTTCTGCCCGCACGCGCCATGATCGTGCTGCTCGCACTCACGTTGCTCGTGCTTGTGTGGCGCTGGGCCGCAGGGCTTTGGGGCGAACGCGCGGGTTTGCTCACCTTGGCCTTGGCGGCGTTCTGTCCTCACCTGCTCGCCCACGGTGCGCTGGTCACGTCGGACCTGGCGGCGACGCTCGGGTTCGCACTGGCACTGCTTGCGTGGTGGCGGCTGCTGCACCGCGTGACGCCCATGCGCGTTTTCGCCGCCGGTGCGGCGGCCGGCTTTCTCGCGTTGGCCAAATTCTCCGCCGCGCTCTTCGCACCCATTGCGTTGGTGCTACTGATCGTGCGTCTGTTGCGTACCAGCGACCTGCCCGTGGGCGTTGGCCGGCGTATCCGGCGCGTCCACGGAGTCTGGCGCATGGCGTGGCTTGGCGGTGCGGCATCGGCCGCTTTGCTGATCGCCTGGGCCGGAGTGTGGGCCGGCTATGGCTTTCGTTACACCGCCACGGCCGACGGCCGGCCGGCGCGTTTCGCCCAGTCGTGGGACGAGGTGCTGATCACCAAGCCGCGCACGGGCGGTTCGATCATGGCCGACGGTTCGCAGCCGGAAGCCATTTCGCTGCGACCGGGGGTCGTGCAGCACTTCGTGGGTTTTGCGCGCGAGCACCGGCTGCTGCCGGAAGCGTGGCTCTACGGTCTGGCATTCACGGATCGCTTCTCGCGCCACCGGCTGGCGTATTTTGCCGGGGAATATCGCGAACGCGGCTGGGTGGGATTTTTTCCCGCGGCGTTCGCCCTGAAGACCACGCTGCCGGCTCTTGCCCTGGGCGCACTCGGCCTGCTGGCGATCCTGCGGCGACGCCCGAGGAACCGCACGCTCTACCGGCTGGCACCTCTGCTGGCATTCGCCGGTGTCTATGTGGCGTTCTCGCTGACGAGCAGTCTCAACATCGGACACCGCCATCTGCTGCCCCTCTACCCGCTGTTCTACATCGCCGCGGGCGCGGCGCTGCTGTTCACGCGCCGGCTTATCGCAGTGGTACTCATCCTAGCGCTGGCCGGGTGGCACTCGGTTGAAGCGTTGCGAGTGCGTCCGCACTACCTTACGTATTTCAACCAACTCGCCGGTGGCCCGACGGGCGGACACCGGTTCTTCACGGACAGTTCGCTGGATTGGGGCCAGGGCCTGCCTGAACTCAAGGCATGGCTGGATGCACATGCGGGGACACAACCGGTTTATCTTTCATATTTCGGTTCGGACAATCCGGCGCACGCCGGCATTCGCGCCACCCGCGTCGGGGACATCTATTTCGATCATGCCCCGGTGCGTGCCGTACTGCCGGCGCTCGACCCCGGTTTGTACGTGATCAGCGCCACGATGTTGCACCGCGTTTACACCCGGGTACGCGGACCATGGTCCGAGTCTTACGAGCAAGAATATCAGCGCTTGCTCCGCTGGCACGACGCGTCGCTTGGCCGTAAACCCGGCGATCGGCGCAACACTGACGCCGGGCCCATTGACGACGCAACCCAGGTGGAGGAGTTGGCGCGCTTGGAGCAATTGCGCTTCGGGCGGCTGTGCCGTTATCTCGAAAACCGCGCGCCAGACGCCACGGTCGCAAACATCTTTTTCATCCACCGGCTCGACGCGAGGGAGATTCACCGCGCACTGACCGGGCCGGTGACGTTTCGGCCCTGACGTTCTGTGGCCCAGCGCCGGCCGGCCCACGCCCCCGTAACCCAGAGCAGGGTCAATGCGATAAGCAGGAAGAGCGTCTGGTCGGCGCCGGCAATGACGGACAGCAGGTGTAGCGCGGTCGTGTTGGCCGGGTCGGCTTCGGCTGCGTGGGCGAGCCAGAACTTCGGTGCCGTCAGCCAGAAGGTACCAGCGAGCAGGGCGGCGAACTCGAGGCCTGCGCGGGGTGCATCAGCCCGGAGCAGGGCCGGTAACAGAAGGAGCAGCAGCACCACGCGGTACGGAAAGCTCGCGGAGATTACAAAACACGCGAGCCACGCGCTCGCGCCGGCCAGCCAGGCGGTGGTGGCAAAGCCATCCTGTGGCAACAACGCGGCCAGATCGCGTCGCCGCCACCACAGCCATGCCAGACCCAATAAGCCGGCCGTCAACGCCCCGAACAACAGCCAGCCGCGTACCGCGGACAAAAGCGTCCACGTGATGTGAATTACCCCGAGCCCATGAGCGAAGATCGTCGCGGGATTCGGGGTGAGTGACAGCACACGGGCGATCTCATCCGCCTGCGCCATCCAATGCAGGCCGAAGGCCGCGGCCCCGGTCACCGCGGGCAGTATGATCCGGCGCCAGGAGTCACGTGCGCCCGCCAAGGTCGCAAGACCGGCCAGCGGGTAGAATTTGAGCGCCGCGGCAACAACGACAACCGCCGCCGTGCCCCACGCCGCCAAGCCCGGCCGTGCCGCGGCACAAGCGGCCGCGAGGGCGAGCAGCAGGAACACAACGAGATCGTTGTTGCCCCGTTCCAGTCCGAGCACAACCGGCGGCGAAAGCAGGGCGAGCACGGTGAGGACAACCGCGCCGCGCGTGCGGGGGGCGGCAATCAGACAGGCGGTGGCAATGAAAACGGCGGACAACACCGCACCAAGCCATCCGGCATCATCCCCGGTCAGACCGAGACTCCCGGTAAGCAACCATGCCGGGCCATAGACATGCGGCCGGCCGAGGGGATCGAGCGGGTTGCCGGCATAGACGTCGATGCCGCGCACGTGCGCTTCGCCCGCGGCAAGCACGGCGACGAGGTCGAGAAAATATGGCCGCATGTGCTGCACCCCCCAAAGGTCCCAGAGCTTGCCGTTGACGAGCAGCAGGCAGAATCCGCCCAATACCATCGCCGCCGCAAGCGCCGCGCCGCGCCAGGTATGCCACCACCCCTGCATCAACCCAGTCCTCCTTGCCTCATTACATCCCATGCACGGCCGCACCCGACACGCCGAACGATGTTATGGCAGCCAGCGTCCCGGCCAAAATGCGCCCGGAAGTCGATCAGGAGCAAGTTCATGAAGCCGGGTGATTCGCAGCGGGAGCCGTCACAGGGGACAAACGAATCGCCTTCACACGGCTGATGCGTGCAAGGCGCAGGCCAAAGCGCCGCTCCGTCACGGGTTCGAGCACGTAGCGTTCCGGGAGACGGTCGGCCGGCTCGATCTGGTAGCCGCCGGCGGCACCGACCGGGCGCAGCGTTTGCATGACGAGCACCTCCTGGAAGGTGTGGTGATCAAGATGAAACTTGATGCCCTCGGCATGCCAGCGCGCCCGCCCGGTGGAAACCGCCGGGATTTCACGACCAAGCCAGAAAAGCGGAGACTTGTTGCTCACGATGAGCCGGTTCGCCAGCGGCAGGGCATCAACCATCTCTGCCTCCCATGCGACCTCGCGCATGAGAAGATTCTGCTCCCAGTGGTGCGCGTTCGAGCGCAAACCCGACGTCTGGTAGGACAGCAAAGCGCCGCCGGCTACGACCATGACGGCGCGACCACGCCAATGCCCCGGCACCCGCGCGGCGGCCCAACCGAGCGAAAGCGCCAAAGCCGCGCAAAACGGCAGGCTCAGACGCGAGACGATCGGATCGTCGAGCGCCCCCCAATAATAGAACATCAACAGCCCAAGGTTGCCCGCCACCGCCGCCAAAAAGACCACCGCCGCCACATCCGCGGCCGGGGCCACGCGCCACCCGCGCAAACCGCGCAACGCACACCACGTTGCCCAGAGAAAGGCCGGCAATCCGGCGACCCCGAGCCACCAGGAGTTCATGAAGAACCCGGAGAAATCGAAGAAAAACGCCAGCGCGTGCTCAAGGTTGGTGCCGAGGAATTCAAGCCCAAAACGGCTTTCCGCGCCCTCGCGCAGCTCCCAGAGCAACGGCGTGCCGGAAAGGTAGGTGTTGTGCAACGCGTAGGGGATGAGCAGGGCCGGCGCCAACACCGCCGCCGCCGGCAAAATGATGCGTCCGGTTCGGCGCCAGCCTTCAAGGATGACCAGCGCCGCGGGGGCGATGTACAGACTCGATTCGTAACGCGTCTGCGCAAAGAGCACAACGGCCAGCACAAGGCCGGAGAGCCGCGGCTCATCGGGTGCCTCAAGGTAGAACATGGCGAGCACCACCACCAACAGCAGCATGGCGAGATTGAGCATCTCCATGCCGGCCCCCGTGGCGTTGTGCGCCAGCAGCGAAAAGGACCCGAATGCCACGGTGGCCGCCCAGGCGGCCCGCGCGGGCATGAGACGCCGCGCCAGCGCATACGCAAGCAGAAGGATCACCGGCAGCAGCACGGTGTTGAGGGCAAAGGCGTTGGCTTCGCGGAAGCCGGTGAGATCGTGCAGGAGCGAGACCAGGAAGGCGAAGAAGAAGGGGCGCTTGTCGAGGTAGGAACCAAGGGCGGTGAAGGCTCCCTCGATCTCGTAGCCGCGCACCGTGGTGCCGACTTCCCGCAGCTGATGCAGATTAAGCGCCGTGTTTTGCAGCACAAACTCGTCGTAGAGCACCTTGTAGGAATAAGGCACGGTCAGGACGGCCAGCAGCGTCAGCCCGACGATCGTAACGCCGACACCGAGCAGCTCGCGCCGCTCAAAACGCGGTCCCTGCCGCCACCAGCCGGGCACGAGCCGGGCCACCGCAACCGTCGCCCAGGCAAAGGTGATCGCGATGGTGTAGTATCCCCATTGTTGCACGAGTGCGCGCGCCGCGCCGACATCGTGCGCAATAAAGCCAAAAAACACCGACACGATCGCGAGCACCCCGAACAGGACCAGCCGGAGCGGGAAACGTGGCGCGGATCGGACGGCGGCTACGGCAGCTGCTTCATCCATTGCTCAAGGTACGCGGCCTTCGCCCGCTCAAACTCCTCTTTGCTCATCGCCGGGCCACCCACGGGCTGTGCGTAGGCTTGGCGGGCGACGGTACCATCTTCGGCATGGATGGCGGTGATGCGGCTGATGCGCGCAAGATGGAGCGTCGCGATGCGTTTTTCCAACACGGGCTCAAGGTCGAAGCCGGGACCGATGTCGTCGGCCGGATCAAGCGTCAGCGCACCGGTGGCCTGGTCGACCGTGAAACGCTGGAACACATACATGGCCGTGAACGTGTGGTTCCGCAGGTGGAAGGCCAGACCCTCCCGACGATCGGCGGCCTGCGCGATCGCCGTCGCAGCCACACGCTGCGTGATCCAGTAGATGGAATCACGATCGATGAACAGATAGTCTTTTTGTGGATGCCGCCGGATGAATTCCTGCCGCCAGGCCATCTCAATGCCGGGCATGTATTCCCATGCATAAGCCTGGCGCGCCATCGAGGGCACCCCCTGCAGGAGCAACGCGATCAACGCCGCGGCCCCGGTCCAGCGCCAGCCGGCCGGCGAACGAATGAGCCGTGCCCCGACCACAACGATCGCCAACGCCATCAACAGATGCACGGGCAGGCTGAGGCGGCGAATGACCGGATGATCGAACTGGCCCCAAAAATAGAGCATAAGCAGCGCGCCGATGCCGAAGAGTCCGAGCCCGATCATCGCAACCACCCATTCACGCGGGGCGGCCGAAAGGCCGGCGCGCAATGTGCGCACAATGATCAGGGCGAAAAACGGCAACGCCAGGAGACCGCCCGCGGCAAAAAAGATGGAGTTGGGCTGGTAGCCGCTCAGGTCGAAGAAAAACCCGAGCGCATGCCCGAGATTGTCCGCCACGTAGGAAAAGGCGAAAGGTGCGCCCGCCTCGGGCTTGCTCGCGAGCTCCCACGCGCCGGTGTTGGCCTCAAAAACACGGTTTTGCAGGACGTAGGGGAGCAGCAGCAATGGGGCCGCGACGACCATCCCCGGCAGAATGACACGGTTCACCCGCACCCACCCCCAGAGCGCGATGGCGGCGACCGGCAGAATGAAAAGCACGGATTCGTAACGCGTGTAAGCCAGCAGCACGGCGGCGAGGCAAAGCGCCGTGAGTGAATTGTCGTCGGGCCGCTCCGCATAACGCCAGCCCAGCAAGATCACCCCTGAGATCAGGACGAGGTTGAGCAGCTCGAAGCCGCCCCCCGCGGCCTGTTGCGCAAGCAGGGGCAGTCCGGTGAAGAGCAGCACGGCGAAAACCCCCGCCCAGCGGCTGGCGGCCAGGCGCCAGGCGATCACATAAATGAGGCCGAGAAAAAGGAAACCGAGGGCGGTGTTGACCCAAAAGGGATTGGTGCCGCGGTAACCCGTCGTATCGTGGACGAGCGAAACAAGGAACGGGTAAAAAAACGGACGCTTG
The DNA here is from genome assembly GCA_019455245.1 of Opitutaceae bacterium. Lineage (GTDB taxonomy): Bacteria > Verrucomicrobiota > Verrucomicrobiia > Opitutales > Opitutaceae > Cephaloticoccus. The sequence goes on from JACFMR010000024.1 coordinate 32,377, forward strand.
TCGACGACCTTGTGGGTGAATTGGAAAGGTCCTTGTACGTCGGTCGCACGAATCGGATATGACACCTCGCGTTCCTGGTGCATGACCATGGACGTGCCCAGCAGCAGAACCTCGTCGGCGAGAATCTTGAAGCCGGGCCGTTCGTGTGCGTGCCAGATCCCGCCGCAAACCATCACCAGGGCGGCGGCGGCATAATCCCCCCGCGCCGGCCGCCAATCCGTCCAAGCATGACGTCCGAGCCTCCAGAGTCCATGGACAAAAAAGGCCGAGGTCAGCAGCATGACCCAGTAGCCCCCCTTGGCGACGAGCTGCACGGCGGACTCCGCCGGGAGGAGCCAGCGGCCCGTGATGAGGGTGACGAGACCAAGCATCGCCATCAACCACACCAACCGGTGGCGCAGGATGAGCTTCAACAGGGGCATAAAAAAGCCGTCCACGGAAGTGGACGGCTTGGCAAGACAGGAGTCTTAAAACAATCGTTTAGTTGCTGTAGGTGATCGTGCGAGCACCGGCAACGCCCGAAGCCGTGACGGCCGAGCCCTGCTGGATGTTCGAATACGTCTCGGCCGCGACCGGAGTCACGTTCTTGATGTATTGCGAGCTGTTCGTGCCAACGAGGTCGGCCGAGTTCACCGCACTCACACCGGCTTCCAGGAAGTACTGGTCAGCGGCGGCACTCAACTGGCGAAGGTTGTTCATCACCGCCTTGTCCTGCGAGGAGGCGCGGACCTTCTGGAACGCGGGAATCGCCATGGCGGCCAGGAGGCCGATGATGACGACGACGATCATGATTTCAACGAGGGTAAAGCCCTTCTTGGAGCTGGTTTTCATAGTATGATGGATCTGGATTATTAACAAAGCTCAGGGGTGAGCAGTGGTGCCATAAAATGGCATTAGCCCGGAACGGACAAGGTCAAATTAATGTTAATAGCAGCCGTGCGCTCCGCCATTTCGGGAACCTTTCTCAACCGCTATCAGGCCTCTCACTGCTCCAGCCCATGCAGGTTTGAGACACTCATCTCCATATCCAAACGGGAAACGCGCCATTGGGGCGCCAGAATTAACGGGCTTTGGATGTTTGGCCCTTGTGATTTCCAACGCTGCCGGATCGGGTCAGGATTTTTTCATGTGCCAAGCATTTGCGCTCGCCTCGCCGGGACACTTGTTTGTGGTGCTAGCTAAATAATCATGAGTTTTGGGGTCTGTTTTTTCCGTCTTTCCAAGCGATGTGCACCATTGCGGACAGGACGCTGGAGTTTCCATTTCATCCTATTGCTGATCAGCATTTTGCCGACCACTGCAGCCGAGCTGCATTTGAACAACGGCGACCGCATCACGGGTGAGGTGGTGATGCGCGTGGACGACAAGATCCACTTCCGCTCACCGATCCTCGGCGATCTGGTGGTAGCCGAGACCGATGCCGCGGTGGTCGAGGAGCCGGACACCCCGGTGGAGAGTTTGGCCGGCTTGCCGCCGCCGGAGCCAAAGCCCAAATCCACCCCCGCCACGGCTGACACCGGTTCCCGAGTGGCCGCAGTTCCGCTCGCCCCGCCGCCGCCCGCGCCCAAGCCTCCGCGTTGGAAGGGCAAGATCGAGTTCGGCTTTTCCAACCAGTCCGGCCGGACCGATGCCCTCAATCTGTCTGTGCGAACCGAGGCTGAACTGAAAAAAGACCTCAACCATTACCGGGCCAATGCGCGTTTCCTCTACGGCAAGACCAGTAACATCGTTTCCAGCAACCGGCGCGACGGCAGTTTCCGGTGGCGGCACGAGATCTCGGAACGCATTTTCACCCAGAGTCTGTCCAGCTACACCGATGATCGCGTGGCGGGCATCGACCTCAACCTTGAGCAGAACGGCAGCGTCGGCTACCAATTCCTGCGCACCGACCGCCACACGGGCTCCTTGGGCGCCGGTCTGACCGTGCAGTATCGCGATGCCGTCGGAGTCGAGACCGCGTTCAATTACCTCGGCGAATTCTTTCAGGATTACACCTACAAGATCAACGGGCGGCTCTCGTTCTCCCAAGCGATCAACGCCCTGTATTCACCCGACAGCCAAGCCCGCTCCATTTCCACCGGCACTTCCGTCAGTAACCTGACCCAGGAGGCGGAAAACTACAAGGTGCGCTTCAACAGCGCCCTGCAGGGCAAGATGAGCGAGCGCATTTCGTTGAATCTGCGGTACGAATACGAATACGACAACGCGATCAACAACCCCGCCGCCCGCACCGACCAGCGCATCACCAGCTCTGTCGGCTACGCGTTCTGAGTCGCGTTTCGAGCAGTCGGTTCTGAGCCGGTTCGCCACCACGGTCATTAGCCCCCCCCCGGCCCCGCATGTGTCAGCAGCGTCACCAAACCGAGTGTCACGTAATACGTGACACTCGGCCTACGATGCCCGGGATCGAAATGCGCTGGTATAATCCGTCTGCACAGAGCATCCCGGAAATTTTTACCGTCCTAACTGTCCATATAACCATATATGGAGTAGTTATTTAATAAATCTCCCAGGTTCGGGATGAAATGGCGTTCCCTAACTCAAAACCAACCGCGCAAGTGTCACGTAATACGTGACACTTGCGCTTGGAGTTTGGGATCAGAGTTTTTGGGTTTTCGGATTCGCTGAGGTGGGGGTGAAGCCTTGCCATCAAATGCATTCGGTCCGGAGGTTGCCAGCACGCTCGGGCCTGCAGGCCCGACAGCGGCGCAGAGAGTTCAAATCGTCAGGACAGGTGAACAAACCGCCTTCGTTGCATACGCGTCATTGCGCATTCCTCGCGGTTCAAGGGCCGGGCATCGGCCGGAGCGTTCCCGCTCCGCGCCCCCGGAATTTGGACGGGCCAAGCCTCACCCGCTCTTTTTCTTCTTTGAGGCGGGCTTTTTTTTCACCGTCGTCTTCTTGGCGGCCGTTTTTTTGGCGGCGGTCTTTTTCTTGGCCGCCGCCTTCGGCGTGGCGAGCAGCTTGGCGACGGGCAATTCGGCCGCGTCCTTCCACAGGTTCTCCAAGCCGTATTTCTGCCGTTGATCGGGCAGAAACAAATGGAACATCACGTCGAATGCGTCGATGACCAGCCAGCCGCTCTCACGGGCGGCGTCCATGCCGAGGATGCGTGTGCCCGCCGCATCGATGACTTTTTCCAGTTCAACGCGCAGCGCACGGAGGTGGGGATCGGAAGTGCCGGTGGCCACCACGAGGTAGTCGGTGATCGACGATTGCTCGTGCACGTCGAGCACGCGCAGGTCGCCAGCCTTCTTGTCCTCAAGGGCGCGGCAGCATAATTTGACGAGAGCGAGGGAATCCGGGCGGGAGGTTTTCATGCGGTGCTGTGGCGATAAAGACCATGTTCCCGGATATACACAATCGCCTTGTGCGGGACAAAATAATCCAACGAAAGCCCGCGGCGCACCCGCTCGCGCAGCTCCGTCGAGCTGATGGCCAGCAGGTGCCCGTCGCAGCGGTGCAACCGCAATCCCGGAATGTCGGGATGCTCGCGCACGGGATGACCGGGGCGCTCGAGAAAGATGAATTCGATCAGCTGCGCCAGTTCGCCGATCTCGTGCCAGAGGTGGAGCTTGGGCAGCTGGTCGCCGCCGATGATCCAAAACAGGCGGGCATCGGGATACTCGCGGCGAAAATGCTTCACGGAGTCGATGGTGTAGCTGATGCCGCCTTTGCGCAGCTCATGGTCGGAAATCTCGAAACGGTGATCCCATTCCGTCGCCGCGCGCAGCATCGCCAGCCGGTCCTCGGCCGAGGACTGCACCTCGTTGGGCTTGAGCGGCGCCTGGGCAGCCGGCACCAGCACCACCTTGTCCAGCCCGTGCTGTTCGAAGGCGTCTTGCGCGGCCATCAGGTGGCCGAAATGCACGGGATCAAAACTCCCGCCTAGGAATCCGATTTTCACTTTCGCGCAACGTGGGCGGCCGCCCGCACCGCGGCAAGGTTCATTTGCGGCCCCGGTCCTTCCGCGCTTTTGCCCGGCTACCCGCCGGCTTCGGCATTGCGTTGTCGTCGGTCCCGTCTAGTGGTTGCCCCCATACATGGCCGGATTTTGCATCAGATCGTTTCCGTCCTGCTTGCTGCTCTGTGCCGGGCTGGCGGGCGCACCCGCCCTCGCGGCGGATTTCGATTCATTGCTGCAAAACTCCCCTTTCGGCCGCACCACCACCGCCGCCCAACCCTCATCCGCCGCCCCCCTGGAGTTTCGGGGCATCATGGTCGAGGACGGCATCCACTATTTCAGCGTGCGGGAAACTGCCTCCGCACGTTCTTTTTGGGTGACGCTGCACGATGGCGGCGCCGGCAGTTTTGTGGCGAGCGAATACGATGCGGCCAACCAGCGTCTCACCGTCGATTACCAAGGCACCCAACTGGTGCTTGCGCTGGTCACGCCCGATCATCTTGTGGCCCCGCCGGCTTCCGCTGCGCGGCCCCCGCCGCCCGCCACCGCGTCTGCCCGCCCCGCCGCCGGACCTTCGTCCTCGCCCGAAGCCGAGGCCGAGCGCCTGCGCAACATCGCCGAGGAGATCAAACGCCGCCGCGCCCTGCGCCAGCAGGCGATCAACAACACTCCGCCTGTCCCCCAACCTTGAAATGAAATCCCGCTCTACCGTCGCCTTTACCCTGATCGAGATCCTGGTGGTCGTGGCCATCATCGGCCTGCTGGCCGGCCTGTTCATCAGCAACACCGACAAGATTTTCGGCCAGAGCCAGGAGGTCGTCGCCCGCGTCTTTGTGCGCGATTCGCTCAAAACCTCTCTCGTCCGCTACAAGATCGATCTGGGCGGCTACCCCACCACCGCCGAGGGCCTGCAGGCGCTGCTCACACCACCCGGCGACGGGGCCGATCGCTGGCGCGGTCCCTATGTCGAGGTTTCCGGCAACCGCCTGCCCGTCGATCCCTGGGGCGAACCCTACCAATACCAGTATCCGGGATCCCACAACAAGGATGGCTACGACCTGTTCTCCAAGGGCCCCGACAAGACCGCCGGCACGGCGGACGACATCGGCAACTGGTAAACCGGCAGCGGTGCCAAGGACTCCGACCGTGCGTCGTCCGGCCGCGTTTACCCTGATCGAGGTCCTGCTCACGCTCGCCCTGCTGGCCCTGCTCGCCAGCGTGTTTGTCACCGGCGCCGGACAGTTCTTCAACGCCCGCGAATCCCGCCCGGAGGACGATTTCTGGTCCGCCGTCGCCGCCGCCCGCACGGTCGCTCTGGATCGCGCTGAAACGGTCACGCTGACCCACAATCCCAAGGCCGGTCAGCTGATCTGGACTTGGTCGGATGGGCGCGCCACCCAAGTTCTGTCCGCCATCGGCCTGCGTTTTTTGACCCCGCGACGTGAAGGCGCCCGGTTGCTCGGCGGCACCGTCGTCGAGGACGGCGAAATCGCCCGCGTGCGGTTTTACCCCGACGGGACCTGCGATGCCTTCCGGGTGGAAATCACCACGGCCGACAACCGCCGGCAAACGCTGCGGATCGACCCGTGGACCTGTGCCCCCCTGTTGGGCGAACCGCCCGCATGAAGACGATCGGCACCACCCGCGTCCGCCATCCCGCAGCCTTCACCTTGGTCGAGGTCTTGGTCAGTTTGGCGTTGTTCGCGCTCGCCGCGGTGGCGCTGTCCGCGGCTTACCTGAATGTCATCGCCGCCTATCGCGACAAGGATGAGGCGCAAGACCGCCGGATCGCCGTTGAACTCGTCCGCATCGCCGCGTTAACCGAACCCGACCGCGACGCGCTCGAACGCGGCGGCACCGTGGATCTGCCCGACCGGCAGACCGCGACATGGTCCGCCCGCATCGAACCCACGACCGTGGCCGATTTGTTTCGGGTGGAACTGCGCTGGCGCACCAGCGGCCGCAGCGAGGAAGAATCGCACCTGCAAGTGATGCTCCATCGTCCGGCTTGGTCTGAACCCGGCGAACGTGACCGCTTGCGCGAAGCCAGCCGCCAACGCCTGGCCGAATGGACGGAGCCATGAAAAACTCCCGCCGCGGCATGACCCTGATCGAGTTGTTGGTAGCCATGGTGCTGATGGCCGCGCTGCTCGTTGCCCTTTTGAGCTTCGTTTTTTCCATGACGGAAATCTGGGGCCAGGGCGGCGAACGGCGGCTGTTCGCCCAGCACGTCGACGCGGTCACGCGTCATGTGGAATCCATGCTGCGCCGCGCGGCCCTGCCCTCCGCAGGTGGTGTTGCCGCGGAAGCCTTCAGCGTGCGCGAAATCAGCCCGCCCGGCCAGGGTCGCATCCTCGGACTGGGTTTCACGCTGAATGACGGCGACCGACTGCTGACCTGGTCCGGCCAACCCGTGCCCTTGGCCGAGTGCGTGTTGAACGTGGTGCCCAACCGCGGCCTCATCATCCACTGGCGCTCGGCGCTCGAGGCTGAGAAGGACGATTGGCGCGACGAGCCGGTCACCGCGCTCATCACCGCCATCGAATACCGTCACCTCGACACCCGAATGGGCAACTGGCGCACCGAAACCACGCCGCAACGCGCCGGCAACGGCGGCTGGCTCGTGCCCGAGCAGATCGTGCTTCGTTTTGCCCACGGCAAACAAACCGCCGAACGCGTCCTCACCCTGCCGCTGGCGCCGGATGGCGCGCCCCTGTTCTGATGCAACCCGACGAAACGGACAATTGCATCAGCGGTATCAACGACTCCGCGCCGACCGGTTTGAACTGTAGGGCAGGGTCGCCTGACCCCGCCTCGGATCGCGCCGCTTGGTCAAGGCGGGGTCAGGCGACCCCGCCCTCCACCAATCACACCCGCCGCATCCAGGGCTCGGTCGTGCTTTATGTGCTCGGCATCATTTTGCTCACCGCCGTGCTGCTCACCCGTTTCATCGAACGGGCGCAAAGCGAACTCCTCGCCGAGGCCCGGCATGCGCAACTCCCGGCCCTGCGCGGCGAGGCCTATTCGGCCCTGCAGGTCTCACTCGCGGTTCTCGCCGACTACATCGCGGTGGACGGCGGCCTGCGCTCGCCCGCGCAGGGTTGGGGCGATCCGCTCGCGTATGCGGACTACACACCGTCGGACGGCCTGCAGGTTGCGGTGAGCGTGGAGGACGAATCCGCGCTGCTCTCCCTGCCGGACGCCGATGCCGCCACGTTGTTGGAATTGCTGATCGTGGCCGGCTGCACCGAAACCGAAGCCGGGCGCGTGACCGACGCGATCTTGGCCTGGACCCGGCGAGACCATCCGCCGCAGTTTGCAGAATCGGACGAAGATTTTTTTGCGCTGTCCGAACCTGCCCTGCTGCCGCCGCACGCCCCGTTGCGTTCGTTCGGCGAACTCCAACTGCTGCCCGCCGTGCGCGATGTGCTCCTCGATTCCGCCGGCGACTGGAACGAAATCGGACAACGTTTTCTCGCCAGCATCAGTCTGCACCCGTTCACCCGGATCAACCTGAACACCGCAAGGCCCGACACCCTGTTGGCCCTCGGTTTGGATGCGGCGGCCATCCTGGCCCGGCGCGAGTCGGCCATTCCGGGCGCGGCAACCGACACGGCTTTCCAAACCCTCGCCGACGCCACCGCATTGCTCGGCGCCAATGCCGGTGCCATCGGCCGGCTTGGCGTGGATGCCTCGCTGTTACGCATCACCATCGTCACCCGCATGGGCGACCGCACTTTTCATCTGCAGGCCGTGGTCCAACCCGGCGGCATCAGGCCGCGTTCGACGCCAACCGAATCGACCGCCCAAACACCGCCCTCCACCCCGCGGACTTGGACCAGCAAAAGCATCGACTCCCCGTTCCACATCTTGGAAATTCGCGAGAACCACGGTTATTGACGCCCCGATGCCCGCACCCGCCACCACGTCCGCCTTCAGCCCACCCGCCACATCGCCGGGCGTGGTGCTGCTGCCCGGCGACCGGTTTTTTGTGCGGCGCATTCCTTTGCAGGCGGACGCCCCGCTGGCAGCCCAGATTGAGCTCGCCTTGGAAACGCTGTCGCCCTTTGCCCCGGAGCATCTGCTCAGCGGGCATCTGATCGACGCCAAGAAAACCCACGCGTTGATCTACGCCGCTTACCGGCGAAATTTCACCGCTGCAGATCAATCCGATTGGGACAACGCCGAGGCGGTCATCCCCGGTTTTCTGCCCTGGATCATCGCCCGTCCTGCCTTGGATCTCAAAAGCCGGGGCCTGCTCGTCGCCGACGCCAACGGACTCACCGGCATCGCGTGGGATGACCAATCGGAACTGCCCGAACTGATCCTCAGCCGGCGTGCCACCGCCGATTCTGCGGCGGATGAAAGGACGCTGCTCGCGGAATTTACCCGACGCAGCGGCATCGGCGCAGCCGCCATGACCTCATGGCCGGCGGACCGTCCGCTTTCGCTCCAACCCGCGTCGGACGGATTGCAGCTGACAATCGCGGAGCGCGAACCGGTGGCGCTGCCCGCCAAGACGCTGGCTTCGGCCGATGTGCGCAACACCCAAGTGTTGGGGCAGCGACGGCGCCAGACGGCCCGCAACCGCCTTACCTGGCGGCTCGCCGCCGGCACGCTCGGCGCCCTCGCCCTGTGTGTGGCCGCGGAACTCGGCCTGCAGGGCGGCGGCTTCTGGTTGCAACAGCAACGTCAGCTCATCGATAGCCGCGCCCCGGAAATCAGCCGCATCGAATCGGCCCAGAACCTCGCCGCCCGGCTGGAACAGCTTTCGGCCAACCAGCTCAAGCCGTTTGAAATGCTCGCCGCGATCAACCGACCACGGCCCACTTCGGTGGAGTTTGTGCGCGTGAGCACCAACGGTCCGTTGCAACTCGCGGTCGAGGCGCAGACCAACAACGCCGCCGACCTGCGCACCTACGAAAACGCGCTGCGCCAAATGCCCGGCATCGCGGAGGTCGATTTGCGCGACCCGCGCATGCGTGACGGCCGCACCTCGTTTTCACTGACCGTCACCTTCAAGGCCGGCTGGCTCGCCGGGGGAGGCGGCTCATGAAGCGGTTTTTCCAGGCCCGTTCCGCCCGCGAACAATGGCTGCTGCTGGCGTTCGGCCTGATCGCCGTCGGCTGGTGGGGCAGCGCGCTCGCGGGCCGGGTGCAGGATTTCGCGCGCGAACGCGCCAGCCTGCGGGCCGCACAGCAGGTGCAGGAACTCTGGCTGCAAAACCGCGAAGCGATCATGGCGCGCGTGACCGCCGCCGGCGAGACCCTCGATCCGGCCAAGTCGCTCGATTCCGCCCAAAGCTTCGCCGAGCTCAACACCATGCTGCGCGGACTCACCGCGGAGGTCGGATCGCAGCGCACCGATCGCACCGAGCAGTTCGCCATGCACAGCGTGCAGGTCAGCATCCGGCAGGCCGGTTTGCCGGCGCTCCTGCAGTTCTACGGCAAGCTCTCCGCCCGCGCGCCTTATCTTGGCATCGACCAATGCACGCTCGCCACCGACCGCACCCGCGCGGGCCTGCTCAACGCCACCTTCCGCATCTACGCCCTTGAAGTGGTGCCGGCGAAAAACTGACCGACGACGATTCGGTTTGCGACTTTCGTCGCGGCCGCGTGCTCAAAACTGTCGTGGCAGCGCTTGAGCCAAAGATGTTCCGAACGGAGTGAGAATCCGCCAAACGTGGCCTCCGACGTCAACCACGTGATGATTGAGGTGGACCGGCACGTCTCTGTGCCGGTCTGCGCTTATGACGCGCAGCGGGACCTGCGCGTCCACCCACAGTCCATAAACCAAAGAATGTCGTAATTGGCGCGGTCGCGCCGGTAGGGCCGGACCGCCGGGCCGGCCGCGCTCAAAACTGAAAGCTCGCGCTGACCCGCAGGACCGCGGCCACGATTGCGTAGGCCAGAAATCCCACGAACGCGAACGCCGCGAGCAGCACGGCGTTGGCCGTCACGCCGACGAATTGTTCGAGCCGGCGCGTGTGTTGCGAGGCGTAGTGTCGCGCGATGTCGCGGAGGCAGGGTGCGAGCTTGCCGGTGCTCTCCCCCACCGCCAGCCGGTCCAGCACCAGCGCCGGAAAATAACCCGTGCGACCCAACGCCGCCGAAAGACTTTCGCCCTCCAGCACGCGGTCGGTCGCGGCACGCAGGGTCGCACGCAACACGCGGTTCCTGACCGTGCGCTCGGTCAGCCGCAGCGCCTCCACCGTGTTGATGCCGTTTTCCAACAGCACCGCAAGCGTCTGCACAAACGCCAGCACGCCGGTGTCGATGACCCAGCGGCGCACGAGCGGCAACCGGATGAGCTGCTCATCCACCACGCCGCGCCCTGCTTCGGTTTTCTGCCAGCGCCAGAACAGCAGGCCGCCCAGCGCGAGCAGCGGCAGCACCACCACGCCGTAGCGCACCAAACCTTCAGCGACGGCTACGAGCAGCTGCGTGGACCAGGGCAGATCGCCGCCCAGCGAGGCCAGCAGGCCCTGCAGGCGCGGCATCAGAAAAAACACAAAAAATAGGATCACGCCGATCGCCACCACGCCGACGAAAAGCGGATACGTCATCGCCGTGGTCAATTTGCGCCGCAATTCGCGCTGCTCGGTCTGGTGCTGGATCAGCCGGTGCAGCACCTCGTTCAGGCTGCCGGTCGCTTCCGCGGCGCGCACCAGGCTCACGGTCTGCGCATCAAACACCTCCGGCACCTGTTCCATTGCGCCGGACAGCGTCTGCCCTTCCTTCAACTGTTCCCACAACCGGCCGCTCAACGCGCGCAACCGGCGTTCCTGCAAACGCGCGGCCAACAACCGCACCGCTTCGCCGGCCGACATCCCGCTCGCAATCAATTCCGCCAAGGCCTCCAACAGCGGCAGCAGATCGCGGCGCCCGACGCGCATTTCCCCGCCGGCGGTTGACACGCTTGCCCCGGGGGCGGCGCCCGCGTTTTCGTTGAGCGCAACCGGCTGCAACTGCCGCGCCGCGAGCACGCGCAGCGCTTCCTTGCGCGTCGCCGCGTTCACCTCGCCCTGCACGGTCCGGCCGGCGCCATCGCGGGCGGTGTAGGCAAAGGTCGCCATGATCAGCGGTCGCTCACGCTGAGGATGCGCAGCACCTCGTCGAGGCTGGTTTCGCCGGCGCGGATTTTCGCCCAGCCCGATTCCGCCAGCGTGCGCATGCCGTGTTTCATCGCGCAACGCGCCAGCGCGCGCGTGGATTCGCGCCGCACGATCAGGTCGTGCAGCTCCTCGTCGGGCCGCAGGATTTCAAACAACCCGACCCGGCCCCGGTAACCCGTGCCGCGGCAATGTTCGCAACCCGCCACGACCGGCAGCGTCTCCACGCCCTCCGCCAACTCCGGCGCGAGACCGAGCACGGCCAGCGAATCGCGCAGCTTGGCCGGGTTGACCGGCTCGCTCCGCGTGCAACGCGGACACAGTCGCCGCACCAGCCGCTGGGCGATGACCAGCTCGATGGCCGAGGCGATCAGAAACGGCTCCACCCCCATGTCGATCAGACGCGTGATCGCGCCCGGGGCGTCGTTGGTGTGCAATGTCGTGAAAACCAGATGGCCCGTGAGCGAGGCGCGGATCGCGATGTCGGCCGTCTCGCGGTCGCGCACTTCGCCGACCATGATGACATCCGGATCCTGGCGCAGGATGTGCCGTAGCGCGCTTGCAAAGGTCAGCCCGATCTCCGGGCGCACCTGAATCTGGTTGGCGCCGGGCACCTCGTATTCGATCGGATCCTCGACCGTGATGATGCGCAGCTCGGTGGAGTTGATCTCGCGCAGAAACGCGTTCAACGAGGTCGATTTGCCCGAGCCGGTCGGGCCCGTGACCAGCACGATGCCATGCGGCGAATCGAGCACGCGCGCGATCCGCGCCTTTTCCGCCGCTTCGAGCCCGATGCGCTCCATCGTGAAGGCCTCCTTGCGCAGATTGAGCAGGCGCAGGCTTACGCTTTCCGCGTAGATCGTGGGGATGGTGGAAACGCGGATGTCGAGCGAGTTGGCGCCGGCCTTGAAATTGATGCGGCCATCCTGCGGCAGGCGGCGCTCCGAGATATTGAGCCGCGCCATGATCTTCAGGCGCGAGATGATCGCGTCCTGAAACCGCTGCAGGTTTTCCGGCAACGGCACCGGCACCAACAGGCCGTCGACCCGGTAGCGCACGCACAGCTCGCCCTCCTGCGGTTCGAAATGGATGTCGGTCGCGCCGTCCTCGATCGCCTGCGTGATGACTTCCGTCACAAAACGCACGACCGCGGCATCTTCGTCGGCGTCGGTGTCTCCGGGGCTCTCGCCCGTGGCGGCCCCGATCTCGTCCGCCAGGTCGAGACTGCCCGCGCCCACGCCGTAGTTTTCGCGGATCAACTGCTGCACCTTGTCCGGCCGCGCCAGATGCCAGCGCAGCGCGAGCGGCGTGAAGGTGCGCACCCAGTCGGTCACAATCTCATCCGGCGGCCAGGCCGTGGCCAGATGCAGTTCGCCCGCTTGGGCGTTATCGGCCTGCAGCGGCACGATCTGAAAATCCGCCGCGAGCCGCGCCGGCAGCAGCGGACGCGCGGCGGCATCGATGCGCAATTCGGCGGCCAGGGGCAGCTGGGCAAACTGCGCGAGTTCGGCCAGCACGTCGGCTTCCGGCCGGTTCAGGGCCTGGGCCAGCGCGGTCAACCGTTCGCCCCGCGGCGCCTCCGCCAGCGTGCGCCGGGCGTTTGCATCCAGCCGGGAGCCCAGGGCCGGCGGCAGCAATTCAGGAACCGGGAGCATGGGCGGTGTCGGCGGCAGCCTCCTGCAGCACCCGTTTGACCTTGGTTCGTTGCGGTTCGGGGAACTCTTCCACCTGACCCAGCGCCGGGGCGTTGTCCGCCGCCGTGTTGGTCAGCACCGTCGGCCGCAGGAAAAACACGAGGTCGGTGCGCTTGCTTTCCCGGGTGCGCGAGCCGAGCAGGTCGCCGATGATCGGGATCGGGCCCAGCCGGTTGGTGTTGCGCGTCTGGCTGTTCGACTGCAACCCGCCCAGCACGATGATGTCGCCGCTGCGCGCGCTCACGAATGACTCCATGGTGCGCTCGCCGACGCGCGGCTGCGAATTGCCGTCAATCGTCACCTCGCCCAGCACGTCGCTGACTTCCTGATACACCTCCATCTGCACCGAGCCGTCGACACCGATCAGCGGCTTCACTTTCAGCCGGATGCCGATCTTCTGCTGGCCAACAGTGGACCGGTAACCGGTGCCCACCGTGCCGCCGGTCACGGCGTCGTTGAGGTAACTGCTGATCACCGGGCGGTTCTCGCCGACGAAAACCTCCGCCTCTTTGTTGTGCGTGGTGACGACGTTGGGCACGGAAAGGAAGTTGGCGTTGGATTTGCGCGGCGTGGTGCCGAGCGCGATCTCGGCCGCGAGATCGATGCCGCCGCCCGCCGGCCGGGTGAGCACGGCGTTGCTGACCGTGAAACCGGGACCGCTGCCGCTGAAACCCACGAGCTTGTCGCCGTCGATCTGCAGCCCGAGCGCGCCAATGCCGGAGGAAGCGTTGTCGCCCAGCGTGACCTCGGCGATCACGACCTCGATGCGCACCTGCGCCAGCAGCACGTCGAGCTTGTCCACCAGATCGCGGATCAAGCGCAGGTCATCAACCGTGCCGGATACGACGATGGCGTTGCTGCGCTCCTCGGGCAGCACGGTAAGCACGTTGCTGAACTGGTTGGATGAAGTCTCGAGCCCGAGTTGCGCGGCGGTCGGAATGGTCGGAGGCGTGGCCGGGGCATTGCCCGCCGCATTGGCCGGGGTCGCGGCCACCACCGCACGCACACCCGATTGGCCGGAGTTGCGCGCGGCGTTGGTCTGCCCCTGCACGAGATCGGTCAGGATCGTCGCCACCTCCTTGGCCGCGGCGTGCTTGAGGTAGATGACCTCGTTGCGCGTATTCGGATCGGCGCGCACATCGAGCCGCGCGATCAGTTCGTCGAAAAACGGATACTGCCGCGAATCGGCGATCAGCACGATCTGGTTGGTGCGGTCGTCGGCGTGGTAGGTCGTGGCCGTGCCCAGCTGCACCTGCAGCGGACCGGAAAGCATGTTGCGCATCTTCGTGACCACCTCGCTGGCCTTGGCCGATTGCAGCGTGTAGAACTTCGGCTCCAATCCTGCGAGCGAGGGCTGGTCCAATTGCAGCAGCAGGGTTTCGATGCGCTGCAGGTTGCTGACCGCGTCCGTGATGAGCGCGGCGTTGGCCTTGTCGAATACCAGCGGCGGGCTGCCGGCGGCCGGGTTGAGCAGGCCGGTGATCTGCGGCATGAATTCCCCCACCCGCAGGAAACGCAGCTGAAACAGCTTGCTGGCCACGCGGCCGCTCGGCGGCAGGGTGAGCGTGGAACCCTCAATCAGCTCGGGCGCCTCGGACTTGGCGGCGCTGAGCGGCGTGATCTTGAGAAACCGGTCGCCCAGCGGAGTGACCGCGATGCCGTTGAGATTGAGCAGCGACTCCAGCGCCTGAACGGCCTCGGAGCGCGTCACCTTTGCCTTGATGCGCAGCGAAAGCGTGAGTGCGGGGAGATTCTGCGGTCGCAAGAGCGACTTGCCCGTCCACCGCTCGAGCAGGGCCAGCATCGAATCGAGGCTGTCCCCGGGAATATCGATCGGCCCGATCAACGCCTCCTCGGCCGCGGTCGTCGCGCCCTGCGCCGCCGCCAAGGACGGGGTGATCGTCAAACCACCGACCAGCAGCAGGACCGCGCAAAATATTGGGGAAAGAAGTTTCATGCCGCTTGGGGTAAATTAGGGCACCCGCATGGGGTGGATTAGCAATCCGAAAAAACCACCCGGCGCCCCGGGCTTCAGACCTTGCACGCATGATTGACGCGCATCGGTTGCCGGGAAACAGTCGCCCTCACCCACTGCCCGGGTGGTGGAATGGCAGACACTGGGGACTTAAAATCCCCTGACCGCAAGGTCGTGCGGGTTCGAGTCCCGCCCCGGGCACCAGCCTTCGCCAAGCCTACGGCTGGCAGGCCGGCTCAACCAGTATTCTGTACCAGTTGGCAAATGGCGCAGAATTCATACTGCGAGGCCTTACCGTCACTTCAGCACCGCGAGGATGCGTTTTTCGTACTCAGCGGTCTCCTCGGCGCCGGTCTTGCGGTCCACGATCATCCCGTCGCGGTTGATCAGAAAGGTGGTCGGGATCGCGTTGAAGCCACCGAAGGCCGCCACGGTGTCCTGGTCGCCAATCACCATCGGGTAATTGACGCCGTGCTTCGCCATGAAGGGCTTCACCACTGCCGCGCCTTTGCGGTCGAGCGAGATGCCGACGATCACCAACCCGTCCTTGCCGTGCTTCTCCTGCAACGCGATGTAGCCGGGAATCTCCTTGATGCAAGGCGGGCACCACGTGGCCCAGAAATCCACCACCACCACCTTGCCCTTGAACTGGGCAAAGCTCACTGGGTTGCCCTCGACGTCGAGCAAAGTCCAATCGGGCGCCGGCACCGGCGGCACGGGTTCGGCGCGCAGTCCGGCGGCGAGGCCGAAGACGAAAAGCGTGGCGGTCAGGAGGGAGCGCAGGTTCGTAAACATGCGCCACCTTTCGACCCAAGCGGCGGGGTTGGCAAGCCGCCGCGGCGGTTTTCAGCCGGTGTGATCGTCGGTCAGATCGAGCCCGAGGGTCTCGAGGAACTTCTTCATCGCCGGGGTGAGCACGCGGCCCTTGCGGTGCAGGATCGCGAGCGGCCGGGTGAAGTCCTTGCCCTTGAACTTGAGCGCAGCGAGCGAGCCCTGGCGAGATTCCGTCATGACCGTGGCGTAGGGCACGATGGCCACGCCGTGGTCGATCTCGACCGCGCGCTTCACGGTCTCGATGTTGTCGAATTCCATGACCGGCTCGATATCGAGCTTGTGGTCGCGGAAGATCTGGTCGACGGCCTTGCGCGTGGGGATGTCGGGATCGAAGCCGATGAACTTGAGACCGGTCAGCTCCTTCAGGTCCACCTCGCCCTTCTTGGCCAGCGGATGGTTGGGGTGCGTGATGAGCACGAGGTGGTCGTCGCGGAACGGCAGCATCTCCACCTGGCGCGTCTTGACCGGGAAGGCCACCAGGCCGAAGTCCACCGAGTTGTGGAGGATGTCCTCATACACGAGGTTGGAGCGGCGGTATTCGACGCGCACGTTGACCGAGGGATAGTCGTGCAGGAATTTTTTGATGTAGGGCGGCAGCTCGTGCAGGCCGATCGAGTAGATCGTCGAGATGCGGATGGTGCCGCTGATCACCTTCTTCATTTCCTGCAGCTCGCTCAGCAGCTTCTCGTAGGTGTGCAGGATCTCTTTCGCCGACTCGTAAACCCTTTGGCCTTCACGCGTGAGTTGAAATTGCTTCTGGCTGCGATCGATAAGCAGGGTCTTGAAATGCCGCTCCATCGCCCGGGCCTGCTGGCTCACCGCAGATTGCGTGATCCCATTGAGCTTGGCTGACTTGGAGAAACTCTTAGTCTCCACGAGATCAGCGAAAATTTTGAAGTTTTCAATTTGCATGACGATCTGTGCTGAAACCCGACGATAACGCTTCCTAATCGCGTAGCAACCCCATAAGCCAGCCAACTCATGCAATCGTCTTATGACACTTTTCGCGCCCGCGCCGACGCCGTGCGAGCCCAGATCGACGCCGCCTGCCGAAACTGCGGACGCGATCCCGCCGAAGTCGAATTGCTCGCCGTGACCAAGACCCACCCGGCCGAGGCCGCGGCCTGGGCCGCGCGCTACGGGCTGCGCGCCGTGGGTGAAAACCGCGTGCAGGAAGGGGTTGAAAAACGCGCCCAATGCACCGCGTCCATCGCCTGGGAGCTTATCGGCCACCTCCAGTCCAACAAGGCCCGGCTCGCCGCGCAGCATTTCGACCGCGTGCAAAGCGTCGACAGCGAGAAGCTCATCAACCACCTCAACCGCGCCGCCGCCGAGGCCGGCAAGGTGCTTCCCGTCCTGCTCCAAATTAACGCCGGTAATGACCCGGCGAAATTCGGCGCCGAACCCGCCGATGCAGAACGGCTCCTGATCCACGCCCTCGCCCAGCCCGCGCTGCGTGTGGACGGCCTCATGACGATCGCACCGTTGAGTGACGATCCCGCCGTGGCCGCGCGGACTTTCGCCAACCTGCGCGAAATCCGCGACCGGCTCGCCGCGCAAACCGGCGCGCCTCTGCGCGAACTGTCGATGGGCATGAGCGACGACATGGAGTCCGCCATCGCCGCCGGCAGCACGATCGTGCGCGTGGGCACCGCGCTCTTCGGCTCGCGCGAAACCGCCTGAGCCGCGCGCGGTTTGTCTTTCCCGGTTGCCACGCACCCGAAACCGCTTTCGGTTCACCCCGTGGAAACGGAAAAGCTCAGCCCAGGCCGGCGCGAGGCCTTGCTCCGCCTGCTCGACGACACCTCGCCCGTCGTGCGCAAGGCGCTGCTCGCCCATTTCACGCACCTCGGCGAACCGGCCCGGGCATTTCTGGAGGAAACGACCTGGAGCACCAACCGTCACCTTGCCCGCCATGCCGCGTGGTATCTCGACGAGCTGCGTTTCAGCGATCCCGTGGCCGAGTTTCGCGGTTTCATCCGCTCGCTCAATTATGAGTTGGAAACCGGCTCGCTGCTCCTCGCGCGCACCGTCAACCCCGACCTCGACATCACCGCCTGCTGCGTGACGCTCGACACCATCGCGCACCGCTGCCGGGAGCTCACCCCCGAACCCGCCTCCCCGCGCGAAAAATGCCGCGTGCTCAACCGCGTGCTGTTCCACGAATGGGGCTTCCGCGGCAACCTCGAGCACTACACCGATCCGCGCAACAGCCTGCTCGACCAGGTGCTGGAACGCCGCAAGGGCATCCCGCTCACGCTGAGCACCGTTTACCTGCTCGTGGCCGGGCGACTCGGACTCGAACTCGAACCGGTCGGCCTGCCCGGCCATTTTCTCGTCGGCTGTTTTCTGGAGGACGACCCCTTCTTCATCGATCCGTTCGACCGCGGCGTGTTTCGCGATGTCGACGAAATCTTCGCCTTGCTGCGCGAGAACAAGGTGGAACCGCAAATCACCGACCTGGCGCCCACCCCCGTGCGCGAGGTGCTCTGCCGCAGCTGCCGCAATCTCGTGAACCACTGCCACGCCGCCGGCGACGCCGCCACCGCCAGGCTCTTCGCCGGCTTCGTCGAGGAATTCGAGGCCGCCTACGAACGCAACTCCCTGTGATGCCGCCCCGCAGCGGCGATTTCCCCTTTGCCCCCCGCCCGGGCAGTTGTCTCAATCGCGGCCTCTGAAACCAAATCCCGAAAATTCCGCGGTGCTCACCCTGCGCGACCTGGAAACCTGGACGTTTCCCGGCACGGCCCTCGCCGTGGTCGGCCATCCCATCAGACACTCGCTGAGCCCGCTGATGCACAACACCGCGCTGGCCGCCCTCGCCGACCGCGATCCGCGCTGCGCCGACTGGCAGTATTTCCGTTTCGACGTGCCGCCCGCCGACCTCGCTCGCGCGCTGCCACTGCTGCACGCCGCGGGTTTTCACGGCCTCAATCTCACCGTGCCGCACAAGGTTCTCGCCTTCACACAGGTCGCCGCCGTCGATGACGCCGCCCGGCCCGTCGGCGCGGTCAACACCCTGCTGCGCCGGCCCGACGGCTGGAAAGGCTTCAACACCGACGGCTACGGCCTCGCCACCGCGGTGCAGGAAACCCTCGGCCGCGATCTCGCCAACTCGCCTGTCGTGCTGCTCGGCGCCGGCGGGGCCGCGCGCGGCGCCGCGGTCGAATGCCTGCAACGGCGCTGCGCCTCGCTCTGGATCGCCAACCGCACGGCGCAAAATCTGACCGCGCTGCTCGGGGCCCTGCGCCCGGTCGCCGGCGACATTCCGCTGCACGGTTTTTCGCCCGCCCAAATCCCGGCCGGTCTGCCGGCCGGCGCCATCGTCATCAACGCCACCTCCGCCGGCCTGCACGCGGACGACCCGCCACCGGTCGACCTGGCCGTACTGCCGCGCCCGGCCTGCGTGTTCGACATGATTTACAACCCGCCGCTCACGCCACTGCTCGCCGCCGCGCGCGACCTCGGCCTGCCGCACGCCAACGGCCTCGCGATGCTCGTGCACCAAGGTGCCAAGGCCCTGGAAATCTGGAGCGGCGTCCCCGCCGCGCAGACCGCGCCGTCAATGGCCGCGGCTTTGGCCACGGCCACCCAACCCGCCTGAACCATGTTTGACTTCCACGCCGTCAACGAACTCGCGCCCTGGTTTTTTCCGCTCTGCGCCTTCGTCTTCGGCGCGTGCATCGGGAGCTTTCTCAACGTGGTCATCTACCGCGTTCCCAAGGGCGAATCGATCGTGCGGCCCGGTTCGCACTGCGGCTGCGGTGCGCCGATCGCGTGGTATGACAACATCCCGATCCTGAGCTGGTTCATCCTGCGCGGCCGGGCGCGTTGCTGCGGCCGGTCCTATTCGTGCCGCTACGCGTTCGTCGAGCTGCTCACCGCCCTGCTCTTCCTCGCCTGCTGGCTGCTGTTTCCGCCCGCCAAGGCGCTGGTCGGCATGGTGTTTCTCAGCCTGCTGGTCGCCGCGACGTTCATCGACCTCGACCACATGATCATCCCCGATGCCTTCACCATCGGCGGCGGCGTGCTCGGCCTGTTGTTTTCCCTGCTTGTGCCCGCGCTGCACGGCCAGCAGGGGGATTTCTTCGCGGTGGACAGCCTGCGCTCGGTCACGACCGGGTTGCAGGGGATGCTGATCGGCTCCGGCCTCGTGTTGTGGATCGCGCTCATTGCCGAAACCTTGCTGCGCAAGGAGGCGATGGGCTTCGGCGACGTGAAATTCATGGGAGCGATCGGCGCGTTCTGCGGCTGGCAGGGCGCGGTATTCGCCGTTTTCGGCGGGGCCATCGTGGGCACGGCGTGGTTCGCCGTTGCGCTGTTGTGGCGCAAGCTTTCCGGCCAATCCTCCCTCGCGCCGCGGGCCGAGACTCCGGAGGGCGAACCGGCCGATCTCGGCTTCGGCGTCCACGTGCCGTTCGGACCGATGCTCGCCATCGCGGCCGCCTTGCATTTTCTGTTCCTCCACGGCCCGGTCGCGGCCTACTTCTCCTCCATCGCCGAACTGCTCTGATTCCACCATCATGAACGACCTCCCTTACCTGATCGTCGGCAACTCCTCGGACGACCCCTTCGCCATCGACGTGGCCTTCGCCATGGGTCAGCAGGAGGATGTCTCCGACCTGATCAGTCTGAAACGCTTCGCCAACTCCGAGTTTTGCCCGCGCTTCATCTCCGACGAGCAGGATTTCACCAACATCGGCGGCAAGCTGCAGGGCAAGGGCGTCATCATCGTCAGCACCAGCAGTCTGATCGCCAGCCGCCAGAGTCTCGCCATGCGCACGTTCATGATCGCGCGCGCGGCCAAGGAAAACGGCGCGTCCGAGGTCATCCTTGTCGAACCCGACCTCTACTACAGCGCCCAGGACCGCGGCCCCCGTGCCGAGCTGGGCGAGACCGACTTTGACCGCGACCAAAAGGACCTGAAGAAATTCGACGGCCAGCCCTTCACCGCGATGCTCTACGCGCAGATGCTGAAACTCTCAGGCGTCGACCGCGTGCTCACCGTCCACAACCACTCGCATTCGGTGCAATGCATGTTCTCCGAGGTGTTCAACGGCCAGTTTCACAACCTCATCCCCTACGAAATCTACGTCGATTATCTGCTCAACTCCAACATCGTGAACTACGGGCGCGACGGCGAGGGCCTCGCCCTCTGCGCACCGGACAAGGGCGCGCGCAATTTCGTCAAGGAGATGAGCCGCCGCCTCAATCTGGAGAAGGTGAAATTCGTGCTGCTCGACAAGGAACGCACCGGCGAACGCAGCGTGAAGATCAAGATCCACGACGAAAGCGAATGGGGCCTGCAGGACATCCGGGGCCACGACATCGTGCTCTTTGACGACATGGTGCGCACCGGGTCGACCGTCGTGCAGTCCTGCCAGCTGCTCAAGGCCATCAACCCCGGCAAGACCGTGTTCGCCCTGACGCATTTCTACGCCAGCGAGGAGGGTCGCGTGAAAATGGCGTCCACCGCCATCGACGAAATCCTCACCCTCAACACCATCCCCACCGTGCTCAACCGCGACATCCAGGGTCGCCTCCGCAAAAAGATGGTCGTGCTCAAGATCGAACGCTGGCTCGCGCAAAATCTCTGCCGCATCCTCAACCGCCCCTACCCGCGGATGGACAACAGCCTTTACGCGATCGACATGTCGTCAAAAAACAGCCGCTGGAAACAGAAGATCTGGCTCAGCGAACAGCTGAAGGAATTGCATCACCGCTGAGCCGGCGCCGCCGGCGCGATCACTTCCGCGCCGTTGCCCGTGCGCATCGGCTGCACGTCGGGCGCCGCGCCAAATTTGTCGGCATAGGCGCGCGCCACCTCGTCCGCCGCCGCGGCATCGAAACGGTCGTCCACCAACGCCATCACCGCCCCGCCGAATCCGCCGCCGGTCAGCCGCGCACCCAGCACCCCGGGCACATCCACCAACGCATCCACCAGAAAATCGAGCTCGGGTGTGCTGTTTTCAAAAAAGTGCTGCGAGCTGCGGTGCGACGCCGTAAGCAGCCGGCCGACCTCCACCAGATCATCCGCCTGCAGCGCCGTCACCGCCGCATGCACCCGCGCGATCTCCTCCACGATGTGCCGCGCGCGCTTGGCTGCCACCGGCGACAGCTTTTCCGCCCCGGCCGCGAGCTGCTCCGGCGTAACCTCGACCAACTGCGCCACGCCGAGCCCGCGCGCCGCTTCCATGCATTCGCGGTGCCGCGCGGCGTAGAGACCGTCGATCAGCGCGTGCTTGGTATGCGTGTTGAAAATCCAGAAGCGCACCCCGGCCGGCAGCGGCACCGTGGAAAAATCCGGCCCGCGACAATCGATGTAAACGAGATGGTTCTCGCGCCCGAAACCCGACACCCCTTGGTCGAGAATCCCGCAGGGCACGCCGACAAAATGGTTCTCCGCATGCCGTCCGATTTTCACCACCACGTCGCGCGGCGGCTGTTGCTCCGTGAGCGCGAGAAACGCCAGCGCCGAGGCCAGCTCGATCGCCGCACTGCTGCTCAAACCGGCGCCGGGCGGCAGATCGGAAACCACCGCGTAATCGAAACCCGCCGGCGCCCGGCAACCGTGCTCCGGCAGCGCCGCCAGGATGCCGAGCGGGTAGTTGGTCCAGCTGTGAGCGCCGGTCTGCAGTTCAAGCCGCTCCGCGGAAAGCGCGAGCACCTCCGGATGTTGATCGCTGCAAAACCGCCGCCGCGCCTCGTCCGTTGGCGCCAGTGCCACCCACAGTCCGCGGTCGATCGCCGCGCCGAGCACCGGTCCGCCGTTGTAATCGGTGTGGTTGCCGATGAACTCGATGCGGCCGGGCGCGCGCGTGATGACGGTCGGGCTGCGGCCGTAGTGGGCTTGAAAGAGGGCGACGAGTTTTTCGCGCATGGAAGGCGGTGGACGGTGGGAAGAGATCGATTCGGGCGCCAGACCCTGGCGGCCCTTGACCAGCACTTCGAGCAGGTAATGCATCGCCGCTTCGCGCGTGACGCCGCGCTCGGCGGCCATCTGCGTGGCGCGCTTCTGCAACTGCGCCGCCATCGTGCCCGCGGCGACTCGCTCCGCGCCCAGGCGCACGCACAGTTCGGTCAGTTGCTCCAGTTCGTTCATGGTTGCTCCGCCAACTGCAACGCGGGCGCGGCATCGGCGGCGAGCGCCAATTTCCCGTCCGCCGGTACATGCCGCAGCGTCACCATGGCCAGGCCCGCAAACCCATCTGCGTCCTCGGCCGCGGAACGCAATTCACCCGCCTCGCGACCGTCGGCAAACAACGCCGCGGGCAAAGCCGGCACCGCGCCCGTCCCGCGCACGCGCAACAACCGCCGCCGCACCTGCCCCATCGCCTTCAGCCGCGCCATCACCTCCTGCCCGAGGTAACAGCCCTTCGTGTAAGAAATCGCATCGCGCTCCAAACCGCCCTCGTTCGGCAGATCGTTCGGACCGAGATCCTGCGGCACCGCCGGGATACCCGCCACGATCCGCCGCCGCTCCACCTCCGCGGCATCCATCGCCGGTCCCAACTGCGCCGCATGCGACTCAACCGCTGCGACCGGCGCCACCCATTCCCAATGCGCACCCACCTCACGCCGGCCGCGAAAAACGAAACCGCCCGGCAAGTCTGCGCGCCACGTTTCCGGCGGCTCATCGCTCCACAACGTCACACCGCGCCATTGCGTCGTCTCGTCCCTGATCGTCACATCATCGGCGATGATGTAGGCCTCCAGCCGTTCGCGAATCACCGCCGCGGGTGAATGGTAGCTCCCCAGAAAATACGCCCCGCCTTCGTCGCGAAGCACAAAACTGTCCGCCACCATTTTGCCTTTTTGGTTCAACCACAGCCCGTAAACCGCCTGCCCGGGCATTAGGTGACGCAAATCCTGCGTCAGTTGCCCCTGAAGGAAAGATAATGCGTCTTCTCCCGTAACTCGCAGCCACGCTGCAGGTTGCCAAAGAAAATGAGTCGTTTTTTGCAAAAATTGCACAAAAATTTATTCCGTTTATTACAAGAAGGTTACGAAAAAAAGTGAAAGAATCTGATAACTTTGTGTTGACGACCAGTAGGCAAAGCGTATCACTACGTCCATCACTTTCACACTTCTCCCGCCTAGCGGGAGTTTTGGGGTAACTAAGAAAGCAAAGGCCGGTCGCTTAGGGGTAAGCGACCGGCCACTTTTTTGTCCGGACAAAATCACGTTGTCCATGACGGAAGCGAGACTTGCTCCGGGCGGGCGTCCCTCCCCAAGCTGACCCTTCCATGCAAAAGACTTCGGACATCAATGTCGTCGAGACGCGCGCCCTGCCCTCGCCTGCGCAGTTGCTGCAATCCCTGCCCAAGAGCGACGCCCAGGCGGATTTCGTCACGCAGACCCGGCGCGAGATCCACCGCATCATCTTCACCGACGACAAGCGCTTCCTCCTCGTCGTCGGCCCGTGCTCGATCCACGACCTCGAGGCCGGCCGCGAATACGCCCGCCGCCTCGCCGCTCTCGCCCGCGAGGTTTCCGACCGCGTGATGATCGTCATGCGCGTGTATTTTGAAAAACCGCGCACCACCGTCGGCTGGAAGGGCCTGATCATGGATCCGCACCTCGACGGCTCGCACGACATCGCCACCGGCCTGTCCACCGCGCGCGCCTTCCTGCGCGAAGTGCTCGACCTCGGCCTGCCGACCGCCACCGAGCTCCTCGATCCCATCACTCCGCAGTATATCGCCGACCTGGTCTGCTGGTCCGCCATCGGCGCCCGCACCACCGAATCGCAAACCCACCGCCAGATGGCCTCGGGTCTATCGATGCCGCTCGGTTTCAAAAACTGCACCGACGGTTCGCTGCAGGCCGCCATCAACGCCATCAAGGCCGCCGCGCAGCCCCAGACTTTCCTCGGCATCAATCTCGACGGCTCGGCCTCCGCCATCGTCACCCGCGGCAATCCCGACTGCCACGTCGTCCTGCGCGGCGGCGCCAGCGGACCGAACTACGCGCCCGCCGACATCGCCCGCACCGAGGCGCTGCTCGAAAAGGCCGGCCTGCCCAAGTCCATCCTCGTGGACTGCTCGCACGACAACTCCGCCAAGCAGCCCGAACGCCAGCCCGAGGTCATGCAGGCGTTGATCAGCCAGATCACCGCCGGCAACCGCTCCATCATGGGCGCGATGATCGAGAGCAACCTCGCGGCCGGCAACCAGCCCTTCCCGCAGCCCAAGGAAAAGCTCCGCTATGGCGTTTCCATCACCGACGGCTGCATTGACTGGGCCGCCACCGAAAACCTCATCCGCGAAATCCACGCCGCCCTCGCGCCGCGTTTTGCCTGAGCCCATTAGCCCGGCTGGAAATCGCCCGGCCGGCGCATTCTGGCGTGGCCAACCCGCCCGCCGTCCTTCAGCTTGCCCGCTTTTATGAAAACACCCATTCGAGTCGCAGTGACCGGTGCCGCCGGTCAGATTGGTTATTCCCTCCTCTTCCGCATCGCATCCGGCGCGATGTTCGGCCCCGACCAGCCGGTCGTGCTCCAACTCATTGAGGTGCCCTTCGAGAAAGCCATGAAGGCGCTCGAGGGTGTCGCGATGGAACTCGACGACTGTGCCTTCCCCCTGCTCAAGGGCATGGTGCTCACGGATGATCCCCGCGTCGGTTTCAAGGACGCCAACTGGAGCCTCCTCGTCGGCGCCAAACCCCGCGGCCCCGGCATGGAACGCGCCGACCTGCTCAAGGACAACGGCAAGATCTTCACCTCCATGGGCACGATCATCGACGAGGTCGCGGCCGACAACGCCCGCGTCGCCGTCGTTGGCAATCCCGCCAACACCAACTGCATGATCGCCGCCTCCAAGGCGAAGCGCCTCACCCCCGACCGCTTCACCGCCATGGTGCGCCTCGACCAAAACCGCGCCCAGGCCCAGCTGGCCAAGAAGGCCGGCGTGGATCTCACCGCCGTGAAGGACATCTTCATCTACGGCAACCACAGCCCCACGATGTTCCCGTCGTTCGCCCACGCCACGATCAACGGCCGGCCCGCCACCGAGGTCATCACCGATTCCGCCTGGTTGCAGGGTCCGTTCTGCGAAACCGTCGGCAAGCGCGGCGCCGCCATCATCGCCGCCCGCGGCCTCTCGTCCGCCGCCTCCGCCGCCAACGCCCTCGTGGACCACGTGCACGACCTCATGACCCCCGGCGCCATTCATTCCGTCGCCGTCAAGGGCGCCACCGCCTACGGTTTCGATGCCAACGTCTGGGCCGGCGTTCCCGTGCGCACCACCACGCCCGGCAGCTACGAAATCATCACCGGCTACGCGATGGACGACTTCGCCAAGTCCAAGATCGCCGCGACGAACAAGGAACTCGCCGACGAGCGCGCCATGATCGCCGACATGCTCGGCTGATTCGCCCGCCCATCCCTGTCCCTCGGCCAAACCTCTCCCCACACGGGAGAGGTTTTTTGTTATGGTGTTGCCGCACCAAAGCGTCTCCCCGAATTGTCGGACCACCCCATGCTGCCCGCCACCCTGTTTCCCTTGGAACCCGCCGCCCGTGCCGCGCGGTTGACCGAAATCAAACGCATCATCGCCTCGCCCCTCGGCGCACCGGTCTGGACCGCGATCAAGGACGCCGCGCAACGCGAACGCGATCTGCCGCCCTACCTCGTCGACACGGTTTTCCCGGGGCGCGACACTTACAGCGCCCAACTCAAGGGCATGGATTACACGCTGTGCCGCGGCATCGGCGAACGCATCACCCGCCACGCCCTGCTCTTCCTGATCGACGGCGACCGCGCCTGGCTCGACGCCGCACTGCGCCAGATCGCCGTGCTCTTCGACGACATCGAATACCCCGCTTGGAACCACACCGCCCGCATGGATGCGGATGAGGAGACGCTCAAAAGCAGCGTCGACCTGCGCAAACACGACGTGCACCTGCGCACCGGCATGCTCGCGCTGAGCGTCGGCCTCGCGCTCAACTGGCTGCGCCCCCACCTC
>JACFMR010000003.1:0-214481 GCA_019455245.1 Opitutaceae bacterium
CTACGGTTGCGCACGTTGCAGACGCGCACCGCCTTCCGCCAGTCCGAGGTGCGCGGCTTCCTCGGCGGCCGCATCGATCTCATCCCGCACCAGTATTACATCCTGCACGAGGTCACGCGACGGCAGATTCCGCGCGTGCTGCTCGCCGACGAGGTCGGCCTCGGCAAGACCATCGAGGCCTGCCTCATCCTGCAACGCCTGCTCGCCACCGGCCGCGCGCAACGCGCGCTGATTCTCGTGCCCGAGCCATTGGTCCACCAGTGGTTCGTGGAGCTGCTGCGACGGTTCAACCGCTGGTTCACCATTTTCGACGAGGAGCGCTGCCTCGCGTTGCAGGAAAGCGAGCACGGGCAAAACCCGTTTCTCTCCAGCCAGCTCGCCCTCGCCAGCGTGAGCTTCCTCGCCAGCAACGAAAGCCGCCGCGACCAGGCCGTGGCCGCGGGCTGGGACCTCGTGATTGTGGACGAGGCGCACCACCTCGGGTGGACCCCCGAGGCCGCCAGTCCGGACTATGTGCTGGTCGAGCAACTCGCCCAGCGCACCCCCGGCCTGCTGCTGCTCACCGCCACGCCCACGCAACTCGGCCTCGCCGGCCACTTCGCGCGGCTGCGGCTGCTCGATCCGCACCGCTATTCCGACTACGGGACCTTTCTCAACGAGGCGAAGGACTTCGGCACGGTCGCGGCCATCGCCGGCAAAATCATCGAGGCGAAAAAACTCACCGCCAAGGACCTCGCCACGCTGCGGCGCATCTTCGACCGCGCCCCCGATAATCTCGACCGCCACCTCGCCGCCGTCGCCGCCGGCCAGCCCGGCGCCCGCGAAGCCCTGCTCCGCACGCTGCTCGACCAGCACGGCACCGGCCGCGTGGTGTTTCGCAACACCCGCGCCGCCATGACCGGTTTTCCGAAGCGCAGCTACTGCCCGGTGGTCCTGCCCGATGCCTCGCCCGACCAACTGGCCCGCTCCGCCCGCGAACTCATCGCCGAGGAAACCGGCACCGCCGCCGAACTCGATTATGCGTTCAAGGACGACCCGCGGATCCTCTGGCTGGCCACGTTCCTGCGCCGGCACCCCGCCGCCAAGGTCCTGCTCATCTGCCGCACCGAACGCAAGGTGCTCGCCCTCGAAGCCGCGCTCAAGGAACGGATCAACGTCAACCTCGCGCTCTTCCACGAGGGCCTGCCGCTGGTGCAGCGCGACCGCCAGGCGGCGTGGTTCGCCGAACCCGCCGGCGCGCAGATCATGCTCTGCTCCGAGATCGGCAGCGAGGGCCGCAACTTCCAGTTCGCCCACCATCTCGTGCTTTTCGACCTGCCGCTCAATCCCGCGCTCGTCGAACAGCGTATCGGCCGGCTCGATCGCATCGGCCAGACCCAGACCATCCGCATCCATGTGCCCTGTCTCGCCGGCGGCGCCGACGAGGTCGTGGCCGCCTGGTATCATCGCGGGCTCGACGCCTTCGAGACCCCGCTGCACGGCGGTCACGACACACTCGTCGCTTTCCGCGATCGCCTGCTGAAACTCGCCGCCGACTACGCCGGGGGCAGTTTGGGCGACGCAGCGCAGGCTGAACTCGACGCCTTCATTGCCGAAACCGCGAAATTCCGCGCCGATCTGCTGCAAAAGCTCAAACAGGGCCGCGACCGGCTGCTGGAACTCAACTCCTTCGACCGCGAGGCCGCCGCGGCCGTGCTCGACCGGGTGCGCGCCGCCGACGCCGATCCGCAGCCGCGCCGGTTGCTCACCGAATTGCTCGAGCACTTCGGCGTGCGCGTGAAGGAACACGAGGAGGGCGACCTGCATCTCGACGCCGACCACGCCTACGTGGAGGGCTTCCCGTCCATCCCGCGCGAGGGCATGCTGGCCACCTTCGACCGCACGCGCGCCATCGCCCGCGAGGACATCCGTTTCCTCTCCGCCGATCACCCGCTTTTGCAGGACACCGTCGACCTGCTGGTCGATTCGCCCGCCGGCACCACTGCGTTCTGTACCCTAGCCGCCGACCGGCCCAACCTGCTGCTCGAAGCCGTCTTCGTGCTCGAAACCGTGGCCGACGCCCGCTGGCACGTGGACGAATTTCTCGCCCCCACGCCGCTCCGCGT
Source organism: Opitutaceae bacterium (assembly GCA_019455245.1). GTDB lineage: Bacteria > Verrucomicrobiota > Verrucomicrobiia > Opitutales > Opitutaceae > Cephaloticoccus. The sequence continues at coordinate 2,106 of JACFMR010000003.1, forward strand.
GCTCGTCGACATCCATGGCCACGACCTGACCGACGAACGCGACACCGCCGCGTTGTCTGGCGCGGTCAAGGACGCGCCGCTGCCGCGCTTTCTCGAAAAACCGGGCTTCAACGGCACGCTGCTGAAAAACCTCGTGACCGGCGCGGCCGACCGCGCCGAGCTCCGCGCCAAGACCCTGAAGGCGGCCGCCCGTGAAAAGGCGGCGGCCGCACTGACCGAGGAACTGCAACGGCTGGTCGATCTGTCCAAGCTGAACGACCACGTCCGACCCGCCGAGATCGAGCTGGCCAAGAAACGCGTGCGCCACACCCGCACCGCCATCGAGGACGCCCGCCTGCGCCTCGATTCCATCCGCCTGATTCTGGAAGCACCGGAGGAGTGAGTTGTGCTCAGGCCGTTGCAATGCAGCGGTGTGGCCTGTCCGCGCCCTGCTTTCACATCACAGCCGCGGGCGTGGACAAGCCATGCCCCTACGAGCCGAACGGTTCAGCTCCGAACACTTACCCAGCGCAGACTGATGCATGATGACGGCTGATGGTGGGGCGCGTGGCCCTCAACGCGTCACGGGAATTGCCCCGCCATCGGCCACGCTGTCACCTCCAGTTCAAGCGCAGCCACGACCACGGCCCGCGCCGCTCAACCCGCCGGCGTCACCACCACCTTCGGACCGGCACTGACGGCCTTCTCCTGATTCCGCCCGGGCTGCTTCAGATGCAGCAGTTCATCCGGGTGCGTTTGCTCCCGTTCACTCTGCAGGTATTTCTCACCGTGAAACGACCGCACCACGAGCTTGACCGTGGCCGTGTCCGTCGTGGCGTAAAATTCATCGGTGCCGGCCTCGATGCGGGCGATCGCGACCGACTGGGAAAAGAGCCAGCGGGTGCGGTCTGAGTTCACCCCGCCGATGGATTCGATGCGCTCCAGCGGATCACGGCTGTAAGCCCGGTTGACGGTGGAGACTTCGCGACGGTGATAAGGACGGGCCATGGTGAACGCGGATTGAGGATTGGGCCCTGCGGCCGGACAGCGTGACCTTGAGGGAACGACATCCACAGGACTGATACACGCATTGGCCGGTAAAGTCCACCTGCGGCATATCTATGCCAAAGGAAATGGTTCGTGCTTCCTGTTGCACCGGGCCTCGCCGGTCCGCAGACTGCCCAACCCGGCGCCTGCGCACCGGTCTTCCATGACCTCCAACCTCACACCGCGTCTCGGCGCACGTCTTGCTGCCGCCCTCCGGCGCCTCTGGCCTTGGTCGCGTCCGTCTGCCGAACGCTACCGCGACTTCAACGGCCGCTACTTCGCGGACTTTTATGAACAGGAGCGCATGCTCGCCGACGGTCCGCGCATGGCGTTTTACCACGCCGCGATCCAGCGACACGTACACCCGGGCGACCGCGTGATCGATCTCGGGACGGGCACCGGCATCCTGGCCGCGCTCGCCGCCCGCCGCGGTGCCGCGGTGGTGCACGCCATCGACCACTCCCCGATTCTCACCCACGCCCGCACCCTGGCCGCGGCCAACGGGCTCACGTCCATCAGCTTCGCCAACGTGCACAGCACCGAGTTTTCTCTGCCCGAACCGGTGGACGTGATCCTGCACGAACAAATGGGCGACTGCCTTTTCGACGAGGACATGGTCGCCAATGTCACCGACCTCCGCGACCGCCTGCTGAAGCCCGGCGGCCGGATCGTGCCCAGCCGCTTCGAATTTTACTGCGAACCGGTGAAGGTGCGGGACGCACGCCATGTGCCGTTCATCTGGGAGCTCAAGGTGCACGGCTACGATTACTCGGTGCTCGAACGCAAGCGACCGCAGGATCCCGGCTACTACCATCTCCGCAGCAGCGACCTGGGTCTCGTGGAGCACTGTCTCGGCGAACCCGCCCCCGCGCTGACGTTCGACCTGCACACCGTGCACGAGGCCGGGTTGCCGCGCGCGCTCACCTTCCGCCGCACGGTCGTGCACCCCGGCCGGCTCGATGGCTACGCCGTCTATTTCCGCGCCTTGGTCGACGACGACCTCGCACTCGGTTCCGGTCCGCTGGATTCCGGGCGCGCGCCGCACTGGGGCTTCCGTCTGCTGCGCACCGACCGCGCCGACTTCGCCGCCGGCGAGGTGATCGAAGTCCGGCTGACCATCGGCGCCTGGACCGATCTCGATTCCTGGCGCTGGTCACACCGGCGCTTGCCCGCCGCTCAACCCGCCGGCTGCGCCGGACCGGAGTAATACGGGATCAGCTGCTTGAGGTGGCCCTGCACGATCGCGCCGATGGTCTGGGGCGGCAGTTCCGCCTTGTGCAGCTCGAATATCGCCACGAGCAGCGCCAGCTCGATGTCGGTCTTGCGCGCGTTGGCGGCCTTCATCGCAGCCACGATCTCAAGCGCCTGCTTTTCCGACTGTTTGTATGCCTTGAAATTTTCTTCGTTGGGCGTAGACATGCGCCCAAAGGGGTGCAGCCGGGGCCGCTTCGTCAAGCGTCCGGTCTCCACCCCCGGTTTTTCGGCCCTGCGTTTGGTCATGCATTGGTTTGACGGACCGGGGTAAAAAAACACGCTCGCCGTCACCTCCCGCCGTTGCCCCAGTTTGGACGACCGCTGCATGCAAGCCCCTGTCTCCGCCCAGACCACCCTCCGCCGTTTCTGGCCCGCCTCCTTCATCGGCCGCGTGGGCGTGATCGCGCTCGCCTGGGGTTTGGTGATGACCGTCCTGACCCTGACCGCGCACTGGCAAAGCACGCCGCCGGGGAACCGGCCCATCCAGCAACTCGACGCGGACTATGTTTCCTCCGACACCTGCCTGTCCTGTCATCCCGGCAATCATGCCAGCTGGTATGCCTCCTACCACCGGACGATGACGCAGGTGGCCAAACGCGGCAATCTGGCCGCGGAGATGGACGGGCTGGCCGTCAGTTATGCGGACATGGATTATCTGGTGGAGAGGCGCGGCGAAGATTATTTCGTGCGCTCCAAACCCACCGGCGCGCCCGCGGCCCATTACGACAACGAGCGGCAGATCGTCCTCCTCACCGGTTCGCACAATCTGCAGATCTTCTGGCTGGAAACCGGCGAGCAACGGACGCTGGAGCAGTTTCCCTACGCCTACATCATCGCGGAGAAAAAATGGGCGCTGGTGCAGGACACCTTCCTGCTCCCGCCCGATCTCGGCAACATCTACACCAAGGGCGACTGGAACGACGGCTGCATCAACTGCCACACCACCCAGGGCCGCGCGCGGCCGACCGGCAACGGCAGGTTCGATTCGCAGGTCACGGAATTCGGCATCGCCTGCGAGGCCTGCCACGGCGAGGGCCGCGAGCATATCGACGCCAACCGCAATCCGATCCGCCGGTTCTTCTACCACCTGTCGGGCGTCTCCGACCCCACCATCGCCAACCCGGGCCGCATGGACGGCCCCACGGCTTCCCTCGCCTGCGGCCAGTGCCACAGCATCTGGGCCTACGACAAGGCCGAGAACATTCCCCTCTGGGATCGCGAGGGCCCGCAATTCCGCCCCGGCATGCAGGAGCTCGATTCGCGCTGGGTCGTGCAACCCGCGGTGCAGAATCACAGCGAGGAGAAAGCTGAGCTGTTGCGCGACAATCCCGAGTTCTACGAGCGCAGTTTCTGGAGCGACGGCATGGTGCGGGTCATCGGTCGCGAATACAACGGCACCGTGGCCTCGCCCTGCTTCAAGGGCGGCGACTTCTCCTGCATGACCTGTCACGAACTTCATCCCGACCGGATGGATGCCGCCACCCTGCAGGAGTGGAAAAAAGGCCAGCTGGCGCCGGCCATGGACGGCGACCAGGCCTGCCTGCAGTGCCACACCGACATGAAAAACCGGATCGCCGAGCACACGCATCATCCGGTGGGCTCCAGCGGCAGCAGTTGTTACAACTGCCACATGCCGCGCACGACCTACGGTCTGCTTCGCGCCAGCCGCGCCCATGAGATTTCTTCGCCCACCGTGGTGGAGAGCGTGTCCCACGGCCGGCCCAACGCCTGCAACCTCTGCCACCTCGACCAAACCCTGGAATGGACCGCGGGAAAACTGCACGAATGGTACGACGAACTGCCGCCGGCGTTGTCGCAGGACGAGCGGCAACTGTCCGCGGGCGTTTTGTGGCTGCTCAAGGGTGACGCCGCCCTGCGCGCCATCGTGGCCTGGCACATGGGCTGGACGCCGGCGCAACAGGCCTCCGGCCGCGACTGGCTCTACCCCTACCTGATTTTCGAGCTGAATGATCCCTACTCCGCCGTGCGTTTCATCTCCTGGAAATCCCTGCAAAGCCTGCCCGGGTTTGAAAATCACCCCTATGACCACGGCATGAGTGACGCCCAGCAGAAGGCCGCGCTCACGCAAGCGTATCAGCAATGGTGGCACGAGCACCGCAACCCCGGCGCCGCCTACCCCTGGCGCACCGCGCTGGATGCGGACGGCTTGTTCCGGCAGGAAACTTTCGAAAGGTTGCTGAACCAGCGCGACAACCGCCGCATTTACCTCGCCGAATAATCCCCGCCCAACCGCTGCTTCCATGAAACTCTCCAACTGTCACCTGCGTCATGGCTGGTGGTCCCTCCTCGCCTTCATCTCCCTCGGGCTCGTGCTGGAAACCCTGCACGGCTTCAAGGTGGGCTGGTATCTGGATGCCGACGTCGCGATGCGCCGCCTCATGTTCACCCTGGCCCATGCCCACGGCACCCTGGTCGCGTTGGTCAACATCGCCGCGGGACTGACCCTGCGCGGTGTGGCCGGATTGGACCTGGACGCCGCGGCCTCGCAATCGTTGCGCTGGGGCTCGCTGCTGCTCCCCGCGGGATTCTTTCTCGGCGGGCTGGTCATCCACGACGGCGATCCCGGCCTCGGCATCCTGCTGGTACCCGTCGGCGCGCTCCTCCTGCTCTTCGGGGTCGCCCGCCTCGCGCGCAACGTCGGCCGCCTGCCGGACAAATAAGCCCGTTCAACCGCGGTTGCGCGGGTGGAATTTGGCGTGCTGGTCGATGAGCCGCCTCGATTCAACCGCCGTGTAGATCTGCGTGGTGGCGATGTTGGCGTGGCCGAGCATCTCCTGGATCGCACGCAGATCCGCGCCGCCGTCTAGCAGGTGCGTGGCGAAGGAGTGCCGCAGCAGGTGCGGCTTCACCGGCTTGGTGATACCGGCGCGCTGCGCGTATTTCTTCACGATCAGCCAGAGCGTGACGCGGGAGAGCGCCCCGCCACGCGCGCTCAGGAACAGCTGGCTGCCGGTGCGCGATTTCACGAAATGCGGCCGGCCCGACTCCAACCAAACCGCAATCGCCTCGCAGGCCTTGCGGCCGATCGGCACCACGCGCTCTTTCGAGCCCTTGCCGAACACCCGCAGGAAACCCTGCTCAAGGTTGAGTTGCTGGATGGTCAGCGCCGCCAGTTCGGACACCCGCAGTCCGCTGGAATAAAACAGCTCCAGCAGCGCACGATCGCGCAGCGCCGGCGCGTCTCCGCCCGTCGGCGCCGCCAGCAGCCGCGCCACCTCGTCCGCGGTCAGCGTGCCCGGGATGCGGCGCGAATACTTGGGGCTGGACAACAGTGCGGTGAAATCATCCTCGCGCAGCTTCTCGCGCTGCAGGTGGTGCGCCAGGCCGCGCAGGGCGGTCAGCTTGCGCGCCAGGCTCGTCGCCGTGTAGTCGGCCGCGCTCAGCGAGTGGATCCAACGCCCGACCAGTTCGGCCGGCACCGTGCGCCAGCCCGTTGCGCCCAGTTTGGCAACATACGCCGCGCATTGGTCGAGATCGGACGCGTAGCCCGACTGGGTGCGCGGCGACAGGCCGCGTTCCAGATCGAGAAAATTGAGAAACCCGTCGATGTCGGCCGCGAAGCCGTCCGGTGCCCGGCTGCGCGTTGACTGCGGCGATTTGCTCCGGCCCGGCATGGCCGCGAAGGGGAATCAGCGGCGCCGGAATGCGCCGGGGCGCGGGGCGTTCTGCTCGCGCACGCGGTAGGTGATACGCGCCTTTTCCAAATCGTAAGGGCTCATTTCCATCTTCACCGTGTCGCCCGCGGCGATCTTGATGAAGTGCTTGCGCAGCTTGCCCGAAATGTGACCGAGCACCACGTGCCCGTTGGCCAGTTGAACCTTGAACATGGTGCCGGGAAGTACGGCGACAACCTTGCCCTCTACCTCGATCGAATTGCCATCAGCCATACAGAGGGAGGGACGTAACAGTGCGGATTAGGTTCATACAGATGTTCAAAGTGGACAGGAAAACCCACTTGTAAGCCGTAAAATCCCCCCCTTAGTCAAGGCTTTAGCCGTTTCTTTGCCTTTGCCGTCCGACCGCCATATGCCTCAGCCCAAGAAAACCGCCCCCGATTGTCCGTTTGAAAAACGCTTTCCGTCCCAACTTGTGCGGGACGATACGTTTTTTATGAGCCTCGCCTACAACCAGGCCATCGATGCCTGGCGGCGCGACGAGGTGCCCATCGGCGCGGTCATCGCCCGCGACGGCGAGATCATCGCCCTCGCCCACAACACGGTCGAGAGCGCCCACGATCCCACCGCCCACGCCGAAATGCTAGCCCTGACCCAGGCCGCCGCCGCCCTCGGCGACTGGCGGCTCGAAGACTGCACGCTCTACGTGACCAAGGAGCCCTGCCCCATGTGCTCGGGCGCCACCCTCATGTCGCGCCTGCAACGTGTGTGCTACGCCGTGCGCGACCCCAAGATGGGCTGCCTCGGCGGGGCCACCGACCTCAACGCCCTGCCCCGCGTGAACCACCACCTCGAAATCACCGCCGGCGGCGTGCTGGAAACCGAGTGCCGCGACCTGCTCCAGGCATTTTTTCGGCTCAAGCGCGGCGAAGAAGACGCAGCGGGCGGTTGACGCCGCGCCGACCCGCGTTAAGTTGCTGCTCCCTGTTAAATTAACTTCCAACCGAAAATCAGCATCATGGCATACGAACTCCCGAAACTGGCCTACGCCAACAACGCGCTCGAACCTTACATCGACGCGCGCACGATGGAAATCCATCACACCAAGCACCACCAGGCTTACATCACCAACGCCAACAACCTGCTGAAGGATCACGCCGATCTGGCCGCGCTCGACGTCAACGCCCTGATCGCCGACCTCAGCAAGGTCCCCGAGGCCATCCGCGGCGGCGTGCGCAACAACGCCGGCGGCCACAGCAACCATGCCTTCTTCTGGACCGTGATCGGTCCGGGCAAGGGCGGCCACCCCAAGGGCAACCTCGCCTCCGCCATCAGCGCGACCTTCGGTTCCTTCGACAAGTTCAAGGAAGAGTTCGCCAAGGCCGGCGCCACGCGCTTCGGCTCCGGCTGGGCCTGGCTCTACGTCACGGCCGACAAGAAACTCGCCGTGGGCTCCACCGCCAACCAGGACAGCCCGCTGATGGGCAAGGCCGTCGCCGGCATCGAGGGCCAGCCCGTCATCGGCCTCGATGTCTGGGAGCACGCCTACTACCTGAACTACCAGAACCGCCGGCCCGACTACATCGCCGCCTTCTGGAACGTGGTCGACTGGGACGCCGCCGAGGCCAACTTCAACGCCGCCACGGTCTGACCCCTCCGGTCAACGTAACCTTTCAAGCCGCACCTATCGGGTGCGGCTTTTTCGTGGGCCAATAACCGGAGGCACGGCTTCCGCACTGCAGAGGCGCCGCTCGACCGCGCCTGTTGACAGGTTTCGACCACCAAAAACCATGAAGTCGCACGCATGACGCCGCTATGACTTTGGGGTGAACACCACGCACGGGGTCTTCCAACAACACGGCATCAAACTACTTCGGCGTCGATTTTGACTCGCTCTTCGCTGAGTTATTGCCGTCATCCCCACGCTGTTTGCACGTGCCCTCGGCACTGCTGCGACATGAATTAGTCAAACCAAAGTATGTCCTATAAAGCACTCCTCATTTCCGCCATAGCATTAATCGCAGTCGGTTGCGGTCGAACCACTCTCTCCGATGGGGCTGAAAAGGCCGCCGGCTTCTCAACCGTGGGTCGGGCAACCGATGCGGCCGGACAACCGCTGGCCAATGTCAACGTCGAGGTGTGGGGAAAACATGAGACCGGCGGTGGCCCGGTTAGCTACACTACCGTGACCGGAACGGACGGAACCTACCGGCAGACCGACATTGCACCTGGCACCTATACCGCCGTTGCCTGGCGCAAGCTGAAATACAACGGGCGTGACTACAAGTTGCCGCTGAAACCCGTGCAAGGTAACATCGACCTTGAGTATCGGGCCAAGGACGGTCTCGTGAGAGACTTCGTCTGGCAAATCAGCGGACCGCAGCCGGCGTACCGCAGCGAAGAAAATTACGGCGGTGACCTCTTGTTTTACGGCGTGGATGGACTCTATCGGAGCCTGGGTCTTCCGGACGGCACACCCATTACCATTAACCTAACACCGGACGGCCCTTTGATGGACGGTTCCGCTGGTTCTCCTGTGACCATCACCGTTGCCTACAAGCCCGGCACATATCTGACCACGGTCGAAGATATCCCGCTCGGGCGTTACACTGTTTCAGCCAGCGCCGAAGGGACGGGCCTGATCCGCTTAAGTGGTACAGACCGCACGGGCTCTTCCGACGATCACTACAAGCCAACAGCCACGATCGAATTCTTGCCGAGCGGCTCACAGGTTCGACCTTACCAGGCTCCGGCGGTAAAGCAGGCCCATGTTTATTCCCGCCTCTGAAACAAAAATTTCTCGGATGAGATAGGAAAATGATCGTAAGCGTGCAACATGGGGTGATGACAGAGCAGCGAAATATTCGCAATCTGCAGTGACTGTCAGACAATCAATCAGGAGCTAAAACCGCACCGTGGCGGTCACCGGGAAATGATCACTGGGCGCGAAGCCGGGTGACGCATAATCGACGATGGCGGTCTCGCTGACCGCGACCGCATGGCGGGCGAGAATCCAGTCGATGCGCACTCCGTCGCGCGTCGGCGGTCGGTGGCCGTGAAACGTGTTGAGGCCCTCGTTGCGGCGCTGCGCGGCAGCGGTCCAGGTGTCGGTGAGCCCGGCGCCCGTGGTCAGTTCGGTGTAGGACGCACTGGCACCGGCGGCGCAGTTGAAATCGCCGAGCAACAGCAGCGGCCTGACGGGATCGGTGGCGGCAATGCGCCGGCGCACGAGCGCAGCGGATTTTTGCCGGGCCAACTCAATCTCGTGATCGAAGTGGGTGTTCCAAACCTCGAATTCGCGGCCGGTGGGACGGTCGCGGAAGCGCCCCCACGTGACCATGCGCCGGCACGTGTTGCCCCAGGTGGATGAGCCGATGACCTCGGGCGTGTCGGAGAGCCAGAAATGATCAAAGGCCAGAAGCTCGAAACGGTCGCGACGGTAAAAGATCGCCATGAATTCGCCGCGACTGCCCCCGTCGCGCCCGAGACCGATCCAGTCGTATACGGGCAGATCGGCGGCGAGGCCCTTCACCTGATCGTAGCGCGCCTCCTGCGCGCCGATGATGTCGGGACTCTCCCGCGTGAGCAGTTCCCGCATAAGCGGACGCCGCCGCTCCCAACTGTGTGGCGGCGGATTGCCGGCCACCTGCACATTGTAGGTCATCACGCGCAGGGTGAGTGCCGGCGTAGCAGAAAGTTCGACGGTAACCGGTGAAGTGGGATGCGGCGAATTATGGCTGCATGCCAAGGTGCCTTTTTTGGTCATCGGTGTCGTTTGTGACCCAATGGCCGGTCTACGATCAAGGACAACCCAACGATAATTGTGCCCGGCTCAACGTCTGAGTTCAATGATCTGAAATAAAATCGGATACGGACAAATAAGTTTCACGCACGGCCGGAGTTATTCCGCTTATTCCCAAGTTGACGTGCCAGCTCAGGATTGCTGGCCGCGGCATGCTCTGCACAATGCTATGAGTTGACCAGAATGGGGTTTGAAACCGCATTTCCCATGCATTCATCGCTAAAAACCGTGTTCTTGGCCGCGATGTTGACCACCTCATTGCCGGCTGGCGCTCAGATTGTCATCGCGACCAGTTACGTAACAGGTGCAGCCGGCTGGGGAACCGACACCTTTGTCGGACAGAGCATCACGACCCCGCAGGACGGTTCTTGGAACAATATCAGTTTCACATTGCTTCTTTCCTCCGGGGCCAAAGCACCGAATGTCGGTGATCTGTATCTGCTGGATCAGGCGTTTGCAGGTCCGGTCGGTACTCTGAGTGACTCTGCGCCCGGATACATTGCGAAAAGCTCCGGTAAGACCAATGGCTCATGGAGCTTCGACAACAGTGTTGTACTGAATCCGGCCTCGACCTACTATTTCTACACTCAGTCTCCGCAAAATCCGTTTTACTACTCCTACTCCTACGCGGATGGCACGGCTTACAAACTCTTCAGCAACACAGCCGGATCCGGCTACTACCAGATACAAACTGACGGGATGGACACACTTTTCACCTTGGAGGGATCTGCCCATTCCGTTGTTCCTGAGCATGCATCCAGTTCATTGTTGGTTGCGGTGACCTCCCTGGCTATCACCATATTCTTGGTCAGAAGACGGAACCGGTCTGCAGCGAGGTGACATTACGTCATCGGGTCGAACCAATGTGACCAAGACAGCCCAGTTGGGTTCAACCCGGCAGCAGGGACACCAGGCCCTCGTGGGGGCGGGCGATCACATGGGCCGCGATCAGCTTGCCGAGCGAACCGACGGCCTGACTGCCGGCGTCGATCGCGGCTTTGACCGCCGCGACATCGCCGCGGATGATCACGGTCACGTAGGCCGCGCCGATCTTTTCCTTGCCGACCAAGGTCACATTGGCGGCCTTCAACATCGCATCCGTCGCTTCCAGAATGGCGGTGAGTCCCTGGGTTTCGAGGATGCCGATGGCTTGGTTTGGATTCATGGTTTTCATGGCGGAGGGTGACGGGCGCAGTTCATCGCGCCCGCCGTAGAGGGGATTGAAGGTGACCGGACCGGCATTGAGCGCGGCGATAGCCTCGTCGGGCCGGGACAGGACCGCGTTGATGACCTTGGCCCCGAGCCGTTGTGCTTCGGTTTCAGCAGCGGCCACGGCGGATTCAGCGTCGCCTCGTTGTTCGGCGGCGATGCGGATCATGACCGTTTCCGCGCCGGTCGGCTCGAAACCCAGCAATTCGATACGTCCGGCCTTGAGCATCGCATCCGCGACCAGGGCGGTGACGCTCAGGAACGGGGTTTCAACGAATGCGAGCGTGCGCATGGTGGAACATCACCGGTCTTCAGGCGCCGGCCTTCAGGTTTTGCAGGACATTGCGCACAATCGCATCCACATCGACCGGCCGGGCACCGCAGACACCCGGCCGCACGCAGGCGTGGGCGGCCTCGGCAAAACCGCAGTCGGCCAAAATGCACGCGATGCGGCTGCGCAATTCGCCAAGGTCGGCCTGCTCGCGGCTCGAAATGGGTTGGCGGCTGTGCCCCAGATCGAAACCGCGCAACGCCGCGGCCGCGCGGAAACCCTCGGGGAAAATCGGCGCGGCAAACATCGCCTCGATCAGATCGAGCAGCTTCAGCTGGATACGTTTCGCCTCGTCGAGGCGGCCGGCGCGGAATTCCGCGTAGAGTTTCATCACGACTTCCGGCACGACGCCGGAGGTGGCGATCGTGCCGCCATCGGCGCCCATGAGGAGCGACGGCAGGAGAATCTCCTCCGTGCCGGTCAGCACGGTGAAGTCCGGACGCTGCGGCTTGAGCTTGTGCAGCGTGGCGACGAGGCGGGGAAAGTCGCGGCTGGAATCCTTGATGCCCACGATGCGCGGACAATCGGCCGCGAGGCGCTGCACCACCGGCAGGCTGATTTCGTTGGCGAATTGCGGGATATTGTAGAGGAGGATGTCGATCGGGCTCTGCCGGGCGACCTCGCGGAAGTAGGCCTCCATGCTTTCCTGCGAGACCTTGAAGTAATACGGGCCGGTCAGCGAGATGGCGGCGCAGCCGAGGTCGGCGTAAACGGCGGCGGCCTCGAGGGTGTCACGGACGTTCGCCTCCGCCGCGCCCGCAAGGATCGGCACCCGGCCGCGGTTCTCCTCGGCCACGATCTGGATGACCCGCTTGCGCTCCGCAAAATTGAGCCGGATGAACTCGCCGGTGCTCCCGTTGGGATAAAGTCCGCCGACCCCCTTTTCGATCAGCCAGTTGATCATGCGGCGCAGTTCGGGTTCGTTGACCGAGCCGTCGTCGCAAAAGGGAATCAGGTTCGGCGTGAAAATGCCTTGGAGCATGGTTCAACCTACAAACAAGCCTGCGTCCGTGTCCAGCGCGGTGGCGCCTCCTGCACCCGCGATCCTGCCGTCAACTCACGGCATCCACACGCTGCCCTGCAGGGTCGGGCCGAAATTGGTGGGGCTGAGCGGCGTGCTCTTGCCGGTCTCCGTGTCGAGCACGCACAGGCGGCTCGTGTTGCGGTCGCGGGCGGTGTAAACCAGATGCCGGCCGTCGGGCAACCAGCTGGGCTCGATACCGTCGAAGGGCGCGCGCGAGGCCTGCACACTGGCCCGTTTGGAAAAGTCATACACCGCCACCTGGTAGCCGCGGCCGATGCGGATGGTGAAGGCGATCTTGTTGGGATCGACGCGGTTCCAATCCGGCTCGGCGCAATAGCCGCTGATGTTGGTGGGAATGCGCTGCATACCGCCGCCGGCCACCGACATGAGATAGAGCTGCGGACCGCCGGCCGCGTCGGACGTGAAAACGAGACGTGATCCGTCGGGCGAAAAGCTGGGCGAGGCCTCGACCGCATCGGTGCGCGTCATGCGGCGGATCTGCTTGCCCTGGGCGTTGCCCACGTAGATCTCGGCGTTGCCCTCGCCGCTCAGCACCATGGCCACCTGGCGGCCGTCGGGGCTGAACCGCGCGCCGCTGTTGGTACCCTTGAAGCTGACAAAGGTGCTGCGCTGGTAGGTCTTGAGGTCGATCTGGAAGATGTCGGGGAAACCCGAGCGGAAATAGCTGGTGTAAACGATGCGCGAGCCGTCGGGCGACCAACGCGGGGTGAGCGCCTGGGCGTTGTCGCGCGTGAGTTGCTTCACGTCGCCGAAAAACAGGTCGGAGGTGTAAACCTCCTTGCGGCCGGTGCGCTCGCCGATGAAGGCCAGCTTGGAGGCGAAGAAACCGCGCAGGCCGACCCCGTTGGTGCGCTCGACCGCCACGTCAGCCGCGCGCAGGAGCGCGTTGCGCTGATCGGTGCCGGTCACCGTCTCGCTGTGCACCGCGCCGCCGCCACTGCCGCGCGTGATGTCGACCCGCACCTGGTTGGCCGTGATCTGGGCAAACCGGATGTCGTAGGCAAACCCGCTGGCCGCCAGCCGGTAGCGGCCGTGGGCGTTGAAGGCCTGCAGCGCTAGCTGGTTGAGCTCGGGGACATTGGCCGAGACGCGGATCGGCACGGTCTTGTTTTCGGCGATGACATCGACGGTGCCGATGTCGCGCTGGGCCAGCGCCGGCAGCAGGCCAATCATACTGAAGAGGAAAACGCGCAGAAAATTTTGCATGGCAGGTGGCAGGGCTTATTGGTGCGGAAAGCGAGGGCATTTCTATTTACACGCCCGGCAGGCTAAACAACTTTATTCCCCTTTCGTTCCCTTTTTTCCCACCGTGACGACCGAAGACATCAAGAATCAGCTCAAGCAAGTGAAGTATCCCGGTTTCAGCCGCGACATCGTGTCGTTCGGGCTGGTGCGCTCGGCCGGCTTTGCCGACGGCGTGGTCAAGGTTTCCCTCGCGGTGACCACCAACGACCCGCAGGTGCCGCACCAGCTCAAACAGGACGTCGACCGCTGTGTCCGCGCCCTGCCCGGCGTCAAGGAGGCGATCATCGAGATCGCGGTGGCCCCGGTGAAGGCCCCTGCCCCGGCCGGCGGCGGCAATCTTGCCGGCGGCACCATGCCCCGCGGCATCAAGCACGCGGTGGCCGTGGCCTCGGGCAAGGGCGGCGTGGGAAAAAGCACGTTCTCGGTCAATCTCGCCTGTGCGCTGGCGCAGGTGCTCGACATGCAGGGACGCAAAGGCCGCGTGGGTTTGCTCGATTGCGACATCTACGGTCCGAGTGTGCCGCTGATGATGGGCCTCAACGGCCGCCCCGAGGTCGAGGGCGAGGGCAACGACGCCATGTTGATCCCGATGGAACACCACGGCGTGAAGGTCATGAGCATGGGTTTCCTCGTCGATGACAACACCCCCGTGGTGTGGCGCGGCCCGATGATCATGAAGACCGTGCAGCAGTTTGTGCAGAACGTGCGCTGGGGCGAGCTCGACCTGCTGCTCATCGACCTGCCGCCCGGCACGGGCGACGCCCAACTTTCCCTCGTGCAAACCCTGCCGCTCGACGGCGCGGTGATCGTGACGACCCCGCAGGCCGCCGCCACCAACGTGGCGCGCAAGGGCGGCCTGATGTTCCAGAAGGTCAATGTGCCGCTGCTGGGCGTCGCGGAAAACATGAGCTGGTTCACCGATCCCGCGGGCAACCGGCATGAGCTCTTCGGTCGCGGCGGCGGTGCGGCCACCGCGGAGAAGCTGGGCACGGTGCTGCTCGGTCAGGTGCCGCTGGTGCCGGAAATCCGCGAAGGCGGCGATTACGGCCGGCCCATTGTCGTCAGCCAGCCCAGCTCCGAATCCGCCGCGGTGTTTCGCGACATCGCCACGGGACTTTTGACGGGCTTGGAGCGCAAGTCCGCCCCCGCGTCCTGACCGTCCGTACCATGGCCGGCATTGACAGGGCGCGCCGCGTTGCTCTCATGGGGGGTGCTGACATGGGCATGACTTCACCAGCCAAAGAGCCAGAGACCTCCCGCGATTTCGTCAAACAATCCAGCCTCTATCAGGAGTTTCTGGCCGAACGGGAGGAGATATTGAAGCACAAGTGGCTCGAATCCGAGCGACTTGGCTACGACATCGGCTTCGAACGCGCCCTGCTGGACTGGATCCGCAAGCATCGCGAAGGCTGGCGCGCCGCCCGTCGCAGCCAGACGTCCATCCCGCGCCCGGGGGCGGGCACCGCCAAGCAGAACTGATCCCTGCGGACGGACACAAAAAAGCCGGGCAAACGGCCCGGCTGGTTCAAGACCTTGGGAGATTGGATTACTTGATCTCCTTGTGCACCGTGTGGCGCTTGAGGAAGGGGTTGTACTTCTTCTTCTCAATCCGCTCCGTCACGGTCTTCTTGTTGCGCGTGGTCAGGTAGCGCGAGACGGGTTTGCCTTCCTTGCGGGCTTCGGTGCACTCGATTAAAACGACTTCTTGCATGGTATAAATTGGGTGAAGGGTCAGAGCAAAGCCCGCGCGCCGCCCAGAGCAACCCAAATTTTGGGCAATCGCCAAACCGGCCTCATTGCCGCTTTTCCGTCAGAGGCAGCATCACCCCGCGGCGAAAAAGCATCACCTGTCCGCTGCTGGAGGAAATCACCAGGGCGATACACTGCGTGGCGATGCTGATGGCCGCTGCGGCAGCATGCCGGCTGCCCAACCCACTGGGCAGGGAGAAATCGGTGTCACCCGCCTGTACAAGGCTGCCGGCCGTCTCCACCACCCCGTCGCCGCGGATCACAAACGCGCCGTCGATCGAGGAAAATTCCTTGATCGTCTCGTCCATGAACGGGTTGAGGATGTTGCGATCCTCCTCTTTGTAACCGAAGAACGGATTGAGCACCAACGGTTTGGTAAACTTCAACACCCGCTCGGTCGCCCCCACCACAAAGAGGCAGCCCACGGGCTTGCCCTCGCGCCCCTCGACCGCGAGTTCGGTGGCGATGCCGATGACACGCTCAAGCACCTCGGGTTTCACGTCGTCCGGCAGCAGATCCTGCTCGCCGGTCAGCAGGGTCTGAAATTCGCGCTCGATATCGACCACCGTCAGCGTGTCGAACTGGTTGCTGCCCGTCACCCCACCGATGCAGCAGATGCGGCCGGCAAACGGGATGATGCCCCGGGTCAGCGCCACGAGGATCGCGCTGCGCAGCTGTGCCATGCGTTGGCTGGAAAAAGAACGCACCTGGATGGTCTCGGTGAACTCGCGCTGCGCCTCCGTCGGTTCGATGGGATTGCGGGTGACGAGAATCGTCTTGGTCTTGGCCCGCAGTGCGCCCGGTTGGATGCCGCCCACAAAGGTGTCACCGAAAACCATGATCGAACCGCAATCAGCGCCTTTGGCCACCCGTTGCGCCTCCTGAAACATCAGGCGGTTGATCCGGTTTTGCCACGCCTGCACCGGGCGGATGCCGCCAAAGCCCGCCAGCAGGCGCTCGTGCAACGCGTCCAGGTCGGGCGCGCTCACCAAATTGTCGACCAGTTCCTGCTCCTTGACCTGCCGGGCGATGGACGCGAGCACCTGCAGGTAATCGCGGGCGCGTTCACCGGCGATGAGCATGACGATCAGCCGGATGCGTTCATCATCCTTGCCCCCGTCGTGCCGGATGCCCGCCCGGCTGCGGCCGATGGCGAGCACATAGCGGCGCGACATCTACACCCGCACATGCGGCAGTGAGACGCCGAAACCGAGATAGGTCGTCATCGTGCTCTCGCGGGCCAGCAGTCCGCGGAGCAAGGCGTCGGGCTTGAGGTCGGGAAACTTGTCGACACAGACCGCCAGCAGCTCCTCCAGCGCGCCCTGCAGCGTGACGCTGTGCAGGTCAATGATGCGGCTGCGGGCAATGATCTTTTCGAGCCGCATGGGGCGGGATCCTTAGCCGCGGCTTACTTTTCCCACTCGAGCGCGCCTTTCTTGATCTCGTAGAACAGCCCGAGCACGAGCAGCCCGATGAAGAAAAGGATGGGACCGAAAATGGGGAGATTATGGGCGAGAAAATCGCGATAGATGAAGGCCCAGGGAATGAGAAAAACCACCTCGATGTCGAAGATGATGAACAGCATCACGGTGACGTAAAACTTGATCGAGAACCGCGAGTGCACGATCCCGCCGGCGGGCACGCCGCACTCGTAGGCCGAGTCCTTGATCCGGTTCTTGGCCGCGCGCTGGCCGATCAGGTGGCTGGCGCCGATCACCAGCGCGCCAATGCCGGCGGCCAGCACGATCTGGATCAGGAAGGGAAGATAGGCGGAGCTCATCGGGGGAAAATTTCAGGGCGCGCGGGCCGTCTGACAAGCGGTTTATTCGTGCACCGGGATGATCCGGGCCTCCTGCGTCCGCGTCGAGCCCACGCCGAGCAGTTCCGCAAACTCCAGCGTGCGGATTTCCTCCGACACCGGATGGAAGCCCGAGCGTTTCCGCCAGGCGTTGATCCGGTCGAGCATCAGCGAGTCCAGCATGACCGGGTCGCGGCTGAGCCAGACCACCGGCTCGGACACCGTGTAGAGCGAATTGAAATACGGCCCGCCGATGAACTGGTAATGCTGCAGGCTCACGATCGTGCAGGCCCAAGTCTGGCGCAGCTCGGGAATCGCGCTCATTTCCGCCACCGCCGCGGGAGCGTTGGCCGGGCTGCGAAAAAAACGCGCGGTGTTGGAGGCGTTCCACAGGGTCGCGTTGACCAGCGAACCGTTGACGCCGAGCGTCGGATGGTCGGTGTAGACCGGCAGGTTGATCCAGAAATCAGCCTCGAGAAAAAGCGGCGTGGCGAGGAAGCTCTTGCGGTCCTCGTCCATCGTCGAGGTGTTGGGCACGTCCTTGGTCTGCGATTCGACGAAAATCGGATCGAAGCGCTGCGGCAGCGGGCTGTCGTAGAACCAGACGGGATCGTAGAACTTGCCCGACTCCAGCACGTAAATCTTGTGCCCCGGGAAAAGCGACTGGCCCGAGGCGAGGGACGGCAGGTAGCCGGTCATGCGCAACCGCAGCTGGTTGAGTCCGACCAGAAAAACATCCTCCCGCGCAAAGCCGCGGCGCTCCAACGCGTTGATCACCGCCCGCACCAACGCCACCGGCGTGGCCATGCCCGGCCCGGAATCGGCGTAAATCTTCAGCCCCACCCTCTTCTTCTCTCCCGGAATCATCCGCCGGCCGGTGGACTGCTCGAAATCACCGATCAGGCGTTCCACGATGCTATCATAGGCCCGCGGGCTGAAGTCCGGCAGGCGCGCCTCCCACACCGGCTCGAGCGGAGCCGATGCCGGCGAAGTTTCCTGGGCGGAAACCCGCGTGAGCATCGCGATGAAAATGGCCGTTAAAATGAAAAATCGCATGGGTCTGAGTCGCCGGAAAATGCACTATGTTTCCTCCGCGGAGCCCGAAACTTGACAGTCCCGCCCCCGGGTTGAAAGTGCATTCTTTGCGCCGGAACCTGCGCGCCGCCTTTTCATGCCCGTCATCAAGCCCACCTGCGTGCGCGACCTCAAGTTGCGCGTGAACCTCGCGGACGTCGTTTCCCGCGTGGTGACATTGCGGAAGGCCGGGGCCCGGCTCAAGGGCCTGTGTCCGTTTCACAACGAAAAAACCCCCTCGTTCCACGTCGATCCCGACAAGGGTTTCTACAAATGCTTCGGCTGCGGCAAGGCGGGCGACGTCATCACCTTCGTGCGCGAGACCGAACAGCTGGGCTTCACCGAGGCGGTGGAGGCGCTGGGCCAGCGCTTCGGCATCGTGATCGAATACGAGGAGGGCGCCGGTCCCTCGCGCGAGGAACGTTCGCTGCGGCAGGAGATTTACGAAATCCACGAGCTCGCCGCGGAGCATTACCATCAGGTTTTCAAGGGTGCCACGCCGACCGGCGAGTTCATGCGGAACTATTGGGTGACCGCGCGGAAATTTACGCCCGAGCTGGCCGACGAATTCAAGATTGGCGCGGCCGCGCCCCAGGACGACGGCCTCGCCGCCGTCTTGCTCAAGCGCAAGTTTTCCGAGGACGCCCTGCGGCAGTGCGGCCTGTTTTTCGTGCGCGACGGCGCGGCGCTCACGCTCGGCTCTTTGCGTCCGCGGTTCCGCGGCCGGCTGATGATTCCCATCCGCGACCATCAGGGCCGCGTGGTCGCCTTCACCGCCCGGCAGACCGATCTCACGCCCGCGGACGATCCCGCCCGCGAGGCCAAATACGTCAATTCGCCCGAGACCCCCGTCTTCACCAAGGGCAACCTGCTCTTCAACCTCGACCGCGCCCGCACCGCCGTCGGCGAAGGGAAACCCTTCGTCCTCGTCGAGGGTCAGCTCGACGCCCTGCGCTGCTGGAGCGTCGGACTCAAGACCGCCGTCGCCCCGCAGGGCACCGCGATCACCGACACGCAGCTCGTGCTCCTGCGGCGTTATTGCAGCCAGGTGGAATGCTTTTTCGACGGCGACAGCGCCGGGCAAAAGGCCGCGCTGCGCTTTCTGCCGATGGCCCTCAAGGCCGGACTGGAAGTACGCTTTCTGGGTGGCGCCGCGGAAACCAAGAGCGATCCCGACGTGCTCTTTCTCGCCCAGGGTCTGGCGGCCTATGAGGCGTTGCGCGCCAACTCGCTTTCCGCGATGGCCTTCGCCTGCCATGCCGTGCTGCCGGATCCGGCCAACGCGTCCTCCGAACAAAAATCCCGCGCCTCCCGCACCTTGCTGGAACTGATCGGCGCCGCGGATTCCGAGGTCGCGCGCACGGAGTTCATCACCGAGGCCGCCACCCATCTCCGCATCATGCCGACCGCGCTCATCAGCGACTACCGTCGCTACCACGCCCGTTCGCCACGCGCGGAGCGCGAGCCGGCCGGGGACAAGCCCTCCGCCCCACCCTCCGCCGCCAACACCCACACGCCCGAGCTGCATCTGCTCATGGTCTGCCTGCACTACGAAAACATGGGCAAACCCTTGAGCACCGTGTTGCCGCACGACTGGATCGACGCCGGACATGCCGCCGGTGCCCTGCTCAACCGGTTTCTGGCCGAATTCGAGCACGACAGCTGGCCCGGGCGCGACCACTTGGACGGATTGCTCGAAACCCCTGAGGAAAAAGCGCTTGTCGCATCCCTCCTTTTCGATACCCCTGCCTTCGATGACCCCGTCAAAGTGGCCAATGAAGGGCTGCGCCTGCTGCGCACCCGGGCCCTCGAGCCCCGCCTCCGCCAAATAGAACTTGATTTAGCCAACCACCAGGCGGACAGTAAAGCTGACCCAATTTCACTCTTAAAAGAACGTTCCGAAATCCAACGCCAGCTCCGCCAACCGCTCGGTCTGACCGCAGCGGTCTGATTGTTTTTTCCTTTTCCACCATGCCGCGCAAAGCCAAGTCCGCCAAAGCCGATTCCCATTCCGAGGCCGTTGAGGCCGCCATCGAAAAGACCCAGCACGCCAACTTCGGTGCGGCGGGCGACATCCCGGCCGGGGGCATCAACGAAAAGATCCGCCAGCTGATCCGCCAGTCCAAGGAGCAGGGTTACCTGACCTTCGACGACATCAACGAGGCCCTGCCCGAGTCGGTCGAAAACCAGGAGGAAATCGACAACGTCCTCTCCATCCTGCAGAACCTCGAGATCGAGATCCTCGAGCCCGACCAGGTTGAGGATTACAAGCAGCGCATGGAGGAGGCCGAGGAGGAGGAAACCCGCTCCTCGCAGCACGACATCCTCGACGATCCCGTGCGCATGTATCTCAAGCAGATGGGCCAGGTCCCGCTGCTGACCCGCGAGCAGGAGGTTGAGATTTCCAAACGCATTGAAAACGCCGAGCTCAAGGCGCAGGAGGCCCTCTTCCAGGCCGCCGCCGTCGGGGCCTACATCGGTTACCTCGGCCAGCGCCTGCTCAACCGCGAGGAGCGCTTCGACCGTGTGGTGATCGACAAGAAGATCGACAGCCGCGAGGCCTACTTCAAGGCGCTGCCCAAGCTCGTCGAGACCACCCAGAAGGCGGAGAAATCCGTGGCCGACGGTTGGGAGGAATACCTGAAGGCCCGTGGCGAGGCCGAGCGCAAGAAAGTGCTGACCAAGTTCCGCAAACGCGAGACCGCCCTGCGCGCCAACTTCGGCAAATTCTTCTTCAAGCTGAAGGTTTACGAGGAATACCTCGAGCAACTGAAGCCCGTGCTGGAGGAAATCGAGCAGCTCCTCGCCCAGCTCGAGCGCGCCAAGCATCCGAAGACCAAGAAGGATGCCGCCATCGACACCAAGGCCATCAACGCCCGCCTGAAACAGATCGAGGCCGCCCAGCGCATCGCGCCCGACCAGCTGCTGGAGGTCGTGCGCAAGACCAACGTCCATATCCGCGAGGCCCACCAGGCCAAGACCGAGATGGTCGAGGCCAACCTCCGCCTCGTGATATCCATCGCGAAAAAATACACGAACCGCGGCCTCTCCTTCCTCGATCTCATCCAGGAGGGCAACATGGGCCTGATGAAGGCCGTCGAGAAATTCGAATACCGCCGCGGTTACAAGTTCTCCACCTACGCCACCTGGTGGATCCGCCAGGCCATCACCCGCTCCATCGCCGACCAGGCCCGCACCATCCGCATCCCGGTCCACATGATCGAGACGCTCAACAAGGTGATGCAGGTCCAGAAGCAGCTCCTCCAGGAATTTGGCCACGAACCGACGCCCGAAGAGGTGGCCGACGAGATGAATCTGCCCGTCGAGCGCGTGCAGCAGATCATGAAGATGGCGCAGCAGCCCATCTCGCTCCAGTCGCCCGTCGGCGACGGCGACGACACCTCCTTCGGCGATTTCATCGAGGACAAGTCCGCCGAGAATCCTTACGACATGACGGCGTTCTCGCTGCTGCGCGAAAAGATCATCGACGTGCTAGACTCGCTCACCGAGCGCGAGCGCCGCGTGCTCTCGCTGCGCTTCGGTCTCGTCGACGGCTACAGCCGCACGCTCGAGGAAGTCGGCAAACAGTTCAAGGTCACCCGCGAACGCATCCGCCAGATCGAGGCCAAGGCCCTGCGCAAGATGCGCCACCCGACGCGCATCCGCCAGCTGCACGGTTTCTTCGACGCCGAGCAGATCGACAACGCGCAGAACCTCATGAAGGTCGCCGCCACCAATCCCCGCGCCGACAACCCGGGCGCCCCCCTGCCCGGCCTGCGCCCGCGGCCCTGAACCCGGCGCTTTCCCGCTTTACAGCCCATCACCCCGGCATAGCTTCATCCCATGGAAATCCTGCCCGCAACCGTGGCGGCCCTCTTCGGCCTCGGCGCCCCCGAGCTGATCGTCATCCTGATCATTTTGCTCGTGCTTTTCGGCGGCGCCAAACTGCCCTCGCTCGCCAAGGGCCTCGGCCAGTCCATCAAGGAATTCAAGAAGGCCCAGAAGGAAGTGGAAACCGCCGCCGAATCCGAGCCCGAGACCGCGGCGAAAAAACCGCCCGAGGACAAGGCCCACGGTCCCAATTGAACCGACCGGCAAACCTTTCATCAGCGCGCTACCCGGCGCGCTTTTTTTTCGCACCACCCAACCAGCGCTCGTTCCCGCTGTAACACCACCGGCGCAATGCCGTAAGATTCGGGCCAAACCGCGATTTACCGCGTTGACACCCCCGGTTCGCGCCGATTCGTTTCCGTCGGCGGAACAGCGCCTCCCCCAACATCATTATGGCAGCTAACTTCCTCGGCTACTTCTCCAACGACATCGGCATCGACCTGGGCACCGCCAACACCCTCGTCTACGTGAAGGACAAAGGCATCATCCTGCGGGAGCCGTCGGTCGTGGCCTTGGACACCAATTCGCGCAAGGTGCGCGCCGTCGGCGACGAGGCCAAGCGCATGCTCGGCCGCACCCCCGGCAACATCACCGCCATCCGCCCGATGAAGGACGGCGTCATCGCCGACTTCGACGTCACCGAGGCAATGCTGCGCTACTTCATCCGCAAGGTTTCGAGCAGTTCGTTCCGCGCCCCGCCGCGCGTGGTCATCGCCATCCCCTCCGGCATCACCGAGGTGGAAAAGCGCGCGGTCAAGGACTCCGCCCTGCACGCCGGCGCGCGCGATGTCATCACCATTCCCGAGCCCATGGCCGCCGCCATCGGCGTCGGCCTGCCCATCGATGAGCCCGCCGCCAACATGATCGTGGACATCGGCGGCGGCACCACCGAGATCGCCATCATCTCCCTCAACGGCATCGTTTTTTCCAAGTCCATCCGCGTGGCCGGTGATGAGCTCGACAACGCCATCATCAACTACATGAAGCGTGCCTACAATCTCCTCATCGGCGAGCGCACGGCCGAGGAGATCAAATGCCGCGTCGGCTCGGCCTACCCGCTGGATGAGGAGCTGACGATGGAGGTCAAGGGCCGCGATTCGGTCGCCGGTCTGCCCAAGACCATCCACATCACCTCGCAGGAAATCCGCGAGGCCCTGAGCGACACCGTGGCCGCGATCGTGGACGCCGTGCGTGTGACGCTTGAGCGCTGTCCGCCCGAACTTTCCGCCGACCTCGTTGACCGCGGCTTCGTCATGGCCGGCGGCGGCGCGCTGATCCGCGGCTTCGACCGCCTGCTCAGCGACAAGACCGGCCTGCCCGTCACCGTGGCCGAGGATCCGCTTTCCGCCGTGGCCAACGGCACCGGCGCGGTGCTCAACGACCTCGCCTGGTTGATGCAGCACGTCTGAACGGCGATCAAGCAGTCAGGCTGCGATGCATGGCATACGCGGCGAAATGGTTCGATTTTGTAGGGGCGCGCCTTGTGCGCGCCCGCAGCTTCGTATCGACAGAAGGACACGAACAAGCCACGCCCCACCGTTCAACGGCATGGGCACGTCTGAACGGGTTTTGCCCGCCGACCCGCACTTTCGGGTGGCATTGCCGATTCGCCGGGTTAGGTTCCGCCGCACACCGTGCCGCAACGACGTTTCGATCAGGCCAAACCCTTTGTCACCCTCGGTCTCGTGCTGGCCGCTTGGTTGGTGCTGCCGGTTGCAGTCAAATCGTTCCTGCGCGCGAGTTTTTTTGAACTGCAGGCGCCGGTCGCCACCGCCGCCTCCCATGCGCGCGATCTGCAGGAATACTGGTCTTTGCGCAACCAGTCCAAGCAGGAGCTGATCCTTGCCGGGCGCGATCTCGCGCGCATCAACGCCTCATTCGAGCTGGCCGTGCAGCAGAACACCCACCTGCGCGAGGAAATCCGCCGGCTCGAAAACCTGCTGCGGGTACCGGCCCATTCGGACTATCGTTACGAACACGCCCGCGTCGTGCGCCGCGATTTCACCAGTTGGTGGCAGCGGCTCATCATCCGCAAAGGCCGCAATCACGACCTCCCCGTCGGCGCCCCCGTGGTTTTCTCCGGCGGTGTCGTGGGCCGCGTGACCGAGGTGCACGCCTACACCGCGGTCGTTGAATTGATCAGCAGTCCCGGCGTGCGTCTCGCCGCCGTCGTCGAGGGCGATGACCGGCCGATGAGTTTCCAAGGCGGCGTCAACCCGACCTTCGGCACCGCGCAGGGCATCATCGAGTTCGTGCCGCTCGACATCTTTGCCAGCCCCGACAACACCAAGCGGCTCGTCACCTCCGGTCTGGGCGGTGTCTTTCCCGCGGGGCTGACCCTCGGGCAGGTGGTCCGGGTGGAACCCAGCACCGACGGCCTGTTCAAAACCGGCGAGGTCCGGCTCGATCCGCGGCTGGGCGAACTGACCGAGGTCACCGTCCTGGTGCCGGTCGCACGCGAGGAGTGACGCCATGCACCGCCGTTGGCTCGCCAGTTTTCTCACGCTGTTGTTGCTCCAGGCCGTCATGGGCGAAATCAACCACCACCTCGCCGTCTGGCAGCTGCATCTGTTCGTGGGCGCCCTGTATGTGACCTTCAACGCGCTGCGCCTGCCCGCCCGCCCCGGTTTCATCGCCACGGCCCTCGGCGGCCTGTTGTGCGACGCGGCTGTACCCGGATCCTTCGGCGCGCATCTCGTGCTGTTTGTCACGGCCCACAGCCTGGTCCTCAACCTGCGCCATCGCATCCCGGCCGATGAAACCGGCACGCGCGTCGTCATGGCGCTGCTGGTCAATTTCGGGCTCTTCCTCGCGTTTGCCATCCTCTGGTCCGCCCGTCTGCCCGCGCCCGGCGCCATGTGGCCGCGCCAGCTGTTCGAACTCCTGTTATCACAGGCCTTCCTCATCCTCATCGCGCCGTGGTTTTTCGCCCTGCAGGAGCGGGCGCTCGTGCTGGCGCGCTGCGAAGATCGCACCCGGTTCTGACACGCCATGGCGGACAATCTCGCTGAGCAATCCGGCAACCTCGTCAGGTCCTACAAGGGCTACGACCCGCGCGTCATCCTGTTTTATTTCATCATCGCGCTGCTCCTCGCCACGCTCGCCTCCGGCCTCGCCTATCAGCAGTTCATCAAGGCCGACGAGTATCACGAGCGCGAGCGGATGCAGAGCCAGCGCCGCATCCTGGTGCCCGGTCCGCGCGGCAACATCTACGATCGCGAAGGCCGCCTCCTCGTCGGCAACCGCCCGCGTTTCGCCGTGGTGCTTTACCTCGACGAGCTGCGCCCGGAATTCCGTCGCGAATACATCCGCATCCGCAAAAATTACCGTGCCACCGGCGACAAGGACATCCCTTCGCCCGGCCAGATGGAGCGCATTGCCCGGGCCACCGTCGTCCAGCGCTACCTCGACGAGGTCAACACCCTGCTCGGCCGCGACGAACAGGTGGACAGCCGCGATTTGAGCAATCATTTCGTGCGCGAACTGCTCCTGCCCTACACGTTGATCGACGACCTCGCGCCCGAGGATTACGCCCGCCTGCTGGAAAGCCTGCCGGTGGCGTCACCCCTGCAGGTTTACACCTCCAGCACCCGCTACTATCCCTACGGTCCCGCCGCCGCCCACACGCTCGGGTATGTCGGCATCAACTCCGACATCGAGGCCGAAGACTTTCCCGGTGACGACCTCCGTACGTTCAAACTCAAGGGCAGCATCGGCCGCGACGGGCTGGAAAAAGTCTTTGATGCCGATCTGCAGGGCGAACCCGGTGGCACCATCTTTCGCGTCGATCCCTCCGGCTTTCGCATCAACCCGCCGCTGGAGCGACGCCAGCCGGTGCAGGGTCGCAACCTCGTGACCTCGCTCGACATCGATCTGCAACGGGCCGCCGAGGCCAAGCTGCGGGAGTTCAACACCCCCGGCGCCGCCGTCGCCATGGATGTGCACACCGGCGAGGTGCTCGTCATGGCCAGTGTGCCCGACTACGACCTCGGCAGCTTCTCCCCGCGCCTGAGCTTTGCCGCGAGCAAGGACATCGAGGCGCGTCAGGCCTGGGCCAACCGTGCCATCGGCAGCGCCTACCCGCCCGGTTCAACCTTCAAGATTCTCTCCAGCATCGCCGCGCTGCGCAACGGGGCGATCGAGATCGATCAACCCATCTGCGACTGCCGCGGCGTGCTGCACCAGCACGGGCGCCGCTTCGTCTGCTACAACGGCCGCGGCGTCCACGGCGAGGTCCTGCTGTCCGAGGCCATCTCCTCCAGCTGCGACATCTACTTCTATGAGGCCGGTTGGCGCACCAGCGCCGAGAAACTCGCGGCCGAGGGCCGGCGTTTTCATCTCGACGGCCCCACCGGCATCGAACTCCCCTACGAGACCGGTCGCATGGTCATGCCCGACAACGCGTGGAAGGTGGAGAATATCGGCATGAAATGGTTTCCCGGCGACACCGCCAACATGGCCATCGGCCAGGGTTTCGTGCTCACCACGCCGTTGGCCATGGCCGCATTCACCGCCTCCGTCGCGCGCGGCGAGGTGCACACCAAGCCCACCCTGGTGCACCGCCCCGACGCGCCCGTACAAAAAAGCGAATCCATCGGCCTCACGCCGGAGCAGCGCGCCGCGCTCATCAAGGGCATGGTCGATTGCACCACCGTCGGCACCGCGCGCGTGCTGACCAACATCGCCGGCCTGCGCGTTCCGGGCGTGCAGATCGCCGGCAAGACCGGCACCGCCCAGATTCCCGGCAACAAGAACGTCGCCTGGTTCATCTGTTTCGCCCCCGCCGAGAAGCCGGAAATCGCCATCGCCGTGGCCATCGAGGGCGATACCGCCGGCGAGGAATTCGGTGGCGGACTCTACGCCGCGCCCGTCGCCAGCCGGATCCTGCAGGAATATTTCCGCAAGAAAAACGCCCCGGCCGCCGCACCCGCGTTCAGGGTGAACTGATCCGCCCGCGGCGCAGTTCACGCCACGCGCGCCGGGCCTTGCGGAACACCCCTGCCGGCGCCGGCCAGCCGCCCTCCGCGCCAAAGCGCAGCCGCTGCAATTCCGTCACCAACGCCGCGTCCGCGTCAGACCCGCGCAAACGTGTCAACCAGCGGCCGGCTTCCACGCGCACCGGGTGCAATCGACCCCCGCGCGGCCGGCGCAAGCGCCACCTCTGCCGCATCAACCGCCGGCTCCACCAGACCAAGATCGCCAGGGCCGGCGCGGTCAGCAGTCCCGGCAGCAGGCGGCGCAGATTCCAAGGCGCGCTCAGCCACGCCTTCACCTGCGCGGCCGTCTCATCCAACCAGGCCCGGATCCTCCGGCCGGTTTCCTGCGTCGCGGTTTTCACCGCCTTGAGCGTCTCCACCTGCGACTGCTGGTCGAAACTCACGATCCGGCGATACCAGAAGATGCGCAGACTGTCCAAGCGCGCGCTCCAGCTGCGGTCGGCGCGCTCGCCCAGCCTCGCCGCCGCCAGCCCCGGCGCATCATCGGCCAGCACCGGCGACCCCGGCGTCGGATCGACACGCCGCCAACCTTGGCCGGCCTCATCGAAAATCTCGACCCACGCGTGCGCGTCGGAATTGCGCAACGTCAGGTTGTTGCTGAATCCGTTCCACGACCCGCCGCGGAATCCCGTCACCACCCGCGCCGGCAGTCCCGCCGTTCGGGCCAACAGCACCAGTGCGCCGGCGAACAGCTCGCAATGCCCCGGCTCAGTCGAGATCAGCCAGCGCACCAACGGATCACCCTCACCGGGTGGCGTACGCGATTGCAGCCCGTAGCCGTGGCGTTGCGCCAGCCAACGGCTGGCCCGTTGGGCAAAATCCGCCGGCGCCGCCCCCACTCCGCCGATCTCGGCCACGATCTGCCGCAGGCGCTCGCGATCCGCTTCGTTCAGGTTGAGCCGCAGTTGCGTCAGGTTATCGGTCCGGCCTTCGCTTCGGGCCGCCTCCCACCTTCGGCCAAACTCGGCATCCGGCATCATTCCCGCCGGCTGCATGCCCTCCACCCGGTAGGCCGTCATCGACACCGGTTCATCCCGCAGCGCCACCACGCCCAATTCCCGCGCTTCGCGGAAATTCTGCCGTTCCCAAAAGCGCAAGATTTCAAACGCCCCGCCCAAGGGCAGGTAACGGCTCACGCCCGCCTCAACGTAAAAGGTCCAGTAAACCGGCGGCCCCAGCCGCGGCCGGGCCGAACCCCTCAGGCCCGCCGCGCTGCGCTCGCGCCCGAACGCCGTCTGGCGCAGCTCCGGCGAAAGCCGGAACGTCTCCTCCCGGTAGTCGTCCAGCACCACCATCCGCCAGTAGGGTGAGGCGGGAACCTGCGCCGGATCCGTCACATCGATGCTCACCGCCACGCGGTTGTCCTGCTGAATGTCCGTCACGTCGCCAAACCGGATGCTGTCGGTAAACCCGGTGCGGGCTTTCTTCGTGATGAAACGCTCCAGAAACAGGCTGTTCTGCAGTTCGACCCGCGGGATCGCCAGAAACAGCAGCGCCGACACCACCACGAGTCCGCCGAACAAGCCTCCGCCCAACACGACGATGCGCCAGTCCGTCGCCAGCCGCACCCGTCGCAAAAACGGCCACCAACCGCCATGGGTCCACACCGGCACCTCGCCGGCCGGTTGTTCGCGCGTGGGCGGCCCGGTGTCGACCAGCGTGATCACCAGCAGGTAGGTCAGCGCACACGCACTGAAGACCAGGATCTGCAGCGCAAACCACAACGACACCGTCAGCACGCCGGCCAACACGACCAGAAACAGGCCCAGCACGATCAGCTGCAAATCCTCGCGTCGCCGCCGGTAGGTGATGCCGCGATACAGCAGCAGCAGGATGTCGAGTCGCACCAGCGCCGGCAGCAGTTCCGTCGTCAGGTAAATGTCGCCGATGAAAAACGCCACGATCGCGGGAAACGCCAGCCGGTGCACCAACGCCGGCAGCCGGGCCGGCCACGCCGGCCGCACCAACCCCGCGGTCACCGCGACCGCCGTCAGCGCCATCAATCCCCACGCCTCGATGTCGAGGTAGAACACCGACGAAACCGCGAGCAGCACCAGCAGGCCGCCCAACAGCCACTTCAGCCGGAGCAGGTCCTCGTGATCAAGCTGTGGCCGCTTTTTCACCATCGATCAATGCGACCACCCCGGCGCTGCCATCAGGCCGCAGGGTCATGAGGTTGCGGGGATTGCGCGCCGTGGCCGCGTGGGCGGCTTCGGCACCGGGTTGCAGCACGGCCAGCCGGTCGAGCCAGCCGGAGAGATCGCGCCCTTGGCGGGTGACCTGCCACGGCTCGGCATCAATCGCCACGGCGCGCAGGCTGCCCGCCCGGAACAGGTCCTCCGCCAAGGTCGCAGCCAGGCTGAGCATGCGCTCGAACTGTTCCGTCCGCGGCCAGAAAGTCGCGTCGCTTTGCACCCACAGGCTGAAACTCTCCACGGTTTCCGCCGCGAACTGCCGCACGAGCAGCTGCCCCGTGCGCGCGCTGGCTTTCCAGTGGATCAAGCGGTGCGAATCCCCCGCGGCATAACGCCGCAGCGCCAGCAGGTCCGTGCCCGCGCCCGACCGGGCGGTGCGCCGGCTGCCCGCCGTCCAGCGCACCCCCGCCGCGCCGTGACGGCGATAATCCGCCACCGCAGGCCGCACAATGAGTTCCTGACGCAGCGTCGCAGTCAGGCGCTTGTTGAAAAACCCGAAGGGAAACGGCGACCCCACGCTCTGCAGTTCCAGCCGCCACCGGCCGCGATGCGGCGGCACCCACGCCCAGTCGAGATTGGCGGCCTCCTGCGGATCGAGCCGGCTGTGCAACCGCAGCACCGCGGGCGGCGATTCAGCGGCCTGGTTCAGAATGGCCCGCACCTCCCGCCCTTTCGCGGCAAAGGTGGTTTCGGGGCGAGCGATCTGATCCCGGCGCATGGGCACGGTGGCAAGCCGGCACTCCAAACCGTAGGAAGGCAGGAATCGCTTCAGGTTCTCCAGTTCCAGCGTCACCGCCGCGGTCTGTCCGGCGCGCGCCGTCGGCGGCAGCCGCAACCGCCAGCGCACCCGTGAGAAATTCAACCACGAAAGCACCCCGCTGAGAATCAGGCAGGCCAGCAACAGCGCGAGGGTGATGAACAGGATGTTGTTCGAGGAGTTGTAGGCGGCGGTGCCGATGCCCAGCGCCATCACGATGAGCAACCCGCCGGTGACTGTGGGCACCAGTTGCTGGGCGCGCCGGGGATAGATCAACGCCCAGAGCACCCGGCTCCAGCGAAACCCGGGCCGGCGCTGGCGCCGCAATCCGGGGCCATCCCATTCGACGGTCTGGCTCGTTTGCATCATCGCCCGGTTCAGGTGGGCAGCGGGATGGCGCCGACAATGCGCTTGAGCGTGGCCATGACCGCGCGGCGCTCCTCCAGCGCATCGCCCGGCGGCCGCAGCATGGCCAGCCGGTGCGTGAACACCGGGGCGACCAGTTCCGTCACGTCGTCGGGCAGCACGAAATCACGCCCGTTCACCAGCGCGCGCGCCTGGGCCGCCGTGCGCAGCGCCAGACCGCCGCGCACGCTGATGCCGGCCTTGAACTCCGCCTCCGTGCGCGTCGCCGCCACCAGTTTCAAGATGTAGTCCAGCACCGTGTCCTCCACGAACACCTGCGCCGCCGTCTCCTGCAGGTGCCGCACCTCGGCGTGGGTGATGACCGGATTCAGTTCGATCGCGTCATAGCTCGTGCGCGCCGTGCGCAGAATTTCCAATTCGTCCGCCGCCTCGGGGTAGCCCATGTGCAGGCGCATCAGGAACCGGTCCATCTGGCTCTCGGGCAGCGGAAACGTGCCCTCGTAATCGACCGGGTTTTGCGTGGCGAAAACCATGAACGGCGCGCCCACGGCGTGCGTTTCGCCGTCCACCGTCACCCGCGCGCGGTCCATCACCTCCAACAGCGCCGACTGCGTCTTGGGGGTGGCCCGGTTGATCTCGTCGGCCAGCACCACGTTGGCGAACACCGGGCCTTTCTTGAACACAAAGGTCTTCTCGGTCTCGTCGTAGATCGCCACGCCCGTGACATCGCCGGGCAGCAGGTCGCTCGTGAACTGGATGCGTGAAAACTCGCAGGCCATCGATCGCGCCAGCGAATACGCCAGCGTGGTCTTGCCCACCCCCGGCAGGTCCTCGATCAGGACGTGCCCGCCCGCGACCAGCGCGATCAGCACCTGCTCGATGACCTCATCCTTGCCCTTGATCGTGTGGCGCATGTTGGTGCGCATGCCCTCCACGCCCGTCCGCACCGCCGCCAGCCGCCCGGATGCCAGAAATTCGCTCATGCCGCCACGCTAGCCAACGCCCGCCAACTCGCAAACGCAAAGCCGCGGCAAATGCGCCCGAAAGGCCAGCCGCGAGCGGGCCTGAATTCATACGTGTCATTTGGGATCCGATCGTGGTTAATGCCCGCACCACGCATGAAAATCGGCCTCGACACCTTTTCGTTTCATCTCGTCCTCGCCGCCGGGCGCTACGATGTGTTTCGCTCCCTCGATTGGATGGCGGAACAGGGCTTTGCCGGCGTGCAGCTCAACATCAACGGACCGCAGGGCCGCTTCCTCGGGGCGGATCCGGCCGACGCCGCACATGTGGCACGCGTGCGCCGACATCTCGCCGGACTCGGCTTCTTCGCCGAAATCGGCGGCGGTCACGCCACGGACGCCCCGCTCGTCGCCCGCCAGCTCGAACTCGCCGCCGCGGTCGGCGCCGACGTGCTGCGCACCGTGATCGGCTTTCATGATTCGATTGGGCAAACCATCGCCCAAACCCGCGCGGCCATGGAACAGGTCCTGCCCCTCGCCCGCCGGCTCGGGGTGCGCATCGCAATCGAAAATCACGAGGATGTCACCGCCGCCGAACTGCGGCAGCTGCTGGATGCGCTCGACGATCCGTTTGTCGGCGCCTGCCTCGACACCGGCAACGACCTCGTCGTTTACGGGGATCCGCTCGAGGCCGCGCGCCTGCTCGCGCCCCGCGCCATTTCCACGCACATCAAGGACCAGAAACTCGTGCGCGTGGCCGGCACGGTTTACAGCGCCGGCGTGCCCTTGGGCCGGGGCGACATCGACCTGCCGGCCATCCTGCCCGTCATCCTGCGCGACTCGAAGCTCGACCGCATCCTGATCCAGAACACCACCGGTTACGCGGCCAAACTGAACCCCTTTGCCCGCCCCGACCTGCGGCCGACCTCTGACTACGCCACCGTGCCCGCGATGGCCGATGCCGTCGCAGCGGCCGCCGCCAACCTGCACCTGGGCCTGACCGGCCTCACCGCCGATACATTGGCTCAACTGGCTGAACACCAATATCACGATATCGCCCGGGATCTCGCGCTCGTCCGACGCTTGCTTGCTGCTTAGCGCGTCACGTTCCACGAATCGCGCCGCCCTTTCATTTTCCCCAAGCCATCATGACCGACCTCCTGCCCACCCGCTACCGCTACGCCGACCTCGCCACCGACCGCCGCTGGATCGATGCCTATTGGCAGTCAGGCTATGTCATCATCGAAGCAGTGTTCAATGCGGACGAAATCAGCCGGATGCAGCTCCGCTTCGACCGTTGGTATGCCGAGGGCATGCGCCACCCTTCCACCTTCCGCCACCAGAACAAAATCATCTGGATCGAGGAGGACGCGCAGGTCGGCAAAATCGTGCGCGGCATGCAGTGGCCCAGCTACGAGGATGATGTGCTCGATGCCGTCCGCACCGATGCGCGCATGCTCGCCATCCTCGAGCCGCTCATCGGCGGCGATATCAAGCAGATCATCAACCAACTCCATTGGAAGACGCCGGGGGCGCGCGTGACCTGGGGCATGCACCGCGACGTGCGCAGTCGCAAACCCGCCGAGGCCTTCCGCGAACTCGCCACCAGCTACGTGCAGACCGGACTCGCCGTGGACCGGCACTGGGCCGGGAACGGTGCGATGAAAATCCTGCCGCGTTCCCACCGCCTCGGCTGCGACGCCATGAACGATTTCGCACCCAAGGACCCCGCCGCCACCGCCGAAAAGGACTGGCAGGACGCCGGCGTGGACATGTCGCAACTCATCGACGTCGTCATGCCCGCCGGCTCCGTCGCATTGTGGACCCCTTTCACCATTCACGGCGGCGGCATCAATACCACAACCGACAACGCGCGCCGGCTTTACATCAACGGCTACGTCAAGGCGTCAAACTGTGATCGCGGCGAGTGGACCTTTCGCGAAGGCAAACCCGTCGCCTTGGATCAGGCCAACCAAGCGTTGGTGCAATTCGATGAAATCACGACCAAGACCCACGCCTTCTACCCCGGGCGTGACGACCACACCGCCAAAGTTGGCGACTAAACGATCGGTCGGGCCGCCGGCTGCTCAGGCACTGCAAAGTCGGCCAGCGCGGCGCGCGTGATCTTCTTTCCCAGCAGGAAAAACTTCCGCTCCGAATACCACAGCGTGAGGCCGTCGGCGTGGTGCTGGCATGGAACTCGGCGTGCCGGCCGCACTCGCGCTCACCCCGTCCCGCATCCTGCTCGCCAAGGGCTGATCTCCCGGTCTGCCGGCAGAGACCTTATTTTCCCCTGGCCAGAGGTCCGTATTTGTCCGCCAAGTCACCCGCCGCATCGTAGATGATTTTCCCATTTTGCACGAACGGCACGGCCATCGCCCAAGCGCGCACGGAGTCATCACCAATCGGGCCCGACGCATATTGCGGCAGGTAGATGCGGCGCATACGGTTGGTGGTGTTGGGACCGCTGCGATGGAAGTTATAACTGGAGAAGCCCACAATCGTCCCGGCGGGCACAATCAGCGGATCACCCGGATCGTCGCCCTTGTAGGCGATGAGGTCGTTCGAACCGGGTTCGATCTCGTGGTTGAAAATCGTGTCCTTCGTACCGCCGCGGGAGTGCGGCAGCAGATATACGGTGCCGTTGACTTCATTGACATCGTCCAGCGTCACCCAGCAGGTGAGATACGGCGGATGCTGCGCATCGGGATGGCTCTTCATCACGTAACCGCTGTCCTGGTGCCAACCAAACTTCATGCCCTGCTCCGCGTTTTTCACGACCCATTGCTCGTTGAACAAAAACACATCCGGCCCCAGCGCGGCCTGGGCGACCTCGGCCATCAGCGGACTGAAAATGAACTCCCGCATGCGCTTGCTCAGCCGGTAGCGGTTGCCGATGAAGTAGCGTTTGCCGCGATGGTTGATCCCGTCGACTTCGACGCCCTTGGCGTCCATGGACGCGTCCATGTAGCCGAGAAAATACGAGCACTCCTCGCGGAGCATCGTGAGGGTTTCGGCCGGGAGCACTCCCGGCAGGATGAAATAACCTTCTTCGTGATAGAGGGCGTGTTGTTCAGGGGTAAGCAGGCTCATGGCAGGGCAGCATATGCGAACTGACCGCTCATTTCTTCTCGTTTTCCAGCGTCATCTTATCATTTCTTGTCGTCATGTTGGAAACCCTGAATCTCCCCCAAGACTGGCAGGGCAACCTATGGCACTACCGTTTTCAAGAGTGGCGACACACCTACCACCATCACGTCGAGCTGGAGTTCAACCTCGTCACCCGGGGATCGGGTGTTTACCTGCTGGATAACGAAAAGTGTCAGATGCGCCGTGGCGACCTCATTTGGCTCTATCCCACGCAGCATCACGTGCTCGTGCAGGAAACGGCCGATTTCGAAATGTGGATCGGGGTGTTCCGACCCCAGGCGCTCGGCGAAATCGCCACCGACTCAAACCACGAACCGCTGCGGCGTGATCGCGCCAGCGGCGAGGTCTGCCGTCGCCTCACGATGAAACAAGTGCAGCACCTCTGCACCCTGTTGGAAAACATCGCCGCGACCAAGGACCGCGCCGCCCTTTTTAATGCCGGGCTCGGCTATGCCTTCCTGACGGTCTGGCAATACTTTGAATATGCCAGTGCCATTCCGGTTCAGGATGTGCATCCCGCGGTCGAAAAGGCGGCGCAACTGCTCCAGCGCGACAGTGACTCGACCAACCTCGCGCAACTCACCCGGCAAATCGGCCTGAGTCCCGCGCGGCTCAGTCGCTTGTTCAAGCAGCAAACCGGCGTGACGATCGTGGATTTCCGCAACCGGCAGCGCCTGGCGAAATTCTTGCGCCTGTATGGCAACGGGCAGCGGCACACGATGCTTGAGACCGCCCTCGCCGCCGGCTTTGGCAGCTACCCGCAGTTTCACCGCGTGTTCAAAAAGAATCTTGGCTGCTCGCCGCGTTCCACTTCCTGGCAGCAACAATCCCCGCCCGCTCAAGGTCACGCCTGACGGACATCACGGCACCGGGATATCGGCCAGCGCGGCGCGTGTGATCTTCTTTCCCAGCAGGAAAAACTTCCGCTCCGGATACCACAGCGTGAGGCCGTCGGCCGCCGGCGTGGTGCTGGCATACATCGCGAGATCGGCGCGGCGCATCGGCACCCCGCCGTTGTCCATGAAGAACTGCGGTTCGGAAAACCACACCGGCTGCTGCGCGCCGGGCCGGAACAAGCCGCGCGCCAACCAGATCGGCCGGCGGTGATTTTCACTGTTCATCGGTCCCCAGCCGCCCATGTGGCCGTCGTGATTGTGAAACAGAAAAATGTATTCGCCGGGTCCGATTTCGTAGATGGGGCAAGGGCTGCACGGGTGCGGCAGCGGCAGCCGCTCGTCGGTTTGGCGCAGCGCCACCGGTTGCGTCCATGTCTCGCCCCGGTCCTTCGACTCCGACCACACGGCATGCCCCGCATTGGTGCGCATCACGCAGAACAACCGTCCGTCCGGCAGCGGCACGATCGCCGGCTCCTGCACCACGCTCACGTCGGGATGCCCGATATGGCCGTAACGGAGCGCACTTTCGTCGGCACAGCTCCAACGGATGCGCAGGTCGCGCGGTTCCGGATCGTCGTCCACGTTCTCAAACCGCATGAACTCCACCACCGACGCCTGCGACCACCAATAGTCCACGCGCTTCGGGCCCGACACTGCGGGACTCACCCAGCGCGTGAAACCGACGAAATACGTTCCGTCGAAAAACTTCAGCGGCTTCTGCCAGACGATCCAGTTCGAGGGGATTTGCTCATCCGGATGATCCCAACGGCTGCGCGGCATCGGCACCACCTGTTCCGCCGACCACGTCTCGCCGCCATCATCGGAATACCTGCCGGCCATCACCCCGCAGGTGGACATCGCGTAGTCGTGCCGACCGACATAGCGGTTGTAGCAAAGATAGATCCGGCCGGATTTCGCGATCAGCGGAAACTGCCAGCTCGCAATCCCGCCGCCATCGGCCGGTCCCGCGACAAACCTAGGCGCGGTCCAGGTCGCCCCGCCGTCGCGGCTGCGCGCAAAGACCACGCGCTGGTCCGGTTCGCCCTCGTAGGAGCTTTGCGTCCACACCGCAAAGAGTCCGCCGTGCGGATGTTCCGAAACCAGGAAGTGTTCGTTGCCCGTGTCGTGCGTCGAGCCGTCCAAACTCTGCGGCACATAGACGATATGATCGGGGTGGGTGCGCTGCACTTCGCGTTGCAGCCGGGCGGCAAGGTCGGGGGTCACGTGGATTTTCTTCGCCTCGCGCGGCACCCGTGGCAATGAGATTGTCCGCATGAATCTCGGCGATGTCCGTTCTGTCCTGCTCTCCCACCTTGACTCCCTGCGCGACCGCGAAGGCCCCGTCGGCAGTTATCGGAGCGGTCGCGGCCGCCGCACCGATCTTTACGCCTCGCTCGATGTTGCCCTGATGCGGACGCTCATGGGTGAAAACTTGGCGGCAACGCTGCCGCCGGCGGAGCGCCGCGCCTGGGCGGATCACATCAACTCGTTTCAGAAGCCGGACGGCACGTTCACGGATGTGTTCACGCATCATTCACAACTGCACGCCCACGGTATGGTCGTCGGCGCGCTCGGCGCCATGGGCGAATCCATGCGCTACCCGCACACCCTTTACGCGCCCTTTGCCAAGCCGGCCAACGTGGCCCACTGGCTCGAACAAATCGACTGGGCGGAGCAGTGGTCCGCCTCGCACCTGTTCTGGGGCGGCATGCACATTTACAGCATGAGCGCAGCGTGCCCGGCGGAGTGGAAAGCCGTGGTCTTCGCCTGGCTCGAACAACATCTTGACCGCGCGACCGGTTGGTGGGCCAAGGGCATTCCGCACACCGACCGTCATCAAGCCCTCGGCGGCAGCGCGCACATCCTGCCGATTTACCAGCACCATCAACACCGCTTCCCCGCCCCGGAGCGCCTGATCGACAGCATCATCGCGATGCAATTGCCCGACGCCCGCTGGCTCGATCAGCCGGGCCACTACCCCGTCAGCTATCTCGAACTTGACGCCCTCTACGCCCTGAAGTTCGCCGGCGATCTCGCGCCAGATCATCGCGCGGGAGAAATCCGCGACGCCGTCCGCCGTTTCGGCCGATCCGTGACAACGGCTTGGAACACGCGTCGCGCTGAACTCCTTGCCGAACACCCCCACATCCTGCTCGGCCTCACCGGCACTTTCGGCCTGCTGCAACAGCACCTGCCGGACGAATTCACCGACGCCGTCACTTGGACCGACATCTTCAGCGACCGCCGGCTCTACCAAACCGACGTGGCGACGGCGCGGCACATGTAAGGCTGTACCCTTGGTCACCTGCGGCGCCACCAAAGGCGGGTGACCTTGGTGCCTGCCTTCAGTTTCGTGGCGTCACCAAGCTGATCCCCGACGAAGTCCGAAGCCTCAGCCCAGCAGCTTCATCATCGCTGCGAAGTCCTCGTCGGCGTAGCCCGCACGTTCGGTCTCGGCGAGACGGCGGCGCACGACGTCGAGCACCGGGAAGTCCGCGCAGCCGTCGATGCCGGCGGCCAGCCGCATGTCCTTGGCCATGTGCTTGACCGAAAATTGCGGCGCGTAGTCGCCCGCGCGCAGCTTGGGCTCCTTGAGCTTGGTCACGCCGGAGTAACTCACATTCTTCCCGAGTGCTTCAAAGAACACATCATCGTTGACCCCGGCCCGCCGCACCATCGTGAGCGCCTCGCACAACGCCTCCATCTGCGCGGAAATGTTGAGGTTCATCGCCAGCTTCAGCGTGCAGGCCTGCCGGTGGTCGCCGATGTGGAAGCGCACGGCCGACACCAGGCTGAGCAGCGGTTCCAACTCCCTGATCAGGCCGGCGTCGCCGCCGAAATAATAGACGGTCTGCCTGGCCTCCGCGGCGGGCTTGCTGCCGGTGAACGGCGCCTCCAGGTAGCGCGCGCCGGTGGCGGTGACGAGCTCCTTGAATTTCGCGCTGCTCGCCGGATCGATCGTGCTAGACTGCACCACCACCTTGCCCGGACCAAGTTCCGGCCGGATGCGGGTGAGGATCGACTCCACCGCCGGCGGATCGGCCACGACGATCTGCACCACGTCGGCGGCCCGGGCCACCGCCTCCGGCGTCTCCCGCCACTGCGGCGCCTCCGGCTGCGCCGTGCGGTTCCAAGTGCCGGCCAGCACGCCGGCGCTTTGATAATGCCCGGCCCAGATGCGGCCGATGATGCCCAGTCCCAAAATGCCGATTTTCATGATGGTCTGTTTCACCATGAAACCGCCGGCCGACACAAAGGTTTTTGCCGCGAAGGTTAAAGAATCGGGGTCAACGGCGTGCCCACGGCCTTGTATATCCGGGTGACAATTTCCTTGGTGGACAGCAGGCCGTCCGTGCCCGGAAACGGCCCCGCATCGCGGTAGTGGCGGTGAAAATCAGGATGGCCCAGCGGCAGTTCCGTGCTACCGGGCCGCAGTTCGTAACTGGTCGTGTTTTGAATCGGCCAGACATCAAGCGGGGTGCGCGAGACAATCCCGTCAATCAGGGCGTTGACCATGCCGACCGGCAGCGGCAGATCACGCCGGCCGATGACCCAACTGTTCTCCGGTCGCATGTCCGCCTCAATCGCCGCGCGCAGCTCGCGCGCAAAACCTTCGTCTTCGATCACCAGCCCGATCTCGGTGTTCAGATTCTCCGAACGCGGATCGAGATTGTACGAGCCCACGAAACTCACGCGCTCATCAACAACCAACGATTTGGCGTGTATGCACAGAAAAGGGGTCGTTTTGCGACCGGGATCCTCCGCCGCCGCCAGCCCCGCCATGGCATCATAATCCGGGAAAATCTCCCGCAGCGATTCCGGCCGGGGCTTGAACTCGTGCACCTCCAGCGCGAGGTCGCGCACATAGATTCCGCGCAAACGATAATTGGCGGAATACGCGAGGATGTTGTCCGTCGAGGCAAAGCTGTTCGACGAGATGCGAATCACCATGGCGGGATTTTTGCTCCGCAGTTCCTTCACCAGCCGTCGCGCCGGCTTGCTCAGGATCAAATAAGGCGTTTGCATGACGATG
Organism: Opitutaceae bacterium; assembly: GCA_019455245.1. Lineage (GTDB taxonomy): Bacteria > Verrucomicrobiota > Verrucomicrobiia > Opitutales > Opitutaceae > Cephaloticoccus. The sequence goes on from JACFMR010000003.1 coordinate 41,521, forward strand.
CTGTGTTCGGCACCTGCGGCCAGGGCGCGCAGCTCCTGCGTGATGCGCGAGTCACGCGCAAAAAAGCCCGACGACTTCCCCGGCAGGTCGACGATCAGGCGGACTTTCGCCACGGCGCGCAGTTGCGCCGCCAAACGGGCCGCCGCCTCCGCCACGGCCGCGGCCAGTTCCGCTTCATCGCCAAAGAAGGGTCCGAAATCATAATACTCCCGCGAGTCGTAACGCGGATACCGGCCGGAGCTGATGAGTGCGGCCACGTCCGCCAGTTCCGGGCCGGGCACGGTGTGTTTGAAATTCCAGAATTCCTCAAAGGACGCCGCCGCGACCAGCGCCACGGGGCCGACCGCCACCACGTCGCGGTCGCGGAAATTCAGCGTGCGCGAATGGTCAAAGTAGGTGTTTTCGACATTGCGCCCGCCGGTCAGCATGACCGCCCGGTCAAAAACCATGAGCTTGTTGTGCATCCGCTGGTTGGTGCCGTGAAAGGAAAGCGCGCCAGCCAGCATCGTTTGCCAGAATGACGGCTTGATCCGCCGCATCGCCGGCCGGTAGTGGCGCACTTCGAAATTCGGATGCACGGTCGCCAGAAACGCCACCGTGCGCGGATCCTGATCCGACACCATGTGGTCGGCGATGATGCGCACGCGCACGCCGCGCTTCGCGGCCTCGATCAGCTCATGGATCAGCAGCCGGCCGCATTCGTCGTCAGTCCAGATGAAGGTCTGGATGTCGATCGATGCGCGCGCCCGGCGGATCAGGTGCAGCCGCAACAACAGCGCATCGCGGCCGTTCTCGATGCTGACGACGCGATTGCGCTCCGTGGGCTCGGCCGCATCACCCGGCACCACGGGGCCAAATGGCGAGTCGGAGAAAATCTCCGCCCGGGCCACACCCGCCCCGGCAAACGCCAGCAACACGATGATGCGCCAAACCTTGCTCATGATTTGGCCGGCTCAGCCGAGAATCTCCAGCATGCGCCGGAACAGACGGTTCACGCGCGCCTGGTTGTCCTTCACGAGGTCCTTGAATTTCGCGAAGTCGATCTCGGTGCCCTCGAGGCCGTTGGCGTAGTTGTCGATCAGCGCGAGACTGTTGTAGTTCAAACCCGCCTCGGTGCACAGGTCGGCCTCGTGCGCGGCGGTCATGCCGACGACGTCGCCCCAGTGCTGCACGATGCGAATCTCCGCCTTGGTCTCAAACCGCGGACCGCGCATCTGCACGTAAACCTTGCCGGGTTGAATGGTGAATTCCGGCGCGAGCTTTTCGAGCAGGAGCGGGATCAGGTTGTTGGCGATGCCCGGGGCGCCGCCTTTGAGTTCTGTGTCGTGGAATGTGGCCGGCCCCTGCTGCAGGCCCACATAATCGCTGCACGACACGAAGGTGCCCGGCGGCAGCTCCTTTTTCAGCGAGCCGACGGAGTTGAGCGACACGACATCCTTGAAACCCAGATCGGCCAGCGCGCGGATATTGGCGCGATGATTGATGGAGTGCGGCGGCAGCGGAAACCCGTAGCCGTGCCGGTTGATCAGCGCGAAGTCGCCCTGCGCCTTGTAGGTCACCTCGCCATACTCGGTCCGGATGGTTTTGACGGCCCACGCGGAGAAGAGATCAGAGTTGACGATGCTCGTGCCACTGATGAAGGCGACTTTCATGCCGCAACTAACACGCGCCCCCAGGGGTGAGACAATCCGAAAGCTCCGGATCACCACGGGGCGGACCGCCGGCACACGGCCGCACCGTGAGTTCAGGCGGTTTGCAGATGGTCCCGCGCGGCGATGAAGCCGCGGCGTTCGCCTTCGGGCGTGCCGTTGAAATCCACGTCCTCGAGTTCGATCGAGACATAGCCCGCATAGCCGGCGGCCTTGAGCACGGCCAACAGTTCCGGCCACGGCGCGGAGCCCCGGCCGGGAATCGTGTAGCGCCAGTGCCAGTTGCCCCAGGCATACGGTTCGCCAAACACACCGGCCTGCTCGTGGCCAATCTCATAAAGGCGTTCCTGGTCGATGAGCGTGTCCTTGCCGTGCACGTGCACGACCTGCGATGCGAATTCACGGACGAAGCGCAACGGATCGATGCCCATGCGGATCAGGTGCGACGGATCGTAATTGATGCCGAAACGCGGCGAATTCATCTCGCGGAGAAACGCCCGATACGACTCGGGATTGCAGCAGTGCGCGTTGCAGCCCGGCCAACCCTCGATCGCGATGCGCGTGTCCGTTGCCTCCAACACGTCGTGCAGCTGGCCGTAGCTCTCGACCATGTAACCGAAGGTTTCGCGGCGCGGCAGATTCACATCTTCCGCCAGCATGACGACGAAGTGAATTCCACACCCGTGCGCCGCGGATGAGCGGATCGCCTGCTGCGCCAGCGCCACCGTCTCGCGCCGCTGGCCGGCATCGGCCGACAGCATCCCGCCCCATTCGCGGCCAAACAGATCGATGGTGCCCACCGGCAAACCGGCCTGCGCCCAATCGCGACCGGTCTCGCGCATGGCCGCCGGCAGATCCACGCAGCCAAACCCCGCCGGCACCGCCCAGGCCGCGGTATCGGCCGGCTGTTGGGCGGCGAGCGGGCCGGTGAGACGGAGGCCGATGGGGAAACCACCGGTGCGGGTGCGGGCAACGGATGCAGGCATGGGGATGAAGCGTCCGTCTTCGCAGGCCCGGCCGTTGTTGTCACTCCCGGATTGCGGCGCTCAGGATCTTCGGCGGCGGTGCAACCGGGCCCGCATCTCGCGCGGTGAAAGCCGGAAGTGCCGGCGGAAGAGCTTCGACAATTGGTATTCGTCCCCGAGGCCGACGGCCGGCGCGATGGCCTTCACCGGCAGGCCGGTCGTGAGCATGAGCGTGCGGGCTTGGTTCAGCCGCATGCGCTGCAGGTCGCGCATCGGTGTCGTGCCGCTGAACCGGCGGTATTTGCGCACGAGGGCGAATTTGCTCATGCCGCAATGCCGCGCAAGATCCTCCAAGCAAACCCGTCCGGTCAACTGTCGTTGCAGGTGCCGGCGCAGGTCCGCCAGCCAGGGATCCACCGGTGTGCCGCAAAGCCGGCGGGTTTCGGTGAGCAGCGCGCGCAGCAGCGGTGTCTGCCGTTCCGGCGCCACGCCGGCCTGGTGGTCGCGCACCAGCCAAGCCGCCATCTGCCGCACCCGTCCGTCGGTGTCGCGCAATTGCAGGGCGAAGTGCTCCAGCGCCGGTTCCGGCGCCTTGAACACGAGGAAAAACGTATTCACCGGCGCGGCGTCATCCGAGGTCTCCTTGTGCACGTGGCCGGCGCGGTAAAGCAGCAGATCGCCGGCCTCCACGTCAAACGTCTGACCGTCGATCTCCAGCCGCATCCGGCCGTCGAGGATCACGATCAACTCGTGCACCTGATGACTGTGGGGTGGCATGTGCCAGCCGCGTTCGGGCAGGACTTCACCGCCGCTGAGGAATTCCGGGGCCGGGGACGGCATGGGCAATTTTTGACAACTCTTGGCAATCGGCGCCATTCACGCCAGCACCGTTTGCTGCTAATCTCCGCGGCCATGCCCCCCAAAAAAGTCCGTTTGGCCTTCGCCGGTGTCGGCGGAATGGGCCAGGCCGCCCACCTCCGCAACTACGCCTCCCTGCAGGATGACTGCGAGATCGTCGCCTTGGCCGAGCTTCGTCCGAAGCTGGCCCAAGCGGTCAGCCGCAAATATAACATTCCGCGGGTCTACGACACCATTGCGGCGATGCTCGCCGCCGAAAAAGTTGACGGCATCGTCGCCTCGCAGCCGTTCTGGCGCCACGGTGTGCTGGTGCCGGAAATCGTGAAGGCGGGCGTGCCCGTTTTCACCGAAAAGCCCATCGCCGCCTCGGTGGCCGTCGGCGAGCGCATCGTCGCGGCCGTCGCGAAGAGCGGCGCGTGGCACATGGTCGGTTATCACAAGCGCAGCGATCCCGCGACCGAGTTCGCCAAACGCACCATCGACGGGCTCAAGTCCTCCGGCGAGCTGGGCCAATTGAAATATGTGCGCGTTTCCATGCCCCCGGGTGACTGGATCGCCGCCGGTTGGACCGAAAACATCCAGACCGACGACCCGATGCCAAATCTGGAGTTGGACCCCAAGCCGACCGACATGGACGAGGCCACGACCAAGGACTACGAGGCCTTCGTCAATTACTACATCCACCAGGTGAACCTCATGCGGTTCCTCGTCGGCGAGCCCTACAAAGTCACCTACGCCGACCCCGCGCAGGTGCTCCTCGTTGCGCACAGCGCCAGCGGCGTGCCCTGCACTTTGGAAATGGCGGCCTACTCCACGACGCTCGATTGGCAGGAAACCGCCTTGATCGCCTTCGAGCGCGGCTACGTGAAACTTTCCCTCCCCGCCCCGCTCGCCTTCAACCGGCCCGGTCAGGTCGAGATATTCAAGGACCCGGGCAACGGTGTCACCCCGGTCACGATGCATCCGCAGTTGCCGTGGGTGCACGCCATGCGCAACCAGGCGCTCAACTTCATCAAGGCCGTTCGCGGCGAAGCCCCCGCGCCCTGCCTCGCCCCCGAGGCGCTGGAGGATCTGCGCGTCGCGCGTGACTACATCCGCCTGCTGAAAGGAGTCTGACCCATGGCCCTGCAATTTCGCAAAATCATGCTCTCGGCCGAGCGCTTCGAGTCGGCCGGCGTTTTCGACGTCAACGGCGACGGCATCCCCGACATCGTCAGCGGCGCCCATTGGTATGAGGGACCCGACTTCAAACGACAGCACCAGATCGGCCCCGTGGCCGCCTACGACGAATACTACGACGACTTCTCCACCATCGCGATGGACATCAACGGCGACGGTCGGACCGACTTCATCACCGGCGGTTGGTGGGGCAACACCCTGCGCTGGCGCGAAAATCCCGGGGTCACCGGCCAGGAATGGCCGGAGCACATCATCGCCGAAACCGGCAACATCGAGACCACGCGCGCTTGGGACGTGGATGGCGACGGCGAGTTGGAAATCGTGCCCAACACGCCCGGCGCGCCGCTCGTCGTTTACAAACTCATCCGCGATGCCGCCGGCCAGGGCACGGGCAAATTCGCCGCGCACAAACTCAGGTTCAAGGGCCGCGAGAACGATCATCAGGGCCACGGGCTCGGTTTCGGCGACATCACCGGCAATGGCCGCGGTGACTTTGTGTTGACCAACGGCTGGCTCGAAGCGCCGGCAGATCCTTACGCCGGCGAGTGGATCTGGCATCCCGACTTCAACCTCGGCCGTGCCCCCAGCGTGCCGATTCTCGTGGTCGATCTCAACGGCGACGGCAAAAACGAACTCATCCTCGGCGAAGGCCACGGCTACGGTTTGAGCTGGTGGGCGCAGCAGGTTGACGCCGCCGGCCAACGCACGTGGACGCGTCACGCGATCGATCCCTACAGCAGCCAGTATCACGATCTGCAGTGGGTCGACATCGACGGCGACGGTCAGTGCGAACTGATCACCGGCAAACGTTTCCGCGCCCACCCGCACGGCGACCAAGGCGACAAGGATGCCTACGGCTGGTATGTGTTCAAGTGGACCGGCGAAGGTTTCGCCAAGCACGTGATCGATTTCGGCCCCATCGGCAGCGGCAAAGGTCTCGGCATCCATTTCGCCGTGGCGGACCTCACCGGTGACGGCCGCCTCGACGTCGTCGCCCCGGGCAAGGACGGTCTCGCGCTTTATCTCAACCAAGGCGACGGCTAAGCATCCAAGCATCTCCCGCGGATCACGCGGATGGTCGCGGATAAAATCTGAAAAACATCTGCGTTCATCCGCGTGATCCGCGGAAAAATTCAAAACTCCACCCCAGCATGAAAATAGGCATGAACCTGCTGCTTTGGACCGCCAAAGTCACGGCGGCGCACGATCCGCTGCTCGCCGATTTGAAAAAGACCGGCTATGACGGCGTGGAGATCCCGGTCTTCGAAGGCAGTTCCGCGGAATACAAAATCCTGGGCGCCAAACTGCGTGACCTCGGTCTCGGTGCCACGGCGGTCACCGTGATGGCGCCCGAATGCAGCCCCATCAGTCCCGACGCCAAGGTTCGCCAGGCCGCGGTGGACCGCCTCAAGTGGGTGCTCGACCGCAGCGCCGAGTTCGGAGCGGAAGTGCTGTGCGGACCGCTGCATTCGCCGCTCGGCGTATTCAGCGGCACGGCCCCGACGTACGACGAACGCCGACGCGGGGCAGAAACGTTACACAAGGTCGCCGAGCATGCGGCCGCGGTCAAAATCACGCTGGCGCTCGAATACCTGAACCGGTTCGAGGCCTACTTCCTGACCACCGCCGCCGATGCCGTGCAGTTGGCCGACCGGATCAACCATCCGGCCTGCGGTGTCATGTGGGACACCTTCCACGCGCACATCGAGGAAAAGGATCCCGCCGCGGCCCTGGCCGGGATGCAACGGCGGTTGGTGCACGTGCACCTGAGCGAGAACGACCGCGGTACGCCGGGCACCGGTCAGGTGAATTGGCCCGCGACGTTCTCGACCCTGCGTCGGCTCAACTACGACCGCTGGGTGGTCATCGAGGCCTTCGGCCGCACCCTGCCCGACCTCGCCGCCGCCACGCGCGTCTGGCGCGATCTCTTCGCCGATCCCCGCGATGTTTACACGCAGGGTCTCGCGTTCATTCGCAACCGCCTTCGTTGAGTTGATTGCCGGGTCTCAATCCGTGCTCAAACCCAGCACGGTCGCGGCATTGAGTCCGAGGATCTTGCGTTTCGCCGCCACCGGGATTTGCGCAAACAGCACGCGGCCCAGTTGCGAAGCCTGATCCAAAAACACCGCGTCGCTGCCCCAGACCACCTTGTCCTCCAAGCCGGCCGCGACGAGATGCTCGATCAAGCCGCGCGGACAGCTGGACAGGCACAGCTCGACCCATACCGACGGATAGTCACGGGCCAAGCGCTTGTAGTCCTCCAGCCGGGCCGAGCCGATGTGCGCCAGCAACCAGCGGACGCGCGGGAAGGTCTTGATGTGCCCCTCCAGTTCGTCGAGTTCGGCGCCAAAGACATGCGCCAGCACCGGCAACGCGTGCTCGTTGGCGTGGGCGAAAACCGGCGTGTAGTTGGGGTGATTGTAAGGCAATCCCGGCCGCGCGCCATATGACCAAACCTTGATGCCGCGGAAGCCCTCCGTCCGACCGCGCGCCAGCTGCGCCTCGACCTTTGCGGGATAGCCCACGTCAAACACCTGATAACCGAAAAAACGATCCGGATGCCGGCGCACCGCTTCGATGACCGGTGCGTTGCCGTGTTCGGCATCCCCATGAATCGCTTGGATGGAACTGAGACAGGTCAGCCGGATGCCCTGCCGATCCATTGAGGCAATCAGGGCATCGGGATTGGAACGGATGATCGGGAAGTCCGGGCTGTGCCCGAGATGCGCATGGGCATCGATGAGCAGTTCGCCGGCAACCGGTCGGCCGGCGCGGCCGGCGGCGGCAAATGAGTCGGGGGCATTCATGACCGCACCTCCTGCAACAGCCGCTCAATGTTGCCATGCGCGATGGCCGCACGCGCGGTTTCGCTGATGCCGGCGTAGGTCAGCAGGGTCACGGAAGCTCCGCCCTCAGCCTCGGGATACGCACTGCCCCAGACAAAACGGGCATCGCCAAACGTGTTCACCAATTCCGGCAGGCCCTCATGCACCGAATACGTGCTGCTGAGGCAGAGATGCAGATTGGGGTGGCGCTCAAGCAGGGCGTAAAGCAGACGATGCCGGCCCAAGCGCGGCACGCGCAGCAAAATCAGGCGCAATTGCGGATAGGCGGTCAGGATCTCGTCCAGTTCGTCGGGCGTGGCCTGCGGATACTCCAACAGCAACGGCAGACGCGCCTCACTGCACGCGGCGTAGAGCTGGCCGCTGCACCAGGGAAGCGCGGAGAACATGTGCTCCTTCGGGCTGATCCACACCACCCGGCCGCCTTGGGCGAGGATCGCCGCGAGCGCCGACTCCAGGTTGAAATCGTCCGGCGCGCCGTCCGGTGTGAGGCAGAAGGCGGGCAGCAGATTCGGCTCGCCGGCAATCTCCCGCGCGAGCGATGCGTTGCCGGCATAGGGAAAGTTTTCGAGGCACTGCCGGTGCCGCACGATGGCGGACGTGATCTCCAACCGCATCATCTCCGTCTTCAGATCGGCCACATCAGGACGGTAATAGGCCGGCGGGATACGCGGCAAACCCACCAAGGCATCACAAGCGACAAGTTTGAGGGCGGACATAAGAGCCGGGTGCAGGGCACTGATGCCCGGCAGACCGGTCAGCGAGGCATAAACGTTGGCGGGGCCGGCTCAACCGCATTTCCTTCGTCCGGACATAAAAAAGCCGGCGGAGTCGCCTCCGCCGGCCGGGAAAAAACCATCTCAGTTGCGCCGGGCCGAAATCAGCCAGAGCAGGTTGAGCAGCGAGCTCAGGAAGGCCGCGACGTAGGTCAGTGCCGCGGCGTTCAAGGTCTGCGACACGCCGGGCATCTCGTCGCGGTCGATGATGCCGAGACCGACGAGTTCGGCGCGGGCGCGCTTGCTGGCGTCAAACTCCACCGGCAGCGTCACGAAGTGGAACAGTGTGAGCACGGCGTAGCAGATGATGCCGATGTCGATCAGGCCGCTCATGCGGAAGAAGAAGCCACCGAGAATGACGAACGGGAGCAGCTGCGAGGAGATCTGGGTGATGGGCACGAGCGCCATGCGGGTCTTGAGCATGGAGTAGCCGATCTTGTGCTGGATGGCGTGGCCGGCCTCATGGGCCGCGACCCCCAGGGCCGCAAGGCTGGTGCCACGATAATTTTCCGAGGAGAGGACCAGGCGGCGATGAATCGGATCGTAGTGGTCGGTCAGGTGACCGCTGGTTTCGGTGATCTCGACGTTGTGGATGCCGGCGCGGGCCATCACGGCCTCGGCCGCTTCCCGGCCGGAGATCCGACCGCGGGAGGGGATGCGCACGTTCTTGTTGTAGGCGCTGGAAACCTTGTATTGCGCATACATCGCAAAGACGAAGGAGAGCAGCAACAGCACGAGGATGACGGGTTGGGAGAGCATGGCTACGGCAAGATAAAGGTTCATGGTTGAGGAAAAGGGACTTGGGTCGGGCCAAACCAAGCAGGATTTGCTCCGAAAATCGGAACCCCGGTCAATCCGGCCGCGGACAGGCTTAACTTAAGCAAAAGGCGCGATTTGCGAGTGCAAACCGCGCCTTTGGAAAAAAGGAGCCTGAATTCCAGTCCGTGAGCGCCGCGCCAAACCGGCCCGGCGGCGGGTCAAATCAACCCAGCGTCGGGACGTCGAGCCACTTGCGCTCCGCCCAGGATTGCAGGCCGAGTTCGGCGAGCTGCACGCCCTTGGCGCCTTCGAACAGATTCCACCGGAAGGGCTCGTCCTTCACCACATGGCGGAGGAAGAGTTCCCATTCGATCTTGAAGGCGTTGTCGTAAACACCTTGGTCGGGCACGCGCACCCAGCCGTCCTTGTATTTGATCGGGCTGTCCACATCGGGATTCCAGACGCAGCGCGGCGTGGCCGCCATGGACTGGGCCTTGCAATCGCGCAGACCGGCCACTGCCGTGCCGTGCGTGCCGTCAACGTGCAGGGTGAGCAGATCGTCACGATCCACGCGGGTGGCCCAGGAGGAATTGAAGTGACAGATGACCCCGTTGGTCAGTTCGAACGTCGCGTAAGCGGCGTCGTCGGCGGTGCACTTGTAGGGCTTGCCGGCTTCGTCCCAGCGCTGCGGAATGTGCGTGGCGCCGAGGCAGGTCAGGCTCTTGATGTCGCCGAAGAGGTTCTGGATCACATACTGCCAGTGACAGATCATGTCGACGATGATGCCGCCGTCCTCTTCCTTGCGGTAATTCCACGAGGGGCGCTGCAGCTTCTCGTGCTCGCCGGTGAAGACCCAGTAACCGAATTCGCCGCGCACGGAGAGCACCTTGCCGAAGAAGCCCTGGTCCATGAGCCACTTCAGTTTCACCAGACCGGGCAGCCAAAGCTTGTCCTGCACCACACCGTGCTTGAGGCCGGCGGCTTCAACTTCCTTCGCTAGCGCGAGCGCCTCGGCGGACGTCGTGGCGGTGGGCTTCTCGCAATAGATGTGCTTGCCGGCGGCGATGGCCTTGCGCACGCCGATCGGGCGCTGGCCGGTCAGGGTCGCGTCGAAGTAAACCTGGTTGTTCTTGTCGGCCAGCGCCGCGTCGAGATCGGTCGAGTAGCGCTTGACGCCGGTGCGGGCCGCGAGCGCGGCGAGCTTGGTCTCGCTGCGGCCGACGAGGATCGGGTCGGGCATGATGACCTCGCTGTCGCTGAGCTTGATGCCGCCCTGGTCAATGATCGCCTTGATCGAGCGGATCAGGTGCTGGTTGGTGCCCATGCGTCCGGTGACGCCGTTCATGATGATGCCGACTTTGTGTGTGGTCATGGTAAGTGGAGGGGTTGAAAGGGGGACAGTGTAACGGGCGGCGGAAGCTTGCGTTAGAACAATTCCGACTTTTGCTAGCACAAATCCGTCATGCCCGCCTGGAGCCCCATCCTCATTCAGAAAATCGAGATTCACGCCCTCGGATTCGTGCTGCGCAAACTCCAGCTCAACCGCCACCGGGATGCGGAGGTCCACCCGCACCGGCATGCTTACACGCAGTTGATCCTGTTCCTGCACGGCGAGGGCCTGCAGACGGTCAACCGGCGGCAGCGGCACGCCCGCAAGGGCGACCTGTTCATCATCCCCGCGGGCACACCCCATGGGTTTGCCACGCTGGAGGCCAGCCGGCCGGTCTGTCTGGTGCTGGACTACGAGACAAAGGAGAGTCCGCGCCTGCGGCCGATGCACCGGCATCTGCCGCCGGAAACGCTGAATGAACTGCACGCCCTACTCGCCCAGGTGCCGCCCAAGGGGCGCCTGACCCTCGCCGATTATGCCCCGATTCTCGCGGTGGTCGCCCGCTTGCTCGGCTCGGCCCCGGTTACGCCCGAGACCGCACCGACCCCGCGCTTGAGCGACAAAGTTCGCCCGCTCTTGGGCGGCACGGTGCCGCTGGGCGAAGTCGCCCGACAAACCGGCTATCATCCCGATCATCTGACGCGCCGGTTGAAACGCGAAACCGGCCTCGGGTTGCGCGCCCAGCGCAACCGCCTGCGGCTCGACGCCGCGCAACGCGCACTGCGCGAGGCCTCCAGCGTCGCGGAAGCCGCCGCCCGGGCGGGTTTCGAGGATCCGAATTACTTTGCGCGCTGGTTCCGCCGCCAAACCGGCCGCAGCCCCAGCGCGTTTCGCGACCGCTGAACGGAGCTTAGTCTGCCTTCTTCGTACACTGCGGCTGCGCGCCCGGCGGCAACGGCGGGATGTCGTCCTCGCCGGCCCGCGGCAACGTGCCGTCGAGTTCCTGGCGCCAGTGCGCCACATCGCCACCCGGCACATAGCAATACATCATGTGCAACGGTGTGTCGCCGATGTTGGTCAGCTGGTGAAATTTGCCCGGCGGCATGTAAACCATCTGGCCGGCGCTGATCTCCCGCTTCTCCGTGTCCACGCACATTTCGCCGCGGCCCTGCAGGATCATGTAAACTTCCTCCTGCTCCTGGTTGTGCCACGGCACCTGCCCGCCATTGGGCTCGAGCACCACGTAACCCATGGAGAAATTGTCGGATTTGATGGGCTGGGGGCCGGAGCCGACGAGCCCGCGGCCGTAACGGCGCGCCGGAAAGGTGCGCCCGGGAATGTTGGCGATGTCTGCGATGATCATAAAAAAGGAATGGAAGGTTTTACATGCTGCGTCATTGTCGCGGTGTAAATGGCAAATCCGGCCGATCGCCCCACCCTGCATGCCACCGCCGAAGCGGAGGCCCGCCAGTTGCTCGCCGTCCAGGGCGAACGCGGAATCAAAGGGGCCGTCGACATGCTGATGCAGCAATTCAATGTGCTGCAAACCCGCGCGCAGATCATGCTCACGATCACGACGCTGGCGCTTACCATCACCGGGTTTTCCGGCCCCAAGATCGCGGCCTCGGGCTGGTTTGCCCGCGGGTCCCTGGCGCTCGGCATCATCGCCACCCTCGCCTCCACCGTGTTGATTTTGGGCGGCAGCCTGCGCATCCGCTGGGTGACCCAGTTTCAGGGCGACAATGATCTCGATCTCGTCACGCGCGTGATTCGCTACCGCAACGAAAAGACCCGGCTCTTCTTCACCGAGATTTGCCTGCTGGTGACCGGGCTGGCCTTCTACGTCGCGGGCGTGGTGACGTATTTCATCGTGGGCGAGTAGTCCGGACCAACAGGCACGCGGCCCATTCAGAACGGGAACCCCACCGTGAGGTGCAACGTGCCGTCGGGGTCGCCGACCCGCGGATTGAGATTATGGCCGTATTCCAAGCGTACGGGCCCGATCAGCGTCTGGTAGCGCAGGCCCAGGCCAATGCTGTAGAGCCGCTCCCCCAACGGGTAGTCGGCCAGTTCCGCCGCGGTCCCGAGGGCATCGAAAAAGAGGATCACCGACCACGATTTGGCCAAAGCCTGCTCCAGTTCCAAGTTCATGCCCACATAGGTTTTCGCGCCGATGAAGGCCCCCGCCGCATCCCGCGGCGCCGCCTCGCCGTCGAGATATCCGCGGATATCGCTGTCGCCGCCGGGATAAAACCGCTTGTTGACCGGCAACTTCAGGTCATTCGGCGTGCCCATCGTCAACACCACCCCGTGGATCATGCCGGCATGCAGCCAACGGCCGCGGCCCCACGCGGTGTGATAACTGCCGCCCAGTTCGAAGCGCTGGTAATCCACCTGGCCGCCCAGCCGGGTTGACGCCAGTTCGGCCTGGCCAAACCAGCGGTAACCCCGGCGCGGGCGCAAGGGATTGTCCCGCCGATCGCGCGTCAGACCGGCATCGAGGCTGGAGACCGTGGTTTGCGACCGATCAACCGATCGTGTGCCCAGAAGATTGTCCTCATTGCGGAGCGACTGATACGTGTAACCGAGGCGCCCGTCCGCCTTAACCCACGGCAATCGCCGGCGAAAAGTGACCGAACCGCCGTATTCCTCGCGTTGAAAGGCAGCCTCCTCCCGCTGCAAACCAAACAGCCGCACGCTGCCGTCGAGTTCCTCGCCGAACAATTCCGGCACCGTGTAGGTGTAATCTCCCCGCGCATCCTTGATGGACTGCACCAGTTGGAGCCGGCTGCGATGCGCGGAGCCCCACAGATTGGAGTGCGACAATTCAAACCCACCGCGCAACTGCACATAGCTGCCATATCCCACCAGCAGGGCCGCCTTCCAGGCCGGCTGTTCCTGCAATCGGAAAATCACGTCACGCTCCCCCTCTTCGGCCGGTTCGTAATCCAGATCGATGCGCCGGAAAATACCCAGGCGTGACAACCGGTGGCGGCTCTCCTCGATCCGACGCGGGTCCAGCGGGTCCCCGGCACGGGACCTAACCCGACGAAACAGCACCGGTTCCCGGGTCCGGTTGGCTCCGGTGAACCGCACCGCGCCAATCCTCACTTGTTCCCCCGGATCGACCCCGATGGCCACGTGGACGGATTGTTCGGTGGCGGTGCCCTCGCCCAATTGGGGTTCCACCCTCACCCGCACATCGGGATAGCCCGCCGCAAAATACGCCTGCCGGACCGCCTCCGCCGCATCCTGCTGCCAGCCCGCATTCCATGTCTCCCCCGCTGCCGGCCCGAAGGTTGGCAGCACCACCCCCGCCGGCACCTCCGTCGGCAGGGTGATCGACCGGATCAGCCAGCGCGGTCCGGGCGTGACGCTGACCTCCACCATCACCTGTCCCGTCGTGTCGTCGATGGCGGTAACCACCGGCTGCACCGTCGCCCGACCGTATCCGCGCCGTCGCAGCTCGTCCTCGAGTCGCCCCGCGGACGTTTTCAATCTCGCCGGGTTGTAGATGCGATCCGCGGCTCCCACGAGAAAGCCTTCGCCAAACCCAAAGAAGAGGCGGGCTTTTTCTGCCGCCATGATCTCATCCCCGCCGTTCACCGTGACTTCCTGCAAAACATAACGCACCCCGGCGTCCACCTTCAGTTCCAACGCCACGGCCGCCATCGGCCGGGGCAAAAGGGTTCGCAGACGGTGATCAAACGTAAAATCGAGCGTCCGGCCGTCTTGCAGCGTGATGCGGGTTTGCACCGTCGGTCGCAAATAACCTTCCCGCGCCAGGGATGACATCAGCAGAAACACCGCATCCTCCACGGCATTGGCCCGCAGGACCGCACCATGCGATTCGCCCAGCATGCGCTCCAGGGAGAATTTCATCTGCCGGTCATCCCACCAGCCCAGTCCCGCAACCTTGATGCCGGCCGGCGCCGGCCGCGACGCTTCGGCGGCGCCAAGGCGGGCCGTCAAACCGGCCAGACACACCAGCGTGATCATGAGCCGTGCCAGCCGCTTTGGCCCCGGAACCTTGCCGTTACCGATCATCCGTCTCCTCCTTTCGCCGCGAGGAAAATATCTCCCGTTTCAGCCCGGCATTGTAGTCGTCAAATTCGTCGTATTCGCCGATCAATGACCAACGTCGGCCCAGATCGTATTCGATCAGGTAGGTCTCGCGGCCCTCGCGGGTGATCCTGTCGCCCGCCGAAATCTTCAGCCGATCCTCCTCGCCGATCCGTCCGGTGTATTGGTTGATCAGCGATTGCCCCAGATAGGCGCCCAGCCGGGCCGCCCGCTGGGCGGCGGAGGAGTTGATCTCGTTTTGCGGCGCCTCGCCCGCCATCACCAGCAGAAGCACTTCGTCTGAGGAAAGCGGCGGACTGGAGAAAAATTGCAGCTTGGGTTCGTTCGCCGTGCCGGTGAGTTCCATGCGCAGGTCATAGCCCATGCGCCGGGCGGTCCCGACGATGGCCAGCCGGACCACATGGGGATCGTTCTGCTGCAGGCGGATCCAGCCCTCCGTAACCTCAAAGCTGGCAAAGGGCAGTTTCATCCATCCCCTTGGCACCGTCAGTTCGCCCACGGCCCGCGGCTCGCGCAGCGTCCCGTGCATTTGAAAATCAGCCGAGGCCCGGCCGCTGAAAACTGGTGTCTCCACGCGCATGAACCGCCGTCCCTGCAACTTCACATCCAGGCGCCAATCCGCGAACGGCAGCTCCTCCACGCTGAAGTAAGGCGGACGCCCGGCAGCCGATGACCCGCCGCCCTGCCCCGGTCGCAAGGCCTGGAGATCCATCAGCAGCAAACCGTCACGCAAATTGACGCCGCCACGCACCCAGGTCGCGCCGTTCGCATCGGTCTGCAATTTCAGGTCCACGTCGCCCCGCAGCAGCAACCCGGTCTGGCGCACAAACGGCAGATTGTCCCCTTTCAGCAGAAGATTGAGCACGGGCGCGCCGGCGGCGGGCCAGGTAACGTCCCCGGTCAACATCACCGGCCGGCCGCCGGTCTGGGCCTCGATCGATTCAATCGTCATGGTCCGGTCCGCAAAACGCATGTCGGCCGTGATATCCTGAATCGCACCCAACGGACCGATCGGACGGGTCGCCGCATCACTCAGCCGCAGGGTGCCGTCCAGCCGGCCGCCGGGCGAGGCGCGCAAGGACAATTGCAGCCGCCCGGTCGGGGCGAGCACTTGCGGGGCCAAGGCGGACCAGCGCGCCAGATCCGCAGCGGGAACCTCAAGCTTGCCTTCGCCGAGCTGCCGCAAAAAGGCCCAGGGATCGTCGCGCAGCAGAAAGAGTTTGTCCCGCTCCAGCGGCAGCCGACCCGAGGCATGCACGGCCTGGCCGAAAATCTCGACCGCCAGCGTATCCAAAATCAGCCCTTCATCGTCGCCCGAGAGGCGGGCCCGCAGTTGCGCCAACTCCGGCCAGTGCGTGCCCCAGCGATCCGGATCGAACCGCACCTTGGCCGCGTCGAGGCTGATCTCACCCGCCGGGTTTTCCCAGGTGCCTTGCAAGGTGGCGGCCAACGCCGGCGCCTCGAATTCGATGCCGGTGAGGGCGTGGAATTGGGCCCAAAACGCGGGATTGTTCACACTGCTGATCGCGGCGCTCAGCGGCGCCGAATCATTGAGCAACCATTTCGAGCCCGCGGCACCTGGCATCAGCGTCAACGGCAGATTGCCGGTCAGCAGCAGGATCGGCTGCTGCTCCTCGCTGATTTCTCCCTGCTCGATCGCCACCCCATCCGGACCGAAATTCGCCGCGAGCGCGATTTGGGCCGCGCGCTCATTTCCGATTTCTACCGCCGCCCGGGCATCCAAGCGCCCCAACCACACCCCGTCGGCCATCGCGCCCGAAACCTGCAGGGTTTCCACCGACCAGTCCGGTGCCGGCAGGTGCAACCAATCTTCCAGCCATGGTTTTCCCAAGTGTGTAACGAAGAACCCCAACCGCCAGGGTGCTGACAGCGAAATGCGCAAACGCTCCTCTGCGCCCTGCAATTCAAATTGCTCCAGGCGGAATGCGGGTTGCCAGGCCAGCGATACCGGCTGGGTGAGACTCAGTTCCTCGCCGTCCGCCCGGCGGAGCGTCAGGGCGGACAGCTCCGCACCAGAATCCAATTTCTGTGCCGTGAGGGACAGTCCGCTCTGGCCGGCCTGTCCGACCAAGGTGCCCTCAACCCTGGCCAAACCCACCCCCGTCCAATCCAGCGTCCACTGCGACGGCTTGAGCGGTCCGATCGTGATGTCCGCCGCCCTGACCGTTCCTTGATGGTTCAATTCCGGCCATGTCCCCGCCGCCTTCATCTCCACGGCAAAGGTGGAAAAAACCACCTGCTCGGGCAGCCAGCGCGCCACCCAACGCCGCGCCACCTGCCCCTGCGCGACCACGTCGCTCGCGGTCCGGGTTTTCAGGTCCCATTTACCGGCCAGACTGATCTGCGACGCATCGTCCGCCACGAACTTCATCGCCTGCACGGACAGCACCCGGTCCTCCAATGTCGCCTCGCCGCGACCCGTGACTTCCGGCCAGTCCCGCCAGCGCAGTGCATCGGTTGCAACGACCGCCTTCAACCGGGGCCATGCGTCGGTTGTCGGCTCCAAATCAACCTTCCCGTTCAATTTACCCTGAATCGCATCCCGGGTGAGAATCGCCAAATCCGCCGCCACCGCAAACGTGGCCGGGGTGCGCCAGGTTTCGCCTTGGTCGGAAGTTCCCATCGTCACCGATTGGCTGAGATGCGCGGTCACGCCGGGCGCAATCACGTCGAGCGCCGTGATGGTGACGGCCTCCGGGCTGCCGTGAGCCGCCGCCATGACTTTCAGCGGCGGCAGCTCACTCCCTTCAACCGGAGCTCCGTCGGCGGTGACTGTGAAGTCGAGCCGGCCGTTGACCCAATCGGCATGTCCCTCAACGCGGATCTCTGCATAACGGCCCGCCAGCCCCAAACGTTCTCCGGGCAAAACCCAGTTGGCGGCATCGAGTGCAGCCACTTCGGGCCGCCATCCGGTCGGGGCAAATTCCGCCGAAGCCGTCCAGGCTTGCCGCCACCATGTCCCGTTGAGCCGGGCGCCGGCCGGGGTGAGTTCGAAATTTGCAACGGCGTCCGCCGAAGTCAGCCGCCCGGTCCAGTTTGCTGCGTCTGAATCCCAAACCGCCTCTCCGCTGAGAATAACCTCGCCCCAAGCGAGCCCGTCAAAAGTCAGTTGCGCATTCGACGGCTCCCAAGCGGCGCGCCCCACCTGGATTCGCCTGTCGGCGAATCCGATCACGCCGACGCGCGCCTCCACTGGCGGCAACCAGCGTTGCAGCGGGTACATCGCTTGCGCCAGTCGATCAAAGGCCGGCCGCCATCCGCCGGTTTCCTCCCCATCGGTCCCGGGCGGATTGCCGGGCGATGCGCTGATCCAACTCCACTCCTCCAACTGCACGCGGCCGGCTTCACTCCGGCCCAAGGCCAGCCGCAAAGGATGGGGCAACTCGATCCGCCCGGCGGAAAAATCGCCGGCGGCGCCGCTCCACCGCACCCCGGTCACGGCCCAGCGGGCGTAACCGATCCGCTGATACTCGCCAAACTCGACGTTCATCCGCGCACCGCCCAACCGGAGCACCGCTCCCCACCACCAAGGCAGGGAAACCAAAACCAACGCGACGAAGACGCCCGCCGCGCCAAGGAGGATGAATAAACGTCGCATGGGCCAGGTTGCGGCGCCCTGCCACCACCGCCCTAGGCCGCTGGCAGCAGCCCGCAACGGCGCAACAGGGCCTCCGGATCACAGTCCCGACCCATGAAAGCACGGAACAGTTCCTCCGGTTTGGCTGAATTTCCCCGGCTCAACACCTTCGCGACAAAATCGGCCCCGGTGTCGGCGTTGAACAAACCCTCTTGCCTGAACCGCGTGAACGCGTCCGCATCGAGCACCTCGGCCCACTTGTAGGAATAATAGCCGGCCGCATAGCCCACGGGATCGGAGAAGATGTGGTTGAAGCGCCGCATGATCGTCGGCGCCGCCGGTTCGGTGGCGGGCAGGCAGTCGGCGATCGCGGCGCGCACCACGGTCTCCAAATCGTCGGCCGCGAGCAGCTCCTCCGTGCGGATGTGCAGCAGCAGATCCATCTTGGCCTGCGCCACCTGGCGTTGCATGGCCGTGGCCGAACGAAAATTCTTCGCCGCGGTCAGCTTGGCAAACAGGTCGTCGGGGATCGCCGCGCCGGTTTCATGATGCCGGGCAAACAGGTCGAGACTCTCCCACTCCCAGCACCAGTTTTCCATGATCTGCGAGGGCAGCTCGACGAAATCCCACGCCACGTTGACGCCGTTGAGCGACTTGATCTCCACCTCGCCCAGCAGGTGATGCAACAGGTGGCCGAACTCGTGAAAAATCGTCTCGACCTCGCGGTGCGTGAGCAAGGCGGGCCGGCCGTCCGCGGGCGGCGTGAGGTTGCCACAGATGAGGCCGAGGTGCGGCCGACGCGAGCCGTCGGGCTGCGGGCCGCCGGTGAGCAGGTAGTTCATCCACGCGCCGCCACGCTTGGATTCGCGCGGATGCCAGTCGGTGTAGAACGAACCGAGGTGCCGCCCGGCCTTGTCACGCAGATCGTAAAACGAAACCTCCGGATGCCAGACCTCGATCGCCGGATCGGTCTGCTTCACCACCTGCAGGCCAAAGATACGTCCGACCAGGTCGAAGAGCCCGCCGATCACGCGGTCCATCGGGAAATACGGCCGCAGCTGTTCCTCGTCGAAGGCGTAGCGTGACTGCCGGAGTTTTTCCGACCAGTAGGCGATTTCCCACGGCGCCAGCCGCCCCACCGGGCGGCCGGTTTGCGCGGCCTTGAACTCCTCGAGTTCGCGGGTTTCCCGCGCAAAAGATTCGGCGGCGCGCTGCCGCAGATCATCGATAAAGGCCAGCGCCTTGGCCCCGGTCTTCGCCATGCGGCGCTCCAGCACCAGATCGGCGAAATGCGTTTTGCCGAGCAAGGCGGCCTTCTCCGCGCGCAATTGCAGGATACGTTTGATCAACGCGGTGTTGTCGTGCGGCTCCCGGCCGCCGACGGCCACGGCCCCGGTCCACAGTTCGCGCCGCAGTTCGGCGTCCTCGAGATACGTCATGAAGGGCTCCTGCGAAGGCTGGTGCAGTGTGAAACGCCAGCCCGGTTTGCCCTTGGTCTCCGCGGATTTTCGCGCGGCGGCCTTGGCGTGCGCCGGCAGGCCCTTGAGGCGGGCCTCGTCGGTCACGATGAGCTCCCACGCATTCGTCGCATCGAGGACGTTTTCGCCGTATTTCTGCGTGAGCTGCGCGAGTTCGCCCTGCAGCGCCTCCAACCGGCGGCGCTTGTCGTCGGGCAGATCGGCGCCGGCCTGACGAAAATCCGCCACCGTCTCGTCCATGAAACGGCGGTGCACCCCGGTGATTTCCTTGGCCGCCGGGCTCTCCGCGAAAGTGCGCAACCGGCGCCAGAGTTCCACGTTCAGCGGGATGCCGGTGTAAAATGCGGTGACTTGCGGCAGCATGCGGTTGTGCGCCTCGCGCAGGGCCGGCGAATCCTCGACGGACTGCAGATGGGCGACCTTGCCCCAGGTGTTGTTCAACTCTTCCGTGGCCTTTTCCAAAGCCAGAAAGGTGTTGTCGTAATTCACCGTTGCCAACGCCAACCCGGCGATCGCGTCGATCTGCTCCGCGGCGCGTCGCAGCGCGGTGGTGACGGCGGGTTCGATCTGGTCGGGCTTGAGTTGCCGCCAGGGAATATGGAAATCAGGGGCCAGAAACGGGTTGTCGTGCATGCGGTGAAAGACCCCGGCTCCGGGGGCTTTGTCAAACCGCAAGCGTTACCAGCCGCGCGCCACACTCACCGCCCATTGCCGGGGCGCCGCCGGCACCGCCGGCACCTCCTGAAACTCCGAGCCCCAGAGATTGTCGACCTGCAGGGCCACTTCCCAGGCCGGATGCCACGTCGGCCGCCAGTGCAGTGCGAGTGAACTCAACACCGCCCCGTCGCCCCCGGCGCTGCGCAGGTCATTGGCCGCCTGCAGGCGCACCTCGTTGTCCATCCGCAATTCCCAGCCGCGCCCCAACCGCAGCGTCATGGCCGCGGTCAGGCGGTGCCGGGCGTAATTCAGTGCGTAGAAACTGGCGTCCACCGCCGCCGTGCCGTAGTCCGACTCCTTGTCGAGCCACGCATAGCCCAGCGTGACGTTGCCCGCGCCGAAATCCTTGCGGCCGACGAGTTCCACGCCGCGCGTGACGGTGTCAACCGCGTTGGCCGTGCGCGCACCCTGCCCTTGGCGGTACGTCCAATCGACCAGATCATCGTCGCGGCGGTCAAACAACTCCGCCTGCCACGCCCAGCCTTGCGTCCGGCCGGCGGCGGTGAGCCCCAGATGCCGGCTGCGTGTGCGCCCGAGATCAGGATTGCCCCGAAACAAACCGGAGGCCGGCGCCGAATTGAGCGCGGTGTAACTCGGCAACTGCGTGCTGTGTGCATAGGCCAGCCCGTAGTGCTGCACGCCTTCGCCGGGCGGGCGTTGGCGCGTGACGCCCACCACCGGGGAGAACCGGCCGCCGTCGCGGTTGGAGTCATCCCATGTCGCGCCGCCAAGCAGATGCCAGTTGCCCGCACCGTCGGCGGGCGTGGTGTATTCCGTGGCGAGCGCCGATTTCGTCATCGTGCGGCGATGATAACGCCCGGAGGTCAGGGCCGTGGATTGGAGCACATCCGCGGCGACTTCGGAGCGATAGAGCAGCGCCCAATCGCCGCGCACTTCGCGGCCGGACACGGAGGCCCCGCGCACGTGCGTTTTGTGTTGATAGGGGTTGAACTGTCCGGGCACCCGCCGGTCGTATTCGTAGTCGTCCTTGTTGCGCCGGTAATACGCGCCGGTCTCGAAATGGCCCGCCGCATCGCGTTCCACCCGGTGGTTCAGGATGAGGAGCACGGTCTGCAAATTCTCGGTCTCCGGCACGCCATACGGCGTGTAGAGATTGGGCCAGCCGAAGAACTTGGACTGATACCCGGCAAAGAGATCCGTCTGGCGGCGTGCATCGCGCCACTGCACGCGGCCCGCAATGCGCTCGAACTCATGATCACCAAAGGCGACGGGGCCGTCGGACTCCGAGCGGGCATACGCCAACTCCGCCCCGAGCCGCGCCGTGTCCGCCGCGGCCCACGTCACGCCCTGATGCATTTCCTGCCGCATGAAACCATGCTGGCCGGCCCCCAACGCGAGCAGGCCCGACGGGGCGATTTCCCGCCAGGCATGGCCGACGGAGCCAACATTGACATTCATGCTGCCGAGCGCATTCACCGCCCCGGTCCGTACCTCCGGTGCGCCCAGCATCGTCGGCGGCACCGGCACCTCGGCAACGTAATGTCCGGTCTGGGGATCAAGCAGCGTGAGCCCGCCGATCTGCATCCCGGTGTTCTCAAAGATGCCGCCCTGGATCGAAATGTCGGCCTGGCCCTCCGCCATGCTGCGGGTCTGCACATCGACCGCCGGTTCGTAACGCAACGCCGAGACCGGCGTGGCAAACGTGGTCACCGGCGCTTGGTTGGCGATGCGCGGCGAATGCACCACCACCGCCGGAAGATCCAGCGCGGGTTGCGCACCCAGCCCGGCACCAACCAAAACGGCGGCCGCCCCGAGGATTCGGAAACTCTGCATGCCGCCAGCCGTAATCATGCCGCCGCAGAAAACAAGGCCTGGTTAAGTCATGGCCGATTTTTTGCTAACAAACACAAAAGGACACAAAAAACCCGGCACGCGGGTGCCGGGTGCAAAGGTGGGCGGAGCGGTGCGCTTATTCGTCGCCGTCGTTGCCGATGGCCTCGACCGGGCAGCCTTCCAGGGCCTCCATGCACTGGGCGATCTCCTCCTCGGTGGTCGGCTGCTTGTGGACGTAGGAGAAACCACCCTCGTCGGAGCGGGTGAAAAAGCCCGGCGCGGTTTCACGGCAGAGGTCACAGTCGATGCATTGCTGGTCGACGTAAAACTTACCCGCCGCGTTCTGTTCCCATTTGTCTGCTTTGTTGGCCATATTGGGGAAAAACAAACAGGCGGAATGGGGCCGGCTGTCAAGCGGTGTTCCCGCAAATTGAGACATATTACCCGCACTGGGACCGGCCATTACCGCAAGATTCGGCGGGAGCCGGCTTGTGTTGTGCAACCGACCGGCTTAACTGCGGCAAAATGCTTTCCGACCGTTCATACATGCGGGATGACTATCCCCGCACCACCACCTCGGTGTTGGTCTGGCTGATGGCGGCCATCATCGCCGGGTTCGTGCTGCAAAACGTTTTCCTGCGCTGGTTTGGTCTCGGCCGTGAGTTTGACCGCCTCTTCGCGCTCAGCCCGGATGCCCTCGCCTCGGGTCAGGTCTGGACCCTGCTGACCTACGGATTTCTGCACAGCCCGTCCAACCTGCTGCACATCGTGGGCAACCTGCTCGGCCTGTTTTTTTTGGGTCGTGAACTGGAAACCCTCATCGGTTCGCGCCGACTGCTGGGCTTCTTCGCCGCGGCCACCTTGGTTGGCGGCTTGTTGTGGACCGCGGTCAACTGGAGCACCGGCGGTTTTGTCATCGGAGCCTCGGCCGCCGTCACGGGCATGCTGGTCATCTTCGCCTGTTTTTACCCGAACCGGCCGATCACGTTCCTTCTGTTCTTCATCCTGCCGGTCACCCTCAAGCCCAAGTATGTGGCCCTGGGTCTGCTGGCCCTCGACCTGTGCGGTTTTGTCTTCTACGAGATCATGGGGGCGCTTTCACCCTTCGGCTTCGCCCATTCGGCCCACTTGGGCGGCATGATGGCCGGTTGGATCTATTTTCGCTACATTCACGAGGGCAACTGGCGCTTGCCGACCAAATCGGTGGGCATCGAGCTGCCGCGCTGGGCCAAACGCCGGGCCAAAACCGGCCAACCCGCCCCTTCCTATCAGGTCAATGTTTCCAGTCGCAGCGACCTCAAGGCCGAGGTCGACCGCATCCTCGACAAAATCAACAGCCACGGATTTGGCGCCCTCACCCCGGAGGAAAAGCGCATCCTCGACGAGGCCCGCGACCTGCTGAGCCGTCGCTGAGGCCCGGCGGCAAAGACCTCCGCCGGCTTGATTTCGCCGGCAGACGTGAAACATTTGCGCCTCCGTCCCCCTCTCAAAGGCATTCATGTCCCTGTTCTCCCGCATCCGCCCCGGCACCTTGCTGCTGCTCATCCTTGCCCTTGTCGCCGCTCCCCTGCTGGCGACGAGTGACCGCAATTTCACCACCTCTCCCACGCTGGCGACGGAGGCCCGCACAATGGTCCGTCTCCTGGAACAGGCCCATTATAACCGCGACGGGGTGCGCAGCGCCGACTACTCCAAGGTCATCACCGATTACATGGGCTCGCTGGACGGCCAGCGCCTGTTCTTTTTGGGCGAGGATCAGGCCGCCTTCGAACAACGTTACAGCAAGAGCATCTACTGGAACGTCAGCACCCTCGGCAACATCGACGCCGCCTACGAGATCTTCTCCATTTACGAACAGCGCACCAGCCAGCGCATCAACTGGATCTTCGACGTGCTGCAAAGCGAGGAATTCGACCTCGACGGCAACGACCTCTACCAGCTCGACCGCACCAAGGCCGACTGGCCCGCCAACGCCGGCGCGGCGGACGAACTGTGGCGGCAGCGTTTGAAGTTCGAGCTCATCGGCGAACTGCTCAACGAAAAAACCCCGGAAGAGGCCCGCCAAAACGTGCGCAAACGCTACGAGCGCATGCTGAAAAACCTCGCCGACATCGAGGGCTCCGACCTCGCCGAACTCTACCTCACCACCATCGCCCGGCTCTACGATCCCCACACGCTGTACTTCTCCGCCGACACCTTCGAGGACTTCGGCATCCAGATGAAGCTCGAGCTCGTCGGCATCGGCGCCGTGCTCGGGCTGGAGGACGATTACTGCGTGGTGAAGGAAGTCGTGCCCGGCGGTCCCGCCGATCTCAACAAACAGATCAAGCCCAACGACCGCATCCTCGCCGTGGCCCAGGAGGACGGCGAAAGCATCGAGATCATCGGCATGAAACTGCGCAAGATCGTCGACCTGATCCGCGGGGCCAAGGACACGCGGGTCCGCCTGCTGATCCAGCCCGCCGCCGCGCCCGATCCCGCCACGCGCAAGGAGGTCGTCATCACCCGCGACCTGGTCAAACTCAACTCCGCCCGCGCCCACGCCTCCGTTTTCCAAGTACCCGACCCGGCTGGCGTCACCCGTCCCATCGGCGTCATCACGCTGCCCTCCTTCTACGGCCCGGCCGACGAAGGCGACACCGATTCCGACCGCTCCAGCGCCTCGCTCGACATCGCGCAGCTCATCACCAAGCTGCAGGCCGCCGGCATCAAGGGCCTCGTGCTCGACCTGCGCCGCAACGGCGGCGGTTTCCTCACGGAAGCCATCGACGTGGCCGGCCTGTTCATCAACCGCGGACCCGTGGTGCAGGTCAAAAATTACGCCGGCCAGATCCAGGTCGACAGCGACGAATCCGACGCCATCGCCTACGACGGCCCCTTGGCCGTGCTCGTGGACCGCTTCAGCGCCTCGGCCTCCGAGATCGTGGCCGGCGCCCTGCAAAACTACGGCCGCGCCATCATCATCGGCGACCGCTCCACCCACGGCAAGGGCTCGGTCCAGACCATCCTCGAGATGAAGAACCTCGTGCCGCAGCTCGCCCGCTCCCCGCTCAAAACCGGCGCGACCAAGCTCACGGTGCAGAAATATTATCTGCCCAACGGCAATTCCACCCAGCTCAAGGGCGTGGTGCCCGACATCGTCCTGCCCTCGATCGAGGATTTCCTGCCGATCGGTGAGTCCGACATGCCCAACGCCCTCGTCTGGGATGAAATCCCCTCCACCCTGTTCGAAGGCCGGCCGCTCGCCTCCGAACTGGTCGCCTCGCTGCGCGACGCCAGTCAGGAACGCCAAACCACCCTCGAGGAATTTTCCTACCTGCAGCGGAACGTCGATTGGTTTCAAAAACGCCAGCAGGAGAAGCTCGTCACCCTGAACCTCGAAAAGCGGCGCGAGCAGAAGGAAGCCGACACCGCCTTCCGCAAGGCCATGGCCGCCGAGCGCAAACGGCTCGCGGCGCTCGATTACCCCCGCGAAGACATCTACATCGTCCCGCCACCCGCGACGGAGGAGGAAGCCGGGGCGGTCGCCGCGGTGACCGCCGAGCAGGATCACGCCGACCCGGAGAGCGCCGATGATGAAATCCTGCCGATCGACGATACCGACGGCAAAGTCGATGTTCACCTGAAGGAAGCCCTGCGCATCGTGCACGACGCCATCACCCTCGCGGAAAACCGCCGTTACTGGGTCAGCAACCGCCCGCCGCTCACCGCACAGACCGACACCAAGGGTTAAGGCCGGCGCGCAAACACGAAGCGCGGCCGTCCGGTCAGATCCGCCACCGATTCAAAGCCGGTGTAGCCCTGCGCCGCCAGTTGCGCCGCCAACGCCGCATGCTGGGCGATGCCGGTTTCCAACGCCAGCCAGCCGCCGGTCTCCAGCCGGTCGCGTGCCCCGGCAATGATCGGCGTCAACGCCTCCATGCCGGTGACACCCGGGGTCAGCGCCAGCGACGGTTCATATTGCCGGATTTCCGCCGCCGTGTCCGCCGCTTCCGCCGCGGTGAGATACGGTGGATTGGACACCACCAGTTCGAAACGGGCCGCAGCGTCGAGGGCCGAAAACCAATCCGATTGCAACGCCGTCACGCGGTCGGCGAGTTGGTTGCGCGCGATGTTCTCCCGCGTGAGTTCCACGGCTTCCGCCGAGACATCGAACGCAGTCACCTTCGCTTCCGGATAATGCCGCGCCAGTCCCAACGCGATGGCCCCGCTGCCCGTGCCCAAATCGAGGATGCGCGCGGGGGCCGCGGAAAGTTTCTCCGTGATCAATGCCAACAGGTGCTCGGTCTCCGGCCGCGGGATCAGCGCGCGCCGATCGATCTTCAGGTTGACACCGAAAAATTCCATTTCTCCGACGATATACTGCAGCGGCTCCCGCGCACCGCGACGGCGCACGAGCGGACGGATCGTTTCCAACTCCGGTTCGCTCAACGGGCGCTCGAACAGCATGTAAAGCTGCATGCGCTTCAGGCCGAGCGCATGGCCGACCAGGAGTTCCGCGTTGAGCCGCGCGTTTTCCACGCCCTTGCCGGCCAGAAAATCGGTCGTGCGCTTGATGATTTCCAAGACGGTAAGCATCAGCCGTTGCCCTCCGCGCGCGCACCCGGCGCCATTGTCGGCACTCCGCCGGTCAGCAGCGCGAGCTTTTCCTCGTGTTCGGCCCGTTGCAATGCGGTGATGAGGTCATCCATCTCCCCTTCCATCACCGCCGGCAGGCTGTAAAGCGTGAGCCCGATGCGGTGGTCGGTCACACGATTCTGCGGAAAGTTGTAGGTGCGGATCCGCTCGCTGCGGTCACCCGAGCCGATCTGGCTGCGCCGGTGGCTCGCGTATTTGGCGCGTTCCTCCTCCTCGCGACGCTGGAGCAGGCGTGAACGCAGCACCGTCAGCGCACGCGCCTTGTTCTTCAGCTGCGAACGCTCGTCGGCGCATTGCACGATCAGGCCGGTCGGCTTGTGCAGGATCTGCACCGCGGAGTCCGTGGTGTTCACACCCTGCCCGCCGGGGCCGCTGGCCCGTGCGACGGAAATCTCCAGATCCTGCGGATCAATCTGCACATCCACCTCCTCCGCCTCCGGCAGCACCGCCACGGTGATCGTCGAGGTGTGGATGCGGCCGTTGGCCTCGGTTACCGGCACGCGTTGCACGCGGTGGACCCCGCTCTCGTATTTCAACCGCCGGTAAACCTCCGCCCCGGTGACCAAACAGATCACTTCCTTGAGCCCGCCGCGTTCCGAAGGGCTGCTGCTCATCGGCTGCACCTTCCAGCCGCGGCCCTCGGCGTAACGCACATAGGCGCGGTGCAGTTCCGCGGCAAAAAGACTGGCCTCGTCGCCGCCGGTGCCGGCGCGGATTTCCAGC
This sequence comes from Opitutaceae bacterium, assembly GCA_019455245.1. Lineage (GTDB taxonomy): Bacteria > Verrucomicrobiota > Verrucomicrobiia > Opitutales > Opitutaceae > Cephaloticoccus. The sequence continues at coordinate 68,911 of JACFMR010000003.1, forward strand.
ACGGTGTTGCGCGAATCGGTGGGATCGGGCGGGATCATCGCACGCAGGATTTCCGCGTGCAGGGCCGCGTGCTGGCGCTGCATCTCCGGCAACTCCGCCGCCGCCAGTTCGCGCAGGTCAGCATCGCCGGACTGGTCGCGCAGCAGCGCCGCCGCCTCGGCGATGTGCGATTCCAACGCGACGAAGCGCCGGTGCCGGTCCACCAATTCCTCGAGCCGCTGACGCTCCCGCGTCACTTCCGCCGCCGCCCGCGGATTGGCGTAGAACCCCGGGTCCGCAATCCGCGCGGCCAGCTCGTCGAGCCGGTTTTGAAACGGGGTGATGTCAGGCAGGGCATCCATGGCGGGCGGAAAGGGTGAGATTTGCGAATTGCGTGAGCCGCGACTTGCGGCTTCTAACTGGGGACGCGGCTACCGGTGGTTGACCGGCCGGTGCCCATTCACAATGTCCGCGACGCTTTTCACACAAAACATCATCGCCTGCATCTGGGATTTCGACAAGACCTTAATCCCCGGTTACATGCAGGCGCCCCTGTTCCGCCGCTTCGGAATCGACGAAGGCAACTTCTGGGCCGAGACCAACGCCCTCCTCGAAAACTACCGCCGGCGCGGTTATCACCTCTCGGGCGAAATCAGCTACCTCAACCACATCCTGACCTACGTGCTCGCCGGCAAGTTCGGCCGGCTCAACAACCGCATCCTGCGCGACTGCGGCCGTGACATCGCCTTCTACCCCGGCCTGCCCGACTTTTTCGGCACCATGCGGACCTACGTGCGGGAAAAGCCGGAATACGAGAAGCACGAGATCCAATTGGAGCATTACATCGTCAGCACCGGTTTGGCCGAGATGATCCGGGGCAGCGCCATCGCCGGCCAGGTCGAAGGCATCTGGGGCTGCGAGTTTATCGAGAATCCGCTGCAACCCGGCTTTCTGGCCCAGGGCGAAATGGAACTCTCCGCCGACGCCGTCATCGCGCAGATCGGCATGGTCATCGACAACACCACCAAGACCCGCGCGCTCTTCGAGATCAACAAGGGCACGAACAAGAACGCGGCGATCGACGTAAATGCCAACGTGCCGCCCGAGGACCGCCGCATTCCGTTCCAAAACATGATCTACATCGCCGACGGCCCGAGCGACATCCCGAGCTTTTCGGTGGTCAAGGGCCGCGGCGGACGCACCTACGGGGTTTACAACCCCGACCACGGCGGCGAGTTCGAGCAGAACGACCGCCTGCTGCAGTCCGGCCGCATTCACGGCTACGGGCCCGCCGACTACACGCCCGCCGGCAGCACGGCCCGCTGGTTGCGCCTGCACATCCATGCCATGTGCGACCGCATCGTGAGCGACCGCGAACAGGCCGTCGCGCGCAAGACCAGCAAGCCGCCCCGGCATCTCAACGCCACGCCGGAGGAACTGGCCGCCGAACGCGCCGCCAAGACGCCCAGGCAAAGCAGCTTTTTGGAATAGGTTTCGCCGCGGCCTCTCTGCAGAAAACAGAAGGCACACCCGCGAGCGTCCACGGCGGTCCGTCCCTGCCGGCACTACAGCGCCAAAGTCCAATCGTTCAGGGCATCCGGTCCGATCAACCCGCAGCCTTCAATTTCCCCGATCCAAATCAAAAGGCGCACCGTTGATGGTGCGCCTTTGTGCATTACAGGGACGGAGCCGGATAACAATCAGCCCTGACCGCCGGCCGGGCTGACCGGGATCTGCCCCGGATCAACGACCGGGGTGGTTGGAGGCGTCTCGGTCGGAGGTGTCTCAGCAGGTGGCGTTTCAACGGGTGGAGTAGCGGGCGGCGGGGTGGTTGGTGGCGGCGGCTGGGTCACTACGTTTTGCACTGCGGTGGTGGCCTGTTGGGCTCCGGCCGTCGCAGCCGTCGTCGCAGTCGTGGCTTGGGTTATCGCCGCCGTGGCCTGCGTAGTCGCCGCCGTGGCTTGGGTGGTCGCCGCTGTGGCGGTCTGGGTGGCTTCGTTGGCGACTTGCGTTGATTGATTGGCCGCCTGTTGCACCGCACCGGTGGTCTGACCGGTGGCGCCAGCCACCGCTTGGGCAATCACGCCGCCGGCCACACCGGTTGTCTGCTGGACGGCTGCGGTCACCGCACCGGCAGAAGTCGGAGCCACGGTCGTCACCGCGGCGGCCACGGCAGCGGCTTGCGTCGCCGCCTGATTGGGCGCTGCGGTCTGGGTGACCGTCCTGGTCACCGCGGCTGCCACCGCGGCCGCCGCGACGTTGGTCGATGCCTGCGTGGCATTGGTGGTCGTGGCCACCGCCTGGGTCACCGAAGCCGCCACTGCGGCCGCCTGGGTGGGCTGGGCCGTGGCCACCGCCGCCGCCACCGTGGCGGCGGTTTGTGCCGTGGATTGGGAAGTTGCCTGGGCACCGCCCGTGGCGGTTGCCGTCGTCGTGGCGGAGGTCACCACGGTTTGCGTGACCGCCGCTGCGACCGCCGCCGATTGCGTCGGGGCTGCGGTCGCCACCGCCGCCGCCACGGTGGCCGCCGTCTGTGCAGTCGATTGCGCGGTGGCTTGCGCACCGCCCGTGGCCGTCGCCGTGGCCTGTGCCTGGGTGATGACCGTTTGCGTAACCGCCGAAGCCACCTGGGCGGCTTGGGTCGGCGCAGCGGAGGTAACTGCCGCCGCCACCGCCGCCGCGGTCTGCGCAGTTTGTTGTGCGGTCTGCTGGGCGCCACCTGCGGCCGTTTGAGTGATCGCAGCCTGGGTAACCGCGGAAGCGACCTGCGCGGCTTGGGCGGGAGCAGCGGAGGCCGCCGCTGACGCCACGGCAACAGCCTGCGTCGGCGCGGCCGTGGTGGCCGCGGAAGCGACCTGGGTGGCCTGGGCCGGTGCCGCGGTTACCGCCGCGGTGGTGACGGCCGCCGTCACCTGGGCGGCAACATTGGCGGTGCTGGCGGTCGGGGCATTGGCCGCGGCCACGATCTGGCTGGTGAAGCCGGCCGCTTGTTCGGGCATGGCGGCGCTGGCCACCGCCGTGGTTTGGGAAGCGAGATTGGTGACCGACTCGGCCGGCAGGTTGCCGACGTTGTTCTGCACAACTTCAGCGAGCGTGGTGACCGCGTTCTGCACCAGTTCGGCCACGGCGGGATTGGTCGCGGCCACGGAGGAAAGCGGCACCGCCGGTTGCGGTTCCGTGGCCCCCGGGGGCGTGTAGGACACCATGCCGGCTTGGACGCTGAATGAACCGCCCGTGGGCGACGTGAAGGTAAAGGTGTCGGCGGTCGCCGCCATCGTGACGCCACCCGCCGTCGTTACCGAGATGGAGAGGCCGGTGCCGCGCGCCGCGGCCACGCCCTTCGGCGTGCGGACCGAGTAGCGGTTCACGTTGCGCTTGGCGGGATCGAGCGTGGAGACAAGGTTGCCCGACTTCAGGTTGATCGTGGCGTTGCGCTTGCCGTCAGCGTCCACATTCAACTGCTCCATCTCCACCGTCGTGTTCTTTTCGGCGGTGGCAATAATGCCGTCGTGCGCCTCCAAGTGAACCCTGCCGTCCTCGCCGGTAATGATCTCGGTGCCTTCCGGAATTTTCATGCCCTCGGTGGCGGGGATGGCCTCGGTGACACCGGGCAGTTTAACCATGACCGTTCCTTTGACACTGAGCAGGGTGCCATCGCGGTTGGTCACCTGGGCAAGACCCATGGCAACGAAGCTGACAGCGATGATTGCGGCGATGAGTAGACGTAGGGGTTTCATGATGACGCAGTCCTCGGTTGAGGTGACATGATGATGCTGACTTCGGAGGCCATTTCTAATCACTTTGGGCCGCAAAAGACAAGGGGCATAACTTATGATAACTGCATGAATGCCGCCTATTAGATTCTATTTTTCATGCATCACATAAACCCCGGTCCAGTCCGGCGGTGGCGGCTGCTCCCGGTAGTGGCCGATGATCTGCTGATAGACCAACGAAGGGTTGCTGGAAACCCCGGGCGTCACCCCGGGCTGGTTGATTTCCAACGCCCTGCAACGCTCCAGCACCTGCAGGGCGCGCTCCCAATCGCGGGCGTAATAGTGCGCCAGCGCCTGTTCAAACAGGCCGATGCACTCATGCGCCGATGTCGGCACGTGTTCCTTGAGCCCGACGATCTCGAAGATGTCGGTCGGCTGTGCCCGGCCCTTGACCACGATCCGTCCCAAGGGACGAAAAACCACCCGGTCGCCGCCGTGCTGCCGGCAGGCCGCGCGCGTGGCCTCGGTGCACATCGTGTAAACGCCCCAGCTCTTCGCGCCGGATTCCATGCGGGCGGCGAGATTCACGTTGTCGCCCATCATGGTGTAGTTGAACCGCGTGCGGCTGCCCATGTTGCCGACGATGCACGGGCCGGTGTTGAGTCCGATGCGCGATTGCATGCGGGTGACGATCTCCGGCCATGCGTCGCCTTCGGCCCGCCATTTTTCGCGTAGCTCAGCCAGGCGCAGCTGCACCCGCTGTGACGCCACGCAGGCGTGGTAGGCGTGCGCCGGATGGGCGATCGGCGCGCCGAACATCGCCACCACCGCGTCGCCGATGTACTTGTCCAGCGTGCCGCCGTCCTCCTGCACGATATCGGTGCAGACCGTGAGGTATTCGTTCATCAGCTCCACGAGTCGCTTGGGCGACATCTGCTCCGAAAAGGAAGAGAAACTCTGAATGTCGCTGAAATAGGCCGTAATCTCCGTTTCCCGGCCCCCGAGATGCGGCGGTTCGTCGGCCTTGACCAGCTGCTCCACCACCTCGGGCGAAACGTAGCTGCCAAACATGCCCTTGATCGCCAGCTTTGATTTCTGCTCCTGCCAGACCCGGCGGCCCACCACGAAGGACTCCAGCAGCAGGAAACCCAGCAACGGTCCGACCCACGGGAACCACCAGCTCAGGAAAATCCAACCCCACATCGCCAGATTGGTGTAGGCCGCCAGCACCAGTACACCGCTCGCCACCATCAGGAACAGCGTGCCCTTGCGCGCGATCCAGACCGTGCCCATGCCGACCAGAAACATCGCGCTCCAGATCACCGCATCCGGCACCCGCCACGCGAAATCATCCGTCAGGATGTTGTGCACCACGTTGGCATGGACCAATACCAGCGGGGCGTAGGCCGAGCGCGGTGTCGGCCCGGCGTCGGCCTTGCCCGTGACCGTCTGGCCGATGAAAACGACCTTGCCCTCGAGGTCCGGCGGTGGCGGCCAGTCGGGGTTTTGCTCCACATAATGTGCGTTCAGTTTCAGCAGGATCCCGCCGTAGGACTCGGTCGGAAAATCCAACCTCAGTTCGTCCTGACCCGTGCTGCCCTCCTCGCCATGTCCGTCGGACTTGAATCGCAGGTTCTGGTCGTAACGGTAGTTGATGAAATACATGCCGCTCGCGTTGATCGGAATGCGCCTCTCCTTGTCCGCTGCCGGCAGATAAATGCCGTCGCCCAGCACCACCCGCACCTGCTCCGGCTCGACGTCGTAATACGCCAGCACGGTTTGCAGCGCGAGCGAGGCATACACCTCCCCGCCCACCCGCACCACCAGCGGCAGCATCCGCACGATCCCGTCCGCCCCGTGCGGCGCATCGACAAACCCATACAGGCCCGCCTCGCGCAGCTGCGGAAACGGCAGCAGCGCGTGGTCCTCGCCATACAACCGGCCGATGTCGCCGGTGATCTGCCGCAACGGCCGCGTGGGCCCGGTGGTTTCCGGTGCGATGATCTCCACCGGGTCAAAATTGGTCACGCTGCCCGTGACCACCTTGGTGCCCCGCTCCATCGCCGCGTGCACGCCGTGGCCCATGCTGTCGTCGCCCTCGCCCTCGCGCGACGCGTCCAAAATCACATCCCACGTGACCACCGCCGGCTTGGCCAGCGACAGCAGCTCCGTCAATGCGCCGTGGTAAGCCCGGTCCGGCGGCCAGGCCACCAGGTTCATCTCCGTGTCGTCGGCAAAAAGCACCACCGCGATGCGCGGATCCGGCGGCGGTTGAAAATGCGCCCGCAGCATCGTGCGCCAGTCGAGGCTCTTCCACGCCAGTTGCTGCATCAGCCCGGTCTGCATCACCAACCACGCAAAACCAAAGCACAGCAACGGGGACCAGGGGAAGTGGCGCAGAAGTTGGAGGCTCCGCTTGGTCATGGGGTGCACTGCGAGTGCATAACACGTGACGCGGCACAACCAAGCGATTTCATGCCGCGGACGCCGCCCTCCGCAACAGATAGGGGTTGCCCTGCGCGCGCTGAATGCGGGAATCATCCCCCCTTGCGCATGCTCCTGCTTCACCTGCCACCCAACCTCAACTCCGCCATCGGCCGCGACGCCGTGCCGCTGAGGGTGGAACTGGACCTGGACACCGCGCCCGCCCCCGCGCTCCTGCCCGCCCTCGCCTTGCTCCAACGCTGGTGCGGCGGCACCACCCCGCCAAAATTCATCCAGCTCAACCGGGCGCAACTGCGCGAACTCCTCCGCGCTCTCGCCGGTCAGCCCGTGTTTGTGGAGGCCAACCGCGCGCCCGCGCCATGGAGGCACGACGCCCTGCTGGACGCTGCCACCCCATCACCGCCGGTGACGCCCGCACCCATTCCGCGTCGACGATCGGAAGCTCCCCGCCTGGCCCCCACCGTGATCGACGGCAGCGAGCACTTCCTCGCCGTCACTTTGCCGTCGCGCGAGCATCCCGGCTATCAAACCATGCTCGCGCTGCTCAAGAGCCATGGTTTCACACTCGAGCCCTCCAACCGCAAATGGTGGCTGCGCGACCGGCACAAGGTGCTGAACTTTCTCGCCCGCGAAGGCGAACGGCTGCGCACGCGGCTCGACGCGGAATTCACCGACAACTTCACGCAACGCACCGCCCACCTGCAGGAAGCCGGACTCTCCGCCCAGGTGGCCGCTGCCGGTGACGATTTCGTGGTCAACCTCGACCTGCAGGCCGGCCAGGCGCCGGACAGCGAGGTGCGCGCCGCGCTCGCCACCGGGCGCAACTACATCGAGCACGCCGGTCGCATCTACCTGCTCGATCAGGAAAAACTCACCAAGCTCGCCGCCGCCCAGCAGGCCCTCGCCAACACCACCGCCGCCACCGCCACCCCGCACGCCTCGCTGCGCATCAACCGCGCCCGCGTGCCCGAGGCGCAGGCCATCCTCGAGGAACTCTCGCCGAATTTCCAACCCACCGCCGAATGGCAGGAACGCAGCCGCGCCCTGCGCGAACTCACCTCCCTGCCCCCCGCCCCGGTGCCCGGCACTTTCGCCGCGCAGTTGCGCCCCTATCAGCGGCTCGGCGTCGCGTGGTTGTGGTATTTGCACGGACAGCAATTGGGTGGCGTGCTCGCCGACGAGATGGGCTTGGGCAAGACCCTGCAGGCGCTCGCACTGCTGGCCGCCCTGCCCCGCGATCCGCACATCACGCGGCTCGTCGTCGCCCCGGCCTCCCTGCTGGAAAACTGGCGCCGCGAGGCCGCGCGTTTCACCCCGGAGCTGAACACGTTTGTGCATCACGGCGGGCAGCGCCTGAAAAACGCCTCCGCCTTCGCCGGCTTCGACCTCGTCATCACCAGCTACGGCACGCTGACCCGCGACAAGAAAGTGTTCGGCGGCGTCGAGTTCACCTGCGCCATCGCCGACGAGGCGCAGCACATCAAGAACCGGCACTCGCAAAACGCCACCGCACTCCGCGCCCTGCGCGCGCAGACGCGTTTCGTGCTCACCGGCACGCCGCTGGAAAACTCCTACGACGACCTGCGCGCGCTCTTCGCGTTCATCATGCCCGGGCTGGTGGACGTCCTGCCGGCCGGCACGCGCGGCGAGGAGCGATCCTGGCACGACGAACGCCTGCGCCAGCGCACCGCGCCCTACATCCTGCGCCGCACCAAGCAGACCGTGGCGCCCGAATTGCCCGAAAAAATCGAGCAGGTCCTCTGGTGCGAACCGACCGCCGCGCAGGCTGCGTTTTACCGCCGTTGGCAGGAGCAATCGGAGCGCGAATTGCTCGACCTCGCCGCCGGCGGTGCCAGCGAGGGCCGGCTGCGCATGGCCACGCTCACCCAACTCCTGCGCCTGCGGCAGATCTGCTGCGATCCGCGTCTCGTCACGCCGGAGGCCAAGGCCGCGGATTCCGCCAAGCTCGACGTGTTGCGTGAACTGCTGGAGGAGGCCGTGGACGACGGCCACCGCGTCCTCGTGTTCTCCCAGTTCACCTCGCTCCTCGCCCTGCTCCGGCCCGAGTTGGAATCACTCGGTCTGGATCATTGCTACCTCGACGGCTCGATGACCGCGCGCGACCGGCAGCGCGAGGTGGACCGGTTTCAGGCCTCGCCGGATATCCCGATTTTCCTGCTCTCGCTCAAGGCCGGCGGCACCGGTCTCAACCTCACCGGGGCGGACACTGTCGTGCATCTCGACCCGTGGTGGAATCCCGCCGTCGAGGCCCAGGCCACCGACCGCGCCCATCGCATCGGCCAGGCCCGCACCGTCACCAGCTACAAACTCATCTGCAGCGGTACGGTCGAGGAGAAGGTGCTCGCCCTGCAGGAGGAAAAACGCGCGCTGCTCGCCGATGTCTTCGAGGCCAGCGACGCCGTCTCCGCCCGGCTCTCGCTCGACGACCTGCGTTCGCTGCTCGGCCGTTGATCCGCGGGAAACTTCCTCGCCAATCCCGCGACCACGCGTTTGATTGGCGCTTCACCCATGCGCCCCTCCCGCATCCGCTCCCGTCTCCGTCAAGATCAGGCCGTTCGCATCGCCTGCATGTATTATCCGGTCAACATGCTGCCGGCCCACGCCGCCAAGTCCGGTTACGACGCCATCTGGCTCGACACCGAGCACAACACCTGGGAGCGCCACGAGATCCAGCGCATCCTCCTGCAGCATCACCTCGCCAACATCGACTGCATCGTCCGCACCGGCAGCCGCAACGCCAACGATCTCTACCGCCTGCTGGAGGACGGCGCGGCCGGCCTCATGTGCCCGTTTGTCAACACGCCCGCCGAGGCCGCCGCTCTCGCGCAGGCCGCCAAGTTTCCGCCCCTCGGCCAGCGCGGACTCGACGGCGCCGGTCATGACAACAACTACTATCTCGACGGCACCGCCGCCTACCCGGCCGACGCCAACCGCGAGACCTTTTTGATTCTCCAAATCGAAACCACCGAAGCCATTGCCAACGTCGAGGCCATCGCCGCCACGCCCGGCGTGGACGGCCTGTTCATCGGCCCCGGCGATCTTTCGTTGCGGCTCGGCTGCGCCCTCGACTGGACCAATCCCAAGCTCCTCGCCGCCGAGGACGCCGTGGCCGCCGCCGCCGCGAAGCACGGCATCGCCTGGGGCCGCCCCGCCGGCACCGCCGCGCAAATCCAGCACATCTTCAACAAAGGCGGCCGGCTCATCGCCCACGGCAGCGATTTCGGCGCCGTGATGACCGGTCTCGCCGCCGGCGGCCGTACGTTTGCCGACGCCCTCGAAAACAAAAGCGCAGGCGGCGCGGCACCGGCGACGTTCAATCCCTGATTCCTCCTTCGGCATACTCAGAATCGCGAGGGATAGCGGCAGGAATCAAAGGCACGACCCCGGGCCGGGCTATGGCTTGACGAACTGATACGCGCTGCCTCTATCGGCCGCGATGAAATTGCTTTCCCTGTTCATTTCCCGGAGCACAACCGCCCGCCGGCTCATCGCCGGCGCCGCCCTAATCATTGGGCTCGCGCCGCTCGCACCCGCCCAAATCCTTTACGTCGCCAACAGCTCCAGCCAGACCATCGGCAGCTACCACCTCGACGGTTCGGTCATCAACACGTCGTTCATCAACACCAGTTCGGTCGGCATGCCGACTGAACTGGCCGTGTCCGGCTCCACCCTCTACGTCGCCACCATTAATAGCATTATCAGCTACGACCTGAACGACGACAACCCAACCGGCACGACCCTGATCTCCGGCATCGTAGGTGGCAGTGTCAAAATGGCCGTGTCCGGTGCCACCTTGTATGTCGCCGAGGAGGGCAACGGTTCGATCCGCACTTACAACGCCAACAATGGCACGCTGCTCAACGCAGGCTTCGTTACCGGACTGGGGACAAACTTGTCCAACCTCAGAGTGGCCGCGACAGATTCCCATCTCTTTGTCGCCAACGCCACGGCCTCGGGCGGCGGAATTCAAATTTACGACCTGAGCATTGGCACCCCTCCCGGGCAGATGATCGCCAATATTACTCCCACCAGCGATGGGGACACCTACGGCATGGCCGTATCCGGCGACACCCTGTTCACCGCCCATCACGCCACCGACACGGTCAACAGCTACCAATACAGTACAGCCACGGCCTACGCCGACCCATTGATTGCCGGTTTGGGTGACCCCCGCGGGCTGGCAGTGTTCGGCTCCACCCTCTATGTCGCCAACTCAAGCACCGGCACTATCGGCAGCTACAACCTCGACGGCTCAGTCATCAACGCATCCTTGATTACCGGCATCAGCGGTGCGTATGGACTGGCCATCGGTGCCGCCGCCGTGCCGGAACCGGCGAGCTACGCCCTGATGCTTGGGCTCGGCGGCCTGGTAATGGCCGGCACGGTCCGCTATCGCCGCCGCCAGTCAGGAAGCCAGCGTGATGCGGCCAAGCTGCCGCAGACTGATTGAGCGGATTATGGTGAAGTGCGGCCGCGTTGGCCGGGCTCTCCGTCTTGTCGGCCATAGCCTTGGCGACGGCGGAAGGGTTGGCGAAACATGGAATGCAACGACCACCCTTCGTCAAACCGATGGAGGACCAGCCTGGTCCCGCCTCGCATGACCTATCCTTTCGCCGCGATCTGCAGTTCCAGCCGCACAACGGTATCCTTGCCGGGCGTTTCAATCTCCACCACCTGCGCCTCGTCTTCGAGCAACGCGGTCGGCACCGCATAGCGCCAGACGCCCTTGTCCGTCGCGATGAGCTTCAGCTCACGCCCGTTCACGTGCGTGCGCACCGCCGTCGCCTCCGGCGCGGGTGCGGCCCACTCGACCGTCAGCACGCAGGCACGCCCCGCCTCCGGCTTCGGACCGGTCTGCACGCGGAAAGCAAATCCGCCCGGTGAGGGCTGATCCCACTTCAGGTCGGTCGCGGGCAACGCATTGCCGTTCGGCTCGCCCGGCGCGCGCACATCGTGATAGGTGATCGCATGCACGCGCTCTCGCGCAGCGACAGTCGCGGGATCACGCAGCGCGCGGATGACCGCATCGTAATTGTCCGCCCCCCACTGCCCCTCGAGTCCGTGACCGGTCGGGAAAATATTGAACAGGTAAACCGAATCTGCGCCGCCATGCCGGATCGTCGCCGCCAATCCGCTCAACAACGCCGGTGAAATCATCTGCGCCGGCCCTTCCGGCGCGGGTTGATAGCGCACCTCCACACTCACGGTAAAATGCACCGCCGTGCCCGCCAGCAGGCGTTGCCACTCCGCCACCGGCACGTCAAAATCGGCCGTCGCCCAGAACGGTGCCGCGACCAGCAGATCGATCAGGCCTTCCTTCGCCCAGGCCACACCGTCGAGACCGAGGCGGCGCGCCGTTTCGGGCCGCGTGGGCACGCGCGCGCCGAGCCGCACCGGATGACCGAGCCGCGCCGCGGCCTTCGCGCACTCTGTTTTCACGCGGCGCATCCAGGCGGTGATGACCTTGCCGCCCTCGAGTTCGCGTCCCGGCCGGAAATGCACGACAAAGCGCATCCAATCCAACTCCAGACCGTCGAGGTCGTAGCGGTTGAGCAATTCGCAGACCAACTTGAAATAATGCTCCTGCACCTCGGGCCGTTCCCAATCCAACGCCCGGTCCATCCAGAAACGGTCGCGATGCATCGCGCGCAGTTTGCGCGCGGCGCGCTGCTCCACGAAAAACCGGCTGAGCAGCGGGTTGTCATCGTCCATGCAGCCGTGCACGTCGTTCATGCGCACGCTCATCCACGCGCCGATGCCGTGATGCCGGCAGCGCGCCAGCACCTCGCGGTGATAATCCACGCCTTGATCGGCGAGGCGTTTGACCGAATCGAGCCGGTTGCGCGTCAACGCCACCGAGGCCGGCGGCAGATGCCGCAACACCGGCTGATCGTCCGGCCCCGCCGGATCGTAGCCCGACCATTCGCACTCCCAGACCTCGGTCGCAAAGTTCGCCTTCATGGCGTTGCCGCAGGAAACGTACGTGCCGATGCCCGCCCGGGCCAGCCGGTCGATGTAGGCGTGCACTTCCGGCGCGCTCATCTGCTCCGGCGTGCGACAATAAAAGAAATCGGTGCTGTCCTGATTGAAAATCGGACCGGCGATAACGGGCTGGATGGATTGGGTCATGGGGAGAAATTCAGGTGAGCTTGGCGTCGGGATCGTTGGCCTTGTTGTAACGGTCAAGTTTGGCCGGATCCTGCGGCCAGTCGGGGCGCAGGCGCACATCCTTGTTGCCCGCCACGGATCCCGGCGGCTGGTGACCGCCCGCGGTGCCCGCCGGTCGCATCTCCCACCAGCACTGCCCTTGGTGGTTGTGCTCATGGTCGATCACAAAGCCCGCCTCACCGAGCATCGGCCCGGTCCAGCCCATGCAGTGATCGCAGTAGTCGCGGTAGTGATGAATGCCGTTGCGCAGCAGGAAACCGCGCGACGGGCAGTCGTGAAAATCGATGCGAAACACGTCCGCGCGATGCGAGATGTGGAATCCCAGATCGGGCGACTCCTCCGCCAGGGTGTGGCCCCAGTATTTCAACATGCCGGGAATCCCTTCCGCCCGGATCAGGTCGCGCGCATGACGCTGGCTGTCGTGGTTGATCGCCTCGTTCCAATACTCGCGCACGAGTTCGTGCCCGCCGACGCGTTCCAGCCAGCCGAAGGTCCACTCGTAGTGCCCGCAGAAATCGTAACAGCCGATCATGCCGTCGCCTCCTCGATCGCCGCCAGATCCTGTGACGGCAGCGCGGCGTCCGCCGCCGCATAGGTGTGACAGCACACGCCGTTGCCGCCGCGCAACCGCATTTGCAGCCCCGCCGCCTCCGCCCGCGCCTGTCCGAGGAAATAACAATGCTGGCAATACTCGCGCACAATCTCACGCCGCCCGGCGCGCAGATGCTTGATCGCCGGACACTCCCGCACGTGCAGTTCCACCCGGTCGGCGTGTTCCATTACCTCGACGTCCGCACCCGGTTCCGCCGCGAAAAATGCCCGCCAGTAACGCGCCACCGCCGGCAGCCCGCCGGCCGTCCACTGGGCATTGACCGGCGCAAAATAACCGCGGCCCATCTCCTGCAGATAACGGATCCACGCCTCACGTCCGAGCTTTCGCAGCAGGAAACGAAACGTCGCGTTGATCGCGTAGTAAAAATCCGGCGCACCCTGCGGCTTGGTGTCGGTGTAGGGCAGCGGATGATCGGCGGGGCGGTTCATGGGTTGGCGCCGGCAAAGAGTGGAGGCCGGACGCGCAGGATCGAAGCATCCACCGGCGGCACGGGCGGGCAAGCTGTTTTGCGTCCGGCTGGTGCCCATCGCCGCGAATATGCCCACGCCAAACCCTGAACCGCGACCCACGTCGCCCAAATCACGCGTCGTCAGCCACCACACCGGTTACGCCACAAGCATCGCCCGGTGCCCGGCCTTGGATTCATGTTCGCTCCCAAGTCTCCAACTACATGGCCCATGCAACCACGGAATCGAATGGATCGAAACACACATAGACGCTGGTTTGGACGTGCTCAATCTGACGTCCGCTCACAAGACCAACTCAATGAAGCGCCAACGGGGGCTCGGAAAAAATCTGGAGTGCCGCCGTCCATTGTGGACCACCTACCCGCGATTACCTCTTTCCAGAACTCAAAATACCGGACCGTAACCGGGCAGAAAAAATAAGGGCTTACGCAGAAATTACGTAAGCCCTTGATTTGAAAGTGGTGGCTCAGACCGGAATCGAACCGGTGACACAAGGATTTTCAGTCCTCTGCTCTACCAACTGAGCTACCGAGCCACTTGCAGGAAGGGCAGAGCAAAAGGCGCCGCCCGGCTGCGTCAATGGGATTTTCACCGGTTTGCTAATCGCGGCAGGCCCCGTGCCGTCAGGTTTTTCCCGGTTCGACCGGGGTCACACAGTCGGCAAAGCCATATTCGGCCACCAACGCGGCCACCCGCGCCTGCTTTTCCCGGGGCGCGAGATCCGTTTGGCTGAGCACCGCATGGGCGGCGTGCTCAAACGCGCGCATCTGCACCGCCTTCTCCGCCAAGTGGCCGAGGCAGGCCGACGGGATCTTGATCACGCCTTCGGCATTGGCGTGGATGACCTCGCCGGGGCGCACGGTGATGCCCCCGATTTCCACCGGTTCGTTCAGGCGGCGAAAACGCAGCGCGCCATGATGGATCGTCGTGCCCCGGCCATATGCCGCGAAGGGCACACCCAACAATCCGTCGACGTCGCGGACGCCGCCATCCGTCACCAGGCCGACGCAGCCGGCCGCGTGGAGCGTCTTGGCCATGCCGTCGCCAATCACACATTCATGCTCGGGCCGGGAACCGACACACCGAACCACCCAGACAACGGGCAAGTCCAGGCGGCTCATTTCCTCAAGCTGCTGCCAATAGCCGGCCACGTCGGGACTGCCGCCGGGCGTGCTCGAATCGAGTTCGCAGGTCACGGCGATCCCCACCGTCGGCCCCAGGGCCGGCGTGACCGACCGGATGCTGCTCCCCATGTAATACTCATGCGCCGGCGTCGGATCGATGTAGCCAATCGTGTTGGCCAGCAGCGCCGTGTCGAAATCGCGCAACTGCTCCAAGGTCGCGCGCGACGGCCGTGTGCTCACAACACCTCCTTGGGCAGCCCGGGCAGCAGTTTCTTGATGTCCTGCACCGCATCGCGGTGGCAGACGAGAACCGCATCGGGCGTTTCCACCACCACAAGGTCCTGCACCCCGCACAACGCGATCACGCGGCCGTTGCTGAGCGCAATGTTGTTGGCCGACTCGTGCACCACCACCGGGCCGCGCACGGTGTTATTCGCGGCGTCCTGCGGCAGATGCGTGGGCAGCGCCGTCCACGTGCCGACGTCGTCCCAGTCGAACTCCGCCAGCTGCGTGGCGACCTGCGCCGCCTTTTCCATGATCGCGTAGTCCACGGAAATCTTGGGCAGAGCGGGAAACCGTTCCTGCAAAAACGCCTCCACGTTCGCGGCCGGAAAATCGCGGATGAACGCCGCCAGCTCCGGCGCGTGTAGCTCCGCCTCGCGCAGAAATGCACCGGCCCGCCACAAAAACATGCCGGCGTTCCACGCATGATTGCCGCCGGCCACGTAACGCGCCGCCGTCACCGCATCGGGCTTTTCCACAAACCGGGCCACGCGGCGAAACCCATCGGCCTGCGTCTCCGCCATCTCGAGATAGCCGAAACCGGTGGCCGCATGCGTGGGCTTGATCGCGAAGGTCAGCAGCGTGTCGTCCTGTGCCGCGCGTTGCAGACCCGCCGCCAGCTGGCGCGCGAACGCCGGCGTGTCCTTGATCAGGGCATCCGCGGGCAGCAGCGCGAGCACGCCGGCCGGATCGCGCGACCGCACCAGGGCCGTGGCCAGCGCTGCGGCGGGCGCGGTGTCGCGCTTGGCCGGCTCGGCGATGATTTGCGCCGGCGGCAGAAACGGCAGGGCCGCTTGCGTGCCGGCCAGTTGCGCTTGGTTGGTCAGTACAAAAACATTCGTCAAGGGCACCACGCCCTCGAGCCGCCGCACGGTTTCTTCCACCAGTGTGCGGTCGGAAAACAGTTTCAACAGATGCTTGGGCGTCGCCTGCCGGCTCATCGGCCAGAAACGCTCGCCGCTGCCGCCGGCCATGATGCAAACGTAGGCGTGAGGATTTTCCTGCATGGCGGAAAGTTTCGCGGCCGGCCCGCGCAGGCCAAGTGAAATATCATCCCTTGCGAGCACGGGCCGCCGGCCCGCATTGCAAAAGTGCGGGCGGGCCGCCCGCGCTCCCGGGACCTCACCCGGTCCGGATCAGCTCGCCCAGCCCGTCCGCCACGCTCACGGTTGCGCGGAAACCCAGCTCTGCCTGCGCGCGGTCGGGCCGGCCCAGCGAGTGAATGATGTCGCCGTTGCGCGCCGGTGCGAATGACGGCGGCGGCACCGCGGGATAGTGCGTCGCAAACACCTTCACGATGTCGAGCAGCGAGGTTGCCCGGCCGGTGCAGATGTTGGCCGCGCCGGCCGCGATGCCCGGCTTGGTCGCGGCGATCTCGTTGGCCCGCGCCACGTCGTGCACCGAGATGAAGTCGCGCGTCTGCTGGCCGTCGCCGTAGATCGTCACCGGTTTGCCCTCGCGGTACCGCCGGTCGAAAATCGAGATCACGCCCGAATACGGCGAGGCCGGATCCTGCCGCGGTCCGAAGACGTTGAAATACCGGTGACACCGCACCGTCACGCCTTGGGCGGACAGCCCCAGCAAAATGCCCTCCGAGTGCAGCTTGGCCGCGCCGTAGGGGCTGATCGGCGCCTTCTCCGTTTCCTCGCGGATGGGCAGATCCGTGGTGTCGCCGTAGATCGCCGCCGAGGAGGCGAAGACGATACGCCGCACGCCGTGCGCGAGCGCCGCCGCCGCCACGCGCTCCGTCGCGGTGATGTTCAACCGGTGGTTCAGCTCCGGATCCTGAATGCTCTCCTGCACGCTGACCAGCGCCGCAAGATGGATGATCGCATCGGGCCGAAATTCCTTCGCCAATGCGTCGAGCACGCCCGCCGCCGATACATCCGCTTCCTCCAGCCGGAACTCCGGCGCCGCCAGCGCCGGCGTGAGATTGCGCCGGTGCCCGCTGCGCAGATTGTCCACGCCCAGCACCGTGTGGCCTGACGCGAGCAACCGGTCCGTCGTGTGACTGCCGATGAAACCCGCCGCTCCGGTGATGAGAATTTTGGCCATGCTCCCACCAAACAATCTGCACCCGCAGCTGACAAGCCCGCCATGAATGTTCGCACCGCCAAAGATTGCCATCACCCCGCGCGATTGCGTTGGCTCATGACTCCGCCATGGCCACATCCACCCGCCCCGTTCACCTGCGTTGCAACCATCTGGTCAACCCGCTCGGCCAGCACGACCCCGCCCCGGGCCTGAGCTGGCAGCTCGCCGGCCATCGCCGCGGCGCCCGCCAGACCGCCTATCGCATCACCGCCGCATCCAAACGCACCGGCGCCGCCGATCTCTGGGACAGCGGCTGGGTGAAATCCGACGCCACCCACGGCATCGCCTACGCCGGCCAACCGCTCGCCTCGCGCCAGCGTGCCTGGTGGCGCGTCACGGTGCGCGACGAACTCAACCGCACCGCGGTCAGCGCGCCCGCGTTTTGGGAAATGGGCCTCCTCTCGTCCGCCGACTGGTCGGCGCAATGGATCGGCGCCGATCTCGCCGGCGGTCCCGAGTCCTCCGTGCCGAGCCCGTATCTGCGCACCATATTCAACCTGGCCAAACCCGTCGCCGACGCCCGGCTCTTCGTCACCGCGCTCGGGCTCTACGAATTCGAACTCAACGGCCAACGCGTCGGCGTGGACCGGTTCACCCCCGGTTGGACCGACTACGCCAAGCGCGTGCAATACCAGGCCTACGATGTGACCGCGTTGCTCCAGCCCGGCGCCAACGCCGCCGGCGCGATCCTCGGCGACGGCTGGTACAGCGGCCGCATCGGCTGGCGTTCGCGCGGCTACTACGGCGACCGCCCCAAGCTCCTCGCCCAGCTCGTCATCACCTATCGCGACGGAACCACCGTGACCATCGCCTCCGACAGCGGGTGGAAGACCGCGTTTGGCGCGATCGTGGAAAACGACATCATGGCCGGCGAAACCCACGACGCCCGCCGCGAACTCACCGGCTGGAGCTCGGCCGGCTATGACGACGCAACCTGGAATCCGGTCACCGTTTTCACCGCGCCCGCGATCGAGCTTTCGCCGACCATCGGACCGCTCGTCCGCGCCACGCAGGAAATCAAGCCCGTCACCCCGCCGCGCAAACACGACGTGTGGCCCGAGCCGGTGTGGATTTTCGATCTCGGCCAGAACATCGCCGGCAGCATCCGTGTGCGGGTCAAAGGCGCGGCCGGGCAGAGCCTCAAAATCCGCTACGCCGAGATCCTCAACCCCGCCGACAATTCCTTCTACACCGACAATCTCCGCGCGGCGCGCTGCACCGATTTCTACATCCTGCGCGGCGACCCCGCCGGCGAAACTTGGGAGCCCAGGTTCACGTTCCATGGTTTCCGTTACGTCGAGATCAGCGGCCACGCCGGCGAGCTGACGGCCGACGCCGTCACCGGCATCGTCTTGCACAGCGACACGCCGCGCACCGGTGATTTTTCGTGCAACGACGAACTCATCAACCAGCTCCAGCGCAACATCGACTGGGGCCAGCGCGGCAACTTCCTCGAGGTACCGACCGATTGTCCGCAGCGCAACGAGCGGCTCGGTTGGATGGGCGACGCGCAGGTCTTCAGCCGCACCGCCGCGTGGAACCGCGATGTGCAGGGCTTCTTCAACAAATGGCAGCGCGACATTGCCGACGCCCAGGGCAAGAACGGACAATTCCCCGCCGTCGTGCCGCATGTGGACGGCGTGACGCCCGACGGCGGGCCGGCCTGGGCCGATGCCGGCATCATCTGCCCGTGGACGGTTTATCTCTGTTACGGCGACCGCGCGCTGCTCGCCCGGCACTACGGCTCGCTCAAGCGTTTCATTGCCTGTCTCAAAAATAAATCGCGCGGACTCATCCGCGTGCATCCCGACCTCGGCGAGTGGCAGGGTTTCGGAGACTGGCTCGCGCTTGACGGCAGCGGCAAGGTCGACGGCGGCACGCCGAAGGACCTGATCGGCACCGCGCTGTTCGCCTACAGCACCGGCCTCGCCGCGCGCATCGCGGAGGTGCTCGGCGAAAAAGCGGACGCCGCCGCGTTCACCAAACTCCAGGGGCAAATCACCCGCGCCTTCCAAAAACGCTATGTTTCCGCCGACGGCCTTGTGACCGGCCTGACGCAAACCGCCTACGTGCTCACGTTGCAGTTCGACCTCGCGCCGGAAGCCCTGCGGCCGAAGCTCCTCGCCGAACTCGTGCGCGACATCGAGGTCCGCGGCAACCAGCTCACCACCGGTTTCGTGGGCGCGTCCTACCTGCCGCACGTGCTGTCGCGCTTCGGCCGCACCGATCTCGCCTACAAACTGCTGCATCAGAAAAAATGGCCGTCATGGCTCTACGCCGTCACGCAGGGCGCCACCACGATCTGGGAGCGCTGGGACGGCTGGACGCCCGAGAAGGGGTTCCAGGACAAGGGCATGAACTCCTTCAACCATTACGCCTACGGTGCGATCGGTTGCTGGCTTTACCAAAACGTCGCCGGCATCGAGATCGATCCCGCGCAGCCCGCCTACAAACACATCGTGCTCAAACCGCAACCCGGCGGCGAAATCACCCGCGCCCGCGGTCACCTCAACTCGATCCACGGCGAAATCGTCAGCGCGTGGAAACTCGGCGCCAACCGCTTCGACTGGGAAATCACCGTTCCGGCCAACACCACGGCCACCGCGACCTTCCCCGTGCCCGCCGGCGCAAAACTCACGGAGAGCGCCAAACCGTTCCGCGCCGCCGATCTCGCGGCCGTCAAACTCACCGCCGGTCGCTACCGGTTCACTGCCATCTGGAAAACAAACTGAGTGTCCGCCACCAGTTCGGCTTCATCAGAAAACTTGGGGAACCACAGATAAACACAGATTCACACAGATAAAATCAGGGTCGGAATCTGTGACCATCTGTGAGCAGCGGTGGTTAACCAAACCTGGTTTTCATACCTGTCCCCTCGTGGATAAAACCCAATCCCTTATGCCCTCCCGCAAAAAATTCCGCATTGCCGGCATCAACTTTGATTTCCGGCACATGGACCACCTGCTCGCGTGTGCCCACGGCGAGCGCAATGCCGAGATCGTCGGCATCTCGCATCACGACCCGAAGGAGATGCAGGACGTGATCAAAAACTGCGGCATCGCCGCCGACCGCGTGTTCACCGATTGGCGCGCGTGTATGGAGCAGACGAAGCCCGATGTCGTCATTCTCTGTCCCGCCAGCGGTGCGCATGCCGATTGGGTCGAACGCATCGCGCCCTACGGCGTGCATGTCTTGGTGGAAAAGCCCTTCGCCGCCAACCTCGCCCAGGCCGACCGCATGATCGCGGCCATGAAAAAAGCCCGCCGCCGGCTCGCGATCAACTGGCCGCTCGCATGGTATCCACCCCATGTCACCGCCCACCGCCTCATCCGCGAGGGCGTGATCGGCGAGCTGCAGGAGGTGCATTTCTACGACGGCAACCGCGGCCCGATCCAGGATCACAACAACATGGCCGCCGGCGAACCGTCGCTGGCCGCAAAGAAGGCCAGCTGGTTTTACGACCGCAACGGCGGCGGCGCACTCATCGATTATCTCGGTTACGGCGCAACCCTCGGCACGTGGTTCTTCGACGGCCGGAAACCGACCGAGATCACCGCCGTCACCGGCGGGGCCAAGGGCGTGCCGGTGGACGAGCAGAGCGTCACCATCGCGCGCTACGGCGACTGGCTCTCCACCTTCCACACCCGCTGGGGCACGTTCACCAGCCCGTGGGTGCACCAGCCGCAGCCCAAGTGCGGTTTCGTGCTCAAGGGCATCGACGGCACCATCGCCAACTACGACTACGAACCGACCATCCGCCTCCAGACGCGCAAGCATCCGGCGGGCAAGATCATCGCGGTCGATCGATTGAAAAAGCCCCGGCAAAACCCGGTGCAGTATTTCCTGCATTGCCTTGCGACGGGCGAAGAAATCACCGGGCCGCTTTCCGTCAAATTCGCCCGCATCGGCCAGCAGATCGTCGACACCGCCGCCAGCAGCGCCAAGCTCCGGCGCCCTCTCAAGCTACTGCGATAAGCCGGCACACTCCTGCCCTGCTCCGCAATTCACAATCCGAAATCAGCAATCGCAATGCGTCCCCCCAAGCTCAATTACCTGCCCAGCAAACCGCGTCAGCCCAAACGCCACACGCTCGGCCTCATCGGCTGCGGCGGCATCGCCCAATACCACCTGACCGCCGCCAAATCGTTCGGCGTCGAGGTCGTGGCGCTCGCCGACGTCAACCGCACCGCCGCGGAAAAGCGCCGCGATGAATTTTATCCGCAGGCCGCGGTTTACACCGACCACCGCGAACTGCTCGCGCGCGACGACATCACCGTGGTCGAGATCGCCACACACACCGCCATCCGCTCCGGCCAGATGCGTGATGCGCTGAACGCCGGCAAGCATGTGCTGAGCCAGAAACCGTTCGTCGCCGATTTGAACGAAGGCCGCCGCCTGGCCGCTTTGGCCAAGCGCAAGGGGCTCAAACTCGGCGTCAACCAAAACGGCCGATGGGCACCACAGTTCGCCGCGCTCCTCGCCGCCGTGCGTCAGGGCCTGCTCGGCGACATCCACACGCTCGACATGGTCTTGGCGTGGGACCACACGTGGTGTCGCGGGAGCAAGTTCGAAGAGCTGCATCACCTCATCCTGAGCGACTTCGCCATCCACTGGTTCGATATCGTCGCCAACGTGTTCGACGGCCGCAAGGCCCGCAGCGTGTTCGCCAACACCGCTTACGCACCCAATCAGGACATGAAACCCCCGATGCTGGCCAACGCCGTGGTCAACTACGGCGACGGCCTCGCCACGCTCGGCTTCAGCGCCTACCAGTCCTTTGCCCCGCAGGAATATCTCTGCTGCGTCGGCTCCAAGGGCACACTGCGCGGAGCCGCCAACGTCTGCAACCTCACCGAACTTGAGCTGACGACCAAACGCGGCACCGTGAAAATTCCGCTGCAGGGCAAATGGTTCCCCGACGGCTTCCGTGGCACGCTCGGCGGATTTCTGCGTGCGATCGAGGAAGACTGCGAACCGACCATCGGTGCCATGAACAACCTGCGCAGCCTCGAACTCTGCTTCGCCGCCCTTGCCAGCGCCGACACGGGTCTGCCCGTCAAGCCTGGCGCGGCGAAGAGCGCGCGGCTGTAGGCCAGTCATCCGATGCGGGCGGGCCGCCCGCGCTCCCAAGGCATCACATCGTCAGCACGATCTTGCCGCACTGTCCGCCCCGCGCCATCAGCGCGAAGGCGTCGGCGGCCGCGGCCAGCGGGAAAACGTCGCTCACGACCGGTTTGAAGTGATGTTGCGCCACAAACGCGAGCATCGCGGTCCAATCCGCCGGGCTGCCCATGGTCGAACCGAGCACGGAAAGCTGCCGCCAAAAGATTTTCCGCAACGCGACCTCGGGCACGTTGCCGCAGGTCGCGCCGTAAAACACCAGCCGTGCCCCCGGGGCCGCGGCATCAATCAGCGCATCAACGCCCGGCCCGCCGGCACCGTCGATGATCACGTCGAATCCGCCCGTTTCCGTCGCCGCACGCTTCGCCCAACCGTCCTGCGTGTAATCAAAACCGCCTTTCGCGCCTTGTGCCACCGCGCGCGTGATCTTGGCCGTCGAACTTGAGGTCACCCACACCTCCGCGCCGTGCGCCACGGCAAACTGCAGCGCAAACTGGGCCACGCCGCCGCCGATGCCGGACACAAGCACACGCTCACCGGCCCGCAATTGCGCACGGCACATCAGGGCCCGCCACGCCGTCAATCCCGCGAGCGGCAATGCCGCCGCCTCGGTCCAGCCCAGGTGCGCCGGTTTGGCGGCGAGTTGGGTCGCGGGCACCGTCACGGCCTCGGCCAGTGTGCCGTCGCGCGGCAGACCTAGGATGGAAAACGTCGCCGGATCCTGCGCGTGCTCATTATCCCCCCAAGCCAAGGCCGGGTTGATGATCACCTCGCGGCCGACCCACGCTGCATCGACACCCTCGCCCACCGCATCCACCACCCCCGCGCCGTCGGAGCCGGGAATACACGGCCACTTGAGTCCGGCATATTGCCCGAGCTTGATCCAGAGATCGCGGTGGTTGAGCGCCGCCGCGCGGAGCCGCACGCGGGCTTCGCCCGGCGACGGTGCCGGATCCGGCACCGTCGACACTTTCATTTCGTTGACCGCGGTAAAGGTGAGCGCCAGCAAGATGGGACAGTCTGCACAACGTCGCGCCGACCGCAACCCGTGCTCCTCGCCTTCAACAAGCCTTACGGCCATTTGTCCCAGTTCACGCCCGAGCCCGGTTCGCAGTGGCGCACCCTGGCGGACTTCGGCTTGCCCCGCGGCGTGTATCCGCTCGGCCGGTTGGACGCGGATTCGGAGGGCCTGTTGCTGTTGACCGACGAACCGGGTTTGAACGCCCGCCTGCTCGATCCGCAGCACGCCCACCCGCGCGAATACTGGGTCCAGGTGGAACGCGTTCCGACGGACGACGCCCTGCGGCAACTCGCGCGCGGCGTGACCATCGGCGGCTACCAAACGCTACCCTGCGCCGTGCGCCGGTTGGATCCGGCGCCTGTCCTGCCACTGCGCAACCCGCCGGTGCGTTTTCGCAAAAACGTGCCCGACTGCTGGCTTTCGCTCACACTCACCGAAGGCAAGAACCGTCAGGTGCGCCGCATGACCGCCGCCATCGGTCATCCGACCCTCCGGCTGGTGCGCGTGGCCATCGGGGAATTTCGCCCCGGCGATCTTTCTCCGGGGACTTGGCGTGAACTCAACGCCACCGAGCGCACACAAGTGTTCGGCTGAATCCCGGATGGCTGGGACACTCCATGTGTGTCCACTTGGAGACCACGTTTTCGCCTACGGCTCAAACACGGCTACAATACAACTGAAACTGCTCCGTGACGCCGAGCGACCTTGGCGCGGTAGGGCCGGACCGCCGGGCCGGCCGCGATTTTTCCGCCCGCACAAACCAACCACTGCGCCACATCACCGTCACCCGTGCAGCCGTTTTCCCCAGGGGCCGGTCAGCGCCACGGTGTAGCCGGGATTCTGCACGTTGAAAAACAGCGTGCTGCCGTCGGGCGAGAAACACGCACCGGCCAGTTCGTGGCTGCCGCGGGTGGACTGGGCCAGCACATAAAACTCGCCCTGCGGGGTGACGCCGACAATCCGGCAAAGCGCATCCGTGTCCTCGCAAATGATGAGGTCACCCCACGGGGCCACCGCAATGTTGTCGCCGTTGCGCAACAGGTCGGAGTCGTTCGGTTCGGCAAACAGCTCGAGCGTGCCCGGCTGTTCGGCTTCACGATTCGTGCCTTCGTGCGGACCCGGCACGTAACGGAAAATCTGCCCGAACTGTTTTCGGCCGCCGTTGGTCATGGCGAAATATACGCCGTCCTTGCCGGTCCACGCCCCCTCGCCCCGGGCAAATACCGCCGCGCCCGCCGCGGCGCCGCGTACCCGCAGGTCGTCGTTCGGACTCTCGGGATCGTCGAGATCAATCCAATGCACCGGCAGCGGCGCACCGACCGGCAGGCGGGTGAGGGCCCAGTTGCGGGTGTCGTTGAACGCGGCATCCCGGAAGGCCAGCGCCTGCAACCGGCCGCCCCGGGCCAGCTTGCCCGGCTCGTGCGGGATGTAGCGGTAAAGCAAGCCGTCGCCCAGATCCTCGGTCTGGTAAACCACCCCGGAGCCGGGATCGACCGCAATCGCCTCGTGCCGGAAGCGCCCCATCGCCTTCAGCGGCACCGGGTTCATCAGCCCCGGTTCGACCGTCGGCTTGACCTCAAAATTGAAACCGTGCGGCCGCTCCGCGTATGGCTCGGGCTGCGCGTTCACCTCTTCGCAGGTCACCCACGTGCCCCACGGCGTGGGGCCGCCGGCGCAGTTGCGCACCGTGCCGGCCAGACTGAGAAAATGCCGCCGCAACACCTGCTTCTTCGTGTCATAGACCAGCGTGGTCGTGCCGCCGAGATTGGGCGCGAGCCCGTGGCCGCGGTCATAAAGCTTGTGCGGCGCAATCCGCGCCAACCGCGCCTGGTCAGGACCAAACGGACTGCGATCCGTCCAGGCACTCTCCAATTCGTGGTTGCGCACCAGCAGTGTCACCCCGCCGGGTCCGGCAAAGGCACCCATGCCGTCATGCATGCCGGGCACCAGCAAACCGTCGTCCATCTCCTCGCCCTTGCGCGAAAAAATCCGGTATTGAAACCCCCGCGGCACGCGGAACAGCCCGCGCGCATCGCCGTGCAGGGGACCATAGCCCGCTTTGCGGCCGGGCGAGGCCGCCATCAGCGGATGGTCCAGCAGCGAGCGCAAACCGACAAAGCCCACCGTGGTGATGGCCGCGCTGCGGATGAACTGGCGCCGGGATTGCATGGCGCCACCTCAGCGGACGGGGGCACGTTTGTCAAAAGTCCGTCGCAGCGTCACCGAATTTTCACCCGGTTCAAACCCGCACGATGACCTGCTCCGCCGGGAAACGCACCTTGGGCTTGGGGGCGTATTTGTCCTCGGCCGCACGATAACCCGCGGCGCAGCACACCACCGCAGCGTAGCCGGTGCCGGTCAGCCCCAAAATCTCGTCGAACTGCGCCGGTTGAAAGCCCTCCATCGGACACGTGTCGATGCCCAGCACGGCCGCCGCGGTCATGAAGTTGCCCAGCGCGATGTAGACCTGGTGCTCCTGCCAGGTGTCGAGCCGGCCCTCGGTCCGGGCCTGGTCGAGGTTGCGCACGACCATGGCGCGAAATTTTTCCAACGACTCCGGCGTCACGCCCTGCACCTCGATCATGCGCGCGATATGCCGGTCCACATGCGCGGCATCGAGATCACGCCGCGCCGCAAACACGACGAAATGCGAACACGTGCCCACCTGCTTCTGGTTCCACGCCGCCGGCTGCAACCGGTCCTTCATCGCCTGGTCGGTCACCACGATGAACCGCCACGGTTGCAACCCGATGGACGAGGGCGTGAGCACCAGGGCCTGCTCCAACGCGTACCACTGTTCGTCGGGGATGCGCCGCGCAGGATCGAACCATCGCACCGCGTAGCGCCACCGCATGGCGGCAAGCAGATCGGAAGGGGACAAAGTGGACATGATTCGGACCAAACAGGAAGTCCCGGGGAGGAATTCGCAAGACCGCGCTGATAATTCAACCGGTTGCGGCAATTCCTGCTTGGCAAGCGGTTGCCCTTTGCCTGACTGATACCGCGCGTCACCCGGCGCAACCGTCCCCCGCCCATGATGTCCCCCGCCCTTTCCCGCCAAAAGGTCCTCCGCGAATGGAAGCTTTACTTCTTCGTGGTGCCCTCGCTGGCGATGGTTCTGCTCTTCTCCTACTTCCCGGCCTTCAGCGCCGTCTATCACAGCTTTTTCGACTGGTCCGGCGGCGAGGCCAAGCAGTTCATCGGCTGGGCCAACTACCTGCGCGCCATCCAGGACAGCACCCTGCTCAACTCCTTTGTCACCGTCGGCGCGCTGCTGGTGTTCAACCTCTTCAAGATGATCCCGTCGATCCTGATGGCGGTGCTGATCCACCGCATCACGAGCGACAAATGGCAGTATGCCTACCGCGCCCTGCTCGTGGTGCCGATGATTGTGCCGGGGCTCGTCACGCTCTTCATCTGGAAGTTCCTGCTCGATCCCAATCTCGGCGCGCTCAACCAGGTGATCGAGGCCACCGGCTTCAAGCACGTGCTCGTGGCCATCAACGATTTCTTCGGCTGGAGCGTGTTTTTCCAGGACGTGCCCATCGGCTGGCTGTCGCAACCCGAGCTGATTCTGCCCGCCCTCTTCATCTGGGGCTTTCCCTGGATCGGCACCGTGGGCGTGCTCATCTACCTCGCCGGTCTCCAGTCCATCGGCCAGGAAATCTACGAGGCCGCCGAACTCGACGGCATCGGCCCGTTCAAGAAATTCCTCTACATCGAGCTGCCGCTCATCCTCACCCAGGTGCGCCTCAGCCTCGTGCTGCTGATCGTGGGCACGCTCGGCCAATACGGCCTGCTGCTGCTCCTGCTCAATGAATACGGCGGGCCCGGCGGCCGCGGCATGGTGCCCGGCCTCTGGATGTACAACCGGGCCTTCGTCGCCGGCGAGTTCGGTTACGCCTGCGCCATCGGCGTCGTCCTCGCCATCGTGATCCTCGGCCTCACCGTCATCAACAACCGCTACGTCCGCGTCGACAAATGAGCACCGCCGACAATCCCGTCGCCCGCCTCCACCGCAAGGTCGACTGGCCGAAGCACCTCATCATCTGGTTCTTCATCCTCATCGAGCTGTTCCCGCTCTACATGATGTTCCAGGTGAGCTTCAAGGACAACGCGTCCTTCATCCGGCAGCCCTGGCTGCCGCTGCCGCCGCACGAGTGGCAGTGGGGCAACTGGCTCTTCGCCATCAAGCTCATCGGCCCCTATCTCGCCAACACCGTCTTCGTCGCCGTCACCGGCACGGTCTGCTCGCTCTTTCTCGCCATCCTCGGCTCCTACTTTTTCGCCCGGCACAAGCTGCCGTTCAGCGGCGTGCTCTGGGCCATGTTCCTGATCCTGATGTTGCTGCCCACCGTCACCAACATCGTGCCGCTGTTCATGCTGCTCAAGTCCATGAGCCTGCTCAACACCCTGCTCGCCCTCATCCTCGTGGGCGTGGCCGGCGGCCAGGTCTTCAACATTTTCGTGCTGCGCCATTTTCTGGAGGACCTGCCCAAGGACCTCTTCGAGGCGGCCGAGATGGACGGCGCCTCGCACTTCCAGCAGGTCATCAACATCGTGATCCCCATGGCCAGCCCGATCATCGGCACGCTCGCCATCCTCACCTTCCTCAACCTCTGGAACGACTTCCTCCTGCCGCTCATCATCCTGCGCGACAAGGAACTCTTCACCCTCGGCGTCGGCCTGATCTACCTCGACGGCGAATACGTGAAACCGTGGGGCCGCATCATGGCCTCCTACTTCCTCGCCGCGATTCCGCTGATCATCATCTTCCTGTTCACCATGCGGCTCTTCGTGCGCGGTCTCTCCGCCGGCGCCATCAAGGGCTGAGCCGGAAGCATGCAGTTGCTCTGCAGGGGCGCGCCTCGTGCGCGCCCGCGAACGCAACCGGACTTTCGCATGGGCGTGGTCAAGCCAAGCCCCAACAGTCAATAAGCTTGGTAAGGCTGGACTGAGCCGTTGCGGAAAATCCATCCGCGCCAGCGCGACGGCCGCGCTTTTGGCTTCGCGCCCGTCGCTCCCCGGTGCACAGTGGCGGCGCTGTGGAGTATCACCCCTACCTGAAATCCCCGGGGCGTCATTTCCCCCGGACGCACTGGGCCCCGCATTGGGAGATCGTGCTGACCCACGATCACCCCGACGCACAATCCGCCGGCGAATACGGCCGCGCTTGGTTCGTCAACCGCCACCTCCGCCCCGGTCCCGCCTTCGATTGGTCGGCGCGCGTTACCCGCGACACCGCGGGCATCGATGAAGACCCGCTGGGCTGCCACGTCTCGGCCGCCGCCCTGCCACCCGGATGCGAAGGCTCGCTCGCTGACGACATTTTCGCCCCGCAATGGCCCGCCGACGATCTGCGCACCGGCAAAATCCATCGCGATGGCGACGGCCGCACCGCCCATCAGCGCGATTGGGATTTTCTCCGCGAAGCCGCCGCGCAAGCCTGCGCCGACGCCGGCTTGGACGCCAACGCCCCGGTGGAGGCACGCGTGCACGCTTTCGCCGCGTTGCAAAATCAGCACAAGCACACTCCGGTCTATCCCAGCCGCCACCCGGTGGACACCCTCCTGCACTCGAGCTACTGCACCGGCGTTTCCAATCTCTTCGCCGCGCTCTGCCTGGTCTCGGACATCCCCGTGCGCACCATCAACGATTACGGTCACTCCATGGCCGAGTTTTGGGACGGCCACAGCTGGCGCTTCGTGGACAACCTCACCGCCGGCCAGAGGGAAAGCTACGCCACCAAACCCGGTTCGCCCGCGCCCTGCGTTTTCAACCGCAACTACGTGCAGATGCTGCTCGACCCGCGCGCACCCGACGGTGCGCCACTCTCGGCGGAACACGCCGCGCGCTACGCCGTCGATCGCAACTGTTTCGAACCCTACCTCAACACCGCCACGCGCGACTGGCGTTTCGACCACGGCCGCATCGGCCTCGGGCCCGGCCTCAGCCCCCTGGCCGGCGGCTACGGCCTGTTTGCGCTGCCCTGCCCCGACAACCTGCGCGCCATCTACCCCGGGTGGGACGAACCGCTTTGCCCCGCCCGCGCCGGCCGGGAAAACGAACTCGTGCTCAACCCGCGGCAGGGCTGGCTCGAATCCGTGGTGCGGCTCGACCGCGGTCTCGGCATTCGCAAAAGCTTTTACGTCGGCCGGCTCGACGACGGCGCCAATCCCGTGCGCTCCGCCCGCGCCGACCTGCACCTGCACGACGGCATCGGCAGCGAGTTCAAGCCCGCCCGCGCCGGTTGGACACTCCTGCTCAACGGCCGTGAGCTGCCACTGGATGCCGCGCGGTTCACCCAGCACACCGGACTGCTGACCTTTCACCTCCCGCTCGACGGCCTGCGGGAAAACGCCATGAACCGCCTCGAGCTCTGCTCCGAGCGCGCCTACACCGGCCCGCTGCGCTACGCCATGCCCGACACGCTCGCGGTGAAAATCCATCCCGATCCGCTCGGCGGCGGGGAGCCGTGGTATGCCGACGCCGCGGCCGGCCGCTACCGGATGAAATGGGAAACAGCCGGAGACGATGCCTCGGTTTACGACATGCACTCCGCCTGGCTGATGGTGCCGCGCGGGATCTGAAAACGATCCCCTTCCGATGCCGCGCCCGCCCAACATCCTGTTCATCCTTACCGACCAACTCAACGCACGCGCGTTGGGCGCCACCGGGCATGCCCGCGCGGCCACGCCCAACATCGACCGGACCGCCCGGCGCGATGTGCGTTTCACCCGGGTGCATTGCGTCAACCTCTGGCAAGGCTGGATCACGCAGACCGGCGACCGCTATGGGCTGCCGCCCAACGATACCGTCCCCCAATCCCACCACCCCATGAAATCTGCCCCGGACTGGCAATGCCTCAACCCACAGGCGCCCTGGCAGGGCCGCGATTCGCAGGGCTACACGATCTGGCGCGGCGAAATGTGGATCCTCGGCGGCTGGTTCACGCCGCAGACACCGAATCCGCGCGATGTGTGGCACTCCGCCAACGGCCGCGATTGGACCTGCGCCACGGCGGAAGCCCCCTGGCCCCACAGCGACCTGCCGGTGACCCTCGCTTTCCGCGACCGGCTCTGGCTCATGGGCGGGCGCCGGTTGCCCGGCAAAGAAAACAGCAACGCCGTGTGGTCTTCCGCCGACGGCGCCAACTGGATCCAGGAATCCCCCGCCGCCGGCTGGTGTCCGCGCGTCTCCGCCGCGCATGTGGTGTTTCAAGACCGCATGTGGGTGCTCGGTGGCACCGAAAATTTCTACGAGGACAACGAACACACCCTGCACAATGACGTCTGGTGCTCGGCGAACGGCCGCGACTGGACCTGTGTCACCGCGCACGCCCCGTGGTCACCACGCGCGCATCATCAAGCCGTGGTCTTTGCCAACAAGATCTGGATCATCGGCGGCGGCGGGCGTTTCCCCGTCACGCACACCTGCAACGATGTGTGGTGCTCGGCCGACGGCTTGAACTGGACCCAGGTCACCGCGGCGGCCGAGTGGGTGCCTCGTCTGTGGCACTCGGCCGTGGCCTGGCGCGATCATCTCTGGGTGCTCGGCGGCATCTCGCAGGCCATTGAGAACCTAGGTGATGTCTGGTGTTCACGCGACGGACAAAACTGGACCCAACTCCAATCAAACGTGATTTGGACCCCGCGTCATGCGCAGGCCGTGTTCGCGCTGCCGGACCGGCTCGTGCTCGCGGCCGGTCACGCCAACCCGGTCAACAGCGAGGTCTGGAGTTTGGAGTTGCCCGCGGATTTCTTCGCCGATCACCCGGCCGGGTAGCACACTAAGTGGCAGCCGCCTTGGCCGCGCCCTCCATAGGTTTGGCGAAGGAGGGAGCGCAGCGACAAGGTGGCCGTTGCCTCACCACGCCCGGGCATATTGCGGCGGTGCCGGCACGATCTCCTTGACGCCCAGTTCTCGCGCCGCCCGCGCCGGCCAGTAAGCATCGCGCAGGGATTCGCGACCCAACAACACAACATCGGCCCGGCCGTCGCGTACGATTGCCTCGGCCTGCTTCGGCTCGGTGATCAGGCCCACCGCGGCCGTGGCGATGCCGGCCTCGCGCCGGATGCGTTCGGCAAACGGCACCTGATAACCGGGCCCGATGATCATGTTGGCCTTTGTCGCCGCCCCGCCGGAGCTGCAGTCGATCAGATCCACGCCCTCGGCCTTCAGGCATTGCGTGAGGCCGACGCTGTCCTCGATGTCCCAGCCGCCCTCCACCCAATCCGTGCAGGAAAGCCGCACCGTCAGCGGCAGCCGCTCCGGCCAGACCGCGCGCACGGCGGCCACCGTTTCCAACACGAAGCGGATGCGCTGGCCATAACCGCCGCCGTATTCGTCGGTGCGGTGATTGGAAAGCGGCGACAGAAATTGATGCAGCAGATAGCCGTGCGCGGCATGGATCTCCAGCCACTCGCAACCCGCGGCGAGCGCCCGACGCGCCGCCGCGACGAAGTCCTGCTGCACCCGCTTGATGTCCGCCGGCGTCATGGCCTGCGGCACCTTGTCGAGCCCGCCGCCAAACGCCTCCGCACTCGGCGCCAGGGTCGGCCAGCCGCCGGCATCATCCGCCAGTTGACCGTCGCCCCGCCACGGCGCCGGCGTGCCGGCCTTGCGCCCGGCATGGGCCAGTTGCACCGCCGGCACCGCCCCGTGCGCCTTGAGAAACCGGTTCACGCGGGCCAGCGGTTCGATGTGCGCATCCGCCCACAAGCCCGCGTCTTCCGGCGAAATCCGCCCCTCGGGCGCCACCGCCGTCGCCTCCACGATGACCAAGCCCGCGCCGCCCACCGCCCGCGAGCCCAGATGCACCAGGTGCCAGTCATTCAGCGCCCCATCGGTGGCGGAATACTGGCACATCGGTGAAACGCCGATGCGGTTGCGCAGCGTGATGTCCTTGAGTTGAAACGGCGTGAAAAGTGCGGCCATGCGCGGAGGATGGCAGGTCGCGCCCGGATGGCAAATCGCCGGATGTTTTGCAGATCACGCGCCCGGCCGTCGCGCCCAACGTCCGGCGAGCACGCTGCAAATCAGCAGCTGCAGCGGATGGTAGAGCATGATCGGCAGCAGGATCAGCCCCATGCCCGGATGTGCGCCAAAAATGAGCTGCGCCATCGGCACACCCGCCGCCAGCGTCTTCTTCGAGCCGCAAAAAATCGTGGCAATTTCATCGGCCCGGGAGAAACCCACCGCCCGGCTGATGCCACGCATGCTCCACATCGCCGCGTAGAACAGCGTCACCGCCAGCACCAGCACCAGTCCGAGCGTCGGCCAACCGTTGTCGGACCAGACCCCGCGCCGCACCGACTCGCAAAACGAGGTGTAAACCAGCAGCAAAATGATGCCGCGGTCGATCAGGTTGATCCCGCGTTTGTGCCGTGCCGCGAATGCACCAAGCAGCGGCCGGCTCAACTGCCCCGCGACCAACGGCAGCACCAGCCAGCAAACCAGATCGAGGATCACCTCGCCCAGCGGCAACGCCGCCCCGCTCGCCTTGATCATGACGCCCACCCACAACGGCGTCAGAAAAACTCCCAGCAGGCTCGACAGCGTGGCGTTGAACACCGCCGCGGACACATTGCCGCGCGCCGCCGCGGTCATCGCCACCGATGACGAAACGGTTGAGGGCAACGCGCACAAATAAAACACCCCCAGCCACAGGTCGGCCGACATCCACGATCCCGCCGCCGCCAGCACGATGAAACCAAGCAAAGGAAACAGCAAAA
Organism: Opitutaceae bacterium; assembly: GCA_019455245.1. Classification (GTDB taxonomy): domain Bacteria; phylum Verrucomicrobiota; class Verrucomicrobiia; order Opitutales; family Opitutaceae; genus Cephaloticoccus. The sequence goes on from JACFMR010000003.1 coordinate 101,693, forward strand.
ACGTGCTGCCCTGAACCACGAGATGCAGCCGCCAGTGCAAGGTCCCCGCGCGCAGCGCGGCAAACGAAAGCAACAGCCCGTGCAGAAAGAAAATCAACGCCACCCCCGCCTTGGTCAGCAACGCCGGATGCAACCAACCGCCCGCGGCCCCGGCCTCGGGATACACCCACGCCAGCACGACCGCCGCGCCCAGCCCGAGCAGGAACCAGTCCGGCTTGAATTTCATGTTGCCCGCCCCCGCCGGCGCGACCACAGCGCCACCAGATCCTCCCTACCTTCGATCCGCAGCCCCCAAAGCAGCACACCGTAAACCACGACCGCAACCGGGATGAGTCCGCTGACCACCGCCACATCGTGGATGAAAGGCGGCAGCGTGAACCACCCGACCGCCTGCAGTCCGCCCCACACGGCCGCCCCCATCAGGAGACTTGCGAGCAGGATCTTGCCGAGGTTGGGCAGCAGCGGTCCGAAACCCAGCCCGGGCAGACGGGCCGAGAGCCGCTTTTGGAGGTACCAGGCCTGCGCCAGCACCGCGATATTGCCCGCCAAGGCCAAACCTACCGTCGAAAGCCAGCGCATCAGCACGAGGCTCAGCACCAGATTGACGACAAAGCTCAACGCCGCCGCCCGCACCGGCGTCGTCGTGTCTTTCAGCGCGTAGAAGCCGCGCAAAGCCACGGTCGTGAACGAGAGGAACGGCAACCCGAGCGCATAAACGGCGAGGATCGGCGTCATCAGCACCGTGTCGCCCGCGGTGAAAGCGCCGCGCTCGAAGAGCAGGCGCGTGACCGGTTCGCTCAGCAGCGCGAGGCCGGCCGCGGCGGGGATGTTGATCACCAGCACCAGCCGCAGGCCCTTGTGGTAGTCGGCCCCGAGTTGCGTCCAGTCGGCGCGCGCCGCGTGCCGGGCGATGAGCGGAAAAACCACGGTGGCGATGGCCGCGGTGAACACGCCGATGGGCAGCTCCATGACACGCGTGGCGAGGTTGAGCACCTGGGCGGCGCTGTCATTGAGCGACAGGCCGATGAAGCGCGAAACCGCCATGTTGATGAAGTAGATGGCCGAACCGATCACCATCGGCCCCATCAGGCGCACGATCTCCTGCACCCGGTCGTCAATGCGCAGGTCAAAGGCCGGCCGCCAGCCTTCCGCCCAAAGCACCGCGGCCGGCACGGCCATCTGCAAAAATCCGCCCGCGAGCACGCCCATGCAGAGCAGGTTCATGCGCTCGCGATCGCCCCACGCCCACCAACCGCCGAGCACGAGCACCCCGATGATGGTGCAGTTGAGCCACACCGGCGAAAGCGCCGGCTCGGTGAAACGACCGAGCACCTGACAGGCCGCGCTGAAGGCCGCCGCGAGGCACACGAACACCAGGTAGGGGAAAAGAATCACCGCCAGATCGGCGCCGAGCAGCAGCCGTTGCACGGTCTCCGCCTGCAAACCGAAGCCGCCGCCCAGGCCAAGCAGGTTGCCCGCGTTGGCCAGCACGAGCATGGCGAGCACGACCAGGGCCGTGGTCACGACGAGCAGCCAGCTCGTGACCTTGCTCACGAGGGCAAAGGCACCGGCGCGCCGGCGCTGCTCCAATTCCTGCGTGAGGGTCGGCACAAAGGCCGCGGTCAGCGCGCCCTCGCCCAGCAGGCGGCGGAAGAGATTGGGCAGCGTGAAGGCCGAAACGAAGGCCGAACTCAGTGCGCTGGTGCCGAAGACCGCCGCGATGAAAATCTCCCGCACCAACCCGAGCACGCGCGACACCACGGTGAGCCCCGCGACGACGCCGATGTTTTTCAGGTGCTTCGACACGCCGCAGTTCTCGCGGCCCGCCCCACGGCTGGCAAGCGTTCACACCGGCCGCCGGACCGGCGGCTCAGGGCATCGTGAGCTGCAACTGCGGTCCCTCGATCGTCACCGCGGCCAACCGGCCCCAGCCCTCGATCAGGTCCTCCGGAAACGTGACGCCGGCAAACAGGCGGTCGAGGATCATGCCCGGCAGCACCGGCAGGCGCTCGATCGGGCAGGAGCCGACATAAAACTTCCGCGGCACGAAGACGAACTTGTCGCCGGCGCGCTCGAAATCCCCGCTCACGCTGACCTGCATCTTCGACTGAAAACCGGCGACGTTGACCTGCACCGGCGTGCCGATCTGCAGCCGGCCGTCGGCGATGCGGAAATTCAAGGTGCCGGGCTGCACCATGCCGGCCGCCTCCTCCTTTTTGTCCCCGGTCGGCGCCAGGCTGGCGACCGCCGCGTTAAGCTCATCCTCGATGAGCGTGACCGACGTGCCCTCGACAAACAGCTGCCGCTTGCGCAGCCACTGCCGGCCCTTGGTGCTGATGTTGGAGCCCTCGACGTAATACACCTTGCCCGCCACGGGCTCCTTCGGCAGCTCGCGCACGATGTCCACGGGCTTGTTGATCAGCCAGAGGGCGGCCAGCGCCGCGCCGATCAGGACGCTCAGAAAAATGCCGAGGATGATCTCGGTCAGGCTGGGACCTTGGAGGGCGCGGGCGGTCTTGGTGCTCATGGAGGAGGGGGTTATTTGGCGGCTGCCTTGGACTCGGATTTTGCCGGGGCGGACTTCTCGCCGCCAGCCTTTTCCCCGCCGGATTTGGCGGCATCCGGCGTGCCGGACTTTTTCTTGTAGTCCGTGATGTAGAACCCGCTGCCCTTGAAGATCAGGCCGGCGCCGGAGCCCAGCAACCGCTTGAGGCCCTGCTTCTTGCAGGCGGGGCATTTCTTCAACGGATCATCCTTCATCGACTGGAAAATTTCCAGTTCGTGACCGCATTTGGTGCAAACGTAGTCGTAAGTTGGCATGGGAAAAACGGGCGGAGGTATGGCAAACCGGTACGGCGTTGGCGAGTCTGTTCTGTCCGCCCCCGCTTGCTCCCGCCGCACCGCCGGCCGCCGCGCGGGGATTGCGCCGGTGCGAATTTTCGCCACTCGTTGAACACAATGAATTTCGCCGCCGAGCTGTCGCGCCATGTCTCCCGGGTGGAAACGGGGCTGAACCTGCACCTGCCCGCCGCCGACACGCGCCCGGCCCGGCTGCACGCCGCCATGCGCTACGCCGTCGAGGGCGGCGGCAAACGCCTGCGGCCGGTGCTGACGCTCGCCGCCGCCGAACTTTTCGGCGTGACCGATGATGCCGCCCTGCCCGCCGCCGTCGCGATCGAGTGCCTCCACACCTATTCGCTCGTGCATGATGACCTGCCCTGCATGGACGACGACGATCTCCGCCGCGGCCGCGCCACCACGCACAGGGCCTTCGACGAGGCCACCGCGCTGCTCGCCGGCGACGCGCTGCTGACCCACGCCTTCGCGCTGCTCGCCACCGCCTACACCGACCGGCCGGCTCTGGCCCACGCGTTGATCGCCGAGCTGGCCGAGGCGGCGGGCAGCCGCCGACTGATCGGCGGCCAGATGGAAGATTTGCAGGCGGAGCAAAAATCGGACGCCACGGCGGACGAACTGGAATTCATTCATCTGAACAAAACCGCCGCCATGATCGAGGCGGCGCTGGTCATGGGCGGATTGATCGGGGGCGCCAACGAGGATGCACTCGGATCGCTGCGGCTCGCCGGCCGCGATCTCGGCCTCACCTTCCAAATCGTGGACGACATCCTCGACGCCACCGCCGACACCGCCACGCTCGGCAAGACCGCCGGCAAGGACGCCAAGGCCGGCAAGACCACCTACGTGAAACTGCACGGCCTGGCCGCGGCGCGGGAGTTCGCCGCCGCGCACACCCACCGCGCCGTCGCCGCCTTGGAATCGTTGCCCGGCGACACCGCATTTCTGGTCGCGCTCACCCGGGAGCTCGTCGCGCGCGGCAAGTAGTCTTGGGCGCGCTTGACGATGCGTGAAACATGTTTCACATTTCGGCATGCAAACGATCACCATCCGCGAACTACGACAAAACTGGCCGGCCGTTGAACGGCGCCTGCAGACGGCCAGCGGACCTTTGTTGGTGACCCGCGATGGCACGCCGGTGGCCCGCCTGAGCCTCCCTGCCGAAGAATCACCCGAAAAGGTTCAGGGGTTCTCGGCCACGGCCCATCGCCAATGGCGCGCCCAACAATGGGGGCGAAGCAGACCGAAAACCGATTCCGGGCGGTGGCTTGATCGCATGCGGGATGACCGCCGCGTGGCCAAAAGCCCATGAGTGTTTACTTGGAAACAAGCTGCCTGTTGAAGCTGGTCTTGGACGAGCCGGATTCGTCTGCCGTGGAGAACGCCTTGGAAGGTGAAACCGACATCATCGTTTCAGCCTTGGCCCGGTTGGAGTCGGAAAACGTGCTGCTCGCCATGCGGCTCGGCGGCGAGTTGTCCAAACGTGAATATGCTTTGGCGGTCAGGGCGTTGGGCCTGCTGATCGGCGAGGCGCCGTTTCGCTTGGTGCCGGTTCCGGCGGACGCCTTTGAATTGGCCCGGGGGCAATTGGAAGCCGGCACACCGCATTGCCGCACGCTTGACCGCTTGCATTTGGGCATCGCAGTTGCACTCGGGCAGCAAAAGATCGTGACCAACGATCAGGCCCAAGCGGCCGCGGCCCGGGCGTTGGGCTTTGAGGTGCTCCCTGCCAAAACGTAGCGAGGTCTGAGCCAACGGGTCCGTCTCCGCCCGCTTACCCACGGTCCAAGGGCAACGGCCCTATCCGGGCAGTGGTGCAGACACGGGGTGCCCGCACCACCCATCGATCACTTCGCCGCGGCGGCGGCCTTGACCAGTTCCACGAAGCTGCGCGCCTCGAGGCTCGCGCCGCCGATGAGGCCGCCATCGATATCCTTTTGCGCGAGCAGTTCCGCCGCGTTGGAGGGCTTCATCGAACCGCCGTAGAGGATGCGGATCTTCTGCGCAATCGCCTCGCCGAACAGTTTGACGAGCAGGCCGCGGATGAACGCGTGCACTTCCTGCGCCTGGTCGGAGGTCGCCACCTTGCCGGTGCCGATCGCCCAGACGGGTTCGTAGGCAACGATGAGGCTCGGCGCCTGTTCCGTGCTGACGCCTTCGAGGCCGGCCTCGAGCTGGGTCTGCACGACCTTCAGCGTGTCGCCCGCCTCGCGCTCGGCGAGGGTTTCGCCGACACAGAGGATGGGGCGCAGCTGGTTCTTGAACGCCGCGATCACCTTCTGGTTGATGAACGCATCCTGCTCGCCGAAGAGCGTGCGCCGCTCGCTGTGGCCGAGGATGACATGCGTCACGAACAGCGCGCGCAGCATCGAGGCCGAGACCTCGCCGGTGAAGGCGCCGCTGGCCTCGGGGTGCATGTTCTGCGCCCCCGACTTGAGCGTGGAGCCCTCGAGGGCGCGGCCGACCGCGTCAAGCGCGGTGAACGGCGGGCACACGAGCACGTCGACCTCGGTCTGGCGGCCGATCTCCGCGATCAGTTCCTGAACGAGCGTCACGGCATCGGCCGTGGTCTTGTTCATCTTCCAGTTACCGGCGATGAGTTTTTTGCGTAGGATCATGAGATTGAATGGGTCATGGGGACACACAGACACGCGGCGGGGCCGGCGGTTACACTGGCGTCCGGCGGGCCGGTGGCCAACCTTCTTTTAGCCTTCCAGAAACACGACGCCGGGCAGGGCCTTGCCCTCAAGGAACTCGAGGCTGGCGCCGCCGCCGGTCGAGCAGTGGGTGACCTTGTCGGCCACGCCGAATTTCTTGGCCGCCGTGGCGGTATCGCCGCCGCCGACGACGGTCGTGGCGCCCTGCGCGGTCGCCTCGGCCACGGCCGCGGCCATCGCCTTGGTCGCGCCGGCAAACTTGTCGAATTCGAACACGCCCGCGGGGCCGTTCCAGACGATGGTCTTGGCCGCGAGGATGGCCTCGCGGTAGAGCGCGATCGACTTCGGGCCGGCGTCGAGACCCTGCCAGCCGGCGGGGATGCCGGTGCTGTCGTCCGCGGCCTGGGTGGCGGCGTCGGCGGCAAACTTGTCGGCACAAACGTAATCGACCGGGAAGATGAGCTTCACGCCCTTGGCCTTGGCCGACTCGACCAACTCGCCGACAATCTTGGCCCCTTCGGCATCGAAGAGACTGTCACCGATCGCCATGCCGTCGACGACCTGTTTGAAAGTGTAGGCCATGCCGCCGCCGATAATGATCTGGTCGGCCTTTTCGAGCAGGTTTTTGATCAGCGGAATCTTGTCCGCAATCTTGGCCCCGCCGAGGATGGCGAGCAGCGGCCGCTGCGGATTGTCGAGCACGGCGGCGAAGGCCTTGAGTTCGGCCTCCATCAGGAAGCCCGCGGCCTTCTGTGGCAGGTTCACGCCGACCATCGACGAGTGCGCGCGGTGGGCCGTGCCGAAGGCGTCGTTAACATACACATCGCCGAGCTTGGACAAACTCGCGCGGAAGGCGGCGACCGCGGCCTTGTCGGCCTTGGTCGAGGTGCCGTCCTCGTTCTTCGCCTTGCCTTCTTCCTCGATATGAAAGCGCAGGTTTTCCAACAGCACGACCGTGCCGGGAGCAAGCGACGCGCAGGCGGCCTCGACCGCGGGGCCGACACAGTCGGACAGGAAGGTCACGGGCCGGCCGAGGAGTTTCTCCAGCTCCACCGCGACGGGCTTGAGCGAATACTTGGCCACGGTCCGGCCGTTGGGCCGGCCGAGGTGGCTCATCAGGACAACCGCGGCGCCCTGCCCGAGTGCGTGCTTGATCGTGGGCAGCGCGGCGACGATGCGCTGGTTGTTGGTGATGGCGCCGGTGGCCTTGTCCTGCGGGACGTTGAAGTCCACGCGCATGAGGACGCGTTTGCCGGCCAGATCGAGGTCGCGGATGGATTTGAATTTCGGCATGGTAAAAAAATCGGCCGCGGATCAGGCGGATGAGGCGGGCGGCGCCGGTTGGGGCCGTTCCTGCTGCATCCGCGCCGTCCGCGGCCTTGGGTTTGAAACTGTCGGTTTAACTCAGAGCGCGGCGGCGATCTTCTTGGTCAGGTCGACCACGCGGTTGCTGTAGCCCCACTCGTTGTCATACCAGCTCACCAGCTTGAAGAACTTGCTGTTGAGCTCGATGCCGCTGCCGGCGTCGAAGATCGACGAGGCCTTGCTGTGCACGAAGTCGGAGGAGACGACCTCGTCCTCGGTGTACTCGAGGATGCCCTTCAGGTAGGTCTCGCTGGCCTTCTTCATGGCCGCGCAGATTTCCTTGTAGGAGGTTTCCTTGACGGTGCGCACGGTGAGGTCGACGACCGAGACGGTCGGGGTCGGCACGCGGAAGGACATGCCGGTGAGCTTGCCCTTGACCTCGGGGCAAACCAGGGCGGTGGCCTTGGCGGCGCCGGTCGAGGCGGGGATGATGTTCTGCGCGGCGGCGCGGCCACCCTTCCAGTCCTTCTTGGAGGGACCGTCCACCGTCTTCTGCGTGGCGGTGTAGGCGTGCACCGTGGTCATGAGGCCTTCCTCGATGCCGAAGCCTTCCTTGAGCAGCACGGACACGACCGGTGCCAGGCAGTTGGTCGTGCAGGAGGCGTTGGAAATGATGCTGTGCTTGGCGACGTCGAGCTTGTCGTCGTTCACGCCCATCACAACCGTGATGTCCTCGCCCTTGGCGGGGGCGGAGATGATGACCTTCTTCGCGCCGGCGTCGATGTGGCCCTTGGCCTTCTCGGCGGCGGTGAAGAGGCCGGTGGACTCGATGACGAGGTCCACGCCGAGCGCCTTCCACGGGAGGGCGGCCGGGCCGGCTTTCTCGCCGAGCACCTGGATCTTGTGACCGTTGACGATCAGCACGTCATCCTCGGCCTTGTCGGGCGAGGACTTGGCGCTGCTCACGGTGCCGTTGAAACGACCCTGCGTGGTGTCGTATTTCAACAGGTAGGCCAGGTTGTCAGCCGGCACAAGGTCGTTGACGGCAACGACTTCAAAAGTGCTGCCGAGCAAACCCTGCTCAACCAACGCACGAAACACGAGGCGGCCGATGCGACCGAAACCATTAATACCTACTTTGACTGCCATGGGAGACTCCGAGTTCTATGGATTGTTTTCTGTATCAAGGATGAGACTCCGCGCGGACGCGGAGAATAACTAATGAAGCCGCGCTGGCGTCAGAAGCAAGGGTTTTGACCAAAACTCGTGTCATCCGGCGCAAATCCACAGGCCGCAACCCAGGGCCGGGACAAACAGTTCGGGCTCCACCGGCGCCCGGACGCCATGCCCCGAATGGAACCGCTCGTGGTCGGCGACCTGTCGCCACGAGCCCAGGGCGGGAATCGACTCGCCCAGCGGCAACGTGACGTCCGCGGCGGTCGGATTGACGGCAAACAACAACCGGGCAGGGCCTTGCGAACCGTCGGCATTGTAAAGCACCGCCATCGCGGTGGAGTCCGGCGTCCGGCAAAAATAAAAGAAACCCTCGCCCGGCCGGGTCCATTGCCGCAGCAGACGTCCGGCCTCGCTGCGCCGAAAGGCGATCCAATCGGCAAAATACGCGTGCGTGCCCGGATACCGCCGCAATCGCCGGTAATCGAGCGCATTGAGGTCGCCCCGCAGGTAGGTGTTGTTCACGCCGCGTTTCGAGCGCAGGAAATCCTGCCCGGCCGCGATCATCGGGATGCCGATCGAGGCGAACAGCAGCGCCGCCATCAGGTGGGTGCGCCGCCGGTCGTTTTCGGTCGGCGCGTGGCCGTTGTGCTCGGCGTGCTCGGTGATGACATCGATCCACGTGCGGTTGTCGTGCGATTCGGTGTAGTTGACCGTCTGCGCCGGCCACTTCGCCCAATACCACGGCGATCCCTGGATGAAATACTCGAACGATTCCACCGAGGCGCCGCCGCGCACGTAGTCGCGCACGAAATCCCGGTAACCGTCGTTCCACGACGCCCAGCCCGTGTCGCGCAACGCCCCGGCGATGTGCCCGCGGAAACTCCACGGCTCCGCGATCAGGATCACGTCGGGCTTCACGTGTTTCAGCGCCAGCTCGATGTCGCGCAACACGTCCACGCCCAGCAGCTCGGCCAGGTCGAAACGGAAACCGTCCACCCCGTAGGTCGTGAGCAGGTGCGTGCATGCATCGATGACCAGCCGCTTCGTCATGGTGGCATGCGCGCGCACGTCGTTGCCGCAGCCGCTCCAGTTGGCGAGTTTGCCGTCGGCGTCCTGCTCGAAATGGTAGAGCCGGTCGAGAAACATCAGATGCGCCGGCTCGCCGACATGGTTGAAAACCACGTCGAGCACCACCGCGATGCCCCGCCGGTGCAACGCCGCCACCAGTGCCTGCAGTTCGCCCACACCCGACGCCTTCTCCGGCTGCAACGCATACGCGCTCGCCGGCGCAAACCAGTTCACCGGCATGTAGCCCCAGTGGTATTCCTCGTGCGTCCGGTTGTCGAACTCCTGCACCGGCTGCAGCTCGAGGCAGTTCACCCCGAGCGCCGCGAGATGAAAGTCCGGACTCTCGACCCATTTGCGCAGCCCCGTGAAACCCAGCCGCTCCGCCGGTGTCGCCGCCACCGGCGCGTGCGCCGCCAGATCACGCACGTGGCCCTCGGCGATGACCAGGTCCTGCCAGCTCGGGGTCTTGAAACCGGTGTCGCCCGGGCCGATCCGCGCGCGGTCCAGTACGATGCCGGGCCCCCGGTGACCGACCGCCGCCTGCGCATACGGATCCAGCACGCGAAATTCCGGGTCGAAATGCGTCGTGGCATCACGCAAGCCCTCGAGTTGATACCAATAACACCAGCCGTGCAGGTTGCCCTCCAGCGCCACCTCCCACACGTGCGGCTCCCCCGGATGCCGGTCGAGATCCACCATCTCCGCCTGCACATTATCGCCGGGCACATTCTGCACAAACAGCCGCACGCGGCCGGCCCGCGGCGCGAAGAGCCGGAAAATCGTCTGCTTGCCGCGCACGATCGCGCCCAGCGGCAGTTCCGTGCCCAGCGAGAAAAAGAAATCGTCGGGCTGCAGCACCACGCCCGCGTCGCCCTCCACCGCCGTGGCCACCCGCCACGCCTGCGACAGCACCAACGGCTCGTCGAGCGTGAAGCGGAAAAACTGCCGGCCGGTGTGATCCGGCTGCAGCACCTGGTTGAGGTGCCCCGTGGTGTCGCTCACGGCATTCGGCGAATCGGCCCGCGCGCTCAACCACTGGTGCTCCCCGGTCACGAACTTGAACTGCAGCCGCGGCTCCGCCCAGAACGGCTTCGCCTCGCCCCGCCACAGCAGCGCGGGTTCGTCGCCCAGCTTGCCCGGCTTGAGCTGCCAATCCGGGTTGCCCACCGCCTGCTCCCAGCCGTTGAAATCCCCGGCCACGTAAACCGCCTTCTCCGCCGTGGCCGCCGGCGGCAGCGCAAACACCAGCCGGCCCTCGTCATCGACAAAATACCCGTAGCGCCGCGCCGCCGCATGCCGCGGCGCGCGCTCCAGCGTCGCAAACACCCGGCGCTCCCCCTGCCCCACCAGCCGCATCGCCGGCACCTCGGTGTCACGCCAATCGCGCGCAAACTCGATGCAACCCGCGGTCAGCGAGTCGAGCCAGGCATGGATCGGCGGATTTTCCTTCATCTGTCACCCAAGGTGCGCCGCGGTCGAGCCCCCTGCAAGCGCGCATCGCGTCGCGCTGCACCCGGTTGACAAACCTGCCCGCCCCGCGTCGGGTTGAGCCGTGGCCGCCCGCGAAAAGATCCTCGTCGCCCTCTCCGGCGGAGTCGACAGCTCCGTCGCCGCCCTGCTGCTCAAGCAACAGGGCCACGACGTCGTCGCGGCCTACATGAAAAACTGGATCAACGAGGACAACGTCATCGGCCATTGCCCGTGGCTGCAGGACATCGACGACGCCCGCGCCGTGGCCGACGTGCTCGGCATCGAGTTACGCGTGGTCAACCTCATGCAAGACTACCGCCGCCTCGTGGTCGATTACCTCCTCGACGGCTACCAACGCGGCCTCACGCCCAACCCCGACGTGATGTGCAACCGCGAGATGAAGTTTGGCGTGTTTCTCAAATACGCCCGGGCCGAGGGCTTCGCCGCCGTCGCCACGGGACACTACGCGCGCCGGCTGGAATGCGGAGTGCAGAATGCGGATTGCGGAATAAAGCCAAAGCCATCCACCACGGCTGCGACCGCCAATCCGCCATCCGCAGTCGCCAATCCGCAATATGAACTCTGGGAGGGCGCCGACAAAAACAAGGACCAGAGCTATTTCCTCGCCCTGCTCTCGCAGGCGCAGCTCCGCGCCGCGCGTTTCCCCATCGGCCATCTCGCCAAACCCGAACTGCGCCGGCTAGCCGCCGACGCCGGCCTGCCCACCGCGCGCAAAAAAGACAGCCAGGGCATCTGCTTCATCGGCGAGGTGAAGATGGCCGATTTCCTCAAGGCCTACGTGCCCGAGCATCCCGGCCCGATTGTGCGCGCGACCGACGGCCAGGTGATCGGCGAACACCGCGGTCTGCACTACTTCACCCTCGGTCAGCGCAAGGGCATCGGCATTCCGTCGAACACCGACAACAAGGCCTACGTCGTCGTTGGCAAACGCGCCGAGGATCACGCCCTGCTCGTCGCGTTCGACGAACCGCAGGCACCGGGTCTCTGGACCAGCGAATGCCGCGTGCACAGCCTGAGTTTCATCAACGAGCCAATCACGGCACCCACGCCCCTCGAATGCCGCGTGCGCTACCGCGACCCCCGCGTCGCCATCGAATTCATCCCGGAGGTGGACCGCGTTGCCCCCAACGCGGTTTCCGGCGTGTCCGCCCCGCCTGCCTCCGCCCGGATCAAATTCCTCGAACCCCAACGCGCCCTCGCCCCCGGCCAGATCCTCGCCCTCTACCGCGGCGAGCAACTCCTCGGCGGCGGCGTGTTCGCGTGAACCGCACCCCCTGTAGGAGCGGCTTTACGCCGCGATTCGCTCAACTCCAGTCATCCCCCCCCAAAAAAACACACCACCACTGCATGTCCGCATACATCATCTTGAACTACACCGTGGAAGATGCAGCGGCGTTTGCCGCCTACCAAGCCGAGGCGCGGGACTACGTGCTCTCAAGCGTGCTCGACTTCCTCGTTTATGAGACCGACACCGAGATTATCGAAGGCAACAATGTCGGACACCAAACCGTGATCTTTCGCTTCAACTCACCGGAAAAGGCCCGTGAGTTCTATAACTCGAAAGAATATCAAAAGGCGCTGCCCCTGCGCCTCCGCAGCACTTCCAAGCATTTTGCCATCTTGGTGTCGGACCGCCCGAAATTCGCCCGACCTTGATCCGGCGGCACGATGAATTTTGCACAACCCCAACGCAGCGGCTCGCTTTCTCGAAAAAATCCGCCGCCCTGGCTTTTCCTGCGATGAACCAAGCTGACGATCATTTCTCTCCCATCGCCAAGGAGTATGCCCGCGGGCGTTTAGGCTACCCGTTGGAATTGTATCGGACCCTGGCGGCGCAATGTCCGGCTCGTGATCTGGCCTGGGATTGTGGCTGCGGTTCCGGGCAGGTCGCGAGCGATCTGCCGGATTTTTTCACCCAAGTGATTGCGACCGACATCAGCGAACCGCTGCTGGCTCTCGCCCCACCTGATGCAAGAGTAGTCTACCGGGCGGCTCCCGCGGAAAGCTCGGGCCTGCCCGCTGCTTCCGTGGATCTCATCACCGTGGCGCAGGCGGTGCACTGGTTTGATCTGGACGGATTCTGGCGCGAAGTGCTGCGGGTGCTGAAGCCGGGCGGTGTGCTCGCCATCTGGGGTTACACCTGGCCTGATGTCAACGGGGCAACCAACCGCGTCCTCGGCGTCTTGAAGCAGGAAATCGCGCCTTTCTGGCCGGCCCGGAGCGCCTTGCTGCAAAGCAATTATGAGACGCTCAATCCACCCCTGCAGGAATTGACGCTGCCGGCATTTGAGTTGAGCGCAGCGTGGTCATTGGAAGATTACCTTGATCACCTCCGCTCGTGGTCCGCCGTGCGCTACTACAAGGAACATCAGCGCCGGGATATCGTAGAAGCCCTGTTGCCGGAGTTTCGCTCCGCCTGGCCGACGGCCACGGTGAATGTGCGCTGGCCGTTGGTCCTGCGTGTTTTTCGCAAAGAGACCTGAGGGCGGGCACCTGCAGCACCGCACGCCGGCCAACTCATACCTCCGCCGGATCAACTTCGGCTGCGTTCGCCGGACCGGGCGGCAGCCAGCGCGGATTCTTTCGCGGCATCAACGCCTCGATCTCGCGCTGCCAGGCGTGCAATTGCGCGGCCAGTTGGTCGCGACGGGCGGTTTCCTGCTCCGCCAGATCATTCGTCTCGCCGATGTCGGCGCGCAGGTTGAACAGCTCCTGTTTTCCGTCCTCAAAAAACTCGATGAGCTTCCAATCGCCGTCGCGCACGCTGGCGGCCGGTGTACCGCCTTGGTTCGAGTAGTGCGGGTAGTGCCAGAAAACCGGTCCGCGGTGCATCGATTCGCCGCGCAGCAGCGGCAGCAGCGACACGCCGTCCACGTGTTGCACCGGATCAGGCGGCAGCTCCGCCGCCTCCAGGATTGTGGGATACCAGTCGGGCGAGGTCGTCGGTTCGGCGCAAGTCGTGCCCGGCGGAATCACGCCCGGCCACGCCGCGATCTGGCAGACGCGGTTGCCGCCTTCATACATCCAGCCCTTGCCCTCGGCCAACGGTGCGTTGCAGGTGGGCGAGCCCTCCGCCGTGGCCAGACCGCCGTTGTCGCTGGTGAACACGACCAGCGTGTTGTCCGTCAGCCCTTCGTCCTGCAGCGTTTGCAACACGCGGCCGATCGCGGTGTCGAGCTGCTCAACCATCGCGGCGTAGGTGGCGTGGCTTTGGAAGCGCCGCCGCACCACGCGCTCGTGCCGCTTGTGCTGGCAGGGAAAATACTCGCCGGGTTCCAACGCGTCCTCATCGCGCAAGCCCAGGCGCGCAGCCTTGGCCCGGTATTTTTCCACCAACGGCTCCGGCGCCTGAATGGGGTGATGCACGGCGTAGTGCCACAGGTTGAGAAAGAACGGCCGCGACGAATCGCGTTCGCGGATGAGTTGGCGCGCCGCCTCCGTCAGCGCATCGGTCAGATGTTCGCCCGGCGGCCCGTCCGGCAGGGTCGGACAATGCCACGGGCTGAAAAACCCGTGGTGCGGCGCCCCCCAACCACAGCCGCCGAGATTAACGTCGAACCCGTGCTGCTCGGGCCACGTGTCGCGCTCCCCGAGATGCCATTTGCCCACGTGCCACGTTTGATAACCGCCGGCGCGTAACGCCGTCGCCAAACTGCGTTCGTTGCTCGGCAGGCAATGCAGGTAGGGCACATCGCACAACCGGCCAACGGCATGGCCGCCGATCCACTGCGTCACCCCGACGCGCGCGGGATACTTGCCCGACATGAGGCTGGCGCGCGTCGGTGAGCACACCGGACACGACGCATAGGCGTCGGTGAAACGCATGCCGCCCGCCGCCAGCCGGTCGAGGTGGGGTGTCTCGTAAAACGAGCTGCCGTAACACCCGAGGTCACGCCAACCGAGGTCGTCGATCAGAATGAATACGATGTTCGGACTCATGGGGTGCCGCCCATCGTGCGGCCGGATCGCCACCGGTCAAAGGCTATTGCCCGGGCTTGCGCCAGACCATCGTGCAAAAATGCGGCATCCGCAGATAGTCGTCCATGTAGGGGTGCGATTCGAGGGTGTCTGCCGTCGGCACGGGCTCGTCGAAGTGCTCCAGCACCAGGCCCGCCCCCAGAAACGTCTGCAGGTAGGTCGAGAGCGGGCGATGCCAGTTGATGACGGAGATCCCCGCCCACTCCGCCTTTTCGGCGCGTTCCTGCATGTAGTCGTCCATGGTCCAATGCAGCTTGTTGCCCGCGGCATCGCGCGCCCAAAACTGTTTGGAGGCGGTTGCAAACCCGTTGAGGTTGGCCACCACGCAGCGTCCGCCGGGCCGCAACACGCGCGCCTTTTCGCGGATCGCCGCGCGAAAATCCGGGATGTCGAGCAGCGCCACATAGCTGACCACCAGATCGACACTGGCATCCGCCAGCGGCAGCGCCTCGCCGCCGCACGCATGGTATTCACCCGCCGGATGCCGCTCCCGCGCCGCGGCGATCAAAGTTGGCGTGGGATCAACCCCGATCGTGCGGGCGCCGCGTTCGCTGAGCATCCGGCAAAACCGGCCTTCACCGCAGCCGACATCCAACACCGTCATGCCGTCCACGTCTCCGCACAGTTGGAGCATGACCGGATCCAGCAGGTGCACGCGGTTGACATCGCCGGTTTCCATCGACCGCAGCCAAGCTGCCGCCGAATCTTCCCAACCCTGATATGGCGGCAGCGGCTCGTTCATCCGCCCGAGCAAACCCGCGCATCGCCCCGGCGCAAGCCCCGGTCAGCGTCCACCCTGCCCACTCCAGCCGCCCCATGCCACGCACCACCGACCACGTATTTCGCACCGGTTGTCACCTATTAAGTGACAAATACACCGTCGCATCGAACCTCATGCTTACCTATGAAAATATGAACGCGGAAACGTCTTTGTCACTTAATAGGTGACATCGAGGCGTGGGGTTGGGGACGGGATGAAGGGGTTGGCCGGTCAGGTCAGAACGCGCGACTGAGGACCAGGCCGGTTATGAGCTGGTGGCGGCTGCCGCGTTCGCGCACGAGGGGCGAATCGGCGACGTCGGCCATGAGCCGGTTGTAACCGGCCAACACCAGCAGCGCCCAGCGGTCGCGCAACGGTTTCACCACCGTCAGCCCCCAGCCGAGCGAAACCAAGCCGCCGTCAGGACGGTAAACCGGCAGGCCCGTGGCCGCGGACGCGCGCGGCGAGACCCCAAAATACGCGTCCGAGTAATCCGCATCCGCCCAACGCAGCCTTGGTCCCGTCGAAACAATCACCGGCGGTCCGGGTTGGCGGCCGGGCAGCACCGTCTTGTAATCGAGCGACAGATCGCCGGTCAGCGCCTCGTGTCCGTTGATTCCTTGCAGCAATTCCGCGCGCGCCGACCACGGACCGGACTCGTGTCCGACGAAAAAACCGCCCTGAAAGGTGAAGTCCACGTCCTCGAAACCGCGCAGGCCCTGC
The DNA here is from genome assembly GCA_019455245.1 of Opitutaceae bacterium. Taxonomy (GTDB): domain Bacteria; phylum Verrucomicrobiota; class Verrucomicrobiia; order Opitutales; family Opitutaceae; genus Cephaloticoccus. The sequence continues at coordinate 117,707 of JACFMR010000003.1, forward strand.
GAACGCTTGCCCACCACACGAAACGGATTCTTGCCGCTGGCCTCACGGCCGAAATCGAACCGCAGCAACGGTCCCGCCACCCAGCCGGATTCGTTGACCGCATTGTAGCCGATGCCCCGCTCCACCGAGGCGAAGAAGGTGTTGCCATAACTGGCGCGGATCGAAGGCACGATCATCAACTGGTAATCATCTGAACCGGGAAACGCCGGTGCCCACAGCATCGCCGCACCCGCCGCGTAACTCCAACCCTCGGCCGACGGCCGGCTTTGGGCGCTCAGCCGCGGTGCAAGCATCAGACCGATCACGATAAGGATGAGCAAAGGATTGGGACGCATGCCCTCATTACGCGTCGGCACGCGGTTCGGATGCAAGTCGCACGGCGGTGCGTTTAGCAGGTTTTTTGCAGAACCCGGCTCGCGAATCTCGGTCCACTTCGGCAAGCTATGCCCGAGCCCGACATGACAACGGATGTGATCAGTTTGTCCCCGGATCAAACTCCGCCCCAACCCCGGCGCATGCTCTATGCCGAGGACATGTCCGCCCTCCGGATTCTGCTGCAGGAAACGCTGGGGCGCGACGGGCATGAGATTCATTGTTGCGAGCATGGCGAGGCGGCCTGGCAGATGCTTTCCGCCCAACCGGATCGCTTCGATCTGTTGATCACCGACCATCACATGCCGGTGCTCAACGGGCTGGGATTGGTGCGACGCCTGCGCACCAGCGGCATCTTTGCGGGCAAGATTGTGGTGTTCAGTTCGGAGCTCAGTGAAGAGGTGGACCAGGCCTATCGCGACCTCGCGGTCGACTGCATCCTGAAGAAACCGGTTTTGCGGCAAACCCTGCGCCGGGTGCTCGCCTCGCTGTGGCGCGACCCGGCCCTGTCGCGCTCAACCGCCCCAACCGCCGAATAGGTCCTCCCAGCAGGCGTCCACCGCCGCCTGCTGGTCGGCCGGGATCGCCGTGGCAAACGGCAGCGTCGCCGCCGTGGCCCAGTCGTCGATGCAATCCGCCACCGCGTTGAGCAATGCCGCCATCCGCACCGGATCCACCCGCGTCAGGTCGTCGTCGGGCCGATGATGGAAAAACCGGCCGGCCGTGCAGTTTTGCCGCCCGAGATAAAGGCCCGGTATCCCCGCCGCGACGAACGGAAAGTGATCCGCATACGGCACGATCTCGCGCGTCCATTGCAGGTGCTGGCCATGACGGGAGAAATGGGGCGCCACCGCGGCGCGCAGCTCCGCCGGGCCGTTGGCGACCATCGTGTTCCAGCCGAGCCAGGAGCCGAAACTGTCGAGGTTGAACATCACGCGGCCGTTCCGTGCGAGTTCGGCCCGGTGTCGGCGCACGTAGGCCGTGCTGCCGACGGACAACTGCTCCTCGGCGCCGAACGAGATCAGCCGGAGGGTGCGCCGACGCGGCCGCGGCGCGAGCACGCGGACCAACTCGATCAACCCCGCCGTGGCCGACCCGTTGTCGTCGGCCCCCACCGAACCCGCCTGCGTGTCGTGGTGACCGCCGAGGTAAATCACACCTGCCGCGGAGTCGCTGCCGGGCAGCTCGGCGATCACGTTGGCCGAGGTCGCGGGTCGCATGCCGCCGTGCACGCGAATCCGCGCCCGCGTGGCACCTCGCTGGCGCCATTGCCATGCGTCCTGATAAGCGATGTTCAAAGCCGGCACCGCGCCCACCGCCCGCGTGTAGGCCGGAAACATGCTGTCGGCCAGCGGCACGGTGCCGGGATAACGCACATCGACCATCAACAGCCCCGCGGGCCGGGCCTCGATCAGCCGGCGGTAGTGCTCGCGCGACTCGATGTGGCAGCCCAGGTGCAGCACCAGTTTGCCCTGCAGGCGCGCTTTCAGGTCAATGGCCTGATAATCCGTCGGCGCCTCGAAAAATTCCAACGGCGCTTCCAGCCATCGCCCCTCCGTCCCCGGCGTGTTGGCAAACAGCGAGCACGCCGCCTTGTGCCAGCCGCCGTCGATGCACACCTCCAGTTCCTCGCTTTGCACGGCCCGCGCCTGCACCGGAAACTCTTCCCGGCCCACCGCTGCGCCCGCCGCGGCCAACTCCCGCGCCACGTAGGCCGCCGCCGCCGCTTCGCCCGGCGTTCCCGCCAACCGCACCCCAATCTCCCCGGTCAGTACGCGCAAATGCGATTCCAGTCGCGGGGCTTCGACGATGAGCGGCATCCCGCCACTCTCAACCCGCCTGCGACCCCACGCCAACCGGAAAAATGCCATGCCGCCTCATTCCGGGTTTTACTCCCGCCACGGTCCGCCTTGGGCTGGGCCGGCCCCATGCAATCCGCACTCGTGCTCACCCTGCCGGCCCGGCCCGGCAATCCCCGCAACTCCGAGGGTTCGTTCGTCACCCTCAGCGACGGACGCATCCTCTACGCCTGGTCGCGCTACACCGGCGAGAATTGGGGCGACCACTGCAGTGCGGACATCGCCGGGTGCTGCTCAAACGATGGCGGGCACACCTGGGGTCCGCACCAAATCCTCGTGCCCAATGAAGGTCGCTGCAACGTGATGAGCGTCACCTTGCTGCGCCTGCAGGACGGCCGCATCGCGTTGTTCTACCTGCAGAAAAACTCGGTACGGGATTGCCGGTTGCGCCTGCGCTTCTCCGCCGATGAAGCACAGACATGGAGCGACCCGGTGCTGTGCCAGCCGGGGCCGGGCTATTTCGTCACCAACAACGACCGCGTGGTGCAACTGCGCTGCGGCCGACTGCTGGTGGCCGCGGGTTATCACCGGGCCCTTTCGCCCGGGGCCGCGATCGATGGCGGGATCACGATGTTCAGCGAAGCCTGTTTCTTTTGGTCCGATGACGCCGGCGCCACGTGGCGCGAAGGCTCCCAACGCCTGCGCATTGCGGCGGAGATCGAATCCGGTCTGCAGGAACCCGGTGTGATCGAACGCAACGACGGCAGCCTCTACGGCTGGGCCCGCACCACCGACGGCTGGCAATGGGAATTCGAATCGCGGGATCGCGGCGAAACCTGGAGCCCGCCACGACGTTCGTGTTTCGCCGCGCCCTGCAGCCCCCTTTCTCTCAAAACGATCGCCCCCGGCCCGCGTTGGCTTGCGGTTTGGAACGACCCGGCGGTGCCCGTCACTCCGGAGACTGCCTTCGCCAAAAATTCCAGCTGGGGGCGCACGCCGCTGGCGCTCGCCACCAGCCGCGACGAAGGCCGGACGTGGTCAAAACCGGTGCTGCTGGAAGACGACCCGGAACGGGGGTTTTGCTACATTGCGATCCACCCGGCCGGGGACGCCGTGCTGCTGGCCTATTGCTGCGGCGGGCGGGGGTCGGCCGTATTGCAGGATTCCTGCATCCGGCGCTTGCGCATCGCCGACCTGCCTTGAGCCATTCCGCAGGTTGATGGCTGCCATTATCTTAAGATTTTTATGCCAATTGGGTGACGACCAGCCTTGTGCCGGGCCGGTATTCGTCTCCATCGTCAATCGCACGACCACGCATTCATGATCGGCACCATCCTTTCGATACTCGGCAGCCTCGGGCTCTTCCTCTTCGGCATGAAGGTGATGAGCGAGTCCCTGCAGAAACTCTCGGGCGAAAAACTGCGCGGCATGATGCGCACGATGACGGGCAACCGCTTCCTTGGGCTCGGTTCCGGTTTCGGCATCACCTGCCTCGTGCAGTCCTCGTCGGCCTCGACGGTCATGATCGTGAGCTTCGTCAACGCCAGCCTGCTCACCGTCACCGAGGCGATCGGCATGATCATGGGCGCCAACCTCGGCACGACCACGACGTTCTGGATCGTTTCGTTTGTCGGCTTCAAATTCAGCATCACGTCCATCGCCTTGCCCATGCTGGGCGTCGCTTTGCCGCTGATTTTCTCCCGCCGACCCAAGCTGCGCGACACCGGCGAGCTCATCATGGGCTTCGGCATCCTGTTTCTCGGGCTGATGTTCCTCAAGGACTCGGTGCCGGACATCAACCAGCATCCGGACATCCTCAAGTTCGTCTCCGACTACACCGGTCGCGGGCTGGTCTCGGTGCTGTTCTTCTTCGCTTTCGGCACCATCCTGACCGTCGCGGTGCAGTCGTCGTCCGTCGCCGGCGCCATCACGCTGACGATGGCCTACAAGGGCTGGATCGACTACCCCAGCGCCTGCGCGATCATCCTCGGCGAAAACGTCGGCACCACCATCACCGCCAACCTCGCGGCCCTCGGCGGCAACACCAACGCCAAACGCGCCGCCCTCGCCCACTTCGTTTTCAACATCATCGGCGTCATCTGGGCCATCGCGCTCTTCATGCCCTTCGCCAATTTCATCAATTTCCTGATGCCGGGCGATGCCACCAAGGCGGCCAACATCCCGCTGCACATGGCGGCGTTTCACTCGATGTTCAACCTGGTCAACATCTGCCTGCTGATCGGGTTTGTGCCGCAGCTCGGCCGCTTGGTCGAACGCCTGCTGCCCGACCGCAAGGGCAAGACCCCCGACCACGTCATCCACGACGGCGCCTACCTGCCGCAGACCGGCGAACTCAACATCGCCGAGGCCGAGCGCGACGTACACCGCCTCGGCGATCTCACCCGCGAACTCATGACCGGCTTCGTGGAGCTGTTCCTCAATCCCCACAAGGACCTGAGCGACCGGGTGCGTGAGTTGAAGCTCAAGGAGGAGGAAAGCGACCGCCTCGCCTTCCAGGCCACCAGCTACCTGTTGAAATGTTCCGCCAGCCGCCTGAGCGACAGCACCATGCTCAAGGTCACCGCGCTGCTCCGCGTGGTCGCCGAGCTGGAGGACATCTGTGACTGCGGCTACCGGCTCGTGATGCTGGCCGAGCGCAAATACCGCAAACGCCGCGCCCTGCCCCCCGAGACGATCAAGCAGGTCGAGCACTTCTCGCAAATCGTGCTCCAGTTCATGGATTTCTATGCCGCGCGGATCGAGCGGGGTGTCGCCACGCAGGACATGGAAACGGCCTACCAGCTGGAAAACACCATCGACCGCTTCCGCAAGGAGCTGCGCCGCGAATCCCTCCTGCGCATGTCCGCCAGCGGCGAGACCGTGAAGGCCGAGATGATCTACATCGACATGCTCAACAACATGGAGAGCATCGGCAACCACTCGCTCAACGTCCTGCAGGCGTTGCGCCACCGGGATTGATTTTCCGCGGCGTGAAGCCACCCGCCGGCGGCCCGGCGGTCCGCCCCTGCCGGCGCTGCCGCGCCACAGTCCGATCGCATCGGACGTCTGGCATGATGCGGTTGCCTGTTCCCCGCCGCCGCGCCAACCTTGCCTTCTCCCCATGAACCCGCCCGACCCCACCCCACCCGATGCCGGATTTTTCGGCAGCTTCGGCCTGCGACTCGGCCGTTATTTCGTGCATGGTGTCCTGATCCTGGCACCGATCGTGGTGACGCTCAGCCTGCTGCACTGGGTCGTGTTCAGCATCGACGGCTGGCTGCGCCCCTATGTCGGACTGCCCGGCGTCGGCTTCCTGCTGGTGATGTTCGGCGTGCTGGTGATCGGCTGGATCGGTTCGTTTTTCCTCATCGACCGGCTCTTCGCGCTGTTTGACCGGTGGTTCGAACGCGTGCCCGGCCTGAGTTTCATCTACTCCTCCGTGCGCGATTTCTTCCAGGCTTTCGTCGGCAAGAAACGCCGCTTCACCAAGGCCGTGCTGGTCAACGTGCTCGCCGACGAGGTCTGGCTGGTGGGGTTCCTCACCGACGAGGACGTCACCAACTTCAACCTCGGCGCGGAATACGTCTCCGCCTACGTGCCCCAGGCCTACAACGTCGCCGGCCAGCTCTACCTCATCAAACGCGAGCGCATCCGCCCGATCGACCACCTGCCGTCCGCCGATGTCATGAAATACGCCGTGACCGGCGGCGCCGTCGATATCCTCACCCCGCCACCCGCGTCGAACGGCAAAAAGTAAACCGCCACCGGCGGACCGGTGGCGGCTGTGGTTGTAACAAACGGAACGCTGCCGGTGCGTCAGCCTTCCGCGGAAATCACCTCGACAGACACCGCTTCCAACGACCCGGATTCACCCTGCGTGGTCGTGACTTTCACTTGGGCGCCGGGATTGATGTCCGTGATGGAGATGGCCTTGCCCTCCGCCACCACGGTCGTCGCATCGGTGATCGCGATCGTGCGACCTTCCACCATCAGGACGTGGTCGCTGACCGCCGTCACCTTGCCCTCAACCAAGCTGGCGGAATCGCCACCGGCCGAGAACAGGATTGGGGACTCCGCGTCGCTTTGGGCCAAGGCCGGCAGGCCGGTCAGCAAACCGATGAGAAGTCCGAGAACAGTTGTTTTTGGGATCATGTTTTTCATGGCAGGCCAGGTATTGCAGCGCCCGTGCCAAGTCCGCCGGATATCCTTTTATCATTATCCATCAGCCATTTGCGATTCTCCCAATTCATAACCCCACCTGCAAATCGCATGAATCGACCGTCCATGACCGTGCGAAGTGCACCAATTGTGCAAGCGCTCGCACAATTGGCACCGCCGGTTCCGGCCGGGAGCTCGGAGGTTCGGCTTTTCTTTGGCCGCCGGCCGGTTCACGGTTCCTCCACCCATGGCCCCACCCCGGCAAGACCCCGCCCCTCCGGATGCTGATTTACCCGCCGGTTTGGCGGGCACCCATCGACTCGGTCTGCGACAGCGCATCGGCTGGATCCTCGGCCCCCTGCTGCTCGCGCTCACGCTGTTGTTGCCCGCGCCGGAAGGATTGTCCGCCACCGGCTGGCACACCGCCGGTGTCGCCGCGTTGATGGCGGTGTTCTGGATTTGCGAATCGGTGCCCATCCCCGTCACCGCACTGCTGCCGATGGTGCTCTTTCCCCTGTTGCGCTTGGCCGACATCAAGGCCGCCGCCGCACCCTACGCCAATCCGCTCATCTTCCTGTTTTTTGGCGGCTTCATCATCGCCCTCGCGATGCAGAAGACCAACCTGCACCGCCGCGTCGCCATCAACCTGATCGCGGTCATGGGCACGCAACCCGCGCGCATCCTCGCGGGCTTCCTGCTCGCCTCCGCCCTCATCAGCATGTGGGTCAGCAACACCGCCACGGCCCTGATGATGCTGCCCATTGCGACCTCCGTGGTACTGCTGATCCCGGAAGAAGGCGCGGCCCGCACCGGCATGAAAAGCTTCGGCACCGCCCTGCTGCTCGCCGTGGCCTATGGTGCGACCACCGGCGGCATGGCCACATTGATCGGCACCCCGCCCAACGCCCTGCTCGCCGGCTACGTCAACACCGTCCTGCACATCGAAATCGGCTTCGGCCAATGGATGCTGCTCGGCGTACCCGTGACCCTCGTCACGCTGCCCGTGGTTTACTGGGTGCTCACGCGCGTGGTTTTTCGCCTGCCCAAGGGCGAGTTGCCGGGCATGCGCGAATTGATCCGCCGCGAACGCACCCATCTCGGCCGCTTCAGCCGCGGCGAGGTGATGGTGACCGCCGTGTTCCTGCTGACCGCCGCCGGCTGGGTCACCCAACCGTTGCTGGCCAAGGCCCTGCCGATGCTTTCCGACACCACCATCGCCATGACCGGCGCGGTGGTCTTGTTCTGCCTGCCGCTCAATCCCGCGCGCGGCGAATTCGTGCTGACCTGGCAGGACACCAAACACCTGCCGTGGGACGTGCTGCTGCTGTTTGGCGGCGGCCTCAGCCTCGCCGCCAACATCCAGCAGCACGGCCTCGCGCACTATCTCGGCGCGTTGAGCGAGGGCCTGTCGGGCTTGCCCGTGATCCTTACGATCGCGATCATCTGCTTTGGCATTTTGATGCTCACGGAATTGACCAGCAACACCGCCACCGCCGCCACGTTCCTGCCCATCGTCGGCGCGATCGCCGCCAGCCTCGGACAAAACCCGTTGCTCTTCCTCATCCCCACCGCGCTGGCGGCCAATTGCTCCTACATGATGCCCGTGGGCACACCGCCCAACGCCATCGTGTTCGGCAGCGGCCTGATCACGCTGCCACAGATGGCGCGCGCCGGCGTGCTGCTCAATCTGCTGCTCGTGCCGATCATCGTTGGGCTGGTCTGGTGGCTCGCGCCGCTGATCTTCGACCTGGGCCCCGCCGCGGCTCAATCTGCGCCGTAAAAACACCCGCCTGCCCTTTCCCCGCTTGCCCCGTTGGCCAACGCCCGGCATAGCACTGGGCCTTTGCCGCCGCCATCCCCAACCCTGCTTCATGAAAATTGATGTCGCCATCATCGGCGCCGGCCACAACGCCCTCGTCGCCGCCACCTACCTCGCCCGTGCCGGCCTGCATGTGGAGATTTTTGAACGCCGCGCCACCCTCGGCGGCGCCACGCTCAACGAGGAACTCTGGCCCGGCTACACGTTCTCTACCGGCGCCCATCTCCTTCACGCCATCCCCGCGCAACTCGTGCGCGAACTCGGCCTGCAGACCCAAGGTCTCGTCACCGTGCCGCGCGACGAGGTCGTCTTCCTCCGGCGCGACGGCACCTACCACACCAACCTCGATTTCGACCTGCCCAACCACCTCACGGCCCGCGCCAGGCTCAGCGCCGCGGAACGTGACGGCCTGGAGCGCTACGAGGCATGCAAACAAAGCCTGATCGGCCTCGTGCGTCCTTGGTTGCTGCAACCCCCGCCCAGTCCCGCCGAACTCGAACGCGCCGCCGCCGGCACGCCCGCCGCGGAAGCCCTGCGGCTGGCCACCACCATGCGGCTCTGGGAACTGCACGACCATTTTTTGCCCACCGCGCGCCTGCGCGAACGCGTGGTGTCCGAAGGCTCGGCCTTCGCCTGCAATCCCGGCGCGCTCGTGCTCGCCTACAGCGCCATCGACGCCGCCGATCCCGCCACCGGCGAGAAAGGTCCGTGGGGCTTCGTGCGCGGTGGCATGGGCAATCTGGCCGCGGTCCTCGCCGCCATCGCGCGCGAAGCCGGCGTCACGATTCATACCGACAGTCCCGTTGCCTCCATCGTCGTGCAAAACGGCCGCGCCACCGGCCTGCGGCTTGAGAGCGGTGACATCATCGGGGCGCGCAACGTCCTTTCCACCGCCGATCCCAAGCGCACTTTTCTCAAGCTGCTCGGCGAGGCCGACGTCGAACCCGCGCTGCGCACCCGCATCGCCGGACTCAATTCGCACGTCAGCTGCTGCAAGTTCCTCGCCGCCATCGACGAGCTGCCGCAATGGCGCGGTTGGGACGGCGATCCCGATCTGCCGCACCGCGGCTCCGTGCAACTCGAGCTGAACCGCGACGCCATCACGCGCTGCTACGCCGAGCTTGACGCCGGCCGGCCGCCGGCACGGCCGATGATGAGTTTCAACCTCCCGTCGATGCGCGACGATTCGCTCGCGCCCGCCGGCCGGCACACCGCCTCGGTTTACGTTTACTCCCACCCCGCGCGGCTCACCGGCGGCACGTGGGACGACTGCCGCGAAGCCGTGGCCGAGCGGCTCATTGACCAGATCACGGAATATGCGCCCAACTTCCGCCGCTCGGTGCTGCATTACGAATTGCGCACGCCGCTCGATCTCGAACGCAAACTCGCGCTGACCGACGGCTGCATCTGGCATCTGCAGCACACGCCCGAGTTGCTCCTCGGCAACCGCCCGCTGCCCGAACTCGCGCATTACCGCGCCCCCATCGCCGGCCTCTACCTCGGCGGCTCCGGCCAGCATCCCGGCGGCGAGGTCAGCGGCATCCCCGGCCACAACGCCGCCCACGAAATTCTGAAGGACCTGCACACCAATTGAACATGAACCGCTCCACCCTCCTGTTTGATGCCGATGAACTCCCGCGCATCCGCGCCACCCTGGCCCGGCCGGAATTCGCCGCCTACTGGCGCAGCGCCCGCGAGGCGGACCTCGCCGATGACGAGCGCTTTCTGCGCGACGAGCTCAAGCTCGAACAAGTCAACGTCGACCTCGTGCGCGCGTCCAACATCCTGCAACGTTCCGCCTTCGTGCACGCGGTTGCGCCCGATCCCGCGCACCTCGCGGTTGCCCGGCTCGCCCTGAACCGCATCCTCGCCTTCCGCCGGTGGGATTGGATTCTCGAAGCCGGCACCGACACCGTCGGGGTCATGCGCAACGGCACCACCAGCATCGCCGTCGTGCTCGGCGCCGATTGGCTGGCGCCGGATTTGACCGAGGCCGAGCGCGACGCCGTCGCATCCTACCTCGCCCGCGAATCCGCCCCCGCCGCCGCACGCGCGGTCGGCGGCATGAACCAACCCGACCAGGTCGTCGGCTGGGGCATGGATCCCGCCGCGGCGGGTTTCGATGCGGCCTATCGGGCCGTCAATTTCAGCCGCTGGCCGCGGATTCTCGACGTCAACAACCTGCGCATCATCGCCACCTCCGGACTCGCCGCCGCCGCCGCCTATCTGCACGGCCGGCATCCGCAGGCCGAAAAATGGGCGGCCATGGCCGAGGCCAGCCTGCGATTGTTTGTCTCCCGCCTGCCCGCCGACGGCGCGTTTCCCGAGGGCCCCGACTACTGGCATTTCACCTTCGATTACTACTTCGTCTCGGCCGAGCTCCTGCGCCGGCGCTGCGGCATCGACGTGCGCGACGCCTACGATTTTCCCGCCATGGCCCGCTACCTGCAGCTGGTCACCCTGCCCACCCACGACACGCCGAACGGCTGCATCAATGTCGGCGATGCCTTCAGGGCCGCCGGGGCCGAATCCCTCGCCTGGATCGGCCGGCATTTTCGCGACGGCACCGCCAACCAGCTCGCGCTCCAACCCGGCATCCTGCGCCTGGAAGCCAACAGCGCGTGGGCGGCCATCTGGTTTGACCCCACCGTGCCGGCCCGCCGCAGCGCCGACCTCCTGCCGGATCGGGTGCTCTTTCCCGGCATCGTGGTCTCGCGTTCGGGTTGGACGGTCGATGACGCCGTGCTCGCCTTGCGCAGCGGTGAACCGGAAAACCACGAGCATGCCGACCGCAACAGCGTGTTTTACGCCGCCTTTGGCGAACGCCTGCTCAACGACCCGCTGAAGGCAAGTTACCTGTCGTCGCATCCCCTGTGGCTGCTGCGTCTCACCGCCGCGCACACCACGGTACTCATCGACGGTCAAGGCCACCAGTATCACAAAGGCGAGGAAGGCACCAATGCCTCGCAGGCCGCCGCCACGCTGGAGGATTACCGCACGGGCCGCGATTGGATGTGCGCCACCAGCGACGCGGCCGATGCCTATCGTCGTGCCGGACTGCCGGCCCAAGCGGTGCAACGCACCGTCGTGTTTCTCAAACCCGACCTCGTGATCATTTGCGATCGCCTCACCCTGACCGAGGCCCGGCCCGTCGAGGCCCGTTTTCAGGTGTTCAACAACGACGGCCACGGCACCGTCACGGCGGACGCCGCTGGTTTTCTCATCACCCGCCCGCACGCCACGTTGCAGGCCCGCACCGCCGGGCTCGCCCCGCTCACCGTCACCGCCGCGCAATTGGACCTCCCCGCCGAGCACGGGGTCTACCCCTACGCCGCGGTCGCCAGCGCCGCCGCCACGAGCCACGAGTTTGTCACCGTGTGTACCGCTGCCCCCGCCGGCACGGCCCACGGCGAACTCACGATCAAACACGACGGCTCTGCCTGGCAAATCCGCGGCACCCATCGCGACCGCGCCGTGCAGGTTTCCCTCCAAACCGGGAACAATCTCCGGCCCATTGTGACCATTTGAACACGCTTGGCACGGGATTTGCCCCCTCGGTTTGCGCTTCATCCCGAAGCCCTCACTGTAACCCGAACCCTCAATCATCCATGAAACGCCTCCTCTGTCTCCTCGCCTTCACCACCCTCCTGTTCAGCGCGACCCAGGCCGTCGCGAGCGCCAAGGCCGCCAAGCCGCAACGCATCGCCTTCGGCCAGGAAGTCGACATCACGCAATACCTCGTGCCCGGCAAGACCGTGGTCTTCGATTTCACCAGCGATTTCTGCCCGCCCTGCCGCGCCATCAACCCGCACCTCGACAAGCTCCACGCCAACCGTGACGACGTCGTCGTGGTAAAAATCGACATCAACCGCCCCGACGTGCGCGGCATCGATTGGAACTCGCCCGTGGCCCAGCAATACAACATGCGCAGCATCCCCTACTTCAAGGTCTTCGGTCCGGACGGCACGCAGCTCGCCGACGGTCAGGAAGCCCGGCAGATGGTGACCGCCTGGTTCGAGGAATAAGCGCCCGCCAGCTTCTTTCAATCGCACGCCGCCGGCCCGTTCCGGCGGCGTTTTTTGTGCGCAAATGCTTTCGCCCGGTGCACACCCTCCGCCACACTGCCCGGCATGATGCGCCACCACCTGCTGCTTTTGTTCGGCGTGTTCACCTGCTCCACCGCGGTGATCATGATCAACGCGAGCACCACGCATCCGTTCGTGCTGGCCGCCCTGCGCCTGACCTTCGCCTCGGTGCTGCTCGCCCCGCTCGCCTGGCGCGAACTGGGCCGGCACCGCGGCACGTTCACCAACGAACATTGGCGCCGCACGCTCCTGCCCGCGCTGGTGCTCGCGCTGCACTTCATCAGCTGGTCCTATGGCGCGCGCATGACCATCGCGGCACAGGCCAGCCTGGTGGTGAACCTCGCACCGGCGGCGATTCCGTTCTTCCTGCATTGGATCGTCGGTGAGCGGATCAACCGCGTTGAAATCCTCGGCACCTTGATCGCGCTCGCGGGCGTCGTGCTGTTGAGCGTGCGCGATGCTCTCGCGGGCGGAGGCGATTTCTGGGGCAACGTCGTGTGCTTCGGTTCCATGCTGCTTTTTGCGTGGTATCTGGCGCTCGGCCGCAAGAATCGCGACTTTCCCTCGCTCTGGCTCTACGTCGTGCCGGTCTACGCCCAGGCCGCCGTCATCTGCCTGCTCGCCGCCATCCCCTGGCTGCCCACCTTTGCCGTGCACGACTCCCGCGAATGGCTGCTGATGCTCGGCCTCGCCGTGCTGCCCACCATCATGGGCCACTCGCTGCTCAACGCCAGCATGCGCCACCTCCGCGGTCAGGTCGTCAGCCTGGGCAACGTCGGCCAGTTCATCTTCGCCGGCGTGATGGCGTGGCTGCTCTTCGGCCAGGTGCCACCGGTCACGTTCTACGGCGCCAGCCTGCTCGTGGTCGCTGGCGTTGCGCTCGTGGTCTTCGCCGCGCCTTCTGCGCCACCACGTTTGCGTTGAGTTGACGACCCGCGCCCAACACGTTCTTCAATTCCTTATGTCACTCCCTCACGACTACTCCACCCGGGTTTATGCCGGCGTGCTCGGCAAGATCATCGGTGTCTACCTCGGCCGGCCGTTTGAACAATGGTCCCACGAGCGCATCGTCCGCGAACTCGGCGAAATCCGTTACTATGTGCACGACCGGCTCAACAAGCCGCTCATCGTCACCGACGACGATATCTCGGGCACCTTCACCTTTCTGCGCGCCCTCGCGGATCATGGTTACAACGCCAAAAAACTGTCCGCCGCCGACATCGGGCGCACCTGGCTCAACTACATCCTGCCGCATCGCACCATCCTCTGGTGGGGCGGCATCGGCGTCTCGTCCGAACACACCGCGTGGCATCGGCTCAAATCCGGTATCCCCGCACCCCGGTCCGGTTCCATCGCGCTCAACGGCGCGACCGTGGCCGAGCAGATCGGCGCACAGATCTTCATCGACGGCTGGGGGCTGATCTGCCCCGGCGATCCGGCCCGCGCCGCCGATCTCGCCGCCCGCGCCGGCGCGGTCTCCCACGATCGCACCGCCATCCACGGGGCCCAGATGGTCGCCGCCATGGTCGCGCTCGCCTTCGACCACACCGACATCGACGCATTGATCGACGGCGCTCTCGCCCACATCCCCGCCCGCTGCGCACTCGCCCGCATGATCGCCGACGTGCGCCGCTGGCACGCCGCCGACGGCGACTGGCACACCACGCTCGGCCGCATCCAGCGCACCTACGGTTACGGCATCTATCCCGGCGGCTGCCACATGATTCCGAATCACGCGCTGATCATCCTCGCGCTGCTCTACGGTGAGGGCGATTTCAACCGCTCCATGAGCATCGTGAACACCGCCGGTTACGACACCGACTGCAATTCCGGCAACGTCGGCTGCATTCTCGGCGTGCGCAACGGCCTCGACGCCTTCGCCGGCGATCTCGACTGGCGCGGGCCCGTCGCCGACCGGCTCTACCTGCCCACGGCCGACGGCGGCCGCGCGATCACCGACGCCGTGCGTGAAACCGATTTCATCGTCGAAGCCGCGCACCGCATGCGCCGTCTGCCCGCCCCCCCCCCGAAGGGCGGCGCACGTTTCCATTTCTCCCATCCCGGTTCGGTGCAGGGCTTCGTCGCCGACGCCTCCGCCGCGCCGCCCGCCTTGGCCAATCCCGCCGGCCGGCTCGAACTGCGTTCAACCGCAGCAACCACCTCAGCCAAACCCGCCCGCGCGCTCACCGCCACCTTTATCCCGCCCGAACTCCTCAATCCCACGGGCGAAATCGGTTACAACATGGTCGCCTCTCCGACCCTGCATCCCGGACATGTGGTGCAAGCCCGCCTGATCGCCGCCAAGGCCAACGCGGCCCCGCTCTCCGCCTGTCTCGTGGTGGTGACACGTGATGCCACCGGCACGGTGCAGCACCACCATTCCCCGGCCCGCGCGCTCGCCGCGGGAAAAACCGCCACGCTGCGCTGGAAAATTCCCGCCGGCACCGGTCAGCCGATTTATGCGGTGGGCGTGGAATTTCATGCCGCAAAACCCGCCACCCTGGAACTCGACTCGCTCACGTGGACCGGCGCGCCGCGCACTTGCCTGCTGCCGGTTTCCGCCGATCCCAACGCGCTCCAGGTGTGGATCGACGCCTGTTCCGGCACCCGGCGCTACAGCGACCGGCTGTTGGTTCATCAGGAGGACGGCATCGGCTTTCTCGCCCAAGGCTCGCGCGACTGGCAGGACTACACCGTCAAGGCCGATCTGCGTCCGCGCCTGGCCGCCGATTGGGGGCTCGCGGTGCGCTGGCAGGGTCTTGAGCGCCACGTGACCGCGCGTTTCGACGGCCGGCGCGTGCGCCTCGTCGCCACCGTGGACGGCCGCAGCCGCACGCTCGCCACCGCCAAATGCAACTGGCCGCGGGAAACTCCGCACCACGTCAGCGTCGCCGTGCAGGGCACAACCTGTGCCGTGACGATTGACGGCCGGCCGTTGCTTTCGACCGACCGCATCCCCGCCTGGCTCGAAGGCGGCGCCGTGGCGCTCGCGGTCTCCACCGGTTCGCTCGAGTGCATCCGCCTCGAACTGACCTGAGCCCCATCGCGCCCTCCCGCCACACCCTTCCGGTTGGGGGACCTTCACCGCAAAAGTAACCTAATAGGTTACTTTCGCGCCGGGCGTTTCACGCGAATTCGCCATTTTCATTTCGCCAATTGTCGCGGGTGGGCTTTGGCTCCCGCCCGCTTTCCATGCACACCTTCCACCTCTCCCCGCGCGGCCGCGACACGGCCGCAGGCTCCGCCAAACAGCCCTGGCAATCGCTTGCCGGCGCCCGTGACAATCTCCGCGCGTTGCGCACGGCCGGCAAAATCACCGGTCCGGTCACCGTCCTCGTGCAGGACGGTGTTTACGAACTCAAGGAGACCGTCGTTTTCGGTCCCGAGGATTCCTCCACCCGCTTCGCCGCGGCCCCGCGCGCCAACCCCGTATTCGACGGCGGAGAGAAATTGACCGGCTGGAAAGTCGGCGAGCGCAACGGCCGCACCGAATGGACGCTCGACCTGCCCGAGGTGGCGCAGGGCAGACGCTTCTTCCGCTCCCTCTTCGTCAACGGCCGCCGGGCCCCGCGCGCACGATTCCCGAAGTTCAGCCCTGACGCCAAGGGCGCGCAAAACGTCCTGCGCATCGGCGAGATCCTCGAACCCGAAAAGACCGACCTCTTCGCCGGCCGCGACACGTTCAAACCCAAGCCCGGCGACCTCTCGCCCGACTGGGCGTCACTGCCCTCGGCCGAGTTCGTGGTGCTGCACTACTGGATCGAGGAACGCCTGCCCAAACCCGCGCTCAACCCGCGCACCGGCTGGGTGAGCTTCGCGCGCCGCAGCGCCTTCGCGCTTTACGAGGCCCACGAGGATGCGCACGGCAACAACGCCCTCGCCCGCTATTACATCGACAACCTCTTCGAGGCGCTGACCGAGCCCGGCGAATGGTATCTCAACCGCGAGACCGGCCGCCTGCACTACCTGCCGCGGCCCGGTGAGACCCCCGCCAACACCGAGATCCGCGCCCCGCGCCTCCACCTGTTCGTCCATGCCACCGGCACGTTTTTCAGCGACGGCAAGGAAACCCGCGACGCCCACTGGACCGCCCACGTGCGCCAGCTTGAGTTCAGCGGTCTCACCTTCCGTCACGGCGACTGGTATTCGCCCGTGCCCGAGGTGCCGGCGCATCACCGCACTTTCGGTGAGGAACTCCCGATCGGCGGCAGTCCGCAGGCGGCCTGCTATGTGCCCGGCGCGCTGACCTTCCGCGGGGCGCGCGATTGTGCGGTCACCGATTGCGAGATCAGCCAGGCCGGACTCTACGGCCTCGAATTCGGCGCCGGCTGCCGCGAATGCGCCGCCGTGGGCAACCACCTGCATGATCTCGGCGCCGGTGGCATCCGCGCCGGCGGCACCGATCTCGACAGCCACACCGAGGGCTTCACGTCACAGCTGCGGATCACCGACAACCACATTCACAACATCGGCCGGATCTTCCACCAGGGCGTGGGCGTTTTCCTCACCCACACCGCCGAGTGTCTCGTTGCGCACAACCACATTCACGACACCTGCTACACCGGCATCTCCAGCGGCTGGACCTGGGGTTATCGCGAGACGCCCTCGCGCAACAACCGCATCGAGCACAATCTCATCCACCACATCGGCGCCGGCATCCTCAGCGACATGGGCGGCATCTATACGCTCGGCGTCCAGCCCGGCACCGTCATCCGCGGCAACCACCTGCACCACATCTGGTCGCAGGCCTACGGCGGCTGGGGCATCTACCTCGACGAAGGCACCGCCCATCTCACCGTCGAACACAACCTCGTGCACGACACCAAGGACGCGCCGTTCAACATCCATTACGGCCGCGAAAATGTCGTGCGGCACAACATCTTCGCCCGCGGCGCCCACGCCCTTGCCTCGGTTTACCGCGTCGAACCGCACCGCTCGGCCAACTTTTTCAACAACATCCTTGTCGGCCCCAGCCGGCTGCTTTTCTGCGGCGGCTACAAGGGCGACGTGCGCGAGTCCCTCGAATCCAACGCCAATTGCTTCTGGTCCCCCGGCGGCAAACTCCCGCCCAACGGTCACCCCGGCACGCGCAAGGATGTGCCGCGCAAATTCAGTTGGACCGCCTGGAAACAGGCCGGCCACGAAGCGCTCTCGATCGTCGCCGATCCCAAGCTGACCGAAGGCAAATCAACCTGGCGCCTCGCCAAAAACTCCCCCGCCCTGAAACTCGGCTTCAAACCGTGGGACTGGAGCAAGTGCGGCGTGCGACTGAAGGACCGGCGCTCCTGATTTGAACCGCTAATTGGCGCTGATGGACGCTCATTACCCCATCCCGGCTTGAATCATCTGCTCGTCGATTAACGTGCATTAACGGCTTCCCCATGTCCTACCTCAGCCAAGCTGACTACACGATCCGTTGCGAGTGGGGGCAGAAAGCCATCGAGCAACTCGCGGCGGCGGACGTGTTTATTATTGCGACGATCTGATACCGCGGCTCAGCGGAGTGGCATGAGCCCATGCCTTTGGGAGCGCGGGCGACCTTCAGGCCAGCCCATACATTTCGACGATCAGTTGGCGCAACTTTTCCGTATCCGCGGCCTTGAGCGCATCCACTTGCTTCACCAAGCGCAGCGTGCTGATGGTCCGTATCTGATCCACTGCGATCTCCGCGACTTTCCCGGCACAGCGCACGGGCAGGCGCGAGCGCCAACCGGGGTGCAGTTTACTGGTAAGCGGGCAGATCACCACCGTGTCACTGTGCCGGTTGAGCACATCCATGCTTACGACCACCACCGGCCGTGTCTTGGCCAGCTCGAGGCCGACGGTGGGATCAAGCGCGGCCAGATATATGCCGTAACGCTCCGGTGTCATCGGTCGAGCGAGTCCAATCCATCAGCAATCGTGGCTTCCTCCAAACCGGCAAACTCATCCCCTTCCTTCACCCGCGCCGTCACCATCGCCTTGGCGGTCTCCTCCCACGACAACCGGTCGTCACGCACGGGCTTGAGCAAAATGCCCTCGGGTCGTTCCTCGACCGCCATCCGGCCCTTGATCCGGTAACGGGCCAGCAACGGTGCCGGCAGACGGACCCCGCGGGAATTCCCAATCGGCACAACCTTGAGCGTGGAAACCTTCATGTAGTCACCGTAATTACGGCAGATGTGCTGTCAAGCCGCCCCACTCCACGACATGGGCCAACTTCGTGTTTGCACGGGATATTCCGATTGGCGTCGATGAACGTGCATTCGCGGTCAAACCCCGGATCGTCGGCCGGGTCGCAGGGCTTGCATCGCATTTTTTCCCGGCCAGTTTCCTCTCATGCCCGATTGGTCTCAATGTCCAGCCGTGGAACGCATTCCCGGGAAAGTCAGCGGTGACTGGCTCTTCAAGGGCACGCGCGTGCAGCTGCGAGCATTTTGACCGGCCGAAAATCAAGCCCCATGCCACTTGGGTCGAAGAAACCGCACCAAATTTGACGATGGGCACCTGTCTCGAACTGCCATTTCCTCCGCCACAAAACTGACCCGCAGCTCGTCGTCTCCAACTCACCCGTCATAACGATGCTCCACCATCTTTCCTTTGCCACGAATGATCTGCAACGCGCCGGCAAGTTTTATGATGCCACCTTGGGCGCACTCGGCTACCGGCGAGTCTGCGATGGCGAATGGTTCATCGGTTACGGCATCGAAGATGATAAGGACAAGTTCGCGCTCAAGCGGCAGGAGAACCCGATCAGCGTTCCCCGGGAGGGTTTCCATCTCGCCTTTGCCGCCCCCAATCGGCAGGCCGTGGATCAGTTTTACGCCGCGGCCATGAAGCATGGCGGCACCGACAACGGCGGTTGCGGTTTGCACCCTGAATACGGCCAGAACTACTATGCCGCTTTCGTGCTCGATCCAGACGGCTATTGGATCGAAGCCGTGATCAACACACCGATCTGAATACTCAAACCTGCAACGTCTGTTCTTCGTCCACATGTCGGATACATCTCAAAATCGCACCGTCCACTGGCTGTCCTTGATCGGCTTTCTGGCCGCCTCGTTCACCGCCGCCACCATCGGCGGCACTGCCACCGCCAGCAGTGTCGAGACGTGGTATCCGTGGGTGCAAAAGCCGGACTGGAATCCGCCGGCATGGCTCTTCGGCCCGGTTTGGACGCTGCTCTTCATCCTCATGAGCGTCGCCGCGTGGCGCGTCTGGCAGCGCCGGCAACAACCCAACGCCAACCGCGCGCTCGGGCTGTTCTTCGTGTCACTCGGTCTCAACGCGCTCTGGTCGGTACTGTTCTTCGGCCTGCAACGTCCCGACCTCGCGTTTGTCGAGGTCATCGTGCTGTTGATTCTGCTCGTGGTGATCCTGCGCCGGTTCTGCACCATCGACCGCGTCGCCGGCTGGCTCTGGCTGCCCTACGTGCTGTGGGTGAGCTTCGCCACCGTGCTCAACGGCACCATCGTCTGGCTGAACCGCTGAGTCGGATCCATTTTACATCCCCATCCGCGCCCAGCCTTGGCGGGACGGATCGCGTGGGGGCAGACCGAGAATTTCGCGACCGAGATCGACGTAGTAACGGTAGTTCTCCAGCGGCGTGCCGTTGGGGATCTCGTGATCCAGTCCGAACACGCAGCCGCCTTCCCGCATGAGCGGTTGCAGTTTGTATTCGAGCTCGCGCCGAATCGCCGCCTTGTCCTGCCGCAGCACGTATTTGTCGATGCCGCCGAGCATGGCGAGGCGGTGTCCGTAGGCTTGGCGCACCGCGACCATGTCCATGCCCGCGCCGGGCTCCATCGGGTAAATGCAGGTGACGCCGCAATCGAGCAGCGCCGGCAGCACGGCGTTGATGTTGCCGTCGGTGTCGAGCTGGAAGATTCTCGCGCCGCGCTCCGCCAACGGCTCCCAGATCGCCCGGTAATAGGGTTGAAAATGCTCCCGGATTTGGTTCGGCCCGACCAGCGGGCCCGACTTGCCGGCGAAATCCTCGTGTACCGAAAGCTGGTCGATCGGCAGCTCGGCCATGATCGGCTCCAATACGCGGCGCGTCGTGCCGGTCAGCGTGGCCATGATGTCGGCCATCAGCTCGGGCTGTTCGTAATAGGCCAGGCAGGCATTCTCCTCGCCCATCAGGTCGCGCGGCATGTCGAAGGCGCCGGGCATGTAGGCGCGGATGAGTGCGCCCTCTTCCCGGGCTTTTTTCGCTGCGGCTACCTCGGCCCAGTTGATCCGGTCGGGCGTGAATTCGAAAAACGGTTTCACGCACCGCCAGTCGTCCATGTTGCGCACGGGGAAATTCATCGGCAGTGCGTGCGCGGCGGTCTGCTTGAGCAAGAGGAGCGTACGCCCGAGAAAATCGCGCTGCACGCGGCGTTCCGGCGTATCCTCCAGCGTGACCGGCGCATGAACACGCGGCAGCGGGTGGCCGCCGAAATCCACGATCGGCACGTAATCCCAATCGAAGGCGGTCAGGTTGAGCTCATCTTCGGTCGCCCCCTGCGCCCGCCATTCCTCCTCCAACCCGACCAAGGGACCGAACAGTTCGACAAACATCGGACGCGGCGCCGCCCCGAAGGTCATCAGTTCCAGGTATTCCTCCCGATGAAAGCGCATGGGCAAAAAGTCTTCGGCCGGGTCGCATCGCGGCCCGCCAACCGGAGCTATTCGGTCGCGGTCAGTTCGGCGATGAACTTCGCGGCGTTTTCGTTGGTCGGATCGAGCGCGAGCGACTGACGGTAGGCGGCGAGCGCGGCGGTCTTGTCACCGTTGGCGAGCAAGGCCTCGCCGAGGCTGTCGTGCGTGTTGGCGGAGGTCGGGAAGAGCTCGACGTTGAGCTTGAACACCGCCAGCGCCGCGGCGAGCTGCTCCTTGCCGAGATAGCGGTAGCCGAGCGCATTGAGCTGCGCTTCGCTCACATAATAGTCGCCGAAGTTGTCGGCCTTGAGCGCGACGAAACGTTCGAGCGCGACCTCGACGCCGGTCGAATCGATGATCTCGCGCAACAGGTCAGCCAGCGCCTTGGCCTTGAGATCGAGCAATTCGACGTCGAAGCGCAGCGTCGAATTGGCGGGGATCGGTCCGCGATCGCGGTCGCCGTAGGCGAGCGACGGCGGGATCAGCAACGTGGCCTTGTCGCCAACCCGCAGGCGCGCGAAGCCCTCGTCCCAGCCCTTGATCACCTGGCCGTAGCCCAGGGTGAAGGCGAACGGCTCGCCGCGCGGCACCGAGCTGTCGAACACCGTGCCGTCGGGCAGCGTGCCGGTGTAGTGCGCGATGACGACCTGGCCGGTTTGCGGCACGGCCCCGTCGCCGTGATGCGTGACCGCAATCTGCAAGCCGGAATCGGTGGTGGTGAACGCCGGCGCATCTTCCGCATAGGCGGTGATCGCGCAGGCAATGAAAAGTCCGACCAGACCACGCAGCAGGGGAAGGGATTTCATGCCGCGAGCATGGGGTGGCGACGGCGTGCGGCAATCCCGGAGGTGAGGCGTTGGGGCGCGTTGCCCCCAACGCGCTGCGGTGGAGCGGGGCTGGCGAAGGCGCGTTGAGGGCAACGCGCTCCACCTGTTCCGGCCCTCACGGATTGTGATCGATCGGATCGTCGGGCTGTTGGTAGCGCGTTTGGTAAGTCTGGTTGCTGGCGGCGAGTTTCAGGAACACGTCGAGCGGCACGACCTCCACCTCCTCGCTGAGCCGACCGAAGATGTTGCGGACCTTTTCGATGGTGTTGCTCTCGCGCACGTGCATCAGGAGGAAATACGGCCGTTGCGGATTCAGCTGCATGAGCTCCTCGAGATCGGCGGCGGCCTCGTCGACCGGTCGCGCCACGTCGAGGTAGTAATCGTAGCTGATCATCGGCCTGCCGTCGCGCAGATCGAAGGTGCGCGCCGTGCCGTAGCCGTTGATGAAACCGATGGCGTCGGGGAACTGTTCGTAATAGCGGTCGACCAGTTCCTTCGGCAGCTCGGTGTTGCCGACGTGCCGGTTGCCCTCGGAGTAGTCCATGATCTCCATCACGCGCAGGTCGAGCGCGGCCATCAGTTCGCGCGCATCGGCCATGAGCGCGGGAAACTTGTCCGCCGGGATCGACTTCGGATACATGTAGCCGGGGCCGCTGAGACCGC
This sequence comes from Opitutaceae bacterium, assembly GCA_019455245.1. GTDB lineage: Bacteria > Verrucomicrobiota > Verrucomicrobiia > Opitutales > Opitutaceae > Cephaloticoccus. The sequence continues at coordinate 140,052 of JACFMR010000003.1, forward strand.
CCACGAAGTAGTCGTTGGGCGATTTGTCCTCGTAGAAGAATTGCAGCGCCACCGGGTTGAGCCGCAGCCAGCCCATGAGCACCTGCCAGCCGTAGGGAATCTCGCCGCGGCCGGGTTTGGTCCACGTGCCGATGCCCATCGAATCGGTCGCGAGCGCGGCGATGTAAACCTTCGGTTCCGCGGTCAGTTTTTCGTCGCGCGCCACGCTGTGGTTGTTGGCGAATTTGAAGTCGGGCGAGAGTGGGATCTGACAGGTGAAGGAGACGTTGGGCAGGTTGTGCAGACCCTCCATCTTCAGGCCGAAATTTCCGGTCAGCGTGGTGTGCTGCCCCTCGGTGTCCTTGCCGTAGGAATGCCAGCCGATGACCGTGCTGGTGGGATTCTGCCGGGCGAGCAATTGCTTCAGCAAACCGAGTTCATCGGGATGCTTGGGATTGGCCGAGAGGTCGGCGCAGAACGCGCGCTTCATGATCGCAAAGTCGGCAACGCCGGGCTGCATCTCCATGCCGGCGTGGCCGCCGAGCACGGCGTAGTAATCGCGCGAGCAGCGGTCCCAGTATTTGTCGACCGCCCACGAGTAGATCTCGAAATCGTTCTTGCCGCGGAAAATGCCGCGCAGGTCCTCGACCATTTTCAAACCGTGCTTCTCGGCCAGCGGGATCAGTTCCTCGCTCACAACCACGGCATCAAGCACGCCGGCGGCGGTGAAAGCGACATTGACCGAGGTGCGCACCGCGCGGTCCCAAACAACGTAGCCCTTGGCGTGCTGCGCGAACAGGCCGAGCGCGGCATCGGCATCGTTGAGACCGAGACGCGTGAACTTGGTGCCGTGGCGGCGCTCCATGAACGTGACCAGCGGGCGCACGGTTTCCCACTGCCAGTGCGTGGGGTATTCGAGATAGACGCGCGGATAATCGCGGTTGGCCAAGCCTTGCAGCGAAATCAGCAGGACATTCGTCGGGATGTCGCCATCCATCCGCCAGTTTTCCGAAAGTGGAATGATGGTGGCCTCGGCCGGGGGTGAGTCGAGGCGCTTGGGCGCAGGCTGGGCAACCGCCAATGCAGCGGTCGCGGTGGCAAGCAGGAGGAAGCAGAAGATTTTGCGCATGATGAACTCCGTGTTGGCGGTTATTCGGCGGTACCGGTGGCGCGGGGCGCGGCGGTTTCCACGCGATTGAAAACGTAGGTCACCGGCCGGTTGCGGGTGCTGCGCAGCTCGATGAGGGTGAGCTGACGTCCGTTGGCGGACAGGGTGAAATTGCGCAGGATGTTGACCGGCCGTTCGCCCTGTTGCGTGGCCAGCACAAGGTCGCTCTCCAAGCGCAGGCCGCGGCCGCCGTCGAGCCAGCGGCCGTGCACGGTCTCGGTCTTGTCGCCGCCGATGTAGGCCCCGATGTGACGGTTGTCCGGCCACCACGAGACCGGGACGACGTTGGCGGATTTCGTCAGATCGACCGGCGTGGTGTCGCTGAATGTGCGGCGCCCCGCGGCGAAGTTGCGCGTGATCGTGACCACGTCGCCCTCCACGGCGATGGTGAGGTCGAGCGCCTTCCATCCGCTCAAGTCCGTGCTGCGCTCGGGCAGCAGACGCCAGGTGCCCGTCAGCGGGCTAGCCCAGGCCACGCCCAGGCTGGTGAGAAACAATGCGGCCAGCAACGTGATGCGTTTCATAACGCCGGATAGCAAAACGCACCCAAGCAGCCTCGCAAACGCAATCGGCCGAAACCGGCCCGCTCAACGTGGCATGCAGGTGAAATGCGTGGTGAAATCGAACTCCCGCCCGGGCGCGGCGCGGCATTGCAGGTGCCACACCGGATCGAGGTGATGATCGACCAAGTCCTCGGCCTGCGTGATCGTTTCCGCCCACGGTGCGTGCAACGTGAGTTTCCACCCCGGCAGCAGCAGCTCGGCGCGGCGCTCGTCCGCATTGATTCGCCAAGCCGCCCGCGTGTGCAGATGAAACACCAGCGCATGCGGCTCGCGCAGGCAGCCGCGGTCGCGCACGGTGAACGACTCCGGTGTGGCGGCCTGCAACTCCCGGGTGCAGCTGCTCATCACCTGCCGCCAGACGTGCGCCAGATCGATTTCCGCGCGCAGTTTGACGGCGTCGCCCGCCCCCTGCGGGATCACATCGATCTCCGGTCCGGCCTGCTGCGGCGTGGTGCCGTCCGCCCGCATCGGCGCCAGCACGTTGTGCAGTTCGGTGCGCTTGAGGGCGAAGCTGCGCAGATCGTCGTAGCGCACCATGCCGCGGTCGATCAGCACCGGAGTGTCGTCGAGTTCGAGCGTGAAGGCTCCCTTGTCGAAATGCGTATGGCTGGCGCGCGCCTTGCAGCCGCTGAAATGCAACCGCACGTGGCGGCCGGGTTCGATTTCGCGCCTGCTGGTCAGCTGCCCGGTGTTGGGCAACGCACCAAACTCCGGCACGATGCAGGCGGGCACGGGAAGTTCCGCCGGACCGGCGATGAACGCGAAAGGTCCGTCGATCATGTATTGCCGGTAATAGGTGCTGCCGCGCAGTTGCAGCAGCGTCGCCGCAGCGATATGGCGGTAAACGTCGTCCGGATAAAACGCCGCCAGCAGCGCGATCGCATCGCCGGTGAGCCGGTCGTTGGAGTTGTCGCCGTCGAGCAGCACGCCGCCGGGCGACATGGCCGACATGACCGCGACGAACTTGCCGCTGCGCGCCAGTTTGGGCGGCAGGATGTCGCGGATCGGCCGGCCGCGCACACGCGCGTAGGCCATCAAACCCGACAACACCGCCTGCAACGTCACGCTGAAATACCCCACGCCCTCGTCCACCCCGCCGTCCTCCAGCAGGTAGTGATCCATGCCCTCCAGCATATCGGCATACGCCTGTTCGACATACGGCCGCGTGCGCGGCCAGGCCGCCTCCAGCACCAAGCCGCCGAGGATGCGCGCGCGGCAGAACCACGGGCCCTGGTTGATGTGGAACACGTATTCCCATTTCACCATGTCGCGCTGGATGATGCCCAGGCCCTTGTCCCAGATTGCCAGCCGCACGAGCTCGCGTGCGCGGTCCGTCAGGGCGAACCACAGCCAGTCGTAAACCAGCGCGCAGGTCGTGGTGGACATTTCTTCCAGGAAGCAGCGCTGGTCCCACACGCTGCCACGGGCCCGGCTTTCGGCCGACTGGCACCAATGCGTGGTGTGCACGTAGCACATCAGGTAGCGCAACGCGTGGCGCATCATCGCCCGGTCCTTGCGCACCAGCCCGACCAGCGCGCACAGCACCGGATCCACGGTCCACGGTTCAAAACCCTGCTCGCGCGCGCGCAGGTAGCGGTAGTCCGACCACGGCAGGTAATCGCCAATCTCCTGCTCCGGATTGCGTCCCAGGGCGGCGCGGGCCCGCGATTCCAGTTCCGCAAAATGCGGCCCCCACAGCGGATGCTCCGCGCGGGCGCGCAATGCGGCCAAATCGTCCTCCCCGAACAGCAGGCCGCGGGCAAACTTCACCTCGGGCCACTGGTCCTCCGGCAGAATGAGCCCGGCCCAAGCGGAGTCGTAATGTGGCCGGGCCTCCGCCAGCCGGCTCCACAACGTGCTGTCGCCCACCGCCCACCATTGCAGGCTGAGCAGGGCCGGACCCGTACGGTCGGTGACGAAGGTCGCGCGCAGCGCGTCGGCCTCGCCATCACACGGGCGCGTGATCTCGACGCGATGGCCGTCGCCCGTCACCGGTTCGCCCAGATCGTGCCACGCATCGCCGTGACGGCGGGCGAACTGCACGGTGACTCCGACCGGCACCACGAGGCAGAATATGTAGTGATCGAAACGCGGATGCAGCGGCCCCATCGCCAGCGTGATGCTCCCGGCGGTGCCGCCCGCGGGACAGTTGTCCCATTGGATGCGTGTGCTGTCCCAGATGAACTGGCGGCGAAATTCTGTCGCCCGGTCCGGCACCACGGTCAGCGGCAGTTGCTCGGCAATGGCGGTGTCATGAAACGGCGCGAACATCGACTCGGCCGGATTCAATTCCCACAGGGGCATCGATTGCATGGTCCGCCACTATTCCTCCGCCCGCAGCCCGGGCACAAGCCTGCGTCGCACCCGGCCAAGAAAAACCCGCGGACGTTGCCGACCGCGGGTTCGCAAAAGCAGGCTGGAAGACTCCGCTCAGACCTTGGTTTCGGCCGTCGGCCAGCGCCGGTAGGCCGAGAACTTGGAACTGGTGCGGTCGTAGGTCTCGCGGCGTTTCACGTATTCGGTGTAGTCGGTCACCGCCTCGGGCGTCTTCCGGCTGTGCACGAGAAAATCGGCCTCGGGCGGATAGCAGGCGATGTTGCCCTTCTCGTAAAACTCGGGATCGGCGTTGCCTTCGGCGTCGATTTGCTCGGGCCAGAGCCCGACGTTGTTCGGTACCTCGGCCGACTGGTAGCGCAGGTCCATGCTCCAGCGGATGTGGTCCGAGTAGTTCGGGGTCGAGCAATGCGGCGTGCGGTTGGTCATGAAAACCACGCCACCGCGCGGACAGGCCGCGGTGATGGAGCGGCGCGGATCGTCGGGCAGGTCCTCGTCCTTGATGACGAGGAACCCGGCGTTGCCGCCGGTGTGGTGCTTCACGACCTTGCCGGTGTGCGTGCGCGGAAGGATCTGCATGCAGCCGTTCTCGACCGTGGCATCCACCATCGGCACCCAGCAGGTGATGATCAGCTGCGTGTCGCAGTGCGGAGAGAAATAGCCGCTGTCCTGGTGCCACGGCACCACGCCGCGCCCGATGTTGGGCAGTTTCGGGCGGATGCGATAGACGGAGGACGCCACGATTTCCGAGGTGCCGAGCAGGGCGCCCACGGCGGCCAGCATCTTGGGATGCGCGATGACATCGAACATCTCCGGCGCGTGAAAACCGCCGCCGCGCAGACCCTCGAGGTGCTTCATGATGAGCTCGCCGTTCTCCTTGGAATCACGGTGGATGGCGGCCAGCCGGCGGTCAAAATCGAGCTCCTCGTGCAGGTTTTCCAACTTGCCCTCGGCCTTGAGCTCGCGGGCCTTGCGGTCGATCTCGGCGTGGAGCGCGTTGCGCAACGGCTCCAAATCGGCGGGATCAAACACGTCGGGCACAATGAGATAGCCCTCTTCGTGGAAGAAACTGACCTGTTGGGGAGAAAGGGAACGGGGAGAACTCATGGGACCTATAACCTGCCATAATCATCCGTTTCTGGCAATGGCCGGCATTCACCATCGCTGGTAAATAAACAACGCACAGTCGTATCATGCAGTCTGGTGGTTGGATCTGATGCCCGCCAGCATCCCGTCATGCGATTTGCCGACCAAGTCATTTGGATCACGGGCGCCTCTTCCGGCATTGGCGAGGGACTGGCTCTGGCCCTCGCCGCGCAGGGCGCGCAGCTGGTGTTGTCGAGCCGGCGTCCAAATGAACTCGAACGCGTCCGCCGCGCCTGCGCCCAACCGGAGCGTCACCTCGTGTGGCCGCTTGATCTCGCACAAGGTGAGAGCTTCGCCGCCGCGGTCGCCCAAGTGCAGGCCCGCTACGGACACGTCGACGTGCTGATCAACAACGGCGGGGTGAGCCAACGCGCCCTCGCGACCGAGGCCAGCGCGGAGAGCGAACGGCGATTGATGGAGGTGGATTACTTCGGCCCGGTGGCCCTCACCAAGGCCGTGCTGCCGGTCATGCGCGCGCAACGGTCCGGCCGCCTCGTGGTCATCAGCAGCGTCATGGGCTACATCGGCACGCCCGGCCGTTCGACCTACGCGGCGGCCAAGCACGCCCTGCACGGCTACTTCGATTCGCTGCGCGCCGAACTCTGGCGGGAAAACATCAAGGTGTTGCTCGTCTGCCCCGGCTACGTGAAGACCGCCGTAAGCGCCAACGCGCTTGGAGCCACCGGCGAAAGGCACAACCGCACCGACGCCACCCACGAAAAAGGCATCCCGGTCGAACGCTGCGTGCGCGCCATCCTGCGCGGCATGGCCGCCAACCGCGAGGAGATCGCCGTGGGCGGCCCGGAGATCGCCGCCATCTGGCTCAAACGCTGGCTGCCTTGGTTGGTTTCCCGTGTGGTGCGGCGGATGAAATTTGTGACCGGTTGAATTACGCCGGGCAGCCGCATCGTTCACCGGAGGTTGTGCCGTTGAAAAAATCACTTCACTTCACGGCATGCTTGCGCAACGGGCTTCCATTTTCTGCCTTCTCCTGCCGCTCGTGATCCCCGTTCGCGGGAACGAAGCGGTGCAGCTGACGCCGTTTGCGGTCAATGCGAGCCGCCGCGAGATGATTTCGGGCGACGGTCGGGATGAGGTGCGCTGGATTAGCGGTGAAAGCATCGCAGCCGCCACTGCGCCGGATCATGCGTTGCGGCTCGACCCGGCGTTCAGCCTTTTCCGGCGCACGGACAGTCTCGGGGCCAATCCGACCGCGCAAGGCGTATCGTTGCGCGGCATCGGCCCCAGCGGCGCCAGCCGCACTCTGGTGCTGCTCGACGGCGTGCCGCTCAACGATCCGTTCGGCGGCTGGGTCACGTGGATGCAGCTGCCCACGTGGGCCTTGGCCGGCGCCGAAATCCGCCATGGCGGCGGTTCCGCCGCGTGGGGCAATGCCGCCCTTGGCGGGACCATTGCGCTCGTGAGCAAACCCGTTTCCGCGGACCAACAGGCATTGCGGTTTGACGCCGGCTCGTTCGACACCCGCAGCGCCACGCTTGCCACCGGCGCGAAACACAACCGCACCTCCGCGCGCGTCGACGCACGCGTGTTCTCGACCGACGGCTATCATCCGCTCGCCACCCCGGATCGCGGTGCGGTGGACCGTGCGCTTGGCTCGGAACACCGGTTGATGCAGGTCCGGCTCGGGCATGACTTCGACGGCATGTCCGCCCAACTTCTGCTGCGGCATTTCGATGAGGACCGCGGCAACGGCACCGCGCTGCAAAACAACGCCACGCGCATCGACACGGCGGTGCTGACCTTGCGCGGGCGCGCCGCCACCGACGCCTGGCAATTGACGCTCTATCGGCAGGACCTGACCTACCGCAGTTTTTTCAGCGCCGTCGCGTCCGACCGCAGTGCGGAGACCCCGGCGAACAACCAATATGACGTGCCCAGCGATGCCGGCGGCGCCGGCCTGACTTACGCCGGCGAACGTGCCGGCATCCGTTTCACCACCGGCCTCGACTACCGGCAGGTCAGCGGTGAAACGCGCGAGGATTTTCTCTACAGCGGCGGCGCTTTCACCCGACGGCGATTCGCGGGGGGCGATCAGGCCGTGGGCGGCGCCTTCGTTTCGCTGGCCCACGATCCGTCCCCCACCCTGACCACGCTCGTGCAACTCCGCGTCGACCGTTGGGCCGAACGCAACGGCCATCGGCGTGAATCCAATCTCATCACGGGCACGCCCACGCGCGACGAACGCTCTCCCGCACGCGACGGCACCGAGCCCCATGGCACCGTGTCGCTCACCTGGCAGCCGGGCAGGGCGTGGACCGTGCGGGGTTCGGCCTACACCGCTTTTCGTCTCCCCACGCTCAACGAACTTCACCGCCCCTTCCGGGTCGGCAATGTGGCCACCGAGGCGAATCCGGCGCTCACGCCGGAAATCCTGCGTGGCATCGAAGCGGGGTTCGGCTATCGCGCGGGTCGCGCGGACCTTGCGCTCACGGGATTTCTCAACCACCTCGATGATGCGGTCGCAAACGTCACGCTCAACGCCACGCCCACGCTGGTCACACGCCAGCGGCTGAACCTCGACCGGCTGCGCGTCCGTGGGGTGGAAGGCCGGATCACATACGATGCCACCGAAGAACTCAGGCTTGAAGCGGGTTTCCTGCACGTAGACTCGCGTGTCGCCGCGGCCGCGGCGCAGCCGGCGTTGGTCGGTCTTCGGGTTGCGCAGGTGCCGAAGACCACGTTGACCGCCCGCGCCGAATGGCAGGCGCGACCTTCGCTGCGCATTTCCGCGCAGGGCCGCTGGACTTCGGCCCAGTTTGAGGACGATGAAAACACGCTGCCGCTCGCAGCGGCGGGCACCCTGGATTTTTCGGCGGAGCAAAAGCTCACCGACGCGCTCGCCGTGACGTTGATGATCGGAAATGTTTTTGATCGCGCGGTGCCGGTGAGCCGATCCGCCGGCGGGCTCACGAGTTTTGCCAGCCCGCGTCATGTGCGCGCCGGGGTGCGGTTGGTTTTCTAGAGCGGTTGTAATGGAATTGTGGCCGCGTTGGCCGTGCCCTTCGTTGGCTTGGCGAAGTAGGGAGCTTGGCGATTCTGCTGGCCAGCAGAATGGTCGCCCCTTGGCCACACTTTCGCCTTTGGCTCAAGTGCGGCTACGACATTTCAGAAATCGCTCAACCCGGCCGATCCGATTGCGGGCTAGCCCACCCTGTGCATGCTGGCTTATGCGCGCACTCAGCCTGAGCCTGTTGACCGCCGTCGGCATGACCATCGACCTCATCGCCAGCCCGTTGCCCGAGCTTGGTGAACACCGTTGGCAACACCGGGTGCTGGTGATCGACACCCCGGGCACCTCCGTCCCGGCCTATCAAACGCAGGCCGCCGCGCTGCTGCCCGCTTGGGCGGGATTGCTGGAGCGCGACCTGCACCTGATCACGCGTGATGCCGCGCCGGCCTTTCGCGTCCGGCTGATCGGCAAGGATGGCGGCGTCAAACTCGACCGCGACACCCCGGTCGCAGCCGCCGAGCTCTTCGCGTTGATCGACGCCATGCCCATGCGTCGCGCGGAGCGCAAATAACAATGCCGCCTGCGCCCAAGGGCGCGGACGGCATTGGCAAACCTGCGCGGTGCCTCAGGCGAAGCTGCCGCCGCGCGTGATACCCATGGCCTTGCGGCGGGCGTTGCGATCGGCGGCGGCCTTTTTCTCGTAGCCGCTGCGGCGGTGCTCGGCGAGTGGATCGGCGGGCAGCTTGTTCGCCTTGCGGAAAGCGGCGAGCGCGGGTGCGACGTCGGTGAAGAACGCCTTTTTCAGGATGAGCTCGGCGTCGATGACGTTGTTCTTTGCCTGCGCCTTGCGCAGCGCGTCGTGATCGACGATCGCGGCCTTGGCGTAGAGTTCCTGCGCCATGACGACGGTCTGGATCATCGCCTCGACCTTCGGTTTCTCGTTGTGGCACTGGTCAACCATGTAGGCGATCTTCGGCATCTTGCCGCGGTCGGCGGCGAAGGAATGAATCTCGTGGAAAATGCGGAAGATCTGGTAGGGATCGATCGAGCCGAGGGTCAGGTCGTCGTCGGCATACTTGCGGTCGTTGAAATGGAAGCCGCCGAGCATGTCCTCGTCGAGCAGCCACGCCACGATCTGCTCGATGTTGGTCGCGTTGTAGTGGTGACCGGTGTCAACCAGCACCTTGGCGCGCGGGCCGGCCTTCTTCGAGTAGAGGTAGGCCATGCCCCAGTCGGCGATGTCGGTGGCGTAGAACGCGGGCTCGAAGGGCTTGTATTCGACGAGCATCGTCTGCTTCGGCCCGAGTTTCTTGTGCAGGGCCTTGAGGCAGTCCTCGAAGTAACCCTTGCGCTCGCGGATGCTGCCCTGCCCGGGATAATTGATGCCGTCGGCAAACCAGAGCGAAAGGTATTCGCTGCCGGTCGCCTTCATGATGTCGACCGAGTCAAAGCAGTGCTGCAGCGCCTGCTGACGCACCTTCGGGTCGTTGTGGGCGAAGGAGCCCCACTTGTATTCCTGGTCTTGGAAAACATTGGGATTGATCGCGCCGATCTTCACGCCGTGCTGGCGCGCGAGCTTCACCACCGAGCGCGGATCCTCGCCGGGGACGAAGTCCCACAGCACGTGCACCGCCACGGTCGGGCAGCAGCCGGTGAGCGCGTGCACCTGGCCGGCGTCGGCCAGCTTGTCGTTCATGTCGATGGCCGCGGCGTCTTGGAAAAACTTGCCGAAGCGCGTGCCGGTGTCGGCGAAACCCCAGCTGGGCGTTTCGACCTTGAAGGTGGAGAGCGCCTCGACGGCGCGACGGAGAAGTTTGGGCGTCATGACCTTGCATTTATGCCGCAGCCGGCCGGGGAAAGTCAGTCTCGAAATAAGGTGAACTTTCAATTTGGCGCAGGCGGCCCGCCGCCCTCATCCTCCGGGCATGTGTGATGACTGTCTGCGTCTCGGCACCCCCTGGCTGCCCGGCCTCCACGGGGGCAAACCGCGGCCGCGACCCAAGGTGCGGCGCCAACGGACCGCACCGGCCGCGGTGAAAAACAATCCGCGCCCAGCGCGGCGCTCAAACGGCGGCGGCGGGTGATTCCGGTTTTTCCACGACCGGCGGCGGCGGATCGCGGCGCACCAGGAAAAACCCGAGCGACGCCAACCCCAGGCAGGCCAGCACAAACCAGTCGCCGTAGCGGACATAAACGCTCTCACGACCGGCCCAGCGTTCATCGCGCGTGACCGTCATCATCTTGGCCCCGCGGAAATAGATGCTGCCCCCGGCATCGGTCATCACCTCGCGAACGTTGCCGTATTCGTCGAACCAGCCGCTCCAGCCGCCGTTGCCCACGCGCACCACCGGCCGGCGGGTTTCGACGGCGCGCAGCGCGGAATGCGCCGCATGCTGGTAGGCCGCCCCGCCCTCGCCAAACCAGCCGTTGTTGGTGTGCACCGTGAGCACCTCCGCGCCGGCCAGGGTGCTGGCCCGGGCGAGTTGCGGGAAAATGTCTTCAAAACAGATCAGCGGGCCGACCACCGTCAGGCCCCGGCGCAGTGGCACGAGGAGCGGATGCGAGTCCTCACCGGTCTCGAAATCGCCGCCGACTTCCACGAACTTGTCGAGCCAGCCCAGCACCGGGCGCAGCGGCACGAATTCGCCGAACGGCACCAGCTTGCGCTTGGCGTAGTAGTCGGGTTGCAGCCCTTCGCGTGACGTCACCAAAAAGACACCGTTATACCACGTTTCATCAACGGCGCCGGCCGACTCGACGGCAATCGACCCGAGCAGCATCGGCACATTGGCGCGGGCGGACAGGCTCTCGACGAAACTGCGCATCGTGGCCTCGCCGCGCACGGCCCAGGGCGTGACCGCCTCGGGCCAGAGAATCACGTCGGGCCGGTCAAGCGCGGCGTTGAGCGTGAGTTCCTCGAGCGATTTGACGATGCCCGGTCCCTCCGTCGCGTCCCACTTGAGCGTCTGCGGCACATACGGTTGCACCAGCGAAAACCGGCCCAGCTCGCGCCGCTGCTGGTTGTAAACCTCGGTCAGCAAAATGAAGGACGGAAAAATCAGCACGAGCAGCGCGAGCATGAACTCGGGGCTGCGCTTCCGCAGGCCGAACTGCTTTTCTTTCAGCAGCCGGTGGCAGTAGGCGGTGATGCCGAGGTTGAAGGCGATCAGGATGAACGACACGCCGTAGGCGCCCGTGTAGGCCGCCACCTGCAGGTTGATGTTGCGCTGCCACTGGCTGGCCGCGAGCGGCAGCCACGAAAATCCGCCCAGCAACCAGGTGCGGCTCCACTCGATGACCACCCAGAGCGCGGCGAGTCCGGCGATGGCGGCGACGCGCGTGAGCGGGGCGTGCGCCGGCAGCCGTGGCATGGTCCACCACACGGCCAGATACCACACCCCCACCCACGCACCGACCAGCGGGCCGAGCAGCAGCAGACCCGCCCAGGTGACGTGATGCAACCAACCCAGCAGGAGTGTCCACGCCACCGCTTGGGCGGCAAACAGCGTGAGCGCATAACGCCGGAACGAGGGCTTCAGATAGGCCCAGAAAATCGCGGGCGCGGCGAAGGCATACGCGAATTCCGGCGTGGGGTACGGCGGAAACGACAGCACCGTGAGCACCACCGTGGCGATGAACACGCCCGCGGACCAAAACCACGCGGCATAACGGCGCCGGAACGAAGGCCGTTCGGCGTAGGGATCGTCGGGGAGTATGTTTGGGTCAGAAAAGGAAGCCACGGCGGTGTCTTGAGTAGGAGCCTGCTTGCAGGCGATGGGCATCTCACGCAAGCCATTCAGGCGGCGGACGTTCATTATCCAATTCATGACGGAACCATCGCCAGTCCTCGTCACTGCAATGATATCCCGGCCATGACTCACCCAGCGCACAAAGTTGTGCCCGGTAATGATTTAGGAAAATGTAGAGAAACAACGAAAGGTGATCCTCGTCAGCCCGGACCCGATGGTCGAAGAAATCGCGCGCCCATTTCAGATCAGGGTGGGCACGACGGAGCCCGGTTGTCGTCTTGGCCTTGAGTCTCGCCACCGCCTTGCCCAACGCCAACCTGCCGCCCAACACAACCAGCAGATGGATGTGATCCGGCATCATCACCAGACAGCGTAACCGCCAAGTGCCGTCGCGTTCCATGAACGATGCTTCGGTCATGATGGCTGCAATACAATCCGCTCCGATTAAACCGGGGTTCCGTCCAGCCGTGCACAGGGTCAGGAAGTATTCCGCCCCGGCACCCGACCAGCGTCCACGACGCAAGGCGGCATGACCTTTGACGATGTCGCGGGGCATGCCCGGAATGTAGCACCTGTTTGCCGGCGTTAAACCGGAAAATCGCCTGCAAGCAGGCTCCTACAGACAATCTCCTGCTGACAAAGAGAACGCCTTCAGGCGCCGTGGCAGTGTTTGTATTTCTTGCCGCTGCCGCAGGGGCAGGGATCGTTGCGCCCCACCTTCGGCAGTTCGCGCCGCACCGTGACCTTCGGCAGCTTGATCTCTTCGCCGGCGCCGCCGGAAGGCGGTTCGCCGCCCGGCTGGGCGCGCGGCGCGGGCGCGGCGGCGGGTGCATCGGCCGGGCCGACGGCCTTCACCGTGCGGCCGAGGATGGCGAGCATGTTCTCGAAGGACTCGAGGTTGGAGGCGCTGCGGAACAGGCCGGTGCAGATCTGCAGCCGCACGTTGTTCATCAGCTCCTCGAAATACTTGTAGGCCTCGCCCTTGTATTCGACCAGCGGATCCTTCTGGCCGTAGCTGCGCAGGCCGATGGCGCGGCGCAGCTCCTCCATCTCGGTCAGGTGTTCCTGCCAGTGGTGGTCGATGGCGTTGATGATCACGTAGCGTTCGAGCGAGCCGAGCGCCTCGGGCACCTCCACCGACTCCTTCACGGCATAGGCCTTTTTGATGCGGTCGAGCACATGCGCGGCGAGTTCGTCGAGCCCGCCGGCCTTGAGCTCGTCGGCCTTGAGGCTGATCGGGAAATGCGAATTCACCCAGCCGACGACATGGTCGATCTCGGACTCCGCCGGCACGGTCTTGCCGTCGAAACCGGCGTTCTCGAGCCGCATGATGATCTCCTCCTCCACCTGCTCGAAGATGATGTCCTTCGGGCGCTCGGCGTGGATGGCCCCGTTGCGGATGCCGTAGATCACCTCGCGCTGCTGGTTGAGCACGTCGTCGTATTGCAGGAGGCGCTTGCGGATGGAGTAGTTCTGCTGCTCGACCTTTTTCTGCGCGCTCTCGATGGAGCGGTTGAGCCACGGATGCTCGAGTTCCTCGCCCTCCTTCATCGAGCCTTCCATCAGCCGTGAGGCGAGGTTGCCCTGGAGGAAGAGGCGCATGAGGTCGTCCTCGAGCGAAAGGAAGAACTTGGTCATGCCGGGGTCGCCCTGGCGCGAGCAACGGCCGCGCAGCTGGCGGTCGATGCGGCGTGATTCGTGGCGCTCGGTGCCGATCACGTAGAGACCGCCGCTTTCGCGCACGCCCTCGCCCAGCTTGATGTCGGTGCCGCGGCCGGCCATGTTGGTGGCGATGGTGACGGCACCGCGCAGACCGGCGCGCGAGACGATCTCGGCCTCCTGTTGGTGGAACTTCGCGTTGAGCACCGTGTGCACCACGCCGGCGCGCTTGAGCATGCGGGAGAGCACCTCGGACGATTCGACCGAGACGGTGCCGACGAGCACGGGCTGACCGCGCTGGTTGGCCTCGGTGATCTCCTTGACGACCGCGTTGAACTTGTCGCGGCGGGTCTTGAAAATGGAGTCGTTCTTGTCGATGCGGATGCACGGCTTGTTGGTCGGGATGACCTGCACCGCCAGCTTGTAGATGTCGCTGAATTCCGCCGCCTCGGTCTCGGCCGTGCCGGTCATGCCGGCCAGCTTTTCGTACATGCGGAAGTAGTTCTGGATCGTGATCGTCGCGTAGGTGCGGGTCTCGCGCTCGATGGTCACGCCTTCCTTGGCTTCGACCGCCTGGTGCAGGCCGTCGGACCAGCGGCGGCCGGGCATCACGCGGCCGGTGTTTTCGTCCACGATCATCACCTTGCCGTCCTGCACGACGTATTCGACGTCGCGCTCGTAAAGCGAATAGGCGCGGAGCAGCTGCGAGATGGCGTGAATTTCTTCCGAGGCTTCTGCGAAGTGCTTCTGCGCCTCCAGCTTGCGGGCCTCGCGCTCCTCCGGTGCGACCGCGGTGTCGCGGTCGATGTCGGAAAACTCGGTGGCGAGATCGGGCATCACGAACGCGTCGGGATTGTCGGGCCGCAGCCGCGTGCGGCCGATCTCGGTCAGGTCGGCCTGGTGCTGGCGCTCGTCGATGACGTAATACAGCTGCTCCTTGAGCCGGAAGAGTTCGATCTTCTGCAGATCGGAGTTCATCTCGGTCTCGGTTTTGTCGAGCAGCTTGCGCCACTCGGGGTTCTCCAGCAGGCGCAGGAGCAGCTTGTTCTTCGGGTTGCCGAGCTTGACCTGGAGAAGCTTGCGCGCGGCCTCGGTCCGGCCGTCATGGTCGAGGTCGGCCTTCTCGATCAAGGCTTTGGCCTCGCCCACGATGCGGTTGCACAACCGGGTCTGCTCGCTCACCAGCTGATCCACCGCGGGACGCAGGCGGGTGAAGGGCTGCTCGCGCTCGATCGGGGCCGGGCCGGAAATGATCAGCGGGGTGCGGGCCTCGTCGACGAGGATCGAGTCGATTTCGTCCACGATGCAATACCAGTGGTCGCGCTGCACCTGGTCCTCCTTGCGCGTGGCCATGCCGTTGTCGCGCAGGTAGTCGAAACCAAACTCGCTCGCGGTGCCGTAGGTGATGTCGCGGCCGTACATCTCGCGCCGCAGGTGCGAGGGCATCTGCTGCTGGATGCAGCCCACGCTCACGCCGAGGAAGGTGTAGAGGTGGCCCATCCATTCCGAGTCGCGGCGGGCGAGGTAGTCGTTGACGGTGACGAGCTGGGTGTTGCCGCCGGTCAGGGCGTTCAGGTAAAGCGGCAGCGTGGCGACGAGGGTCTTGCCCTCACCGGTGGCCATTTCCGAGATCTTGCCCTGATGCAGGGCGATGCCGCCGATCAGCTGCACATCGAAGTGCACCATGTCCCAGGTCAGCTCGTGGTCGCAGACGGAAATCTTTTGGCCGCAAAGGCGGCGGGCGGCGTTTTTGACCGCGGCAAAGGCCTCGGGGAGAATCTCCTCCAGCGCGGCGTGTTTGTCGGGGGCGGCGGCCACCCGGGCGCGGAACTCGTCGGTCTTGGCCCGGAGCTGTTCGTCGGTCAGGCTTTGGTAGGATTGTTCGAGCTCGTTGATGCGGGCCACAAGGGGCCGGCATTTTTCCAGGAACTTCTTGTAATGCCGGCCGGCGAAACGTTTGAACAGGAAAGAGAGCATGAAGGGGCAGGAACTTAGCCCCCGGACGGGGCTTGGCAAATGGCAAATGCCGTTCAGATGGCCCCGGGCCCCGGGCGGGCAATGCAAATGAAGGGCGGCAACCCGCGGCCACCGCACCCGCTCAGACCTGCGTCTTGAAATACTCGATCGTGTGCCGCAGGCCAGTTTCCAGCGGCACCTTCGGCTCCCACTGCAGGACCTCGCGCGCCAGTTTGATGTCGGGCTGGCGTTGCTTGGGATCGTCCGCGGGCAGCGGCTTGTGCACGATCTTCGCCTTGCCGCCGACCAGCTTCAAGGTGAGCTGCGCGAGCTCGAGCATGGTGAATTCGCCGGGATTGCCGAGGTTCACCGGCCCCACGGTCTTGTCCTGGTTCATCAGGCGCACAAAGCCCTCGATCAGGTCGTCCACATAGCAGAACGAGCGCGTCTGCAGGCCGTCGCCGTAAACCGTCAGGTCCTCGCCCTTGAGGGCCTGCACGATGAAGTTGGAAACCACCCGCCCGTCGTTCGGGTGCATGCGCGGGCCGTAGGTGTTGAAGATGCGGACGACGCGGATATCGACCTTGTTCTCGCGGTGGTAGTCGAAGAACAGCGTCTCGGCGCAACGCTTGCCCTCGTCGTAACAGGAGCGGCGGCCGATGGGGTTGACGTTGCCCCAGTAGCTCTCGGGCTGCGGGTGCACCGTCGGGTCGCCGTAAACCTCGGAAGTGCTGGCCTGAAACACCCGCGCCTTCACGCGCTTGGCCAGCCCGAGGCAGTTGATCGCGCCCATCACCGAGGTCTTCGTGGTCTTGATCGGGTTGAACTGGTAGTGCGGGGGCGAGGCGGGGCACGCGAGGTTGTAGATCTGGTCGACCTCGAACTTGAACGGGTCGATCACGTCGTGGCGGACAAACTCGAAGCCGGGATGCCCCAGCAGATGGGCGATGTTGCTCTTCCGGCCGGTGAACAGGTTGTCGAGACAGACGACCTCATGGCCGTCCTTCAACAGACGGTCACACAGATGAGAACCAAGAAAACCGGCGCCGCCGGTGACGAGAATGCGCATGCAACCAAGTGAGCATAAGCCCGCGCCGCTTGGCGAGTCCGCAGTGTGCGGCAGGTTTGGGATTCACCTTCATTCCCACCGCCGCCAAGTTTCCGGCCATGCCACGCTTTCGCCCGGTGCTGCACTTTGTACTGCTGACCGCCTTCGCCTCCCCTGCCCTGCCCGCCGCAGACCTGACGCTGCGACCGGAACGCACCGACTGGCGCGAGACCTCCGCCAATGCCGATGTCATCGCCCACCTCGAACAAGCGGCGGCGCTGCATCCGCGGATGCATCTGACCGCGTTCGGCGCATCCGAACAGGGCCGGCCGCTGCCGTTGCTCGTGGTGGGGCCGGACTCCGCCGCGGCCGCCACCGCCGCGGCCGTGCGCGCCTCGGACCGGCTGCGGATTTATCTCAAGGGCAACATCCACGCCGGCGAAGTCGCCGGCAAGGAGGCGCTGCTGCGGCTCGTGCGCAATTTGGCGCAGGGTGAACATCCGGAATGGACCCGCGACTGGGTGCTGTTGATCGGCCCCAACTACAACCCCGATGGCAACGACAACCTCGATCTGCGCCACCGCCTGCTGCAACACGGCCCGGTCGCCGGCATGGGCACGCGCGAAAATGCGCAGGGGCTCGATCTCAACCGCGACCTGATGAAACTCGATGCGCCGGAGTCTCGCGCCTTCGTGCGTCTGCTCAACGAATGGGATCCGCACGTCGTGGTCGATCTGCACACCACCAACGGCACCCGTCACGCCTATCACCTGACCTACGCCCCCGGCCTGCATCCGGCCACGCCGGCGCCGCTCGACCGGTTCCTGCGCAACGAACTGCTGCCCGCCGCGACCACCGATTATGCCCGCCGCTGGGGCTGGCACCTGGAGCACTACGGCAACGTGATGGAGCGCCACGGCCGGCGCGGTTGGTGGACCTTCGACGCACGCCCGCGTTACCTGACCAACTACGTCGGCGTGCGCGGCCGGCTCGCCATCCTGAGCGAAGCCTACAGCTACCTGACTTTCGAGGACCGGGTGCGCGCCACCGAACGTTTCCTCAACGCGCTGCTGGAAAACCTGTATATCCGGCGCGGCGAAGTTTTTTCGCTGGTCGAATCCACCGCTGGTTCCGCCCTGCCCGGCCGGAAATTGCCGCTGCGTGGTGAGCTGCCCGCCGATCCGCCCGTGCGCGAAATCCTGCTCGGCGCCGTGGCCGAGGACACCCACCCGCTCACCGGCGAAACCATCCTGCGCCGGCTGGACGTGGCGAACCCCGAACGCATGCCCGTGGCCGATGCGTTCGCCGCCGCCGATGCGGTGGAAATGCCGGAGGCCTATCTGTTGTCCGCGGACGCCACCGCCCTCGTCGCGCACCTGCGGCTCCACGGCATTAGTGTCGAACCGCTGCCGCCGGACTGGCGCGGCGAGGCGCAGGCGTTTCTGATCGACTCCGTCCAAACGGCCGAACGTCCGTTCCAAGGCCGGCACGAACAAAAAATCACGGGGCGCTGGGCGGAAGCGCGCCCCACCGACGGGCCCGCCGGTGGCTACCGCGTTTCTCTGCGCCAACCCCTCGCCCGCCTCGCCGTGCTGCTGCTCGAACCCACCGCGGACGACGGCTTGGCCAACTGGGGATTTCTGTCCCCGTGGCTCGACCCCAACCGCTCCCTGCCGATCTGGCGCGAACCGGTGCGGGAATAGAGCAGTGTCATTTGAAGTGTAGCCGCGTTTGAGCACCGCGAGAACGTGGTGACTTTCCAATGGCCACGCTTGTGCCTTTGGCTCAAGCGCGACTACGGCGTTTCTAAAGGACTTCAGCCCAACAAACGCCCGCCGGTCACCGCGTCGAACACCACCGTGCTGCGCGGCGGCAGCTCCGCCTCAATTACCGGACCATCCGGCGAACGCAGCGTGCGCGTTCCGCCCGCGATCGTGTGCACGACTAGCAACCCGGCGCCGACGAGAGTGGTTTCGTCGTGGTCGTTCACCACGCGACACCCCGCCCGGCGGCCGATCGCGCGCAGCACCGCCGGCGCCGTCGGCGCGAGGGCGAAGTTCCACCACACCGCCCCCGCGCGCGCCCGCGTGACCGCCGCGGCGGTTCCGTCGGCCCAACGGCCGACCACCTCCGCACCGGTTTCGGCGAAAACCGGCGCTTCGACCTCGCCGTCCAGCGACCGGCTTTCGCTGGCACCGTCAAGGGCGAGGGTTTGCACCGCCGGCTTCTTGGCCTGCAAGCGGGTTTCGAAACCGGTGAGATCCGCCGCCAGCTCCGGCCCCACGGCCGTGCCGTCGCCCCAGCCCGCAAACCCCGTGAACACGACATGCCGGCCGTCGCGCGCCACACGTTCACGCAGCACCCGGCGTTGCGCGGGATCGAGCACGGCCGCGGTTGCGTAGATCACCAGCCGGCAGCCGGACAAATCAAGGGTGGCCAATTCGCCCGGCAGCACCTCCTCGTGCACGAGGCCCGACTGGTGCAGCCCGAGGATCAGCGCATCGACCCCGATCGGCGTCACCTGATCACCGCGCAGCGGCGGCACCTCGCCGGGTCGCACCTCGGCCAGGTTTACACGCCGGCTCACCGTGTGGGCAAAGGACCACGGATCCTGCACCACCAACACGTCCGCCGCCCGCGCATACGGCCGCGCCGTCCGCTCCCGCGCGATACGGACCAGCGCCGTCGCGTCCGCCTGCAGGGTCGGTTCATCCCACCAGCCGGTCGGGCCAAACCGCGCCGCGTCCGGCGTGCCCGTGAGCGGGCCAAAATCATACCACCACGCGCCGCCGCCGCGGGTGACCGGATGCAGGATGTTGCGCCGTTGCATCGCGACATCGTCGGCCAGATCGCTGACGTAACCGGGCTCCCAGGTCCGGCCGCTGTTCGAGGTGGGCAGATCCATCTCGTCCAGCCAGAGCTTGCCGGCGCGGCGCACCGGATCGACCAAACCGCGGGCGTGCCCCGTGCCGCCGAAGCGCCGCGCGCCCGGTTCGTAGGATTGCGGCGCGCACAGGCAATCGAGCAGCGGCGAGGCCAGCACACGGTCCAGCGAGAGATGGCCGCCCGCGGCGTGGCGGCCAAACAGGCAGTGGTAATAGCCGAAGAACGACGCCGTGAGGACCGGTCGCGGCCACGCCGCCTTCACCACTCCCGCCAAGTGCAGCACGACATCCGCCAGCCGTTCATGTTGAAACAGAAAGTAATCGATCACCGCCCGGCCCCGGCGCGGATCGCGCAGCACCGCGCAATCCGCCGTCTCGCGCGCGGCCGAATCCGGCACGCGCACCTCCGCCCAGGTCAGCCCGGGCTGCTGCCATGCAGCGGCCAGCGCCGCCTCGTCGCCGTAGCGGCGTTGTGCCCACTCGCGGAACAGCCGCGTGGACGCCGGCCCGGTGTCGGGATCGTGGGCAAAGAAGCCGAACTGGTGCCACTCGCCGTAAACGCCGTTGGCAATCTGCAACCCAAACACCGCCGCGCCTTCCGGCGTGGCCGCCAGCTCCGCGCAGAACGCGCGCAGGTGCGCCGTCGCCCATTCCAGCCACGCCGTCGAGCTGAAGCTCGCCCGGAGCGGCCGGCCGTTGTCGTTGGCCAACAGTTTCTGCAATCCCCAGCGCCGCTCCGGCTCGGGGGCGGGCCCGCCGTAGCCGACGGCTTCCTCCGGGCGTTGGTCGATCCACCACGGCGGCGCGTTGACATGCACCCGCAGCATCACCGCCGCCTCCGGGCACACCGCCAGCACACCCGCCACCTGCCGCCGCGCGAGCGTGAGGTCCAGCCGGTCGTCCGAGCCGATCATCTGTTCAAACCAGATGTCGGCCTGAAACAGGCGCACGCCGGCGGCGGCGAAGATCGCGAGGTTGCGCGCCGGCACCTCCTCCCAGGTCCAGCGCGCGCCCGACGAGTCCGTCAGGCCGTAAATCAGGGGCGTCTGCTCGACGCCGTTGATGATCAACCGGGGCTTGCCGTCCCGGTTATCGATGTGGGCTGCCAATGCGGTCATGGTGAAGGTCAGGCGCCGCGCGCCGTCGCACCGGCCTCGTAGCGGGCGATCCAGGCCCGGTGCCAGGACGCAAAATCCCCGGCCTCGATGTGCACGCGCGCCTGCGCCATCAGGTCGAGGTAGAAATGCAGGTTGTGCAGCGTGAGCAACGTGCAGCTCAGGATCTCGCCCGCCACCGTCAGGTGCCGCAGGTAGGCGCGGGAGAACCGCGTGGTGTAGTTCACCACCTCCTCGCTGATCGGTCGCGGATCGGTGCGGTGCTTCTCGTTGCGCAGATTGAGCGGACCGTCGGGCGTGAAGACCAGGCCGTTGCGCGCCACCCGTGACGGCAGCACGCAGTCAAACATGTCCACGCCCAGCGCGATCATCTTCAGCAGCTGCGGCGGCGTGCCGAGCCCCATCGTGTAGCGCGGCTTGTGCACGGGCAGAAACGGCGTGGTCGCGCCCACCTGTTTGAGCATCTCCGGCTCCGGTTCGCCCACGCTCACGCCGCCGACGGCGTAGCCGGGAAAATCCAGCGCGGTCAGCGCCTCCGCCGCTTCACGCCGCAGGTCGTCAAATGTCGAGCCCTGCACGATGGCAAACACGTGGTGCCCGTCGGCCAGAAATCCGCTGTCCCCGGCGATCGTTTTGCATTCCCGCGCCCAGCGTTCGCTGCGCGCCACCGCCGCCGCGCACGCATCGCGCTCGCAGGGCCACGGCGGACACTCATCGATCACCATCGCGATGTCGCTGCCGAGATTGCGCTGGATCGTCATCACCTCGCGCGGCCCGAGAAACAGCCGCTTGCCGTCGAGGTGCGATTGGAACTCCACGCCGTCGTCATGCATCCGGCGCAGCTTCGCCAGCGAAAAAACCTGGAAGCCGCCGCTGTCGGTCAGGATCGGCCCATCCCAGCCCATGAACCGGTGCAGGCCGCCGAGGTCGCGGATCAGCTCGGAAGTCGGGCGCAGGTTGAGATGGTAGGTGTTGCCCAGAATGATCTGTGCACCGATCTCGCGCAGGTGCGCGGGCGTGAGCGATTTCACCGTGCCCTGCGTGCCCACCGGCATGAAGATCGGCGTCTCCACGACGCCGTGACGCGTCTGCAGCCGGCCACGGCGCGCCGCCGTGGCGGAGTCGGTTTTGAGCAGGTCGAATGACATGCCGACACCATCCAACATCCCGCCGCCAACATCCAATCCCGAAATTGAATCCCACGGCATGGGGGCAAGGCGTTCCACCTCCATACCGGTCGTGATCATCCCACCTTGTCGCAGGTGGAGCGCGTTGCCCTCAACGCGCTGGGCCGGCCTTAGAGCAGATCGGCCGCCAGCTCGGCCAGCCGCGAGCGCTCGCCCTTGGTGAGCTTCACGTGCGCCGCGAGCGTTTGCCCCTTCATGCGGTTGAAGGCATACACCAGTCCGTTGCTGCGCGAATCCACGTAGGGGTTGTCGATCTGCGCCGGGTCGCCGATCAGCACGATCTTCGAGCCCTCGGAAATGCGGGTCAGCACGGTCTTGACCTCGTGCGGCGTGAGCTGCTGCGCCTCGTCGAGAATGAAGAACCGGCGGGCGATGGAGCGGCCGCGGATGAAGGCCAGCGCCTCGATTTCCACCACGCCGCTGCGCAACAGGCGTTCGTAGGGTTTGAGCAGCGTGGCGCTGCCGTTGCCATTGCCGCCGTTGTAGGACGTATGCGCGGGCGCCGGTGCCGCCAACTGGGCCTCCTCGTGCTTGCGCTGCTTTTTCTTGGAAACCTTCTTGGCCGCAAACTGCGGGTCCTTGGGCGGCTTGGTCGGCACCAGCACCTCCAGCGCGTCGTAGTAGGGCTGCAGCCACGGCTTCATTTTTTCCTCCAGCGTGCCGGGCAGAAATCCGATGTCCTTGCCGAGCGCGATCACCGGCCGGGAAATGGAAACCCCGTCGTAGCGGGCGTTTTCATCCTGCACCTGGTGAAGGGCGCAGGCGATGGACAACAGGGTCTTGCCCGTGCCGGCCTTGCCGAAACAGGTCAGCAGTTGGACGCCGTCGTCCAGCAGCGCGTCCATCAGGAACTGCTGCTCGAGATTGCGCGCGCGGATCGGGATACCGCCCTGGGCTTTCACGAAATCGGGCAGCTTCAACCGGCGCACGAGGCCCTTGCCGTGGTGGCGGGCGGGCATCGTCTTGCCCTCGTCGGAGCGCAGCAGCACGTATTCGTTGACGGGCAGCCCCCGGGCCGCGGCCGCGTCGAGTTCGAAGTGGCCTTCCGAGCAGAAGCGCTGCAGCTCGTAGATGGTGACGCCGATCTCGCGATAGCTGGCCTCTTCGATGTCCTCGGGCACCTTGTCGTTCAGGTAGTCCTCCGACTCCAACCCGACCGCGCGGGCCTTGAGCTGCACGTTCACATCCTTGGTCACGAGGATGGTCGGCGGCGGAAACTGCTCCTGCACAAAGAGCGCCGCGGCGATGATGCGGTTGTCCTTCTTGCTCAGGTCGGGCAGGATCGCCCGCAGCCGTTGCATGGCGGGCGAGGTGCGGCCCGGGTCAACGAGATAGGGGTTGATGATGATCGAGAGGGTGCCGCCGTGGGGCAGTTCCACCCCTTCCAGCATGGACCGGGAGTCGGGCAGCAAATCCTGCAGGATGCGATGCACCCGGCGGGCATTGCGGCCCCGCTCGGTGGACTGCTCGTTCTTGATCGCGTCGAGCTCCTCGAGGACCTCCACCGGGATCGCGAGGTTGTTTTCCTCGAATTTGAAAATCGATTGCGGGTCGTGGAGGAGGACATTCGTGTCGAGCACAAAGGTCTTCACCTTGGCCGTAATCTTGATCCGCGAATGTGTAACTGTAGCCCCGCGCAGGTTTTCCATCAGGTGTGGATATCTTGTGAACAACTCTGCACAAACCGTGCCGGATGTCGATGGTTGAGTTGAGCAGCTAATGAAATCTTTTCATTTTCGTAATACGCCGCCGCGCGCCCCCTGTCAGCCGCGCCATCCCGCCAAAAAAAGAGGCGGACCGCCTACCCCTAAGCGGCCCGCCATTACTTTCTATACTTACCCCAATATCTCAACCGCTAAGCGGAAGAGAAACTGACGTGTGCCAGAATAGACGCGGGTTTCCGGCCAAAGTTTCATCAAAAGTTTCGGCGCCGCGCTTTTTTTAATTTTCCGCCCGGGGCCGGGCCGGTTTCGGCCGCGGCGCCGTCCACAGGCGCAACAGGTATTCGGCGAGATTGCGCATGCTGGTGCGCGCCAGCCCCTCCCGCGCGGCATTGCTGCGAAACGGCTCCACCACCCCGCTGCGCTCCACGTGGTAGGCCCACAGGTCGGCCTCCAGCCGCCGTGCGGCGGCATGATCGTCAGCTGATTGTTGCGCCGCGTCGCGAACCTTCTGCTGCCAGAAGTGTCGTTCCTCGGGATGCTGCATCACGTAATCGCACAGGGTCTGTTCGCTCCGGTTCAGGCTCACGCGCCCACGGTGCAATCGCCGCGCCGAAAAACAACCGCAAAGCCCGGCCCAGCGCGACATTGCATTTCTGCGGCCGTTTCCCCATTCTCCCTCTCCGTCCGCGTAGCAACCAACCCCGTCCGACCATGTGGCTTAAACTCAAAGACCAGCTCCCCACCATCATCCTGACGACCGTCATCGTGGTCGTCGCCGCGTTTCTCATCCACCGCCAGACCGTGCGGGAGATGAATGCCCTGCAACAGGCCGAACTCACCCCGCTGCGCGAGCAAAACGATGCCCTCAAAGCCTCCGCCGAA
The DNA here is from genome assembly GCA_019455245.1 of Opitutaceae bacterium. Classification (GTDB taxonomy): domain Bacteria; phylum Verrucomicrobiota; class Verrucomicrobiia; order Opitutales; family Opitutaceae; genus Cephaloticoccus. Next base: position 164,358 of record JACFMR010000003.1, read on the forward strand.
GACAACCGCCGGCAGATCGCCGCCATCGACCAACTGCTCAAGGACGCCATCGCCAAGCGTCAGGCCGACCTCTTCATGACCGAGGAGGAGATCGCCAAGCTCAACCAGGAGAAGGTCGACGCCCTCGCCGAGGCCATCGCCAAGCGCGTGCAGCCCTACAACCAGCTGCCCTCCACCCCCGAGGAAGCCGAGCAGATGCAGAACGAGCAGATCGACAAGGTCTCCGCCCGCATGGCCGAGCGCATCAATCCCATCCTCGCCGAAATGTCGCAGGACCAGAACCTCACCCGCGAGTCCATCGAGCGCTACAGCCAACGCATCTCCGATCAGGTCGGCAACGTCCTCACCGCCGAACTCGCGAAGAACCAGCAGCTCAACAACAACCTCATGGAGACCCAGGCCGCCGCGCAGGACGCCCTCAAGCTCTCGCACGAACTCACCGCGCTCTACCTCAGCTCCATCAAGGACCAGGGCCTCATCACCCGCCTGCTCACCCTCCCCGCCAACGTCGTCAAGGACGTCGCCCATTTCAACATCATCGACAAGCGCGACAAGGATCAGGTCGCCGAGGAACTCGTCGCCAAGATGACCGAGATCGACGAACGCCTGAAAACCATCCAGGAGCAACAGCCCCAAAAGTAAGTCCCGCCGCGGCTCAGGTCAGTCCGCGCGGAAGGAAGCCCCACTTCCGCCCCGACACCCGCGCATTCCCCGTCCGTTCGCGCCTCCTCCTGTCCCTCCGCCACCCAATCAAGTGTCACGTAATACGTGACACTTTTTTAGTCACCTTCAAGGTCAGCGCGCTGCCACGAGCCACGGATTCGCTGCATCTCTTCAGCTCCGAAGCGATCCTTACAAATTCGTAGTTCCCTATCCGCATGTTAGTTATGCATCGCCACCAAGCAAAGTGTCACGTAATACGTGACACTTTGCTTGGGAGCTTTCACGGATTGATGCGCGGATTCAGCGGGTTGCGTGCAGGGCGTTGCATCGGGCTTCGCACGGGCGTTGCATCGGGTTGGTTTACCAGTGCAGGCGGGTGCCCAGCGTCCAGCCGGTGCCGGGCATCGGGTAGCCCGGGCGGTAACGGTAGTCGCGATCCAGCAGGTTTTCACCCGCGAGGAACACCTCGCCACGCTCGAAATCCCAGGACAGCCGCGCGTTCACGAGGACGAAGGCCCCCACGCGTTCGGTGTTCACCGCCGCACCGGCCCGCGCCTGAGAACCGGCGTATTGCGCCGCCGTGTAGCTGCCGTCGACATTCAGCGTCAGCCGGTCCGTCATCCGCCAAGTCAACCCGCCCGCCAGGGACCATTCCGGCGCATACGGGAGATCGTCCGGGGTGACGTCGAGCCGGGAAATTCCGGCAAACAGCACCACCCGCTCATGCGGCCGCACCGTCACGCTCAACTCCGCGCCTTGGGTGCGGAACCGCTCGACATTGATGAACCGGAAGGGCGGCGGGGGCGGAGGCACGAAAACATAGCGGTCGCGCCCCTCGTTGCGGAAAAACGTCAGCTCCACCGCCGTGCCGCGCGCAAACTCGCCGCGCCAGCCGAGCTCGTATTGGTCGAGCTTTTCGGGGCGCAGCGTCCGCCAGCTTTGACCAAGCGCCGGGATCGCCACGGTGGAAAACGCCGCGACCTCGAGCCCGGGAAACTTCACCGCGCGGTTGGCCGCCGCATGCCACTGCATCGCCCCGCGTTTCAACACCAATCCCGCCTCCGCCCCGCTCGCCCGGCCAAACTCATCATGCTCATACCAACGTGCCCCCACCGACGGCGTGAGCTCCCACTCCCCCGCGGTCCAGGTGCGGCTCCAACCCGCATAGGCCGAAAACAGCGTGAATGTTTCCGGGCCAAACGTCACCGTCGGCGCCGCCCCCGGCGGCACCGAGTCTGATCGCCCGCGCATGGCATCGTAATCCGTGCCGACCACAAACTCACCCGGCGCCACCGCCAGCGTTTCCCGCCAACGCACCCCGGACAGCCGGTAATCGTTCAGGCTGTCGGCGTTGGCCGAGGTCGTGCGGCGCAACCAGTCGCCCTCGCCCTCATTCAGGTAGGCCTTGAGGTGACCCGACGCGCGTTCGCCCGACCACGACAACGTGAGCGCATGCAGGTTGCTCGCGGTCAAATAAACATCGCCGCGCGTCGCGGGCAGACCGGCGCCGGTCTCGGGCCCGGGATCCGTCGCCGCATTGTCGGTGCGGTTGAACAGATAACGCAGCTCCCAGTCCGCGGCCGGCCGCCAGCCGAGATGCAGCAGCGTGCTGTTGAGCTCGCCGTCCGCGTCGGGCCGGTGCCCTTCGGCCTGGCGACGGCTCTGCATCGCGTAAACATTGAACGCCTCGTCCTTGAAGCCCGCCGCCACCTTCGCGCCGCGCAGGCCGTGACTGCCTGCCAAAAGCATCGCGTCGGCCGAAAAGCCCGGTGTCACCGCGCGCGGCGGCGTGATATCGACCGACGCAAACTGATTGCCCGCCGCCACCGGGCTCGCGCGGTGCGACACCGCGATGTGCGCCGCAGCATCGACCGACATCAGGTCGAGCAACGGGTGATTGAAGACCGCGTTGTAGTTCGGCACGCCATCCACCAATGTCACCACCTCGCCGCCGGGCCGGCTCGAGCCCAGACCGCGGATCAGCACCGCGCCGCCCTCGCCGCCGCCAAACGCCCCCACGGGATTGTAGCGCGTGATTGTGACCCCCGGGGTACGCCGCAGCGCCGACGCGATGTCATGCGCATTGAGCGCCCCGATCTGGTCCGCACCGACCAACGTCGTGCGGTTCGCGCGATCATCAAGCCGGGTGCCTTCGACGATCGGAGTGGCCGAAACTTCCACGGCCTCCAACTGCACCGGCTGCGCCAGGGCGGTGGCAGAAAAAATCAGCGCGAGGCTGCTCCCAACAAAAACGTGCTTCATGCCCGTGCCGTCATGGCGCAACCGCCGCCGCCTGTCGCGCCCCGACTGTGTCATTCGATCCGGTAAAACGGATTGGGCACCTTGAACGTTTTCTCCGCCGCGCCGCCGGCGAGGTCGCTTTCCTGGTCGCCCACGTTGGCGATGATGATCCAGCCCGCGCGCTCGAGTTCGCGCCGCGCCCCGGTCTTGAACACCCGGGTGTTGGTCCGCGTGTCGTTCGGTTGCATCAGCAGTTCCACATAGTCGGCGTAGCCGATGGCGCGCAGGTTGCGCTCGGTGCCGGGACGGTCGCTCTCCTTGCGGCCGGTGATGAAAAACACCGCGACATCGAGCCGGCGCGCCAATTGGTAAACCTCGAGCACCGGGCCGATGGGTTGCGCCGCGGCCTCGGCCACCCAGTCGTCCCACATGGCCGGCAGGTAGCCGAAATCCATCTCCCGCATGTGCGGCAGGTTGGTGAGCGCCGTCTCGTCGATGTCGAGCACCAGCGCCAGCTTTTCCCCTTCACGTCGCTGCGAGGCCCGGTCCGTGATCCAGGCCTTCGCCTCATCCGCGACCCCGGCAACCTCCCGCCCGTAGTTGCCCGAATCGACATAGTAGAGCACCGCGGCCTTGGCGGTGGACAGGTTGAGCGGTTCGGCCACCGGCGCCACGAGGTGCAAGCCCGCCGCCAGTAAAACCAGCCCGGACCATCGGATCAATTTCATGGCGGCAATGTGCACGCCCCGGCAATGACTGCAAGAGGGACGACAAGGCCACGACCTACCCGACCTGCATCGACCAAACCGCCGGGCAGAGGGATCGGCCCGACCACCTCACGCAGACATCACGCGTGCGGGACAGTCGGAAAACCGCACTAACGGGTTGAGCTTCCCCCGCCGGTTGTGCGTGATGCGTGGTCATGGCCTATCTCCCCGCTTCCGATCGTTACCAACGCCTGTCCTACCAACGCTGCGGTCGCAGCGGCCTGCAGTTGCCCGTCGTGTCGCTCGGCCTGTGGCACAATTTCGGCGGCGTTGATCCCCTCGAAAACCAGCGCGCGCTCCTGCGCCACGCCTTCGACCTCGGCATCACGCATTTTGACCTCGCCAACAACTACGGCCCGCCTCCCGGCTCGGCCGAGGAGAACTTCGGCAAAATCCTGCGCGAGGATTTCGCGGGGCTGCGCGACGAACTCGTGATCTCCACCAAGGCCGGCTACCGCATGTGGCCGGGCCCCTACGGTGACTGGGGCTCGCGCAAATACCTGCTCACCTCGCTCGAGCAGAGCCTGCGCCGCATGGGCACCGATTACGTCGACATCTTTTACCATCACCGGCCCGATCCCGAGACGCCGCTTGAGGAGACGATGGGCGCGCTCGCCGCCGCCGTGCGCAGCGGCAAGGCGGTCTACGCCGGCATCTCCAACTACGACGCCGCCCGCACCCGCGCCGCCGCCAAGCTGCTGCGCGAAATGGGCGTGCCGCTGCTCATCCACCAGCCCGTTTACAACATGTTCAACCGCTGGGTGGAACCCGAGCTTCTGCCCGCGCTCGCCGACGTCGGCGCCGGTTGCATCCCCTTCTCGCCGCTCGCGCAGGGCCTGCTGACCAACCGCTACCTCGACGGCATCCCCGCCGACTCACGCGCGGCCAAGCCCAGCGGTTTCCTGAAAAGCGACAACGTCACGCCCGCGGTCCTCAACAAGGTCCGCGCGCTCAACGAACTCGCCCAGGCGCGGGGCGCCACCCTCGCGCAATTCGCCGTGCTCTGGCTGCTGCGCCGCCCGGAAATCACCACCGTGCTCATCGGCGCCAGCAAGGTCGCCCAGCTCGACGACATCCACGCCGGCGTGCAACTCCCCGCACTGACCACGGAGGAAATCGCCGCGGTCGAAACCATTCTGGCCGCTTGATATTGATCTCACGCGGAAACGCTGAGTCGCAAAGAATCAAGGTAGGGCGACCCGTCCCCGGGGAGCCGATCATGAAACCAGCCGAGCTTTGAACCGCTGATCTGCGCTGATGTTCGCTGATTCCCATCTGTGAACATCCGCGCAGATCCGCGGGGAAAGTAGTTCTGGTTTGGCCACGAAAAGGCACAAAAAGCACGACAAGGGTTTGGGCATGTAGCCGCGCTGGAAGTGAAACGACAGCGTGGCCGGCCTCCGCTGTAGCCGGCCGCGGTGAGGCCGGTCGGGGCTTCGCGCTCACGCGCTTCGTCCCAATGTTCGGTTGAGTCTGCGGACAAGCTTCGCCTCATCCCGACGAAGTAATTCGTGCTCCCAAACACGCACCACCGTCCAACCATCTGCGCGCAGGGTGCGGTTGACGCGGCGGTCCCGCGCGCGGTTGCCCGCGATCTTCTCACGCCAGAAATTCGCGATGGTCCGCGGCTGCGTCGCATGCTTGGGACAGCCGTGCCAGAAACACCCGTCCACAAACACCGCTGCTTTCATCTTGGGAAAAACAAAGTCCGGCCTGACCGAAAACGGCTTGGTCAGCCCTCTGCCTTCAGTCCTCGGCCCTCGGATGACACAGCCCCGCCGCCAGCCGGTGATTCCGTTCGTCCGGAAAATCCGGATCAGCCGTAGCTCGGTGCCCTCATTGCCCGCGCTCCGGATGCGGGACATCACGTCGGAACGCTTCTGCTTGTTGAAGATGTCGGGCATGGTGCTGGCGCAGATCAGCGATAAATCTCGCCGCGGTGCCCCATAGCCAACAGATGGATTTCGTTGCGACTGACATCGAAGGTGTAGATGACCCGGTAGTCACCGATGCGCAGCCGGTAACGGTTGCCTCCGGTCATGCGGTAGTGGGGATAGGTGGCGAGACGGCTGCCCATATCATCGAGTCTGGCCTCAATTCTCCGGCGCAGTTCTTCAGGCAACTTGAGGAAAGCTTCGTCGAACGGCGTGTAATAGATTTGCAGCGCCCGACTCATGGCAGGCGTTCAGCCGCGGGTACGGGGGCGCAGACCGGCCGACATTTCGGCCTCCGCCCGCTCAATGTTCGCAGCAAATGCCTCGGTCATTTCCAGCCGGTCTTCAAGCTGCTGTTCCAGCCAATCGCGTATCTGCCGCATTTCGTCCGGTGAAAGACGACTGAGGGCGGATTCAATCTCCTGAACGGTGCTCATGGAAAGGACCCTAACCCAACCGGACCGGGTTTCAACTTTGGATTTGATCAGGCGACGTAATAGAGGGCGGCGCTCACGTCTTCCTTGGTCAGTTCGGGATAAGTCTACAGAATCCGATCAACGGTGTAGCCGCCGGCGACCAGTCCCAGGATGTTGCGGACCATGATACGCGTGCCGCGAATGACGGGCTTGCCCGAACAGATGTTGGGATCGGTGACAATGCGCTCGTTCATGGCGGAGGAAGCTAGGCCAAACGCGCCGGGGTGCAAGGGCAAGGTTGGAGGGGGGGGCTGGAAGCAGCAGCCATTTTCGGTCAGGCCCGACTTCGTGGTTCCGCCTGTTACATTCCGCACTCCGCCCTCTGCTTGCCGCGCCGTAGCTGGATGGGAGCTCAGGCGGGCCTTCCGCTTGCCGATAGTGCATCCCCGCCGCCAGCCGGTGATGCCAAGCTCCCGGAAAATCCGAATCAGCCACCTTGTCGGGCCGAAGCTTTGCGCGAAGGCCGAAGCTCCGTGCCCGCATCGCCCGCACTGCGGATGCGGGACATCATCTCGGATCGCTTCTGCTTGGTGAAGATATCAGAGCGCACGGGCTCCACACGCCAGCAGGTAATCCGCAATACTGTTGTATCGATCAGATTCTCGCGTCGGGTCCAAACCTGAAAGGTCACCTTGCGGGACGAAGATAATCATACCACGACGGGCACGTGTTAGCAGAACGCGGTATCCATTCATAGCTATAGCCAGATCCCTGGGTCGCTTTAGCCAACGATCTCCACTAAACGCGTATGAAGTCCAGGCGTTGGCTTCTCGACGGAGGTCAAGGTCCCAACAGACAATCGTGTAATCGAGTTCAAGTCCTTGCACCTGGAATTGGTTTTGAATAGTTTCTAATGTATTGGATGAGCGAACGTCTCCATCCGGACACAACATCCAATCGGCGATACTCGGCTTAAAGCTCACAAATAGACCTTCGGCAGCAAGCCGGACGCCCCTGCCTGATCCAATTAAGCCGGCTCGCTCTTCACCTACTCGATGTTTACGTGCCCAATCCTTTGCGTCTGAGAGTCTGCGTGTAAGCCAAATTGTATCACAAGGCTCCATCGACTTTGCCTCATTTGCCGCCGCGACGGAATTTCCATCGAGAACAGCAGCGGCCCATTTTTCCATACCTAAGTTTCTGTAATAGCGTAATGCGTGAGGGAGATGCCCACACTCAATTTGCTCACGCAGATTCGGCTGCTCTAGAGCCAAACGTTCGCTGTCGCTGACAAGCTCTAATGTCGCATCTGATACAACACAGCGCCAACCTCGCTGACTTGCAGCATGAATCCATGCGCCGGCCCCAACCTCGCCGGAATTTATGAATTGGTTATGACCAATTAAGGCAACGACAACACAACCTTTGCCATATGAGGTTTCTAGACTTTTCAGAATCAATGCGGCTTCATGGTCATCTAGTTTACTGCGCAGAACCATGCGGCCTTTCTCATATGTTCTCTGAGCCTCATCGAATACGACTATTCGGCCATCCATAGAACCTGTGCCGGAACCTCGCGCGCCCAAAAACGAATGCGCCTTCACGATCTTGAAGGTGGCATTGCTGATCACATGCTTGGCGGATTCTTTCGGGTATCCGGCAAGATTGCCACTCCTCGATTGTCCACGCTTGTAGGACTTTTGAAGGGCCTTTTGCAGAACCTCCACTAATGGAGAGTTCCCTGTGACAAAAACGGTGTCTTTCTGGTGCTCCCGATCGAAGACGACCTTTAGTCCAAGTAGCGTTTTGCCGCTGCCCGGTGCGCCTGATATGAAGATAACGCGATTAATTTTATCGTTGGTGCTTTGGCGTATCCAAGAGAGGACCCCTTGTGCGCATCGTTCGATCAGTTCTGTGGGGGCTGCGTGTGCATGAATCGCCGCAACATCATGCTGACCATACAGCGACAAAGCTGCGTCAAGGATTGTCGAGGACGGTGCGAAGGGAGCATTCAACCATGCGGCCGCCTCAATTGAGACCGTTCCTCGCCTTGCTCCTAAACTCTCAACAAGAGCTTCAGCTAATTCGGATTTTGAAGATACAAATGCAGGTCGCGAGATGTGGTGCCACGGTCTAGGCATAAATCCACGTTGCCCGGGCTGTTTCGGCCTTTTCCCGGATTCTGTTTGAACCACAATAGGGACGAGAATCACGTGGCTTTGCTCACAGAGCCGTCGGGTTTCGGCATGAAACTCCACCAAATTAACGCAGTAGTTTTCGATCTGGTCAATGTGAGCCTTCAGTATATCGCCTCGTTTGAATTCCAGAACGGCGACGACACCCTTCCCAAGCAAAATGCAGTCGAGGCGCAGGCCGCGGCGGCGAAGATCGTATTCGAGAACGATTGATTCAAAAGCCTCGAGGCATGGCTCTGAAAGGACGGACTGTAGGACCTGAACCTTTCGGCTGAGCTGCTCTTGGAGAGCACTGACACTGGCCTTCCATTCTTGATGTTGCTCGGGCTCGATATGCCAACCGTCACGAGCTGCGCGGTCAGACAAACTGGCGACTACGACGCTAGTCTCAGAACTCAGGAACTTCTCTCTAGGTGAACTATACCATGCTGATCCTGCTGTCATGCACGGAGAAAAACCATGCGTGATGCTGGAGAGCGAATAGAATCCTCCGTATTTCTACTTTCTGTTGGTTAGCCCGCTCTCGGTCGATCTGCTGCCACCGGGCGAGACATACATCAACGGGCAGAGCGAATTCGTCAGTCGTGATGGCGTCGTCGAAGTCCCGTTCTCCGTCCAAGAACTGCTGGATTCGGATGAGCTGATTATCGGCGATCTCGCGTTGGGCCTCCAACTTGGTGGCGAATACGACTAGGTAGTCGCCATCGTAGCAGACGGGCATGGTGCCTTGGAATACCGTAGGGCAAAAGATCGCGAAACCGGAACGAACGGGCAGTTGCCGTTTGGCGGTCATGCCTAACCTCCCTGCACCTTTATCTGCTGCTCAATCTCTGCGATGATGCGCTCGTAGTGCTGTGCGATTTGGCGGGCTTCGCGTGGATCGCTGCATTCCTCGCAGATGAAGGCGTCATCGGGATTGAATCCTGATTCGAGATAGTCAGTGGTTTTGCTCCATGCTTCGGCGCGAAGGCGCAGGCCATCCAGCAATTGGCCGACATCGTTGGAGGCGAGCGTGAGCGAAAATTTCTTCGAACCACCGGTCATCGATGAAGTTTATCCGAATCTCGAACATGACACCACGGACGATGAGTCACATTTTTCCGCCAAGTCACACCCTGGCGTTTCTGCGACAGAGTCCACCACCCGGCCACGTCTACGTCCGTTTGGTTGCAGTGCGTCACGCGGTAAATCAGCCCGGCGTGAAGACCATGTGGCACCGCAGCACGTGAAGACGGACCGGCCTCGGAGCGGCCGGCTACAGCGGAGGCCGGCGCTTGGGCAGAGAGTCAGCGGCAGATCAGCCCAACCAATGAATTTTGATCTCCTTGGCCAAGGCCTTGAATTCGGGATCACCCGTCACGAGTTCCGCCTTCTGCTCCTTGGCCAGCGCGGCGGCGAATGCGTCGGCCAGACTGAGCTTGAACCGGGCTTTGAAATCACCCGCCAAGTCGGAAAGGCGGCGGTCGGCGGAATGAAACGCAATGGGCACGGCCGGCAGTTCGCGGGCGATCACCGCCCACTGCGCCGCACCGTCCTTGCGCATGACCACGTATTTGACCTCGGCATAATTGACCTCGGTCATGTGCACCGGCGTGTCATGGGCGGCCGCGGCTTCAAGCAGTCCGGCCACCTGATCGGCCCCCGGCTCGCCGCGCAGGAATGCCAGCAAGGCGTAGCTATCAAGCACCACCGCCGGCATGCCTGCGCTCCTCCAAGGCTTTTTCCTCCTGTTTGTATTCAGCCCAAGCCTCGGCGAACGGCTTGTCCCCGGGCTTGCGTTTGAGGATGCCGCGCAGGCGGTTGATCGAGCGGCCTGTGACCGGCTTCAGCAGGATGCCCTCGTCGGTCACCACCACCGAGGCCTTCGTGCCTTCCTCGATTTGGAATTCCCGACGAATTCTGGCGGGAATCACCACCTGACCCTTCGTGGTGAATTGAACGGTCACAGACTTGGCGGTGGATATCATGGCAATATGAGGATTTCTTAAGAAAAGTAAGACAAGAGAATAATGTAAGACATCACGTGTCCCGCAACCTGCGTCGTGCCTTTGATGACAAATTCCATCCCCATGGCATTAGCCCCTATCTATGAGAACTTTGCACCGGCAGGCGGTGCGTCAGTCGTGCGTGACAGCCATGCATGGCCGAGCCGTAACGTCGGACCGGCAATGGATACGGTAGATTTGAAAAATCGCTTCAACTGTAGCTGGCCTCGGTGAGGCCGGCCCGGGGTTACCGACCCCGGCTACAGCAAGTTGACCCGTTACCATCGGACCGGCCTCGGCGCGGCCGGCTACAGCGGAGGCGCATTCACCGGCCAGGGTTTTCGTGTCCTTTCGGGTGTTTCGTGGCCAACCTGAATCCGATCCAACACGGATTCCAATCAGCGTGGATCAGCTCAGATTAGCATGCCCATCTCTCGCGGGTTTTACAACCGGCCGCCCGGGCCGGGCGGCCCTACCCTTGGCACCGGATTATGGTGCTCATTGCGCCTTTTCGTGGCGATGAAAGCAAAGCGCGTTGAGGGTTCTGCTGTCCAGCAGAACGCTCCACCCTGCGCTTTTGCACCGTTTTGTGGCCTGCGCTCTCTGCGCCTCCGCGTGAAACATCAGGCGGGATCAGGCGATCCCTCCCGACACATCACTTCAGGGCGAGGTCGATGCGCTTGACGGACTTGATCGGCCACTTCGTGACGGTGATGCCCTTGGCGGAGCGGGATGACACCGGGACCTTGCTGAGGTCAAAGTCGAGCTCGCGCACGCGCGCGCCGCTCCGACCGTCGATCCCGATGTGCACGGCCTGCGGCATGGCCTTTTCCGTGGCGGCCACGTCGAGATACACGACCTTGGAGCCTTCGCTCTTGAGCAACGGGTAGAGCTTGTCGCGCGACAGGCCGCCGATCTGGAACTTCTTGGCGAAAGCCTTCCCGGTGGCCTTGTCCTGGTAGATCAGGGTGTAGAAGCTCGTGTCGCCGTCCTTCGGCCAGACGGTCACGTGCAGGATGTCGCGGCCCATGAAAACCTTGTCGCCGACCTTGGAGACCTTGAGCGAGCCGTCGGCCATGAGGCAGAGCACGCTGTCGAGAATGGTGCACTCGGTGACGAACTCGTGCTGGCGCCAGTTGAGGCCGATGAAACCCTCATCCCGGTTGACGTAGAGGCGCTGGTTGGCGGAGACGACCTCGGCGGCGCTGATCTGCTCGATCTCGTCGTAGGTGGTGCGGCGCTTGACGCCCTTGCCGAACTTCTCCTGCAGGCGCTCGAACCAGGCGATGGCGTAGGGCACGAGGTGCTTGAGGTTGTGCTTCACCTCCTCGATCTCGGTCTCGATCTTCTTGATCTGCTCGTCGGCCTGGAAGCGGTTGTAGGCGGAGATGCGCTTGATGCGGATCTCGGTGAGACGGACGATGTCGTCCTCGGTGACCTCGCGGCGCAGCTGCTTGAGGAAGGGCTGCAGGCCTTCGCGGATCTCGGCGAGCACGCTCTCCCATGTCTTGGATTTCTCGATGCGACGGTAGATGCGCTCCTCGATGAAGATGCGTTCCAGCGAATCCCAGTGCCACTGCTGTTCGAGTTCGCCGAGCCGGATTTCGAGCTCCAGTTTGAGGAGCTGCACGGTGCGGTCGACGCTGCGGCGCAGGATCTCGCGCACGCCGAGGAAGAGGGGCTTGTCGTGCTCGATCACGCAGGCGGCGGGCGAGATCGCGAGCTGGCAGTTGGTGAAGACGTAGAGCTGCTGGATGACCTTGTCGGGATCGCTGCCCTGGGGCAGGTGCACGAGAATCTCGACCTTGTCGGCGGTGTTGTCGTCGACGTGGCGGATCTTGATCTTGCCCTTGGTGTTGGCGGCGAGGATGGAGTCGATCAGCGAGACGGTGTTGGTGCCGTAGGGGATCTCGGTGATGGCGAGCAGGTATTTGCTGCGGGTCTCGATCTTGGCGCGGAGCTTCACCTTGCCGCCGCGTTCGCCGTCGTTGTATTCGGAAAAATCGGCGATGCCGCCGGTGGGGAAATCGGGGAAGATGCGGAAGGTTTTTCCCTGCAGGTGATTGATCGCGGCGCGGCAAAGGTCGTTGAAATTGTGCGGCAGGATCTTGGTGGCGAGACCGACGGCGATGCCCTCGGCGCCCTCGAGCAGCGTGATGGGGAACTTGGCCGGCAGGGTGACGGGCTCCTTGGCGCGGCCGTCATAGCTGAGCTGCCATTCGGTGGTCTTGGGATTGAAGAGCACCTCGCGCGCAAAGGGCGTGAGCCGTGCCTCGATGTAACGCGGGGCCGCGGCATCGTCGCCGGTGAGCAGATTGCCGAAGTTGCCCTGCGGTTCGATCAGCCAGCCGCGTTGCGCGATGGCCACAAGGGCGGCGCCGATCGAGGCGTCGCCATGCGGGTGGAAGCGCATGGTGGCGCCGACGACGTTGGCGACCTTGTGAAAGCGGCCGTCGTCCATCTCCCAGAGCGTGTGCAGGACGCGGCGCTGCACGGGCTTGAGGCCGTCGTCGAGGTGCGGCACGGCGCGGTCGAGGATGACGTAGCTGGCGTATTCGAGAAACCAGGTGCGGTAATGTTGCGCGAGCGGGGCGTCGCCGGGATCGCCGGCGGCGCGCTTGGCGGTCTTGCCGGCGCGGCCAGGCACGACGGCCTGCTCCTCGCCCGCGGGATCGGGCGCGGCAGGGGCCGGAGATTCGGCGGGCGCGGGGGTGTCGGCTTCCGGCGCGGCGTCAAACGCGAGCTCGGGCTGGTCGGCGGGTTTCTTGGCGGATTGCTTCTTGGCCATTTACGAAAGGAAGGAGGGGTTAACCACTGATTGCACAGAGGGACACGGATGCAGTTGTGAAAGGCTTATTGGGAATTACCCATGGAAGTGACGCTGCGCTGGTAGGGCGGGACCGCTGGGCCCGCCGAACCGCACACGCGGCGCGCCCGGCCTGCCCTCCGTCTTGTCCGCCATAGCCTTGGCGACGGCGGAAGCCTTGGCGAAGGCGGGCGGTCGCGCCCTACCTTTACGCCCCGGTCGTCTCTACTTTTGTCAGTTTCACTAACCATGGCTACAGGTTGAATTGATCCGTGCGCATCCGTGTCATCCGTGGTGAGAAACGGGTTCAGACCTCGATCAGGTCCTTTTCGACGCGGAGGTTGCCGATGATGAAATCCTGCCGCTGCGGGGTGTTCTTGCCCATGAAGAACGCGAGCAGGTCGTCGCTGTTGTGCAGGTGGTTGAGCGAAACGGGTTCGAGCCGGATGTTCTCGCCGATGAAGTCCTTGAACTCGCCGGCGGAGATTTCGCCGAGGCCCTTGAAGCGGGTGACCTCCGCGCTCTTGCCGAGGTCGGCCAGCGCGCGCTGTTTCTCCTCCTCAGAGTAGCAGTAGCGGGTGACCTTCTTGTTGCGCACGCGGAACAGCGGGGTGTCGAGGATGTGCAGGTGGCCGCGGGCGATGAGGTCGGGGAAAAACTGCAGGAAGAACGAGATGAGCAGCAGGCGGATGTGCATGCCGTCCACGTCGGCGTCGGTCGCGATCACAACCTTGTTGTAGCGCAGGCCGTCGAGGCCGTCCTCGATGTTGAGGGCCGATTGCAGGAGGTGAAATTCCTCGTTCTCGTAGATGACCTTCTTGGAGAGGCCGTAGGTGTTGAGCGGCTTGCCCTTGAGGGCGAAGACGGCCTGCGTCTGCACGTCGCGCGTGGCGGTGAGCGAACCCGCGGCGGAATCGCCCTCGACGATGAAGAGCGTGCTCTCCTCGGTGCGGTCGCCGCGCTCACCGAGGTGCTGGCGGCAGTCGCGCAGCTTGCGGTTGTGCAGCGAGGCCTTCTTGGCGCGTTCGCGCGCGAGGTTGCGGATGCCGGCGAGGTCCTTGCGCTCGCGTTCGCTCTCCTGGATCTTGGCGAGAATGGTGTCGGCCACGGCCTTGTTTTTGTGCAGGTAGACGTCGAGCGCCTGCTGCATGAAGGTGCCGATGAACTCCTTCACCGTCGGGCCGTCGGGACCGATGGCGGTGGAGCCGAGCTTGGTCTTGGTCTGCGACTCGAAGACGGGCTCCTGCACGCGGATGGAGACGGCGGCGACGATGGACTGGCGCACGTCGGCGGCGTCGAACTCCTTCTTGTAGAAGTTGCGCACGGTGTTGACCAGGGCCTCGCGGAAGGCGAGCTGGTGCGTGCCGCCCATGGTGGTGTGCTGGCCGTTGACGAAGGAGAAATACTCCTCGCCGTAGTGCGCGCCGTGGGTCATCGCGATCTCGATGTCGGTGCCCTCGAGATGGATGACCGGGTAGAGCGGCTCGCCGGTGAGGTTTTTCTCCAGCAGATCCTTGAGGCCGTTGGCGGACTTGAAGGCGCGGCCGTTGAGCGTGAGGGTGAGCCCGCGGTTGAGGAACGCGTAGTTCCACAGCATGTCCTCGATGTATTCGGGGCGGAATTTGAAGTCCTTGCCGAACAACGCCTCGTCGGGCACGAACACGATGATGGTGCCGTTGCGCTCGTCGCTTTTGGCGACCTTGTGCTCCTTGACCAGCCTGCCCTGGCTGAACTCGACGACCTTGGTCTGGCCGTCGCGCACCGACTGCGCGCAATACTCCAGCGACAGGGCGTTGACGGCCTTCTGGCCGACGCCGTTGAGGCCGACGGATTTCTGGAAGGTCTGGCTGTCGTACTTCGCGCCGGTGTTGATGATGGAGACGCACTCGACGAGTTTGCCGAGCGGGATGCCGCGGCCGTAGTCGCGCACGCGCACGGTGCGGTCCTGCACCTCGATCTCGATGCGCCGGCCGTTGCCCATGGCGAATTCGTCGATGGAGTTGTCGATCGTCTCCTTGAGCAGGACGTAGATGCCGTCCTCGGGGTGGGCGCCGTTGCCGAGCCGGCCGATATACATGCCGGGGCGCAGGCGGATGTGCTCGGTGGAGGAAAGGGTCTTGATGCTCGCTTCGGTGTATGCGTTGGCCATGAAAAATAACGGTGTTCCACAAGGTCCGGGGCGGGCCGGTCATGACAAGCGAAAATCCTGCACGCGCGCACTTGCCCGCGAACCGGCGGCCTGCCACGCTTCCACATCGCCCCATGAAACGTAAAAAACTGAGTCTCACCCTCGGCGTCATCGCGGCGCTGCTTCTCGCGGTCTATGTCGGCCTGAGCTTCTTCCTCGGTTCGGTCGTCAAGGCCGGCGTCAACACCTTCGGACCCAAGCTCACCCAGACCAAGGTCGAGCTGACCGGCGCGCGCATCTCGCCGTTCACCGGCTCGGGCACGCTCTCCGGGCTGTTCGTCGGCAACCCGGAGGGCTGGCAGTCGGACCGCGCGTTCTACCTCGGCAAGATCCACGTGGACGTGGAGCCGTTTTCGGTCCTGGGCGACCACATCGTGATCAACGAGATCCTCATCGACGAGCCGGAGTTTGTTTATGAAACCAAGATCGTCGCCAGCAACATCAAGGACCTGCTGAAAAACATCGAGGAATACACCGGTGCCAACGGCGAGACCCCGACCACCGAAGGCGGTGCACCGATCAAGTTTGTGGTCAAAAAATTCCGCCTGACCAACGGCAAGGCCCGGCTCGGCGTGGGACCCGCCGCCCTGCCCCTGCCCCTGCCGCCGATCGCGTTGAACGACCTCGGCGTCAAGGAAGGCGGCATCACCCCCGACCAGCTCGCGGGCGCCGTCATGAAATCCGTGCTCGGCAGCATCGTCTCCGCCACCGCCCAGGCCGCCGGCAAGGTGGGCTCGACCGTCGGCGCCACCGCGGCCGACACCGCCGGCAAGGCCGCCGAAAAGACCACCGAGGGCATCAAGAAGCTCTTCGGCAAATAAATCAGTTTCATTTGAAGTGTAGCTGCGCTGGAGCAGCGCGATTCTGCTGGCCAGCAGAATGGCTGACCACGACCACGCTTTTGCCGTTGGCTCAAGCGTGGGTCCACATTTTGGGACTGCGCCCGCAAATGCGGCTACGAATCAAACGTGCCAGCTACACCAGCGACGTAGCCGCCTTGGAGCGCAGCGACAAGGTGGTCCGGTCGAGTGGTTGAAAGGCCACGCTTGGCTGAATCTCACTCCGTTCGGAACGGGCTGCGCCCTCAAGCGCGTACGACAATTCCAAAAATACGCCCGGCCGCCTCCGCTCAAGATTGCCAAGGCAGCGCCTGGCGCAGCCCGCGATCGCGCACGCTCAGCGCGAGCAAAAAGACCATGACGTGGAGGATGAAGCCCGTGCGGAACGCCGCCAGGCCCGGTTCGCCGCCCGGTCCCGCCCCGGCCAGAAATTGCGCCACCAGCACCAGCCCGCTCATCGTCAGCGGCAGGCAGGCGTAGAGAAACTCCCGCGCCCCCGGTTTGCCCGCATACGTGGCCAGGCCCGCCAGCACCAGGGACGAAAGCAGGTTGACCACATTGCAGCACATGATCACCCACGGACTGCCCTGCGGTCCGCCCATCAGGCAGTCCGTCACCCACCACAGCAGGGCCACGGCGTAGCCCGCCAGCAACCCGCGGTGAAAGTGCGCCCAGCGCGGCCACTGCGCGGCGACTTTGAAATAGTGCATCACGAACAGCAGGTAAAACACAGCATACGGCAGGTGCAGAAAGTTGTTCAGGCAGACAAACGGCACCTCACCGATGTGTTCGACCCACCAGCCGGCCAACACCTGGTTGTTCAGGCTCATCAACCCCATCCCGCCCAGATAGGCCGCGTAGTGCAAGTAGGTGAGATCCCTCAACCGGCCCCAGATCACCAGCGCCAACAGGGCCGCCGCCAGCACCACAACAAACCAGATCACGGTGAATCCGGGTGCGGTCGCCGGCGGCATCACCCGGGCGATCAGGGGAAGGATGGTGGTCATTCCGGGCACCAGCCTTTCGTGTTTTGCCGCGCGAGGCAAGTTCCCCGGCCATTGACCGGGCGCAACAACTGCGCATGCTTCGGGCCATGGCCGACGTCAAAATCACCTATTACTTGGAAATCCTCTCCTCCTGGTGCAGCTACGCCGAATCCGTGTGGGCCGACCTGCAGCGCACCTATGCCGGTCGCGTCGACTTCGAGTGGAAAATCGCGCTCATGCACCGCAGCGACTTTCCCGTGTCGCGCGAGCAGTGCGACTGGTTCTACCGGCGCAGCGGCCTGATCATGCGCACGCCCGCCATGCTCAACTCCGGCTGGTTTCAGGCCGAGCGCAACGGCGACTACGAGGCGCCCGACCTCGTGGCCGAGGCTGCACGCTCGCTGGGCCGGGCCGACGACGGGCCGCGGCTCGCCCTCGCCAAGGCCGCGCTGGGGGAAGGCCGGCCGGTCGGCGACATGGCCGTGGCCGTCGCCGTGGTGGCCAAGCCCTTCAAGCTCGACCCGCGCAAGCTGCGCCGCGCCGCGGAATCGAAGGCCGTGCGCGACCGGGTTCATGCCACCACGGCGGAATTTCGCTCGCACCAGATCAGCCAGCGCCCGGCCTTCGTGCTCACCGACGCCATCGGCGACACCGCGGTGTTTTCCGGTTTGGTGAAGCCGGAACCGCTGCGCGCGACCATCGACAACATGCTCGACGATTGCGCCGCCTACCGCGCCCACGCGGTGCATTTCGGCCCCCCGCCGCACGCCTGATTGGCGGGCCATGATTGACGGCCGCCGGCCGGCCGGCATGCTGCGCGTTTCCCCCATGAAACGCAAAGTTACCATCGGCATCATCGGTTGCGGCAACATCAGCGAGGCCTATTTCAAGGGCTGCCAACGCTATGACATCCTGGCACTGGCGGCCTGCGCCGACTTGGATATCGCCCGGGCCCGGGCCAAGGCGGAGCAGCACGGCGTGCGCGCGTGCACGGTGGACGAACTGCTGGCTGATCCCGCCATCGAGATCGTGATCAACCTCACGATCCCGGCCGCGCATGCGACGATCAACGAACGCATCCTGCGCGCGGGCAAGCACGCCTACGTCGAGAAGCCCTTCGGCCTCGACGTGCGCGAAGCCCGGCGCGTGCTCGCGCTGGCGCGGCGCAAAAACCTGCTCGTCGGCGGCGCGCCCGACACCTTTCTCGGCGGCGGCATCCAGACCGCGCGGCAACTGCTCGACGACGGTGTGATCGGCAAACCCGTCGCAGCCACCGCGTATTGCATGGGGCGCGGCCACGAGTCGTGGCATCCCGCGCCGGAATTCTATTACCAAAAGGGCGGCGGCCCGATGTTCGACATGGGCCCGTATTACATCACGGCGCTGGTCAACCTGCTCGGGCCGGTGCGCCGCGTCAGCGGCAGCACCAAGGCTTCGTTTCCCTCCCGCACCATCACCAGCCAACCGCTGGCCGGCAAAAAGGTGAAGGTCGGGGTGCCCACGCACTACGCCGGCACATTGGAATTCGCCAACGGCGTCATCGCCACCGTCATCATGAGCTTCGACACCTGGCCCGGCGCGCCCATGCCGCGCATCGAGCTGTTTGGCAGCGAAGGCACGATGCTTGTGCCCGATCCCAACACGTTCACCGGCCCCGTGCAGGTCAGGCGCGGCGGCGACGCGGATTTCACCACCGCACCGCTCACGCATTCCGAGGCGCGCCTCCGCGGCACCGGCGTGGCCGACATGGCCTACGCGGTGTTGCGCCGCCGCCGCAATTTCCGCTGCAACGGCGACCTCGCCACCCATGTCGTCGAGGTCATGGCCGCGTTTGAGAAGGCGTCAAACTCGGGCCGCTATGTCACCCTCGCCCCGAAGCTTTCCCGGCCGAAACCGCTGCCGCCGCAGCTGCCCGACCATCTGCTCGACGCGTGAAGCGCGGGAGATGAAAAGCCCGGTTGCGCGTTGAGGGCAACGCGCACCACCCGACCACAGACTCCGCGCCGCTTGCAATCGGCGCGGCCCGGGCCACCTTGACCGCATGTCCTCCGAACCTGTCGTCCTGCACAACCCCACGGAACGGCGCTACGAGATCCGCGTGGGCGGAGCCGTGGCCGTGGCCGATTATGAACTCGAGGGTGACCGCATGATCTTCACCCACACGCTCGTGCCCATCGCCCTGCGCGGGCAGGGTCTGGCGGAAAAGCTGGTGCGCGCCGGTCTGGCCGATGCCCGCGCCCAAAACCGCCGGGTCGTTCCGCAGTGTTCCTACGTGGCCAAGTTCATCGAACGCCACGCGGAATACCGGGACCTGTTGGCGGACTGAGCGGTCGCACGGTCGGTTTTTGCAGAAAAGCCGTGAACCGCGCGGCATTTTTTGGCACGATATCCGGCACGGGGAAACAACCCGATCCCGGCAGGGTTGCCTTCCCCACCCCCTTCAACCCGCCATGCCGGAAAATGGAAGGAGTATTATCATGCAAACGATCATACCGTTCTCCCGATTTCGGTCGCTGCTGGCCGCCGCAATCGCGCTCACCCTCGTCAGCCTCACCCAGGCGCAACCGGCCAAGGAAGGCCGCATTCCGCTCGGTGACGACCAGACCGTCAGCTTCAGCCCCGCCACCACCGCCGGTGGCGCCGCGCACCTGACCCTCACCCTGCCCCGCAACCTCCTGCCCTCCCCGGCCCCCGCCGAGGCCACCCTCACCCTCGCCAACACCGGTGACTACACGTGGTGGTCCGGCACGATCAAGGCCGGCGCCGGCTCGGCGTGGTCGGCGGAGCTGCCACCGGAAGGGGTCGAGGCCATCCTCATCGCCGACAAGGTGGTGATCGGCTTCGGCAGCGGCCAAAACAGCTTTGTCCTCACCCGGGACCGGCTGTTGAAACCGCTCGGCAGTGTGCGTCCGCGCATGCAAGGCAAGCCGTTCTTCTTCTCGCCGCCCAAGCCGGTGGAGCAACCCGCGGCCATCGCGGAAACCGCCACCCGCGCCGAGGCCGAAAGCTACGCCACCAACATCGGCCGCTGGGACAGCGAGATGCAGACCAAGCTCTTTGGCTTCGACAACGAGCTCGTGCGTGCCCGCTCGCTCTGGCGCGATCTCGCCACTGCCGAGCGCCTGCCCTGGGACAAGGCGACCAACCGGCAGCTGCAGGCGCTTTACGAGGAAGTGCAGTCGCAGCGGACCGATTTCCAGCAGCTCCGCACCGAAGCCCGCAACCGCGCCAAGGCCGTCATCGCCGCCTGGAACGACGCCCATGCCGACGAAGCCGGATTCCGTCCGCTAGAGTTGAAGTTCTACAGCGAAGTCTGATCGGATCCGGCAAGTCCGCACCCTTCATCCCCACGGTCCGCACCGTGGGGATTTTTCTTTCACCGCAAAGAGTATGCCCACGCGCGGTCCGTAGTTGCCAAGTAGCCGCCTTGGCCGTGCCCTTCGTAGGCTTGGCGAAGTAGGGAGCGCAGCGACAAGGTGGTCGCCTCCCACCGACTCAGTGCTCGCCTGCGTAATCCTTCTCACCGGCCGTGACCGCAATCGGCAGGCGGTTTTCCTCGGGCGGCAACGGACAGGTGGCAAACGGCGTGAAGGCGCACGGCGGGTTGATGGCCCGGTTGAAATCGAGCACCACCTTCCCGTCCTCCGGCGGATCGGCGTAAAGGAAACGCGCCGCCGCATAGGTGCTCTCGCCGCTGGTCAGGTCGGCAATGATGAAAAACAACGGCGCCCCCAACGATTCCTGAATCGGCAGCAAAGCGAACGCACGCCCGTCCCGCTCGAAGACTGCGCGGCCCAGCACCAAGGCCGACGATTCCTGCCCGAGGGTGTTCATGATCGGCACCTCCCGCGGCCGCAGAAAAGGCTCCCAGCGCGCCACGATGCGCCAGGCGGGATCAACCGGAAAATGATCGATGCCGGCAAATTCGGTACGGCGCGGTGCCGCGCTGTCCTTGACCCGCAGAGCCGGCTGGCCGCCGCGGTTGACCACATAGAAACTCAGGGTGCCGCTGGTCACCAACGTGGGCGCCGCGGCCCGGTCGTCCGTGAGTTCGGCCGACAACACAGCCCGGCCGTCCACCCGCACGTCCACGCCGGGATTCACCCGCAGCCACACCCGGCCCTTGTCATCCAAGGTCACGGCCCCGATCCGGTCCGGTCCCGCGGCCAGCACAATGGCGTTGTCCGCCGCGCGGCCGAGCGTGCTTTCGCCGGCGGGCAGAAAATGCAGTCCGATCAGCGTCAACCAACCGTCCGGCGCGGTCAGCCGCTCCAGCCGGTGCGCGCGCCACGCCTCAATTTCGGCCCGGTAGTCGTCATCCGCGGCCAGGGCGGGGATCAACCCACCCAACAAAAACAAGCCGGCCAGCAAAGTGCGCATGCCGGCACCCTCGGTTCAAACGCGCGCGGTTGCAACCTGCAGTTCGGCCTCGGCCTCGCGCAGCACCTTGGCGTCCACCACGAACGGTCCGCCCGGCAGCACGCTGCCCAGCAGCACGAGCCCGGTGCGACGCCAGTTCCAGCCATGCTCCATGGCCGCCTGCACCGCCGCCCAGACGTAGAGCACGAACAGCACACCGTGCGCCATGCCGACCACGCGCACCGCGCCCGGCTGGTCCGCCAGATATTTCAACGGCATGGCGATGAGCAGCAGCACCAGGAAGGACACGCCTTCCCAGAATCCGATCACACGCAGCCGTCCGATGCTGGTTTTGAGCCATTTCATGGGCGGCAAGGGGACGCATCACCCGCGCCCGGTCAAGCCCCGCCGGCCGAATTGGAAAATCTTTGGCAGGGTGTAATGCGTGTTGCGCAGTGCATCGGCGCGTGCGGCCGGCCCGGCGGTCCGGCCCTACCGGCGCTGCCGCGCCAAATCACACCCCGATCGGTTCGGCCGGCAAAGTGTCGAGCAGGCCTTCCATGACGTTGGCCGCGGCCCAGGCGTTGTAGCTCCACCACATGCTCGCCGGCGCACCGGTGCCTTCGTAGGTCTCAATCACCAACCCGTCGCTCGGGCAGTAACGCTCGGTCATCACACCGTAGCGGCCGTAACCCGAAACCTCGGGGTAAAGCTCCAACGTGTGCAGCGCCCAAGCCACGCCGTCGTCAGCCCGCCGGCGGTAATAATCGTCGCCGAGCTGCGCCGCGAGATAGCGCAACGGCTCGGTGATGACCAGGCCCATGGGGTGGATGTGAGGATTGGAAACCGAGGTCACCGAGCCGCCGCAGGAGTTCCAGCCCGCCGATTTCAGCGGTTCGAATTCAGGCCGCGCGCGAAAACCGTAGCGCCACAGCAACTCGTAATCCGCGCCGGCCTGCAGGTGCGTCAGCCACTCCGGCTCGCCCGTGATCGCATGCATCCAGCGCGCGGCCTGCACAAACGCCAGCACGCCCTCCTGATCCACGCTGCGGTAGGTGTCCATCGGCGTGCCGTAGCAGTTGAGCGCGGCCACGGCATGGCCGTAGTAACGCAGCGCGCGGCGCGCGGCCTTGAGGTAGGTTTCGTTCTGCGTGAGCTCGTAGGCGAACGGCAGCGCCGCCGCGAACCAGCAGCCGGCAAAACCGTCCCAATCGACGACCTTCTTCGTTTGCGGACTGAAGAGGTAACCGAAGGCGCCGTCGCCGCGCTGCAGTTCGATCACGGTGTCGCAGACCTTGAGCGCGGCCTGTTCCCAGCGCGTCGCATCGCCGCCCTGCCGGCGCAAGAACCGCGCGCATTTCAACAG
Source organism: Opitutaceae bacterium (assembly GCA_019455245.1). Lineage (GTDB taxonomy): Bacteria > Verrucomicrobiota > Verrucomicrobiia > Opitutales > Opitutaceae > Cephaloticoccus. The sequence goes on from JACFMR010000003.1 coordinate 187,103, forward strand.
GTAGTAGGCGGCGTGGCCGTTGGTGTAGGCGCAGTGCCGGTCGGTGGTCGAGGGCAGGAATCCGGACCACCAGCCGTTGATCTGGCCGCTCATGATCGCGCCGTTCAGGCCCGGGATGCCCACGAGACTGGCCCCGGCCACATCGTTGAAAAATCCGCTGCGCTCGTTCCACACCGCCGTGATCCCGTCGAGAATCTGCTCCGCGGTCTTGGGAAAACGCAGTTCCGGCCAGCGTACCTGCGCCTGCAAAAACGGCCACGCCAGCACCCCGCCGCCGGTCCAGCCGATCTCGGAGATCGGCCGCCAGGCCTTGAGCGTGCGATCAGCCGGCACACGGCAGTGCTGGTTGGTGTAGTTGCCGAAACCCTCGTCCCAATTGACGCCGATGAACGCCTCCGCGATGGCCCGTGCGGCCTCGGCCGGCGACTTTTGGTGCGCGGGCCGGTCCCGCCATTGCGCATACACATCGCCCACAATGCGGTGCACCCCGCGCCTGTCGGCGCCGGCCAACCAGTAAAGCGAACCGGTGGTGCGCGCGGCCGTCGAACGGTGCGCGGTGGTCGGCGAGAACATCTTTTTGTTCACGTAGGTGAGCGGCACGTTGGCGTAGCCCAGGCTCACGCCGCCGCCCGCCGGCAGCAGGCTGAAAACGCCGTTGCGGATGAAACCCTCCGGCGCCGACGGATCATCCGCATACGGTGCGACCGAGAGTCCCACCACGCCGGCCGGCGTGCAAAGCATCGAGACCGGATACGCCGCGCGGTCGGCGCGGAATTCCCACAACGGCGCCGCCGCCGGATTCGCCGGGTCCGCCTTGTGCAGCGTCGGAAACTCGTTCGGCCGCACCAGCGCGTGGTTGTTGTCGCCGAACAGGCAGGCGGGAATCAGGTGAAAAACCCCATCCGCGCCTTTCCAGGCGAACTCCAGCCGCAACCGCACCGGCCGCGCCGATTGAAACGCCAGCTCGTAATCCGCGCGCTCCGCCGCGACCGGCCGCCAGTCCAGCGAGCCCTGCACGCCGTCGCGTTGAAACGTGAAGCGATTTTCACCGGCGGCCTGCAAGGGCAGGTCCAGCCATTCGGACTCCTCCGCGCTCGCGCCGAGCCGCAGGGAGATCGCGCCGGTTTCCACCGGCAATGACAGCCGACCATGGTCAAGTTGCAACGGAAGCATGCCGCGTTTATGCGCAGCGTTTTCCGCCAAGCAATCACCGATCAGACCGGCTTCCGTCGCACCATGATCAGCCGCGGTTGATCCGGGCCGAAATACGCCCCGTCCCGCGCTTCGCGGACAAACCCGGCGCGTTCATACAGGCGGACCGCCACCGTGTTGGCGGGGTGCACCGTGAGGCGGATTTCCGTCAGCCCCGCGGCATCCAGCGTGGCCAGCAATTGCTGCAACAGGGCCTGCCCGATGCCCCGCCCCCGCCACGCCGGGTGCGTGGCCGCGGAAAGAATCCAGCCCTCGCCTTCCCGCGCGGACTTGGCGGCCAGCATGTAACCGACCGGCTCCGCTCCGCCAGCCGGACGGGCCACCAGCACCCAATCCGGCCAGAGCGCCATGGCCTGGCGCAGAAAAAACCCCGGGTAGGACTCCGCACCGAAAACCGCGTGTTCCAGCTCGCACAGCGCAGCCAGATCGGCGGGGCCGGCGCGCTCGACGACCGGTTTCATTTTGTCCGGGCTTGCTGCAGGCGGTCGATCAGGACGGCCACGTAGGAGGTGAACCCGTGGTTGCAGCTCGCGCTCACGGTAAGATGCTCCCACAGCGTGCCGGTCAGGCGCGCCATCGGCGCATAACTGCGCATCAACTCGCGCTGCGCCGCAGCGGGCTCGCCGTGCGCAATCAGCAGCTCCAGCCGCAGCAGCTTGCCCATGAAAGCGTTGGCGGGGTGCAAGTCGCCGTAATCCGCCCGCACCAGCCGCCGCCAGAGCGCCGCCTCGCGTTCCGGCGTGGCCAGCCCGAAGGTGAAGGCGTAATACTGGCAGACCTCCGTGGCGTCGTCACAAACCGTCAGTTGGCCTGCGCTGTCGCGCACAGCGTGGTCCACAAACCGTCCGTCGCGCCACGCCAGTTCGCGCACCGTCGACTCGACCCGGGCCGCGCGCCGCGCCAACCGTTCGTCCTGCAACAGCCGCGCGGCCGCCCGCAGCACCGCGGCGTAGAGCATGTTGCCCGGGAAGTTCACGTCCTGGACGAATTCGTTGGCCTTGGACCACTCGACGAACACCCAGCTCTCCAGTTTCTCCAACAGGCCGAGTTCGTTCTCAAACCGGCGGAAATATCCGAGCAATCCGCGCACGCGGCGGGCGACGAGCGGCATCCAGTCCGCCGGCAGCCGGCGCATGCGCTGCGCCTCGTCGAGCTGCAGCACGAGGAACATCGCCCAGTTCGGGATGAACTGGCCCTGCAGCGGCTCGGCCGGATAACACATCGGCACCATGCCGTTGGGCAGACCGGCGAACTTGGCCGGCCGCAGGTAGTTCTCGAGAAAGGCGCGCTCGATCGGATTGTCGCCGCACAGGTGCCACTCGGCGCGCGCGGTGAACAGGCTGTCGCACAACCAGCCGGCACGTTCGCGCGAAGGACAGTCCATGAAAACATCGAGCGCGTTTTGCCGGAACGACGCCACCGCCGCGCGGCGCACGCGCGCCACGGCGGGCGCCAGCCCCGCGGGCTCGGGCTGCACCGTCTCGGCGTTGATGAAATTGCGCAGCCGGATGCGTTCGACCGTCGCCGCGCCGCCCAGCACCAGCACCTGCAGGTGACGGAAGGTGTAGGGTTCGAAGGCCTCGAAATCCAACAACCCGTCGGCCGGCAGTTCGATGCCCACCGCGTTGATGCAGGTGGAGCGGTCGAAGGCGATTTGGCCGTCCACGAGGATTTCTTCGAACACGAGCAAGAGTTTCACCGGCTGCGTTGACCGCACCCGCAGCGCCGGAAAACCCGTGCGCACCACGCCGAAATCAACGCGAAGCCATTGCTTCGCGCGCAGTTCGACCGGTTTGCCGGACCGCAGGGTCACCGATCCGGTGTCGGAAAATTTCAAGCCCGCGAGGTCCTGCTGCAGCGACCACGCAACCTTGGCCTGCGGCCAACCCGCGGAGGTGCGGGGCACGTCGGTGATGAAGCGGTGCTGCACCGCCTTGCGCGCGGTCGCCGCGCGATAGACCGACCGACCCAGCACGGCGGCCGGGCGCGGGGTAACCACCGACAGGTCGGGCCGCGCCACGCCGCGGGCCAGGAAAGTGCGGCGATGCGTCACGCGGGCGAGCCGTTCCGGTTTGGCGGGATTGTAGGCCGGCAGCAGCCAGATGGCCCCGTGCCGACCCAACCGCCACGCCTCGACGAAGGCCCGCTGGTAGCTGTAACGCTCCACTTTCTGCACGCGCTCGCGCCGGTGTTCAGCCGCGAAGCCCCCGCCCTGCGGGGCGGTCCACGCCAGCACCTTTTTGCCGGACACCAGCTCGGCGCACAGAAACGCCGGCTCGAACGTCGAGCAGAAGGTCGGCACGCCATAGCCCGCGACCTCGATGACCAGTTCCAGCACACCGGACACCTCGCCGACGATCGGCCACTCGTCCACCCGGGCATGCCCGTGGGCGGTGCGCGCCGGTCCGCGGCCGAGCAATTCACCGTTGGCCCACACGCGATAGGCCTGCGCGGCGGCCACGCGCAGCGTGGCGGACCGGCCCGGCTTGAATTCCAGCCGGGCATGAAAACTGAGGGTGATGTTCATCCGGCCCGCCAAAGCGGCGGACCAGACCGGCACGGCCCGGGAGAAAAAAGCAGGAGCGGTCATGGGTTTGAAAAATTCCCGTCAGGCTAACGCCGGCGCATGCCCAAGACCAGCGGCAACATGAGCGCGGGCGCGAGCGCCGAAACCGCGAGCCCCCAATGCAGGTTGCACTGGTCCGCCACCCAGCCGACCACCCACGGCATGAAGATGCCGCCCATGTTGCCAATCGCCGCGAGCGCGCCGAACATCGTGGCGCCGCCATCCGGATACCGGTCGGCCGTCACCGCGAGCATGGTCGGCCAGAGGCAGCTGCCGGCAAACCCCGCCGCGATGCACGCGGTCAACGCCATCCACGGCACGGGCAAAAACGAGCCGAGCAGAAACAGCACCACGGCCAGCGCACAGCACCACGCCATCACGCGGAACGGATTCCACCGCGGTCCCGCCGCACCAACCACCATGCGCCCGAGCGCCATCGCGACGGAGAACAGCAGCAGCGCCGAACCGCCGACCCACGGAGCGTAGCCGAGCGAGATCTCGGCGTAGGCCGGCAGCCATTGCGCCATGCCCAACTCGGTGGCGCCGCCTAGGCAGATGGCGATCATCGCCGCCCAAAACCAGCGCAGGCGCAGCATTTTTCTCAGCTGCAGCTTGCCGCCCGGCGCACTGAGCGCGGGAAACTGCAACGGCGCAAACGCGACCAGCAGCCCGAGCGGCAGCGGCGCCAGCAACAGGCACGCCGTGCGCCAGCCAAACCCGAGCTTCAACACCACGCTGCCGGCCAGGATCGTCACCACCGCGCCGACACAATAGAACGAATGCAGCCAGTTCATCGCCGCGGCGCGGCGCGTCGGGTTGAGCGCCGCGACCACCGGACTGAGCACCATGTCAATGATGCCCGAACCAAAGCCCAGGCAGCACAACGCCACCGCCAGCCAGAAGTAGCTCGGCGCAAACGCCGCGCCGATGAGACTGATCCCCGAAAGGAAATTGCCGAGCTGCGCAAACGGTTTCGCGCCCCAGCGATCCGCCAGCGGACCCGTGATCAGGATGCCGGCCACCACCCCGCTGAACGCGATGGCCCCGAGACGCCCGAGCTGCTCCTGCGTGAGTCCGGCCGCGCCGCCGTAGGTCACGCTCAGCGCCGTCAGAAAAACCGGCAGCAGGTTGAGCCCGATGGCGAGGTTCATCATGGCGACGTTGCAAAGGTTGGTCAGCAGGCGCGGCGCAATGGGCATGGAGCCGGGCAGCGGAGCCGCAATGCCGGCGAAAGGCAATCCACAGTTCCGGGCGTCATCCATTGACACCCGGGGACCGACGGACAAACTGTGCCACCAGCCGCAGCGGCCAACGAACCCCATCCAGCTTGTCATGAAAAATACCAAAACCAACATCCGGGCCCTGATCCTGTTGACGGCCATCTCCCTCGCGCTCGTCGGTTGCGAAACCGGCGGCATCAATGCCCGCATTCAGGAGAAGTCGACGGTGTTTGCGGCGCTTTCCCCCGAACAGCAGCAGGTCATCAAGGAAGGAAGCATCGAACTCGGCTACACCGGCGACATGGTTTACATGGCGCTGGGCAAGCCCTCCAAGGTCAGAGCCAAGGATGCACCGGAAGGCCGGGTTGAAATGTGGACCTACAACAACTACTACCCGACCGTATCGGTTTCCCAACTCTCCCTCAACAGTCCCGGCCGGCATGGTTATCGCTCGGGCCAGACCTCGCCGAATGCGCCGCGCAGTTCCACGTCCATCAGCAGCACGGCCTCCTCGGGACCGGAACCCTCCATCGACGGACTGGGCGACATGCCCTCGGACACCCTGCACGTCGTGCTCTTGAACAACCAGGTCATCCAGCTCGCCTTGGAAAGCGACAGCCCGCTGCCCGAGGCCTGGACCACCCAGTGAGCTGAAACTTCGCCACCGCAAAAGGCGCATTCACCCGAATGCGCCTTTTTTGTGCCGCAACCCGACGGGCGCCCCGGATCTGATCAAAGCCCGTTGCGCCGCATCACCCCGGCATACCAGGCGGCGGATTGCTTGGGCGTGCGCTTGCCGGTGGCGAAATCAACATGGTGCAGGCCGAAGCGTTTGCTGTAGCCGAGCGCCCACTCGAAGTTGTCCATCAGGGTCCACACGAAATAGCCGCGCAGATCCACGCCGTCCTCGTTGATCGCGGCGTGGCAGGCCGCGAGGTAGCGGTTGATGAAATCGATGCGCCGCGTGTCATTCACCGCCACCGCAACGTCGTCCTCGCCGTGCAGGGCCGCGCCGTTTTCGGTGATGTAGATCGGCGGATGACCGTAACGGCGGTCGATCCAGCCGAGCATCTTGCGGCAGAAATCGGGCACGACGTTCCAATCCATGTCGGTCTTTTCCCACGCGGGATCGTCGGACAACTCGACGCGCTGATCCGCCGCCATGCCGCCATTGCCGGTCGGCACGATGGTGGCGACGGTTTCGCCCGCGGGTTCCGCGGCCAGCATGCCGCCGTAGAAATTGAGGCCGAAGAAATCGCTCGAGTTGAGCACCAGCGCGCGGTCGGCGTCGCTGAAGCGCGGCAGGCGTTCACCGACCCGCTCGCGCATGCAGTCCGGATAATCGCCGCGGTAAATCGGGTCGGCGAACCAACCGAGAAAGAACTCCAGCCCGCGTTCGGCCGCGGCGCGGTCGGCGGGCGAGTCCGTCTTCGGCTCGCGCCAGTCGCAGTTGTTGGTGATGCCGATCACGCCCTTTTGCGCCGGCTGGAATTTGCGGCGGTAAACGTCGACGATCTTGCCGTGCGCGCGGATGAGATTGTGCGCGGCGAGATAGGGCTCGGTCTGGCTCACGCGGCCAGGCGCGAAGTAGCCGATGCCGTGCCCGAGCACGGCGCTGCACCACGGCTCGTTGAACGTGATCCAATGCTTCACCCGGTCACCGAAGCGCTCGAAACACAATTCGGCGTAGCGGACGAAGTGGTCGGCAATCTCCGGATTGACCAGCCCGTCGAGCTCCAGCTGCAGCGCCAGCGGCAGGTCCCAGTGGTAGAGCGTGACCCACGGGGTGATGTTGTTCGCCACGAGCGCGTCGATGAGCCGGTTGTAAAAGGCCACGCCGGCTTCGTTCACGGCGCCGCGGCCCTGCGGCATGAGCCGGCTCCAGGAAAACGAAAAGCGGTAGGCCTTGAGCCCCATGGCCTTCATCAGCGCCACGTCCTCCTCCACGCGGTGATAATGGTCGCAGGCGACATCGGCGGTCTGGTTGCGGTGCGACTTGCCGGGGATGTGGGTGAACGCATCCCAAATGCACGGACCGCGGCCGTCTTCCTGCCAGGCGCCTTCGATTTGATGGGCCGCCGTCGCGGCGCCCCAGGTGAAGTTCTGCGGGAAAGTCTTCATGCGGGCGCCGATGCTTCCCGATTCCGGGCCAAGGCTCAAGCGGACTCGGCAAAAAACCCCGGACGGTGATTGCCGGCCCGGCGTGCGGCCGCTTGGCTGCGGTGCAACCGACCACCGTCAACCCCATCCGCAGTCATGAAAGTTCTCATCATCGGAGGCACCGGCCTGATCTCCACCGGCATCGTCCAGGCGCTCAAAACGCGCGGCGCCGACATCACGGTGTTCAACCGCGGCCAGACCGACGACCGGCTGGGCGACGTCCGCCGGCTGCGCGGCGACCGCAGCGACACCGCGACATTTGAACGCACCCTCGCCGGGGCCGGGCCGTGGGACGCCGCGATCGACATGATCTGCTTCAAGGCCGAACAAGCCGAGAGCACCGTGCGCGCGCTCGACGGCCGTTGCGGACACCTGCTGTTTTGCAGCACGGTCTGCACCTACGGCAACACGCAGACCATCGTGCCGACCGACGAAACCACGCCGCAGCACCCGCATTCCGCCTACGGGCGTGACAAGGTGGCCGCCGAACAGGTCTTCCTCCGGGCACACGCGGAAGGCCGGATCCCCGTCACCATTTTTCGCCCTTCGCACACCTACGGTCCCGGCGGTCCGGTGATCAACAATCTCGGCTGGGAAACCTCGTTTGTGAACCGCCTGCGCCGGGGCCTGCCGGTCATCGTCAGTGGCGACGGTCACGGGCTTTGGCAAAGCGCGTATGCCGATGACGTCGGCCGAGGTTTCGCGCATGCGGCCGGCAAGACCGGCTGTTTTGGCCAGGCCTACAACGCGACCGCAGACGAGATCGTGACGTGGGACGACTACACCCGCCGCACCGCCGCCGCGATCGGTGCGCCGGAACCGAAAATCGTGCATATTCCCACCGACTTATTGCTCACGCTGCCACCGGACCGCCTGCAACCGCTGGCGGAGATTTTCCGTTACCACGGCGTATATTCGAGCGGGAAGCTGAAGCGCGACGTGCCGGAATTCCGCCAGAAAACACCTTACGACGAGGGCGTGCGCCGCACCGTCGAGTGGCTCGATGCCCACGGCAAGATCACGCCGGCCGCAGACGATGATTTCGTGGACCGGATCATCGAACAATGGACGCGGCTCGGCGGCGAGTTCACACAGGCGCTGAAGTAGCAGCGGCCGGGATCCGTTGGTTTCACTCTTCGCGCACGGTCGTCAGGTGCCAGAGCCCGCACCACGGACAATGGTAGGCGCGGCGCTGGCGTTCCACGCCGACAATCATGGCCGCATCGAGCGCGTCGCCCTGCGTGCGGTAACGCCGCTTGCCCCGGCAGGGCGGCGGCTTTTCCACGGCGGGGCGGCGGGAGCGCTTCATCCGGCCACCTTTTCATCACCCGCCGCGCAGGGCAAGTCGGCGCGAAATGGTTCTGGCCGGTGCGCGTGCATCCGGTCAGGTTGAGCCCATGCCCCGCGTCGCCCCCGGTTTGCTCGAAACCGCCATCGGTGTGTTCATCGAGGGCTTTTGCTTCACCCGCAGTTTCACCCACCCCTATTCGCCAACCAAGATCGGTCCGATTCACGTGCTGCGCGATGGACCGCGCAAAACCAAGGCACCGCCGCGGCGCGATGAATGGGTGGCGGCGCAGACCGCCCCGGCAACCGTGGATCAACTCGCACGCAAACACAGCCCCGGCCGCTTTTGCCTGAGCATCATCACCGGGGACAATTCGCCGAATGCCGAAGTGTGCGCCGCCTACAAGGCCCTGCATTATCGCCTGGGCGCCTCCGAAGCGTTGATGGTGCATCCGCTGACACGCATCCCGCGCGTCAGCAGCCCCGCCACCATCCGGCGCGTGTTGACGCCCACCGACGCCGACCGTCTGGCCAAAGCCGCCGGGCAATGCCAAATCCTGCCGGAGCACCTGCACCGCGATGCGCCCCTGCGGCAATACCTGGCCGAAATCGACGGCGAAATTGTCGGCTGGGTGCGTAGCATCTGCTGCGCGCACGGCAACTGGTGCTCGAACCTGTTCGTGTTGCCCCAACACCGGCGGCAGCGCGTCGGCTCGGCCCTGCTGGCCCACCTGCTGCGGGACGACCGGGCGCACGGGGCCAAGCTCGCCGTGCTCACCGCCAGCCACGCCGGCGCCAAACTCTACCCGACGCTCGGCTACCGCCAGATCGGCACGCTGCTGCTGTTCACGCCGCAGCGGCAAAAGGCAATGGAGGCGTCAACTCCTGCATTTATTGAAATGTCGTAGCGCTTGAGCCAAAGGCATTCAAAAGGAGTGAGATTCAGCCAAGGGTGGCCTCCGGGAAGCCACGTTGTCGCCAGGCTCCAACGCAGCTACGCCTCAACTTACACTTCTCTTTTGGGACGGCGGGCCGCGCCCGGCCCCACCTCACCGCTTCAGTCCAGCAAGCGGCCAATGTGCGCCAGGATTTCCTTGCGCCCGAGTTTGGACGTGGCCGAGGAGATGAATATCTCCGGCCGGCGAGGCAGCCGCTCAATCACCTCGCGCTGAAAGCGCGCCACGCTCGCCCCGGTTTTGCCGGCCGACTGCTTGTCGGCCTTGGTGAAGACGAGGGAAAACTCCGCGTCGGTCGTGGCCAGCCATTCGAGGAAGGCCACGTCGATTTTCTGCGGCGGCAGGCGCGAGTCGATGAGCACAAAGGTGTGCCGGAGCGATTCGCGCTTTTCCAAAAAGTCGGCCACGGCCTCGTTGAAATCGGCGCGCTTGTGCTTCGCGACCTTGGCAAACCCGTAGCCGGGCAAATCAACCAGCGACCACGCGCCGTTGATGGTGAAGAAATTGATCAGCTGCGTCTTGCCGGGAGTTTCCGAGACCTTGGCGAGCCCGTGGCGCAGGGTCAGCAGGTTGATGAGCGACGACTTGCCCACGTTGGAGCGGCCGATGAAGGCGAATTCCGGCAGGCGGCCGGCCGGGCAGGAGCGCAGGTCGGTGGCGCTGGTCGTGTAAACGGCGGAATTGATCTTCATGCCGCCGAGGCTGACCCGCCAAATCCGGCATGGCTACCCAAAGTTGGCCCAACAGATGCGGCTTTCTTTTGCCGCGGTCTGCGGCGAGGATGCACGGCCGATGAACCCGCCCCGGTCCGACGCCGACGCTCCCCTGCCCGCCTTGATCAACGGTCTGGCCGACCCCCGCTTTGCGCCACCGCCGGGCACCCGCGGCGCCCAGCGGCACACCGTCGCGGCCCTGCGGCGCTGGGAAGCGATGCGGTTCGGGATGTTCATTTGCTACGGGCTCAACACCTACGTGGGCGCGGAGATGCCGACCGGCCATGATCCCGCCACCGTGTATGCGCCCGACCGGCTCGACGTCGATTCCTGGGTCTGCCTCGCCCGCGATGCCGGCATGAAGTACGCCGTGCTGACCGCGAAGCATATCTCCGGGCATTGCCTCTGGCCCTCGGCGCACACCGATTATCACGTCGGCCACAGCGGCAATCGCACCGATGTGGTGGGAGCTTTCATCCAGGCCTGCGCACGCCGCGGGGTGCAACCGGGATTGTATTACAGCTCGTGGGACAACCATCACCGCTTCGGCTCGCTCTCCGCCAACATCGCGCCCCAACCCTTGGAACCCGCCGGGCCGCCCGCGGATCGGAGTTCCGCGTATGTCACCCGGGCCTATCTCGACTTTCAATGGGCGCAGATCACCGAGTTGATGGACCGCTACGGGCCGGTCGCAGAGTGGTGGATCGACATCCCCCACCTGCTCCCGCGCGACTACCGCAACCGGCTCTACGCCCATATCGCCGCCCGGCAACCGCGCTCGATGATCGTGCACAACCACGGGATCGGCGACGGCGACAAGGTCAGCATGGACCGCGTGTGGCCGACCGATGTGCTGACCATCGAGCGCTTTCTGCCCAACTCGTTGACCGGCCACCGCCAATGGCGCCTGCTCGACGGCCAACCGCACTACCTGCCCGGCGAGGTCTGCGATCCGATCGGGCAGGATTGGTTTTACACCGGGCGGGACAGGCCGCGGTCGGACGCGGAACTGCTGGGCATGTATCTCACCACCACGTCGCGCGGCGCCAACCTGCTGCTGGCCATCGGCCCCGACCGCCATGGCCGGATGCCTGCATCGCATGCCCGGGCCCTGCTCCGGCTCCGCAAAAATCTGGATCGCCTGGGCTGCTGAAACCGGGTCAATTGCCTTTCTCCACATGACCGATCCTGCAGCCCGTCTTCTTCCCTGGCTTGTCCGCCACGCCGGTTTTCCGGCCCGGCGCCTTCCGCGCGAGGCGGAGCTGTTGCTGCTGTTTGCCGCCGCCGCCGGAGCGGAAAGCGAAGGCGCCGGCGGAGACACCCGCAATGTCGTGGTGCGCAAGGACACCGCACTGATCGCGGCGCAGCGGCAGCGCGCGGAAAACCGCCGGCGGGCGCATTTCAAGTGCGACAACCGCACGGCGGTCTGAGCCGCACGACCATCGCCGGCTCAATCGCGGAAGCCGATCTCAAGCAAAATGGCGCTGTGCAGATGCTGCAGCAGGTAGGCGTAGGTGGCGAAGCCGTAGCCGTTGGCACCCCAGGCCGGTCCCCACGAGTTCTTGAAAATAAACGTAGTGTCCTCGATGCGGCCGGTGTCGTTGCGATAGCCGACCAGCGTCACCGCATGGCTGTAGGCCGGCGGCTGGGAGTTGAGCAAGGCGGCCCGCATGTTATGGAACTGCGGCCAACCGGCCCCGATCGGCACGGGCAACCCGGCGTTGAGCGCGTGCACGATGTTGTTGAGCCGCGTGACGTTGTCGCGACCCGGCACAAAATGCACCGAGCCCTGCGTGTGAGCCCGCGCCTCGCGGATCACCTCGGGAGAAGGTGCGGACACGCCATCGAGGCTCCGGCCCATCGTGTTGGGCAGGCTGCGCTCGGCCGGGATGCCGTAGCTGCGCAATGCCGTCACCACTTCGCTCAGGGCAAAGCCCGTGTCGGCATCGTCTCCGGTCAGCTCCTGAAAATCATCGGGCCGTGAGATCGAGCGATAGGTGGCCCAGACCAGGTACTCTTCGGAGAATTTCTCCGCCTGCCCGGTGTTCTCGGCGTGCAGATACTCCACGGCGCTGACCACGGCAAACACCGCGCAACTCGGCCGGCGGCCCTGATCCTTGGCGTAAAGCCCCAGTTCCCGAAATCGCGGCCGCAGGTCCACGCCTTCGGGGTTGATCCCGGCCGGACGACCGAACGCATGGAGCACCGATTCGAAACGTGAGCGCGAGCGGTGCTCCGCTTCCAGCTGCCGCGCCCGCACCGCGGCCGCCTGCCGCGCCTCGCGCTCCTGCCGGGCCTGCACCGCCGCCGCATCGCTGGCCCGTTCCTCGGCCGGATCGTAGCCAAACCGCACCTGTTCCCCGGGTGACAGGTCGCGCAGCCGCACCGAGGCCATGCCGCCGCGATGCATAAACAACACGGTTTGGGCGGATATCGAGCGCACGACCACATCGTGATAGGTCGTCGCCCCGACCGTCAGGGTCGGCAACCGCGCCCCCGTCTGATACACCGCCGGCGTCTCCGCACGCAGCACCGGAGAATGCGGCACAAATCCCGCCAGGCCCAGCAGCAGCGCGACCCGCAGCAGGCGATGCGACCCATGGCGGACACCCGTATTCATCACCGTGGCATGATTGCGAGAAAATCCTCCGGGTCGATAGCGGGATTGCACCGCAAGACCGGGGAATAATTTGACGCTTGGCCGGCATCGCGGACTCGCCTTGGCCGGACCGGCAGATCAGTTTTGATCTCCGATGAAAATCGAGAACCCCTATGCCGGAGTAAAAAAGGGAACCTGGCTGCGTGGAAATCTCCACGCCCACACGACCGCCAGCGACGGCCAACAGCCGATCCAGAAGGTCATCGATGACTACGCGGTGCTCGGCCACGACTTCCTGATGATCAGCGACCACGACATCGTGACCGGCGCCAAGGACTACGCCAAACTCGATGCCCGCGGCCTCGTGCTCATTCCCGGCAACGAGATCAGCCGCTGGGGTCCGCACCTGCTGCACGTCAACGCCACGCACATGGTGGAGCCCGACGGCGACCGCCAGAAGGTGGTCGACACGATCAACGCCGGTCCGGGTTTCGCGGTGTTCAACCACCCGAACTGGCTGGCCGACTTCAACCATTGCAGCATGGAAAACCTCGCGCTCTGGCACGGCTATGTCGGCATCGAGATTTTCAACGGCGTCATCGGCCGGCTCGACGGCAGCCCGTTCGCCACCGACAAGTGGGACAAGCTGCTCTCCGCCGGCCGCCGCATCTGGGGCTTCGCCAACGACGACAGCCACGCCGCCAAGATCGACCTCGGCCTCGGCTGGAACGTCGTTGCCACCGCCAACCGCAGCGTGCGGGGCATCCTGACGGCGATGCGACGCGGCAGTTTCTACGCCTCGACCGGCGTGACCATCACGGACATCGCCGTGCAGGGCAGCCGCATCCGCGTGCAGACCAAGGACGCCGACCGCATCGTCGCCGTCCGCGAAGTCGGCAAGGAGTTTGCGTGGGCCGACGCCAAGACGCTGACGGTCGAAGTCCCGGTCGGCGCCAAATACGTGCGGTTCGAATGTCGCGGCCGCGGCGGGCGCACGGCCTGGACGCAGCCGTTCTTCGTCAGCGGCGCCTGATCCGCCGCCGCACCACCACCAACAGCACCACCAGTCCGAGCCATCCGGCGTAGGCCGCCGGCTCAGGCACGGCGACGGTCGCATAACCGAGATCGCGCAATGCCGCCACGTCGAGCGCGGTGGCGTAGATCCGTTCATTAGCAGCGCCGTAGGGATCCATCAGCGGATCCTGGACGATGCTCGTGCCCAGAATCAGGTTCTGCGTGCCGTTGGCCCAATGGTCATGTTCGGCATCCAACGGCACGGGACCACCGTAAACCGCCATGGCGTTTGCACCGATGAAGCGGCCCTCACTGTCCACCAAGGCCGACCAATTGGGAGCCCCGTGAAGGTTCGAACCCAGCACATGGAACAGCTCATGGATGGCCGTGCTGAAAAAATCATACGCCCCGCCCATCGGCTCCACCGAACTGATATCGTCATCAAAATACCATGCCTTGGTGGAGCTGAACGAAATGCTGCCGATGGCATACCGGTAGTAGGGCTCGTTGCCGCGGAAATAGAGGGTGGCTGCCCACTCAGGCGTCGATTCGAATGGAGCCCAGCCTGCCCCGATCCCACCATAGGCCAGGTAGGATTCGGACAAGACCGAACCACCGACATAGACCTGGATCGTGTTGGCCGGGATTGTGACGTTGCCGACCTCGACCTCCTGTGACACGTCCCGCGGATCCCGGACCCGGCCGATCCAGCTGTCCGTATCGTTGGGGGTGATGGCGGCAAAGGTGGACGGGGCGATGAGCCCGGCCACATAATCACCGGCTGCCTGCAGCGCCGCCTGCCGGCCCTCATTCGCCCCGGTAAATAACCCCGCAACGTCGTAGTCGTAATTGAAGACGATATTGACCTGTGCCGACAGGCTACCGCCGGCACAAACAAGCAGGAGAAACAAGCGATGTATCATCATGACCGGGAATGGGGGATGGCAGGTGAAACAGCGGGCATGATGAACCCCATGGGGACGGCAGTCTGCGCATGCCTTGGTCTTGTCTGCGCATATTCAATCGCACCGCCCTGTCAGAAACCTTGCCTCACCCGGCCGACCTCGCATGCTCCGCACCGATGTCCGACCATCCGCGCAACCCCGGCGCCGACCCCACCCCCGGCCAACGCAACCCCCGCGGCGAATGGCGTCCGCCCTACCCGGTGCGTTACGCCCCGCTGTTCACCTGGCCGCTCAAGCTCAAGCCGCTGTGCAAGTGGCTCTTCGGCTGGCCCGGCTTCCTCTGGCCGGTCAACCTCTCGCTGCTGCTCATCTCCACCGTGTCGTGGTTCGTCACCCAGCCGGACGTGGCGCGCTGCACGGAGTTTGAGTTCGGCTGGATGGCCCAGATCTGGCTGCGCAACCAGGTGATGATGTGGCTCTACTATGGCGGCTTCCACTATTACCTCTACATCAAAAAGGGCGAGGGCCTGGAGAAGAAATACGACCCCAACTGGCCCGCGACCAACAGCCGGCGTTTCCTGTTCGGCGACCAGGTTTACGACAACGTGTTTTGGACCGCCGGCGTGGCCGGTCTCATCTGGACCGGCTACGAGGTCGTGGCCATGTGGCTTTATGCCAACGAGGTCATCCCGTGGCTGTCGTTCGCGCAAAACCCGGTTTGGTTTGTCGCGTGGTTCTTCATCATCCCGCTCTGGCGCGAGTTTCACTTCTACTGGGTCCACCGGTTGATCCACTGGAAGCCGCTCTACAAGCATGTGCACTACCTGCACCACAAGAACGTGAACCCCAACGCCTGGTCGGGCATGGCCATGCATCCGGTCGAGACGATCCTCTACCTGAGCGTGGCGTGCATCCACTGGATCGTGCCGTCACACCCGTTCCACTTCCTCTTCAACCTGCAGCACGCCGCCCTCGGCCCGGCCAACGGCCACCACGGCTACGAGGGCCCGATCCTCGAGGGCAAGTTGCCCACCGGCTCGTATTTCCACTACCTGCACCACCGGTATTTTGAGTGCAACTACGGCGAGAGCACCGTGCCGCTGGACCGCTGGTTCGGCACCTTCCGCGACGGCCGGCCCGACGGCGAAGGCGCGAAACTCGCCGGCGAGCACAAGGACTGAGGCGACAATCGTAATTAACCGCGAAGTGCACCCTACGGCACCCGATACCCGGCCAGGATCGCGGGCCAGAAGTCCTCGACCGTTTCTGCAGCGTGCCGGGCGGACAATTCGCACCGAATGAGTTCTGCCGCCTTCAGCCCCGCTTGATCCAATGACGTGTAGGCGGCGCGGATAAAATGCAGCCAGCGGCGCATTTCGGCCCCGCTGATCGGTTCTTCCGCATGCCCCAGCAGGTGAATATCCGCGGCAAACTCCTCCAGGTGTGCGACCAAGGGCAGCAGTCGCTCCCGCGTGAAACGACGCGGCTCCGTGTAAACCTCCTCGCACAGGCAATCGCCCATGAACAGCAGCCGGTCCGCCGGCACATGGATCACCACCGAGTCCGGCGCGTGGTCCCCGCCGACATGCCGCAACTCGCATTCCACTCCACCGAGGTCGAGGCGCAGCCGGTCGGCAAAGACCGCCTCCGGCACGCGCAACCGCAGGGTGCGGCGATCCGCATCGGTGAGTTCGCGCTGCATGTGTTCACACGTGAAAGGGATCTCTCGCCCGTCCGCCAGCAACGCCGGCAGGCCCGCATCGCTGTAATCGTAAGTGCACATGCGGGCCAATTGCGTGGCCGTGGCTCGGGAGGAAATCACGGGGCCGGCAAAGCCGCCCAGACCGAAAACATGATCCCAATGCCAGTGGGTCAGTACCGCACGTGACGGTCTCCGCACGCCCTTCGCAGCGAGCGCGGCCAGAAACGCACCGAGATGCACCGGCGAGGCGCCGACATCAAGCAGCAGGGTTTCCCGCGCCCCCACGACCGCCGCCAGCGACGGCCGGTCGCGCCGCTGTTCCGGGGTAAACCACCAGACATGCGGTGAGACCTGATGCAGGGTGCAGGCGGCAAACATGGCACGAACATCAGCCGGACCGATCGCAGGTCGCAAGCCGGGGCTTGCCTGCCGGCCGGAGCGTGGTCGTATGGCTCCGCCAGTGCTGGCAGCACATCCGGTCATGACACCTCCCTCCATCCTGCACGAAGACGACGACCTGCTCGCGCTGAACAAGCCGTCGGGTCTGCTCACCGAGGGCGGGGACGGGCGCGAGGATGATCTGGAGCAGATCGCATCGCGGCTGTGCGGCAAAACCGTGCGTTGCTGTCACCGCCTCGACCGGTTGACCAGCGGAGCGGTGCTCCTGCGCAAAACCGCACGCTTCAACGCCGAGCTCGCGGCGCTGTTCGCCTCGCACCGTGTGCGCAAGCTCTACTGGGCGCTGGTTGAGGGACCCTGGCCGTCCGGACTGAACCGGATCGAGACGATGATCGCGCCGGCGGGCAACGGCGTCTGGGCCAACGTGACGGCCGGCGGCAAACCGGCCGTCTCGACCTTTCGTGTGCTGGCGTCGGATTCGGCCCATAACCTGAGCTGGCTCGGCGTGCTGTTGAAAACCGGGCGCACCCATCAGGTCCGGCTGCACTGCGCCCATGCCGGCTGCCCGATCGTCGGCGACCCGGTCTATGGCAATGGCCGCGCGGAGCTTTTCGGCCTGCATGCACGCGAGCTGCGTTTCCGCCACCCGGGCACCGGGAGCGACCTGAAGATCATCGCCGAGCCGCCGGCCGCGTGGGCGCCGGTGCTTTGCACGCTGCAATCAGATAACACCGGTGGCGATTGAACCCGCCGGCCACCGTGCGCGTTCATTAAAACCGGCACGAAATTACCTGCATGCAGTGGCAGAATTTCTGTCGGCTCATCCCGAACTTAAGGACTCCTGATTGTTGGCGAAATTGCCGGCACCCGGCTTGCACTTGTACCATCCGCAGGGATACTGGGCTTGTTCGATGTCAGTGACAGTGCACGGTTGAGATCGTGAAAGTCAGTCAGACAGCGAGTCAGTGAGCGTTCCGCGTCAGTGAATTCTGCAGCGTAAGCAAGTTCAGACCACGTCAGGAAGTCGGCAGGACTCGAAGAACACATGCGATGGTGAAGGCGTCGGAACGCGCCGTCAGGGACTCGGCCGTGCATACCACCCAAACTGCAACCGGGCGACCGGGACCGAATCGCCGGCCCGGCCGTCCACAACCGGAGACCCATCATGAACTACCAGAACCTTCTCCAGCAACGCGAAGCCGTGTTACGGCAGGCCCGGCTCGCCAATGTGGCTTACGCCTATGCCCGGCTCAGGGCTTACGAGGAGCGCATCCTGCGAGCCCGTTTGCGGGGCACCGTCACCCTGCAATTTGCCGAGGCCGAGTCCGGCCGTCCCTGGCCGGTGCTCATCAGCGATGAAGTCAGCCAATCGGTGATTGAGGAGTATTTTCTCGACCAGGACATCTTCGAACTGGCGGACATCCTCCGCTACATTCACGAGGACCCGGCCATGATGGAGTGCACTTTCCGACTGGAGGAATTCGGCCGGCGCTTCCTATCGGCACTGCGCCGCGAGTTGCTGCAGGCCGGCTTCACCTTGGAAGCGACGCCCGCGACGGCACTGAACGGCGGACCCATCCCGTCGGAACTCCGGACCAGCCGTCGGACCGAGACTTCGGACCAACACTGACCCACGCGGAGGCGCACCGGGGTCATCAACTGCCGCAACACTTCTTGTATTTCTTGCCCGAACCGCAGGGGCAGGGATCGTTGCGCCCGACTTTCGGCGCGGCATGCACGACCGGCGGTGGCCCCTCGCGCAGGCTGCGGGTGAAAATCCACCTGCCTTCGAGGAAGGCAAATTCCGATTTTTCATGCATCACCCCGGCCTGTCCGCGCTCCTCAAAGTGCGCGGAAAAATCCACGTGCGAGATGCCCGGTTTGACATCGGCATGATGCCGGTGGATTTCGAGCTTCACCCACTTGGTGTCCGGCCCGAGCACGTGGCCGTCCACGCCGGGGTGCTTGGACGTCGGCAGGTAGGTGCGGTCGAGATAGGCGGTGTCGCGCACCACATGCGCGGTGTAGCGCGAACGCATCAACGCCTCGGCGTCGGGTGCGGGCTTGGTGCCGGCGATGATCGGACCGCAACATTCTCCATAGGTGCGGCCGCTGCCGCACGGACACGACGTTGACGGGGTGACTTCGGAAGTGGATTGGGAAGCTGTGCTCACGATCCGCGATTAGGCGGATGCAACGCCCGAAGGCGAGATTTGTTGCCGGGAGGTTGGCGGATCGGTCGCGGCCGCCGGCGAGCCGCCCCACCCGATGCTTGCCCCGGAGCGCCCGCGCCCTCCATGCTGACGCGCAACTCTTCAACCCGCCCCGCCATGACCCCGCTCGACTGGACCATCATCGCCGCCTATTTCGTCGTGCTCGCCACCATTGCGTGGCGTTCCTCGCGGCACACCGAGACGACCGCCGACTACTTTCTCGCCGGCCGCAACCTCCCCTGGTTCGTCGTCGGCTGCTCGCTGCTCGCCTCCAACATCGGCTCGGAGCACATCGTCGGTCTCGCCGGCAACGGCGCGACCAGCGGCATGGCGATGGCGCACTGGGAGCTGCATGCGTGGATCATGCTGATGCTCGGCTGGGTGTTCGTGCCGTTCTATTACCGCTCCGGCGTGTTCACGATGCCCGAATTTCTGGAACGGCGCTTCGACAGCCGTTCGCGGTGGACGCTGTCGGTCGTCTCGCTGGTGGCGTATGTGTTCACCAAGGTTTCGGTGACGGTCTATGCCGGTGCGGTCGTGTTCATGACGCTGCTGCCCGACACCTTCGGCTCACCGGAAAACGCTTTCTGGGCCGGGGCGTTCACCACGGTGGTGCTGACCGGCATCTACACTGTGATCGGCGGACTGCGCGCGGTGGTGTACACCGAGGTCGCGCAGACGGGTTTGCTCCTTTTCGGCTCGGTGTTCATCACCATCTTCGGCCTGCAACAGCTCGGCGGCTGGGGCGAACTGCAGGCCGTGCTGGGCAGCGATCCCGCGCGCTTCGCGCTGTGGCGGCCGTTGAGCGATCCGGATTTTCCGTGGCTGGGCATCATGATCGCCTCGCCCATCGTGGGCATCTGGTATTGGTGCACGGACCAATACATCGTGCAACGCACCCTCGCCGCGCGTTCCCTGCGCGAAGCCCGCCGCGGCGCGATCTTCGGCGGCTTCCTGAAGGTGCTGCCCGTGTTCATTTTCCTCGTGCCCGGCATGATCGGTTACGCCCTGCACACCAAGGGCGTCATCGCCATCCCGGCCAAGCCCGACGGCGGGGTGAACGGCGACATGGTCTTCCCCACCATGGTCGCCTCGCTGCTGCCCGCCGGCCTGCGGGGCATCGTGGTCGCCGGCCTGCTCTCGGCGCTGATGAGTTCGCTGGCCTCGCTCTTCAACTCGTGCGCCACGCTCTTCACCGTGGACATCTACGAAAAGCTCCGGCCCGGCCGTTCGGAAAAGGAACTGGTGCGCGTGGGCCGTTTCGCCACCGGCATCGTGGTCGTGCTGGGGATCATCTGGATCCCGGTGATGAAACTGGTCTCCGGCGGCGGACTTTACCAATACCTGCAGAGCGTGCAGGGCTACCTCGCCCCGCCGATCACCGCCACGTTTCTGCTCGGGCTGTTCTGCAAGCGCATCAACGCCCGCGGCGCCTTTGCCGGACTCGTGACCGGATTCATCCTCGGCATGGCCAAGCTCACGCTGCAGGCGCTCGACGGCGCCGGAGTGTTCGGCGACAGCGGTCTGCTGCACGCCATCGGCGCCTACAATTTTCTCTACGCCTCGGGCTGGTTGTTTTTGATCAGCATCCTTGTGGTCGTGGGCGTGTCGCTGACCGCGCCGCGGCAATCCGACGCGCAGATCGCCGGGCTCACCTACTCCGCGATCTCGCCGGAGCAACGTGCGGAGAACCGGGCCTCCTGGGGCGCAGCCGAGGTGATCGCCACCGCCGGTGTGCTCGCGCTGGTGCTCGGCATCTACGTGTATTTCAGCTTCTGGCTGGGCTGAGCGGTTCCCGACAGCCCACGCGGCCGCCTTCATGTCATGGCCGCAAGGACGGATGGACAGCGGTCGTGGCCGCGCTTACGCAGACGGTATGAATTGGAATTTTGTCCGTCACCCACGGAATCCGATCCTGCCCAACGTGCCCGGCACCTGGATGGACGTGCAGACCGCCAATCCCGATCTGTTGCTGCGCGGCGACACCTATCACCTCTATTTCCGTGGACAAACGGGCGGGCACGACCGCATCGGAGTCGCGACCATGCACAAGGGCAAGTTCGACGGAGTGACCTGGGACATCCATCCGGAGCCGGTCATTGATGTCGGTGTTCCCGGCGCGTGGGACGAGAATCACGTGCTCGACCCCGCCACGGTGGAAGTGAACGGCACGATCTATCTTTACTATTCGGCCGTTTGCCCGCGCGTGCACCGCAGCATCTGCCTGGCCACGTCGACCGACGGCATCCACTTCACCAAACACACCGGCAACCCGGTTGTGATCGGCGGCGGTCCGGAAATCGTTTGGAAGGACGGCAAATTTTATCTGTTTTATTGGAAGGACGTGCCGGGCAGCACCGGCTTCCAACTGCATCTGACGGTTTCCGACAACGGCTTTGATTTCAAGGATTACCAGGCCGATCCCATCCTGCCAATCGGGCCCAAGGGCGCGTGGGACAGTTACACGGTCGAAACCCCGCGCATCGCGCTCTGGGACGGCGTTTACCACATGTTCTACTGCGGCTCGGACAAATTCAGCGACTACCCGGCCAATGCCGGGCTGGCCACGTCCACCGATCTCATCCACTGGCAAAAACACCCCGCGCCGGTATTCAGCCGCGGCCCGGAAGGCGCATGGGACGAGGGTGCGATCTGGTTCACCACCGTCGAGCGCATCAACGGCATCTACTATTTGTGGTATGAGGGCTACGGCGGCGGCGATGCGCGCACCGTGGAATACGGCAGCTACCTGCAGGGCGGCAAATCCCAGATCGGGCTCGCCACCATGCCGGCCTGAAGCTCAGGACACTTCCAGCGAGACCACCCCGGCCGGGCGCATTACACGCCGTTCGCCGCATTGCACGAAAGTGCCGCCGTGGAGAAACACCCGTGCGATCGCACCTTCCGCACCACGGCGAATCACACAGTAATCCGCATCGGTCGTGCATGACCAGTCGGGTTGGGTGAGCGTCAGGCGCGTGGCCGCGGTATCATTGGCGATCAGCAAATCTTCGCGACCATCGGCCAGCGTCACCACCACGGCCACATGCGGGTCGCCGGCCGAAATCCCGGCCGGAG
This sequence comes from Opitutaceae bacterium, assembly GCA_019455245.1. Taxonomy (GTDB): domain Bacteria; phylum Verrucomicrobiota; class Verrucomicrobiia; order Opitutales; family Opitutaceae; genus Cephaloticoccus. The sequence continues at coordinate 209,127 of JACFMR010000003.1, forward strand.
TTTGCAAGGGCAGGCGACGAATCGTGCGCACGTTCGACCGGTCCCGGTAGGGCTCGAGCACCGCGACAAAGGTGGAGTCAAGCGGTGCAACCTCGGACTGCCGCCGCACCACCAGACTGTTGAGCCAGCCCTCGCAATCGGCACCGCCGTGCTTGGAGGCCAGCCACGTCTCAGCCAGCATGGCCCGGGCATCGGTCGTGAGATCGGTGCAGCGCAGATGCACGTCGGCGTCGGCCGGCAGCAGGCCGCACGGATCCACGATCTTCCAATCAACCGACCAGCCGGATGCGGGCGCGCCGCCGCGGAAATTGCGCATCTGCACCTCGTCGCCGCCGAGCTTGGGCTGCGGGGCGAGTTCGAGACCGGTGACGGACACGGGACCGAAATTGGGATGCAACATGCGCGCATGATCGCGACCGCCGGCGACCCGGAAAATATCGAGCAGGTAGCTGTCGTTGGCCGCCACGTCCACCAGCAGCAGCGCGCGTTCATAACGCGAAAGCGAGACGGTGCTCACCAGTTCCGGACAGGAAGCCGCGATGAGTTTCACCTCGGCGCCATCCACCCATGCCGTGGTGCGGCCGCGTTTGAGGCCTTTCTGCGGGTTGAGTTGGATGGCCAGCGGTTCGGTTTCAGGCTCGTCACGCACCGGCGTCTGGTCCTTGCCGTCAACCACCACGGTGTTGTGCGCGGCGGTGCGCTTGTACCAGAGCGCCCGCGGCGAAAACCACCCGCCGAAATGCACCGGCGGATAACCGAAGCCGGGCAGCAGTTCCACCCCGTGCGCGTAAAGCCCGATGGTCAACGCGTCGGGCCGGCCGTGGTTGCCGCCGACATCGTAGTCGAGCCACGCCGCGCGCTCCCCCGCCCCGGTCCCCGTGCGCAACAGGCCGAGCGCCCATTGCTCCTTGTTGACGGATTTGACCGGCAGATCGGCCCCTTGGTTGCGGATGACGGCCGCGACCTCGGCCTGAAACTTCGCGGGATCGGCCTCCAGCAGATCGTGCGGCAGGCCGGTGGTTTCACGGCCGTTGGACAGGTGCAGCAGTTGCACGAAAGTCGGGTCGCCGGTGATGTCGTACAATTTCTTGAACAGCGTGAAGTCGGAGCAAAACGGCAGGTTGTTCCACTCCAGATCGAACGGTTTCCGGACAAAGTTCGCACCGAGATAACGGCTGTCGAGCTGGCCGAAGCCACTTGTGTCACCGATCCGTGGCACCACCGCCCCGGCCACCCACGTGTCGGCATGGAAGCGAAACATCTGCACGAGCGCGGGCACGCGTCTCACCATCTCGGGTAGCAAGTCGGGGTCCAGCCGACTGAACAAAACCAGCACGCCGGCCACCAACTGCGGGGCGATGGCAGCATAACCGCCGAGACCCTTCTCGCCGGAAAGCCCGTCCACCGCCGTGACCTTTTCCAGCATGACCTGCAGATCGGCGAGCAGTTGCGGACGGTTGTCGGGCCAACCGAGAATCGCCTGCGCGACGAGCTGGGTAACCTCGGTGTTGGGAAAATTGCTCAGGATCTTGTGGGGCACTTCCAGAATGTGTTGCAGGATGCCCGTCTCGATGTTGGTGCGGATGCTTTCGGCGGAGTCCTTGGGGTTTGGCAGGCGAAATTGCTTGGCCTTGGCCGAGAGAAACTGGACGAGCGAATCGTCACCTTCGAGTCCGGGCGCGATGAGGTCGAAGGCGAGCGCCATGTCGCGGGTTTCCCGGCAGGCATCGTGCCACACCGATACCAAACCCATGCCGGCGATGGTATTGGCTTTTTCGTAGGACAGCCCCTGCGTGAGGTAGTCGAAGGTCGGATAGAGATCGGCCACACGGTCGAGCAGAATGGCGGTCTTGTGCGCGTAGAGGCGTTCGCCGCTCAGCGCGTAGGCCAGCGCCAGGGTGCGGATGCCGGCCTGGATATGGAGCTTCCACTGGCCTTTGACGATGAACGCGCCAATAAAATACCAGCGGTTGGTGCCGTCGAAATAACCGGTGCCGTCGTCCACGCCAAATTGGTGCAACGGATCCTCCGGCGATGGATGTTCGCCGTTGTACAGCAGCGAACGGTCGCCGCGCGCCGGCGCGAATACACCGTGCTCGTCGAGACCGGACCGGTAGAAAGCGCCGAAGTCGTTTTTCGGAAACTGGACCGCGCAGTGCGGACAGGTGACCTTCCACGGCGTGCGAAGCGGATCCATTCTCCACTCATACATCGGCACGTCGCGTTTACAGGACGGGCAATGACCGTTGGACCAGACCATCCAGGAGCGCTTGATGGTGGCACCAAACATGGCGGACCACAGCTCGTCGTCGGAACGCTCGGTCCACTGCCGCGCCGCGGCGAAGCAATCGGCCGCCTGCTTTTGGGCCGACGAATCCCGGGCGAGATTGGTCCGCAGCGTTTGCATGGCTGATGCCGGAAAAAACACGGAACGCATGGACTGGTGATAGACGGAGCCCCTGCCGGGGAAAGCCGATAATCGACGGCAGCCGGAACAGAGCAGTCATGCTTACGTGGCGGTTAAGCCTGCTTTGTATTGCCCGGCCCCGACGGGCATGGACAGGTGATTGACTGCACAGATCGATTAATCAAACTCACGCCATCCCCCGCGCCACGACTGCTGGCGTGCACCCCCAACCCCAACGAAAGAGATCCCATGAGCGCCGTGCTCTCCCTCTGGCTCCCCATCCTGCTCTCCGCCGTGTTCGTGTTCATTCTCAGCGGCGTGCTCCACATGGCCCTGCCCTGGCACAAGAACGACTACCGGCCGGTGCCCGACGAAGACAAAGTCCGTGACGCCCTGCGTCCGTTCGACGTCCCCCCGGGCGATTACATGCTGCCCGCGTGCAACGACGGGAATTACAACTCCCCGGAATTCAAGGCGAAGCTCGAAGCGGGTCCCAACTGGATCGTGACCGTGCTGCCCAAGGGCCAAGGGGCCATGGGCCTGACCTTTGTGCAGTGGCTGATCTTCCTCCTCGTGGTGAGCTTCTTCACCGCCTACGTGGCGCTCCACGCCGTACCGGCGGGCACGCACTATCTCGGGGTGTTCCGCATTGTTGGCACGGTGGCCTTTCTCGCCTACGCGGCCGCGCAATGGCCGCAGTCAATCTGGATGCGCAAAAGCTGGTGCTCGACCGTCAGGTTCACGATCGACGGCCTGCTCTACGGCCTCGTGACCGCCGGAACGTTTGCGTGGTTGTGGCCGGAGTGATCCGGTTTGGGTTAACCGCGAAAGGCACGAAACACCCGAAAGCCAGATGCAACGGGTGACGCTGCCCTTTGCCCGATGAAGGGAGGGACGGGCAGCCTCGCCCGTGCGAACGGGTCCCGCGGAGACTGTCCTTCGAAGCGATGGCGCAGGAGGAATGCGCGGACCTACCGGCTGAGTCGGTCCAGCGCGACCTTGATTGCGTTGAGGTAGTTGGGATGCCAGAGCTCATGCTCGGCGTCGGGGACGACTGTGTAGCTGTGCCGTTGGTAGAAGTCGCGTACCGCCGAAGCGCGGCGGTGCATCTGCTCGTCCTCCTTTTCGCCCACGAGCACATCGGCCGGGATGTCCGCGTTGCCCTCACGATACGAAATCATCCAGCGCTCCGGTTCGTCATCGTCCTCGAGAAAAAACGGCGAGATGGAGCCGAGAATCAGATGGCGCGCCTGCAGTGCCCCCAGATGCGCGTAAAGCGCGCCCAAAGAGAAGCCCATCACGACCTTGCCGACGGTCTGTGCGCCGACCTGGGGAAGCAACGCCGTGGAGCCGAAGTTGGGCTGGCGTCCGTTCCACTCAAACTGAACAAACTCTGTTTCCCACCCGCATGACTGCACGAAATCCACAAACGGTTGGAAACGGCGTTCAGCTCCGGGCATCGGCGGGACAATGGTGAGCAATGGCATGGCTGGGACAGTGGTTGCACCAATCCGCCAGTCAAATCGGCTCCGTGATGTATGCATCAACGTTGGGTCCGCACATCAATGGATCACCCCGGCCCGCGGTTCGTGATACCGGTGCAAACCCGGCGGCCCCCCTTTGAACAGCCACACCTACGGTGTTATTTTGTCCACCTCTTTGGGAATCGAACCGGTCCGGCCCAAACGATAATGCACCCTGAATCAATGATCAACGCATCCGGTGAACGGTTTGTCCCGTAGTCTGGGGCGTGCACTTCTGGTCAAAACCTTGTCTCTGCATTGTTCCGTTCTTGGGGCTGCTTACCGGCTGCGCCACCGCTTCACGTGCACCGATCGCAACGGTGCCGCACGTGGATCTGCCGCGGTTCATGGGCGACTGGCATGTGATCGCACACATCCCCACGTTCATCGAACGGCAGGCGCACCACGCCGTGGAGAGCTACACGCTCGCACCCGACGGCACGATCGCCACCACGTTCACCTTCCGCCAAGGCGGTCCGGACGGGCCGTTGAAGCGCTACACGCCCCGGGGATTTGTGCGCGACCCGGAGAGCAACGCCACCTGGGGCATGCAATTCATCTGGCCGGTCAAAGCCGAATTTCTGATCGCCTACCTCGACGAAGATTACACGCAGACCATCATTGCGCGCAACGCGCGGGACTACGTCTGGATCATGGCCCGCACCCCGGACATCCCTCAGGCGGACTATGACCAACACGTGGAACGGCTGCGGGCCTGGGGTTACGACGTCGGCCAACTCCGCCGCGTACCGCAGATACCCTCACCACGGTGACTCGCGGCACCAAGGCGTGACCAAGTCGGCGGCCGACCCAGACAGCCTGTCCGTCAACCTCGCCAACTTCAGCCTCACGCAAAACGCTGCCCTCCCGGAGCCGGCCAACGTTGCCCTCGTTGTAGGTCTGCTCACAAGTGCCACGCTCTTGGTCGCCTGCCGACGATGGATTCACCTCTATGGGCACCAAGTGTGCGAAGACTCTGAATCTGTAGAAGAATCAAGGTGATTCAAACCGGCGACTATTGTTCTGAGGCCTTTCGTTGAGCCCGAAGGACTCGAACCTCCTCGGCAATCCGTTCCAAACGCTCCTCTTCAGACAATAAACCTCGGCCACTGTTACTTTCCTCTGGCTGAAAATGGACCCCGGCCTTTCGCGCGTCTGCTTTCCAAATCGTCACGTCGTTGGCATCGGATATGAATCGATAGGTAGCCAACAGTGTTGCAGCAAAGGCCGCCACCTGTTTGCTATCAGGGTTAAGCAGGAATGCTTGGGAGACTCGCTTTTGCTTGTCGAAGACCGTAATGATATTGACACGTTCGCCTTCTGCCCAGAGCAGACCGACACGCTCAGTTTCCCCCTGCCAGACGACCGGAGCCCCTGCCGAAAAAGTATCCTTGAGCAGCAATAGAGCAGCATCCTCCGCCGCCT
>JACFMR010000003.1:214491-224467 GCA_019455245.1 Opitutaceae bacterium
ATGTCAAACACCGTAAATGGATGAACCGACAACGAACGCTTCCTCAGAGCATAAGATGTTTCAACCAACTCACCAGTGATTTGTGAACTGGCAGTGAGCAGTTGAACTATATCTGGATCATCATCGCTAACCGGAGGGCCGGCGCTGTATTTCACCTCAGCGGAATCTCCAGCAGAGGTAACAACAAAAAAATCATTTTGAACTGTGAGAACTCCGACCAAAGATTTCGGCACTTCAAAACGGGCAAAACCTAGATTAATAATCTCCGTCGGTTCAGTCACATTCGGAGCAACAAACGCTTTCAATTCTGCTTGGACCCCTTTGCTGGACATCAACGGATGCAGCGAACGATGGAGCCAATAGCCATAACCTGTAATCGCCAGAGCCGCCAAACAAAGGATTCCGATCAGCGCTTTCATATCACAGCAGATTGGTGCCGACTTTTCATTTGCTAGTTCCCATTTGCGTGTTTCAAGCACTCAGAAGGTCCTTGGCTGGCGTGATGCCGGAAACGAGTTGTCGGGATTTTCCGGCCAAGGCCCGGAAGTCGCACTCCACTTGAATTCCGTGCCAGAACTCAGGCGACTGGCCAAAGAAGGCACCAAAGCGGATGGACATCGCAGGAGTAATGGAGCGTTTGCCGAGCACAATCTCGTTGATCGCCCGCGGCGGCACGCCAATCGCCCGGGCCATGGCATTTTGGGAAATACCCATGGGCTCCAGATATTCCTCCAACAGGATTTCGCCGGGTGTGATGGGTGGACTCATGGCCCATAACGTGTAACGTTATACGGAAATCTCAATGATAATCCACAATGGCTACCTTGGCTGGTCCGGCATCGGTCCAACGAAAGACAATGCGCCACTGATCGTTGATCCTAACGGAATGAAACCCCGCAAGTTTGCCCGACAACGCTTCCAACCGGTTTCCGGGAGGGACCGCCATATCCCCCAACCGCCCGGCCCGGTTCAGCTGAATAAGTTTGCGCAGGGCAACGCGGGCAATCGCATTGAAACGCCGGCATCGCTCCTCTCGGTAAAGCTGCTCCGTGTCGTGATCGCAAAATGACTGGATCATGACGAAAAGCGGTTGGAATAAACAAGCCCCGAACTGACAGGCCGGGGCTTTGGGTCAATACGTCACTGGCAGGCTTCGCACTCCTCGCCATTGCGCATGGCCTCGATCGAACAGGCGCGTTTTTCGGCTTCGGTGTAGGTTTTCTTCTTGGCGGAGGCCTCCATCGCCAGCGGTGAATGCGTGCCACCGGCATCACCGGAGTTCTGACCGCCGGCGGCGCCTTCGCTGACGGCGCCGCGCATTTCCTTCTTCACGCCGACGGTGGCCTTTTCGATGTTGGAGGCGCCGAGCGAGCGGAGGTAGTAGGTGGTCTTGAGGCCGGTGTGCCAGGCATGGCGGTACATGTGGCTCAAGGTCTTGAGATCGGGCGTCTTGATCCAGAGGTTCACCGACTGGGCCTGGTCGATCCACTTCTGCCGGCGGGCGGCGGCATCGATGATCCATTTGTGGTCGATGTCGAACGCGGTGAGGTATTTGGCCTTCAGGTCGGCCGGGATGGCGTCGATGTCCTTCAGCTCGCCGTCGAAATACTTGAGGTTGTCGATCATCTCGCGGTTCCAAAGGCCGCGGGCCTTGAGGTCCTTCACGAGGAAGGGATTCAGGACGATGAACTCGCCGGAGAGGTTGGATTTGACGAAGAGGTTCTTGTAGGTGGGCTCGATGCAGGGCGAGGTGGCCGTGATGTTGGAGATCGTGGCGGTGGGCGCGATGGCGAGCACGTTGCTATTGCGCATGCCCTGCTGCGCGATTTTGGCCCGGACGGGGGCCCAGTCCATGCGACCGCCGCGCTTGACCTCGACGGGCACGCCGCGCTCCTGCTCGAGGAGATCGAGGGTGTCCTGCGGCAGCAGGCCGCGATCCCACTTGGAACCCTTGTAGGTCGAATAGGTGCCGCGCTCGGCCGCGAGGTCGGAGGAAGCCTCGTAGGCGTAATAGGCAATGGCTTCCATAGCCTCGTCGTTGAACTCGACGGCGGCCTCGGAGGCGAAGGCGATGCCCTTGGCGTAAAGGGAATGCGCGAGACCCATGACGCCCATGCCGATGGGCCGGTGCCGGAGGTTGGAACGCTTGGCGGCCTCGGTCGGGTAGAAGTTGATGTCGATGACGTTGTCGAGAGCGCGGACGGCAATACGGATGGTCTCGCGGAGCTTCTCGTGATCGAGCGTGCCGTCGGGCTTGAGGTGAGTTTCGAGGATGACGGAGCCGAGATTGCACACGGCGGTTTCGTCGTTGCTCGTGTTGAGGGTGATCTCGGTGCAGAGGTTGGAGGAATGGATCACACCGATGTGGTCCTGCGGCGAGCGGAGATTGCAGGCATCCTTGAAGGTGATCCAGGGATGGCCGGTCTCGAAGAGCATCGAGAGCATCTTCTTCCAGAGTTCGATGGCCTCGATCTTCTGGCCGTGGATTTTGCCCTCCTCGGCGAGCTGCTCGTAGCGCAGGTAGGCTTCCTCGAACTTTTTGCCGTAGAGTTCGTGCAGGTCCTTGACCTCGTTGGCGCGGAAGAGGGTCCAGGACTGGCGGGCTTCCATGCGCTTCATGAACAGGTCGGGAATCCAGTTGGCCGTGTTCATGTCGTGCGTGCGGCGGCGGTCGTCGCCGGTGTTTTTGCGCAGCTCGAGGAACTCGAGGATGTCGTTGTGCCACGTCTCGAGGTAGGCGCAGCCGGAGCCCTTGCGCTTGCCGCCCTGGTTGACGGCGACGAGCTGGTCGTTGTGGAGCTTGAGGAAGGGGATGACGCCCTGCGACTCGCCATTGGTGCCCCCGATGTAGGCACCGGTGCCACGGACGGCCGTCCATGAGCCGCCGAGGCCGCCCGCCCACTTGGAGAGGAAGGCATTTTCGGCAATGCCGCGGAGCATGATGCCCTCGATGGAATCGTCGACGTAGTAGAGGTAGCAGGAGGAGAGCTGGGAATGCAGCGTGCCGGAATTGAAGAGCGTCGGCGTGCTGGAGCAGAAACGGCGGCTCTTGTAGAGGGTGTAGAGGCCGGCGACCTTGGTTTCGCGGTCACCCGGCTCGTCGAGCATGAGGCCCATGGCGACACGCAGCCAAAAAAACTGCGGCGTCTCGATGCGGCGTGACGGCGAGACGGTTTTGTCGATGATCAGATAGCGGTCGTAAAGCGTCTGGATGCCGAGGAAGTCGAACTCGAGGTCGGCGGAGGGATCGAGGACGGCGGCGAGCTTGCCGAGGTCGTAATCGAGCAGCCGCGGGTTGAGTCGCTTGATCGCCACACCGTGCTCGAGGTATTTGCGAAACGCGCGCTGGTGCACGGTTTTCAGGGCGCCAATACCGTCGGTCATGATGTCCCAGCCGAGGACCTCCTCGTAGAGGTAGGTGAGCTGGATGCGCCCGGCAAACCGGGCGAAATCGGCGTCCTGCTCGATGAGGGTCTTGGAGTTGAGGACAATGGTGGCGTCGAGATCCTTCTGCGTGATCTGGTCATAAACGGCGCGGCGCAGCTCGGCTTCGATTTCCTCGTTGGAGAGGCAGAGGTCTAGACCGATGCGGGCAAACTCGATGCGTTTGCGGAGGTCGGCGCCGTCCCAGAAGACGTTGGAGCCGTCGGGCTTCTTGACCACAATCATCGAGGCTTGAGCGCTGGGCTCGGGGGCGCTGGAAATCTCCTCCAACCGGTCGGTCTCGCCGTGTTCGCGGGCGGCGGCGCGCTCGGCGCGGAAAAGGATGTAGGCCTCGGCGACCTTGTAGTGGCCGGCCTTCATGAGCTCCTCCTGCACCATGTCCTGGATCTCCTCGATGTGCACGAAGGACTGCTTGGTGCCGTGGGCGCGGGCGGAAACGGCCTTGGTGATGGCGACGGCGGGGGCGGAGTCGCGCTGGAGTGAGAGGAAGGTCTTGCGGACGGCAATCTCCACCTTCTGCTCGTTCCACGGCACGACCTGGTTGTTGCGGCGGATGACGCGCAAGGTGGCGGCGGCGGCCGATTCGCGGTCGATGGCGATTTTGCGGGCGCGGTTGAGCAGGAGGCTCTTGGCCACGAAATAGGCGTTGTTGTCGACCAGCGTCTTCTCAATCAGCTCGTAGAGGGCGTTGAGGCTGAGGCGCAACGGATTCTGGGTGCGGGCCAGCTCGGTGAGGTTGGCGGCGACTTCTCGGCAGATGCGGGCGACCCAAGCGCGGTTTTCTTCGGTGAAGATATCCTTTTCACCCTTGGCCAGGTGCACGTTGGTCAGGGCTTTGCCGAGGGTGTCGGCCACTTCGGCCAGATCGAAGCGCTCCTCCCCGTGCGGGCAGAGCAGAACGACGGGCGGCGGCGTCAGGGTTTCGCCGGCGAGCACGTCGCGCCAGGCGTAGTGAGGTTTCTGTTCAACGGGGGTGTGGACGGTCTTCTTGAGGGCCAGGTCGTGCGCGAGGGAAGGATTGCTCATGGTGTTTCGAAGCGACGGAAGGTTGGAGGAAAGGGAAACTCAGCCGATCGGCGCGCGCCGCGAGGGCGGGCCGACAGAAAAACGGGGTAAGGGGTGGTAAAGCGAACGGACGGCGACGGCTCAGAGCTCGTCGTCACTGGCAACGTTAAGGGAGGAGGCTTTCTGATACTCGGTAACGCGACCCTCGAAGAAGTTCTGCTCCTTCTTGATGTCCATCATCTCGGCGAGCCACGGGAGGGGGTTCTTGATGGAGCCGCTGGAGAGCGGGGCCAGACCGCAGCCCTCCAGGCGACGGTCCGCGATGTAATCGATGTAGGTGAGAAAATCCTCGAGGCTCAGGCCGACGGCATTGACCGGCAGACAGTCGCGGATGAATTCCTTCTCCAAAGTGACCGCTTCCACCATGGTTTGGCGCAGTTCTTCCTTGAATTCAGCGGTCCAGATGTCGCGGTTTTCCTCCACGAGATCCATGAACAGGTTGCGGAACACCTCGATGTGGTTGGACTCGTCGCGCAGAGTGTAACGGAACATCTGGCCGATGCCGGGAAACTTGTTCTGCCGGTAGAGCGAAAGGATCATGCCGAACAGGCCGTAGAACTGTGTGCCCTCCATGCACTGGCCGAATACGAAGATGTTCTTGGCGAGGAGCCGTTTGTTGGCCGGATCGGTGAGATCGAGGTCGCGGCGCAGGTCGCGGGAGATGCGCGTGACGAATTCGTTCTTCTTCACGATCGTCTGCACATCCTCGAACATGGCCTCGCACTCGTGCGGGTTGATGCCCAGCGACGAGATCATGTAGAGCAGCGAATCGGCGTGGATGTTCTCCTCGTGCGCATGGCGGCCGAGCACAAGCTTGAGCTCAGGGGCGGTGACGAGTTCGCGGACCACGTGCTGGATGTTGTCACCGACGATGCCCTCGGCGGCGGAAAAATAGCCGATACCCATGCGGATGATCCAACGGTCGACGTCGGACAGGGCCTTTTCGTCGCGCCACTGCTCGATGTCCTTGCCCATGGGGATGTCCTCCGGCTCCCAGTGGTTGGCCTTCATCGTGCGGTAGAGATCGTAGGCCCACTGATATTTGAGGGGCAGGAGGTTGAAGGTCATGGTCTCGCGACCGTTGATGACCTTTTTGGCGGCGAAGGCCGCCTCGGCCTTGGCCTGATCGAGCACGAATGTCTTGGCGCCAACTTGGAAGGTTTTCTGCATGGTTGCGGCGGGGAAACGGTGAAATGGTTGCGGGGGAATACGGCTGTTTTTGACGCGAACAAGCCCGAGGCGAACGAAAGTTGCTGGAACTTATTGACGCGTTACTGACCACAACAGGATGTGGTCTCCAACCGCTCTGACCACAACCTATTGATCCCCGGCGTTTGCCCCGTCAACAGGTTTATGGCCAGCGGTGTGCAATTTTACGTGCTTTTTTGGCTTGCGCGGATGAAGGGATTTTTCTGCCGAGGCCAGCGCCGCTGGCGCGGCGCAACGCAGACAACATCACCTGTCGGCGGTGGCAAGGTTGTTGCCAAGGGCTTGAAATGACCCAACGCCGCGCCGACTCCACCACCCGCCCAAAGCAACGGCGAGGCCATCGGAAGCACTGACAAAAAAGCGGCCATCCTCCCGGATGGCCGCTTGATGATTTTTCGCAAAAACCCGGGTCGATCAGAACTTGATGCGCACGCCGGCGTTGTAGCTCAGCGGACGGCCAAGGAAGACCTCGGCGCGCTGTGCGCTGTGCGAAGGCGCCCCCGAAATACCCTCGAACGAGCTGTTGTCGGTCGCGTCCGAAACGTAGGTCTTGTCCAGGAGGTTGAACACATGGGCGAAGACGGTGACGTCAACCTTCCTGAAATCTAGCGGCAGGTGATAGTTCACATGCAGATCGTAAACCGTGTAGCTGGGGATCTGCCAGGGCTGACCGCGGTCGTTGGCGTTGGTGCGGGACTCAGGGGTGTAGTCCGACCAGTAACGGTCATACCAACGTCCCTGCAGTTTGACCGAGAGACCGTTGGTCGGGTACACGGTAACCGCGTAAGCGACCTGGCTTTGCGGGGCATCGCCGACCTTGAGGCCGTCGATGTAGATCGTGCCCGATGATGGCAGCGTGGCCCCGGTGGTGATGTCGTTCACCTCGGCGGAAACGTCCTTGATGTAGTACCAATCACCGAAGGAAGCCGCCGCGTCAAAACGCACCCACCGGTTGGGCTGGTAAGCCCCCTCGATCTCGATGCCGGAGTAGTTGGAGTTGATACCGCGCAAGTAGGTGACGGTGTTGGCCTGCTCGTTGACGCCGGAAACGGTGCGGTTCTCCCAGCGGGTGTAGTAGTAGTTGGCCGAAACGTTGAACTTGCGGTCCGAGGAGGTGAAACGCACGCCCACCTCGCCCGATTTAAACTTCTCATTGTCGGTGTCGACCAGCACGCCGGTGACATCATTGATGACGCCGTCGAAGACCGGCACCTTGGAGACCCAGCCGGCATTGGCATAGACGCGAACGTTGTCATTCACCTCATACTGCACGCCGCCCTTGATCTGGCGGCCGTCGGTTTTGCCGGGATTGAGGGTGTATTCGCGGCCGCCGGCATCCTTGCGGAAGTGATCGACGAATTTGTAATCCACGTAGGAGTAGCCCACCACGCCGAAGGCGGTCAGCGGCCCCTTGTCATATTGCACCTGGGCGAAGAGGCCCAGCCAGTCGACGAAGTTGGTGTTGTAATAGTCCACCTTGTCGCCGAGGCCCAGACGGCTGGTGGCACCGTTGGGATCAAACTCGCTGTATTGGCCGTCGGCGGGGATGTAGTAGGAACCGCCCAATAGGTCGCGGATCTCGCGGTAGTGACCGATTTCGGCCGTGCGCCAGTCCACACCAGCGGTGAACGAGAGGCTGTCGTCAACGGTGTAGGTGGCCTTCGAAACGGCACCGAACTGCACCTGATCATTTACGCTGTTACGCAGTACACCGATCGATTGTCCGGCGGGCTTGGGCGTACCGCGCACCGTCTGGGTGCCGGCGTTGGCCGCGATGATCTTGTCCCAGTCATAGGCGCTGCCGTAGAGGGAATCGGTGTTCGGCCGATAAGCCCAGGCGTAACTGCTGGAAGTCTGGTTCAGGGCGCGAACATTGTGGAGCGTGCCCGAACCGCCGCCAAAACCGCCGGAGAAATAAAACACACTGGTGACCTTCAGCTGATCGCTGATCGTCGAATACCAGTTCAGGTTGACCTGCGGCTTGTGGAAGTAATTCTCGCGTTCGTTGATGAAGCCGGCGTCACGCCGCTTGTGGGTGCCTCCCCAGTAATACTGCTGGCCCGTGTAGCCAGAGCTGACCGGGGCGTAGTTGGGATTGAACTTCTCGCCGGCGTTGACCGGGCCGCGCGACAGGGCGGCGGTGATGTCGGCGTCGCTGTAGCCGAGTTTTTTTGCATAACCGGCATCGTAGGCGGCGATGTTCGAGGCAAAGGTTCGCTGGCCATGCCGTTGCGGGGCACCGATCGCGAAAAATTCGAGGCGATTGGATTGGTTAACCTTCCACGAAGAACCGATGTAGTAGCCGTAGCCCTCGGTCCACGTGCCCCGGACCGAACCGTCGCCGGTCTTGGCCACAAGTCCGACGGTAAGGGCGAACCGATCCTCCAAGAGGCCGGTGTTGAGCACCACCGTGCCCTTGAGAAAGCCGTCGGGGCCGACCTCGGTCTTGAGCGAACCGCCGCGCTGCGTGGCCGCCGGATCGGTGATGACGTTCATCGTGCCACCGATCGAGGGCGTGGGCAGCGTGACGTTGCTCAGCCCGCGCTGCATCTGGATCGTGCTGGTGACATCGCCCAGACCGTCCCAGTTGGACCAATACAGCCAACCGTTCTCGATGTCGTTGGTCGGAACACCATTAATGAGGATGGAGATGTTGCGTTGGTTGAATCCACGCACATTGACACGGGAGTCACCTGCACCGCCAGAATCGGCGGAGGCGTAGACGGAAGGCGTGCTGTTCAGCACCAGCGGAATATCGCGTGATCCAAGTTCGCGCGCGATGGTCTCGCGTCCGATCTCGGAAAAGGACACCGGGGTTTTGCCCTCGATGGCCTGATCCGAAAATGTCTTCATCTCGGTAACCTCGAATTTTGCCAAAAGCACGACTTCACTTTCATCGCTTTCAGCGGTGGTGACAGTCTGAGCGATCAACGTAAACGGCAGACATGCTGTGGTGAGAGACAGCAGTCTGCGAAGGTAAGCACAGTTCATGATGTTGTTGGGTGGTAGTAGGTTTATTGGTTGGTCAAGCCGGTAGCTTCCAATTCTGCCGCAATCGGATGTTGGCCAATGCGCGTGGTCAAGAGTCAATCAGGCTGTCGTCAAAAGGTAACAGACCGGCCAGTCGCCACCGCATTTACCGCTTATTACGTGCCAGTTTCGCGCACCATGGCCAACGCTGGTTGCATGAATCAATCGCCTGCATCAGGTGCCTCAACCAGGTAAATCTCTGTGCGGATAGGCAAAATCCAAATTCTTATACCTGATTATCAGTTATTTACCCAAGCATAGACGAAAATCAGGCCACAAGATCGGCAGGATCGATTAATCATAAACGCATAAAATGATTCAGATGGTCCAATCTCACCATCCAGCATTTCGTCGTCTGTCAGCGTCGCAGTTCTGATCGCGAGATCGTATGCGCGCCTTTGTCCCCCGCCGCAGATTGACCATCTGCGACGACCTCAAGCCGATGCCCCCCGCCCACCGGCGAGCGGTAACGTAAGCTTTAGTAGCAATGGCAACCCAGGCGAAATCGCATGCGCTGGTATTCGTCCGTAGGCCATCGTTTCGTTGTCTGCTTCACTCCGGGGCACAGGAGCTGCCGTTGCGATCTGCTGCTGGCGAGGTGTCTATTCCGACAAAAAAAGAGGCCCGGCTCTTCTTTCGAAGAACCGGGCCATAAACCTGGCAACGACCTACTCTCGCGGGACCTATCGTCCTACTACCATTGGCTGCTCGGGGCTTAACGGCCGTGTTCGGGATGGGAACGGGTGGAACCCCCGGCAAATGATCACCAGGAAGGGAAGCCCGATATATTCGGGCAATTGATAAAAGTTCAGGATAAGTAAGGAGGTAAAATAAACGCCTTAGAATACGAGCGCTTTGATTGCATAAACCGGCAAGGTCATTAGTAGCAGTTAGCTGAACACGTTGCCGTGCTTACACTTCTGCCCTATCAACCGGGTGGTCTACCCGGACCTTGCACCGTCTTACGACGGATTGTGATCTTATCTTGGGATGGGCTTGGCGCTTAGATGCTTTCAGCGCTTATCCCTTCCGAACATAGCTACCCGGCGCTGCCGCTGACGCGACAACCGGAACACCAGAGGTTCGTCATTCTCGGTCCTCTCGTACTAGAGAATGAACCCCTCAAATCACAGACGCCCACAGCGGATAGAGGACCGAACTGTCTCACGACGTTCTGAACCCAGCTCGCGTACCACTTTAATCGGCGAACAGCCGAACCCTTGGGACC
>JACFMR010000025.1 GCA_019455245.1 Opitutaceae bacterium
CCCGCAACTTTCCGCAATACGAGGACATCAGGCACCGTTTCCCGGCCTTCGCCACCGCGTATGAAAAACGCAAACGCGAGCAGAACGTTGTGGACTACGACGACCTGCTCGAACTCTGGCTCAAGCTCCTGACCGACGTGCCGGAGGTCGCGCAGTATTTCGGCCAGCGCTTCCGTCACCTGCTCGTCGACGAATACCAGGACACCAACACCCTGCAGGCCCAGATCGTCGACCGGCTCGCCCCGCATCATTGCGTCATGGCCGTGGGCGACGACGCCCAGTGCATCTACTCGTGGCGCGGCGCCAATTTTGAGAACATCATGACCTTCCCGGACCGCCACCCGGGCACGGTGATCCATCGCATCGAGACCAACTATCGCTCGACGCCCGAGATCCTCAATTTCGCCAACGGCGTGCTCCTCGCCCAGCCCAAGGGCCGGCACTTCGACAAGGAGCTGCGGGCCGCCCGTGCCCACTCGCAAAAACCCTTTGTGGTCCAGACCATGGACGACCGCGAGCAGGCCGAGTTTTTGCTCAAGCGCATCCGCGCACTGGTCGACGACGAGGGCGTCTCCCCGAGCGAGATCGCTGTCCTCTACCGGTCGCATTTCCTCGCGCTCGAGGTGCAGCTGGCCCTTTCGCGCGCCGGCATGCCCTACCACATCACCAGCGGGGTGAAGTTTTTCGAGCGCCAGCACATCCGCGACCTCGTGGCCCTGCTGCGCTTTGTTTACAACCCCTCCGACACGCAGGCCTGGCAACGCATCGCCGTGCTGCTGCCCAAGGTCGGCGAAAAGGGCGCGCAGAAAATCCACGCCGCCGCCACCGACCACGCGCGCCTGCTGCAGAAGAATTTCATCGACGCACTCGATACCGACGACGTCAAAAGCAAGGTCGCCAAGGATGCCCGCGACGACTGGGGCAGCTTCTGCGCCTCGCTGGCTCAGGTCGCGGCGACCATGCGCAGCGGCACGCCCCCGGCGACGGTGGAAACCGCCATCGACGGCTGGTATGGCGATTACCTGAAAGGCGCGTTTGCCGACTACGTTGAGCGCCTGGAGGAGTTGAAGGCCTTGGTCGGTTTCGCCGGCCGGTTCGAGGACATGCAGGATCTGCTCGCGCAGATTGTCCTGCTCAACAGCGAGACCAGCGACCGGCAGGTCGACCCCGAGGCCGAGGCCATCAAGCTCACCACCGTGCACCAGGCCAAGGGCTTGGAATACGACGTCGTCTTCCTCATCGGGCTCGCCGACGGCCAGTTCCCCGGCCGGCGCTCGATCGAGGCCGGCGATGTCGAGGAGGAGCGCCGGCTCTTCTACGTGGCGGTCACCCGCGCCAAAAACGAGCTCTACCTCTGCTACCCCAAGGTCGCCACCCGCGGCGGCCCCGGCGGCATGCTGCTGCAGCCGAGCCGCTTCCTCCTCGAGGTCTCCGGCGAACTCTACGAACCCCTGCGCATCCGCCGCAGTTTCGGTTGGTAACGACGCAAGCCAAACGCCAGCGACCCCAAACCCGGATTTGACTGACGGCCAACCCACGGCTTTCTTGGCTTCATGAGCAGCGTGCAGGAAATAGAAGACGCCATTGAGCGCCTTGACGTAAAGCAGCAGATGCAACTGCTGCACGAACTGCCGTCGAAACTGAAGATTTCGCCGGAAGACCTCGCCGCGCTCAAAAACGCCGAGTCGGCCTTTGCCTTCTGGGACAATCCCGATGACGCCGTCTATGACCAGCTGTAGGCGTGGCGATGTCGTGCTGGTGCCTTTCCCCTTCACCGACCTCAGCACGACCAAGCAACGACCGGCAGTCGTGGTTTCACCGGATACTTGGAATGCGTGCCAATCCGATGTGATGCTGGTCGCAATCACCTCTCAAATGAATGTCGCCCCCGGACCTCAGGATCATGTGGTGCTCACCGCCGCAGATATCGCCGCCGCCGGCCTGCCCAAGCCATCACGGATCCGCACGACCAAGCTATTCACCATGCATTCAGGCCTCCTGAAACGCACGCTCGGTCACCTGCCCGATGCCACCACCCACGCGATTCTCTCGCAGCTCCGCACTTTTTTCTCCTGAGCGCCGGCGATTTTCCGCGGTGCCGAAACGACCGATCTCATCGCGGGCGCTGCATCGCGTTTGCGAAGATTGACAAATCCGCTTGATTCCGGGCCACCCATCATGGCCACCGCACCCTGGCAAAAGCAGCCTCCGCCTGACTCCGGCACCAAAACCAAGCTCACGCCCGCCAGCATCGCCTGGGCGCGCGCCCGCGCCAAGGCCGCCGGCCGCCGCTACCCGAATCTCGTGGACAACATGGCCGCCACCCGCCGTCAGATCGAACAGGAGCAGCGTGCCAAGGCTCCGGGCGGTCTGCGCGATCATCCCTGAACGTTGCGACCGCGTGCACGGCGCACCCGGCCCGGGGCGAAGGATGAACCAATGCGCGCTGAGGACAACGCGCGCCCCCTTTTCAGTCATTCCGCGGCCGACAGCCATGGTCTGAACGGCCTATTTCCATCTCCGAGGTTGCACTCGGCCGCGGCTGCGCTCTCTCTTTTTACTTCACCGCCATGTCCAATCCTGTCGAAAACGTCGTCATCGTGGGGACCGGATGCGCCGGCCTTACCGCCGCCATCTACGCCGCCCGCGCCAACCTCAACCCCCTCGTCATCGAAGGCACGCTGCCCGGCGGCCAGCTGACCACCACCAGCGAGGTGGAAAACTTCCCCGGCTTCCCCGCCGGCGTCGACGGTTACCAACTGATGGACAACCTGCGCCAGCAGGCCACCAAGTTCGGCACACGCTTCGAGCAGGCCGTGGTCGAGGCGGTCAATTTCGAGACCATGCCGCGCCGGATCGTCTGCGGCGACCGCACCATTCTCGCCAAGGCCGTGATCATCGCCACCGGCGCCTCGCCGCGCATGACCGGCATTCCCGGCGAAAAGGAACTCTATGGCGGCAAGGGCGTGACCACCTGCGCCACCTGCGACGGCGCGTTCTACCGCAAGATGGAGGTAGCCGTGATCGGCGGCGGCGACAGCGCGGCCGAGGAGGCGCTCTTCCTCACCCGTTTCGCCAGCAAGGTCTATCTCGTCCATCGCCGCGACGAACTCCGGGCGTCAAAAATCATGGCCGACCGCGCCACCTCGCACGAAAAGATCGAGATGGTCTGGGACTCCGTGCCCGTCGAAGTGCAGGGCGTGGCCGAGGGCGCGGTCAGCGGCCTGAAGGTCAAAAACGTCAA
This sequence comes from Opitutaceae bacterium, assembly GCA_019455245.1. GTDB lineage: Bacteria > Verrucomicrobiota > Verrucomicrobiia > Opitutales > Opitutaceae > Cephaloticoccus. Next base: position 3,245 of record JACFMR010000025.1, read on the forward strand.
GTCGGGCGAGGAACGCATGCTGCCGGTCAAGGGCATCTTTGTGGCGATCGGCCATGTGCCCAACACCGGTCCGTTCGCGCCGCCGCTCGAGGTGGACGAAGGCGGCTACTTCAAACCCGCCGCCGGCTCGCAGGTGAAAACCAATTTCCCGGGCATCTACGTGGCGGGCGATTGCGCCGACCACGTTTATCGCCAGGCCATCACCGCCGCGGGCATGGGCTGCCAGGCCGCCATCGAGGCGGAGCGCTGGTTGGCCGAGCACGGCGGTTGAGCCGTCATGGCACGCGTCCGGAATTTTTGATTTCAGGCCGGGGTGAAGAGCGGGTGGACCGGCACGACCTTGTGCCGGTCTGCGTTACAGCAGCTAAGGTTGCAGTGCAGCCGTGTTGGCCGGGCCCTGCGTAGATCTGGCGAAGAAGGAAGCTGGCCGACAACGTGGCTCACCAGCGAGCAGCCGTGGCGACCTTGCGCCGTCCCCCTCAACCCAACCCCGGGTAATCCAGCGTGGCGAAATGATCGGCGTAGGTCTCGGCCCGGCGGATGAGCTTCCACTGGCCGTCGCCCTGCCAGAGCACCTCGGCGCTGCGCAGCTTGCCGTTGTAATTGAAGCCCATCGAATGGCCGTGCGCACCGGTGTCGTGGATCACCACCAGGTCGCCGATTTCCGGATCCGGGATCTCGCGGTCGATGGCAAACTTGTCGTTGTTCTCACACAGCGAACCGGTGACGTCGTAAACCTTGCGCGGCGCCTGTTCCCGGCCCGGCACGCTGATGTGGTGATACGAGCCATACATGCCCGGACGCATGAGGTTGGCCATGCAGGCGTCGAGGCCGACGTAATTCTTGTAGATCGCCTTCTTGTGCAGCACGCGTGACACCAGGTAGCCGTAGGGACCGGTGACCATGCGGCCGCACTCCATCGCGATGCGAATCGGGCCGAGGCCGTTGGCCACAATGGTCTTTTCGTAAACCGCGCGAATTTTTTCACCGACGTAGGCCAGGTCCACCGCGGTCTGCTCCGGGCGATACGGGATGCCGATGCCGCCGCCGAGGTTGAGAAATTCAAAACGGATGCCGAGCTCACGGTTCAGCTCGACCACGAGGTCGAACAGCATTTGCGCGGTTTCCACGAAATAGTCCGGGTTGAGCTCGTTCGACGCCACCATCGTGTGCAGGCCGAATCGCTTCACGCCCTTGCCGCGCAGGATGCGATAACCCTCGAACAGCTGGTCGCGAGTAAAGCCGTACTTCGCTTCCTCGGGCTTGCCGATGATTACGTTGCCTTCCTTCAACGGCCCCGGGTTGTAGCGGAAACACAGCATCTCCGGCAGCCGGCCGCCGAGGCTCTTTTCGAGAAACGCAATATGGCTGATGTCGTCGAGATTGATGATGGCGCCCAGCCGGGCCGCCTCCACGTATTCGTTGGCCGGCGTGTCGTTCGAGGTGAAAACAATGCGGTCGCCCGTGATGCCCACCGCCGCGCACAGCTTCAGTTCGGCCAACGACGAACAGTCGCCGCCCATGCCCTCGGCCTTCAGCGCGTTCAGTACGTGCGGGTTCGGCAGCGCCTTGACCGCGTAGTAGTTGGTGAAACCGCCCGGCACCCACGCAAAAGCGTCACGGAAGGCCTGCGCGTTTTTCCGCATGGCCGGCTCGTCGTAAATATGAAACGGCGTCGGCACCTTCGCGGCGACGGCTTCGAGTTGTTCCTTGGTGAACGGCAGGGACTTGTCGGTCATGGGCGTGAAAGGCGGAAAGGAGCCCGAGCACCGCCCCGCTGTCAACCGCCGACGCGCTTTATGTCATCCGCCCGGCTTACCGGTTGCGGCCGAACAGCAGGCGCAGGGAATTGAGACAGACCACGAGCGTGCTGCCCTCATGCGCGGCCACACCGACGGCCAGCGGCACCGCCCCGACGGTGGTGGCGATCACCATGACCACCACCACACCAAGCGAAATGGTCAGGTTCTGTCTGATCACCCGGACCGAGCGGCGGCTGAGCCGCAACGCCGAGAGGAAATTCTCGATGCGGTCGTGCATCAAAATGATCTCGGCCTGCTCCAAGGCCGCATCGCTGCCCCGTGCCCCCATCGCCACGCTCACATCCGCCGCCGCCAGACACGGCGCGTCGTTCACGCCGTCGCCCACCATCGCCACCCGGCGGCCCGATTCGCGGATCGCCTGGATCGCTGCCACCTTATCCTCCGGTGACAACCCCGCCTGGACCTCGTCCACGCCCAACTCCTTGGCCACCGCCTCGGCGGTGTGACGCCGGTCGCCGGTCAGCATGACCGTACGGATCCCCGCCGCCTTCAATTCGGCCAGCACGCCTTGGGATTCCGCACGGATCTGGTCGCGCAGCAGCACGCGGCCGACCACATCACGGCCCAGCACCCAGACTTCGCTGAGTTCCGGCGGCGCGGGCGGCAGCTTGGCCGCCCAGTCCGCCAGCGGCCCCGTCTCCAGCAGTTCCCGGCGCCCGAGCAACACCGTCGCCCCGTCGAGCTGACCGCGCAGTCCCTTGCCGGTGAGCGATTCAAACTCCGCCACATCCAGCTCGCGCACATTGTGTGTCTTGGCGTGGCGGATGATCGCACGGGCAATCGGATGCTGCGATTTCATCTCCAAGGCATACGCCAGTTCCATCACCCGGTCCTCCTGGCCGGCGGGAAAACTCTCGCAGCCCGTCACCGCCAGTTCCCCGGTGGTGAGCGTGCCGGTCTTGTCCAGCGCCACGGCCCTGATGGCCGCGAGCTTCTCAATCGCCGCTCCGCCGCGGAACAGCACGCCGTGGCGCGCCCCCCAGGCAATGGCCGCCAGAATGGCGGATGGAATCGAAAGCACCAAGGCACAGGGGCTGGCCACCACCATCAGCGTCATTGCGCGGTAAAACGCGGAGCGCGTCGTCTCCGTGTTGGCAAAAGCCGGCAGATCGAATCCCAGCCACCACACCAGAAACATCAGCGCGCAGCCGCCGATCACCGCGTAGGTGTAGCCGGGGCCGAACTTGTCGGTGAACCGCTCGCTCGGCGCGCGCAGTTTCTGCGCCGTCTGGATGAGCCGGATGATCTTTTGCAGCGTGCTTTCCGACGGGAGTTTGGTGACCACAAAGTCCACCGCGCCCCACAGATTGATCGTGCCGCTGAACACCGGGTCGCCCTTGTCCTTCTCCACCGGCACGGCCTCGCCGGTCAGCGTGGATTCATCGCTCGCGCTCCGGCCCTTGACCACCTCGCCATCGGCGGCAAACGCCTCGCCGGGCCGGACGCGCACCCAATCCCCCACCCGCAAATCCGCCACCGCCACCGACTGTTCGCGCCCCTCCGCATCAAGCCGCACCGCCTGCTTCGGCGCAGTTTTCAACAGCGCGCTCACCTCGCGGTGGGTGCGGTCGAGGGCAAATTCCTCCATCGCTCCGGCCGAGGAGAACAGAAACAGCAGCAGCACGGCCTCACCCCAGGCCCCGATCGCCATCGCGCCCAGCGCCACCGCGATCATCAAAAAATGGATGTCGAGTCGCAGCGACTTGAGGTTTTCCCACGAGTCCTTGGCGGCATCCCAGCCACCGGCGATCAGGCCGACCAGATACAGCCCGCGCCCGAGCCAGGGCAGCTGCGGGGCCCATTCCGTCGCCACGAAGCCCGCGATGCCGCAGACGCCGCAGATCGCGGCCAGCACCGACAATTCCCGCCATTCCGAAACATGCTCCTCGACCGCGCTGTCGATCTCGGGCCACTCGACCTCGCGCCAGAGCCAGAGCTTTTCCGCCGTCTCGCAGGTTTCCCACGCCACCTGCGTGCGGCCGGCCGACTGCCGCACGGTGAACCCCCGCGGCGCCTTCAGCCGGCCCTCGCGCTTGAGCTGCTCCTCGATGGCCACAATGGCCTCGCCCAGCTTGGCCTGCAACTGCGTGAGGTCCACCTCGCCGATCGTGGCCACCTCGACCTTGCGGGTTTCCGGCTCGAAGCGCACCGCTCCCACCCGCGGATCCTGCCTCAGGAACTCCGCCAATGTTTCGGCCCAGTTTGCGGCATGATCAGGTTTGCTTTCCACCGTCCCAGAATGAGACTGCCGCGAGACATTGGGCAAACCGATTCCCGGCCAAGGGGGTGGGTCCGCCACCGAATGCATATCTATTAGCCAGCCTGCCCCAAGGCATGAAAAAGAAGCTCACCGCCATCATCGTCGGCGCCGGTCATCGCGCCTACGTTTACGCCGAATATGCGCTGCATCACCCCGACGAGTTGGAGATCGTCGGCGTCGCCGATCCCTCGCCCGGCCGGCGCGAGCGCACGCGGCGCTGGTTCAATCTCCGGCCCGACCAGTGCTACGAAAGCGCCGACGCCGTGGCCGCGCTGCCCAGATTCGCCGACTTCGTCATCAACGGCACGATGGACCAGCACCACGTGCCCACCTCGCTGCCGCTCCTCGCCGCCGGCTACGACCTGCTGCTCGAAAAACCCTTCGCCACCTCCGAGGAGGAGCTCTGGCAGCTCGTGGCGGCGGCGCGTCAACACGGCCGCAAGGTCAGCATCTGCCATGTGCTGCGTTACACGCCGTTTTACACTGCCATCCGGCGCGAGGTGCTCAATGGCACCATCGGCGAAATCCTCAACGTGCAGGCCGTCGAGCACGTTTCCTACCATCACATGGCGGTCGGTTTCGTGCGCGGCAAATGGAGCCGTCGCGATTTCAGCCAGTCCACCATGCTCATGGCCAAGAGCTGCCACGACCTCGACCTCATCGCGTGGATGAAAAGCGGCGTGGCGCCCGTGCGCGTTTCCAGCTTCGGCGGCAATTTCCAGTTTCGCCCCGAAAAGGCGCCGCCCGGCGCCGGCACGCGCTGTCTCGTGGACTGCCCGATCGAGGCCGACTGTCTCTACTCCGCCCGCAAGCATTACCTCGACCATCCCGACCGCTGGAAATGGTACGTCTGGGACTGCCTCGAACACATCGAGAACCCGACCCTCGCCGATTTGGAGGCCTCGCTGAAGGCCGACAACCGCTACGGCCGTTGCGTTTGGAAATGCGACAACGACGTCGTGGACCACCAGTCCGTCGCCATCGAGTTTGCCGACGGTTGCACCGCCACCCTCAACATGATCGGCGGCAGCGCCCGGCCCACGCGACGCCTCCATCTCGTCGGCACCACCGGCGAAATCCAGGGCTGCTTCGAGGACTCGACCTTCGTCATCCGCCACTTCGACACCCGGCCCGGTCACGAATACACCGAAAAGACCGTCGATTTGAACGTCGGCGGCGACATGACCGGCGCCTCGGGCGGCCACGGCGGCGGCGACCTGCGCGTGACCGAGGACTTCCTGCACGTGCTGCGCGGCGAACCGCCCTCAATCTCGTCCACCGGCTTGGAGGATTCGATCAGCGGACACCTGATGGGCTTCGGCGCCGACCGCTCCCGCGAATCCGGCACGGTGGTCACGCTCAAAACCGACCGGTGATTGATCCCCACGCACCGAGCGCAGCGATAGCATCCGAAATCGGTCTTCTGACCACAGACGTGGGCAGGATTTCGCCCCGGGTCACAGCCCCATATTCCAACAGAAGGACGCAGCGGAAAGTGTCACGTATTACGTGACACTTTCCGTGTGTTTGGGGTGTTGTCCGTTGTCGCTTCACCCGGTGGTGATTTCCATCTCTTTCGCACCGAGCCTTTTCGTTTGCGGACTCCCGGCCCGGCGGCTTCGTTGGTGGGCTTCATGATCGGATTGCGCGACGACACCGACTCGGCCCTGCCGCCCCCGCCGCCGCCGAGCCAGGCGCCGCAGCTGGCCGCCCGGCTTTTCGCGGAAGGCGGCTGGCTGCAATCCGCGCTCGAGCTGGAGCACCGGCCGCAACAGGAGCACATGGCCCGCGCCGTCGCCGCCTCCTTTGCCTCCGACGAAACCCTCCTGTTCGAGGCCGGCACCGGCGTGGGCAAATCCCTCGCCTACCTGCTGCCCGGCATCATCCAGGCCACCGACCAGTCGCGCCAGTTGCTCGTCTCGACCCACACGATTTCGCTGCAGGAGCAGATCGAGACCAAGGATCTGCCGCTTTGCCGGCGCATCTTCAAATCCCAGCCCGAACTCGCCGCCTACGCGGACTTCAAGAGCGCGGTCCTCGTCGGCAAGGCCAACTACCTCTGCCCCACCCGGCTCGCCACGGCCCTGCGCGACAAACAGGAGCTGTTTTCCACGCCGGAGAGCAGCGAACTGCAGCGCATCGCCGACTGGGCCGCCACCACCCGCGAAGGCCTCCGGCACGAGCTCTCACCCCCGCCCGCGCCCGAGGTGTGGGAATGGGTCAACGCCGACTCCTCCGCCTGTTCGCGCAAACACTGCGATTGCGAGCGCTGCTTCTACCAACGCGCCCGCACCCGGCTGCGGCTCGCCCAGATCATCATCGTCAACCACTCGCTGCTATTCGCGCTGATGAACGCCGGCGGCGCCGCGGAAACCGGCGCTTCGCGCGGCGTGCTTTTCCCCGACGATTTCGTGGTGCTCGACGAGGCGCACACCGTGCCCGAGGTCGCCACCGACCACTTCGGCCTGCGGCTCAGCAGCTATGGCATCGACCGGATGCTGAAGCACCTTTTCAACCCGAAAACCCGGCGCGGCCTCATGGCCCGGCACGGCGGCGCGTTTGAGCAGCAGCTCGTGCTCGATGCACTCGAGGCCTCGGAGCAATTCTTCGGATTCCTGCGCGACAATCTGCTGGCCAAGCACCCCGTGGCGCGCCTGCGCTCGGAGTGCGACTGCGAACCATGGCTCGACGGCCCGTTGCACGCGCTGATCAAGGCCGTCGGCAATCGCGCCGACAAACTCGACGACGGCCGTGAACGCGACGAACTGCTCGAACAACGCGGACGACTCAAAACCGTGCAGACCGGCCTGCGCCAGTGGCTGGCCGCGGCCGACGAGGCCTTCGTTTACTGGCTCGAGCGTTCCGGCCGCCGCCAGACGATCGTGACACTGCGCACCGCGCCGCTCGATGTGGCGCCCTACCTGCGCGACCAGTTGCTCAGCCGTGGCACCGCCGTGGTCTGCACCAGCGCCACGCTCGCGATGGGCGGGACCATCGAGCCGTTTCAAAACCGCATCGGCGCCGAAGCGGCCCGCACCGTCATGGTCGCCTCGCCCTTCGATTTCGCCCGCAACATGCGCGTTTACGTGGCGGCCGACGTGCCGCTGCCCACCCCGCGCGAGGCCAAGCTCGCGATCAGCGCGCTGATCGACTACATCCGCTTCTGCACGCTCGCCACGACCGGGGGCTCACTGGTGCTGTTCACCAGCTACCATGACATGCGGCAGGTCGCCGACGCCTTGGAACGCGATTTCGCGAAAGCCGGACGTCCGTTTTTCATGCAGGGCGAGGCCGGTTCGCGCACCGAGCTCACCCGCCGCCTGCGCGCCGCCGGCAACGGCATTCTTTTCGGCACCGACAGCTTCTGGGCCGGCGTGGATGTGCCCGGGCCCTCGCTTTCGCAGGTCATCGTCACCCGGCTGCCGTTCGACCCGCCGACGCACCCCGTGGCCGAGGCCCGCAGCGAGTGGGTGCGCGACCGCGGCGGCAACCCCTTCAACGAACTCACGCTGCCCGACGCCCTGATCAAGTTCCGCCAAGGCATCGGCCGGCTGATCCGCAGCGCCGACGACCGCGGGGTCATCACCATCCTCGACGCCCGTGTGCTCGCCAAAGCCTACGGCCGGCTGTTCCTCGCCTGCCTGCCTGTCACCGATTTCACGCGCCTGACCGTCGCCAATCGCGCAGATACATTTAGGCCTTTCACTTGAACCGGCCGACGGACTAAACTGACCCGTTATGATCAGCATTCGCGCCGCCGCTCTCACCGACATTGGCCGGGTGCGCCGCAACAACGAGGACCGTCTGCTAATCGATGCCCAACTCGGCCTCTTCGGGGTCGCCGACGGCGTGGGCGGCTTGCCCGGTGGCGCCGAGGCCGCCACGTTGGTCTTGGAAAGCGTGACCGGCGGCATTCGCGCCGCCGGCGAAACGCCCGATCTCACCGCCATCGTGCGCGCGGCCAACGACGCCGTGTACCAACTGGGCCGGACGCTCAGCCCCGACACGGGCATCGGTTCGACGCTGACCCTCGGTCACATCCGCGGCACCGACCTGCAGATCGCCCACGTCGGCGATTCCCGCTGCTACGCGCTGCGCGACGACCGGCTGGAACTCCTGACCTCCGATCACTCGGTCGAAAACGAAGTCCGGGCCCGCCGCGCGCGCGGCGAGTCCGTTTTCTTTCACGAGGGCAACCGCAACGCCCTGACCCGCTGCATGGGCCAGCCGTTCACCCTTGATGTCGATATCATCGACCGACCGCTGCGGCCCCGTGACCGTTATCTGTTCTGCACCGACGGCATCACCCGGCTGGTGGACGAGCCCGAACTCGCCGATATGCTCGGCAAGAACGAGGAGCCCGAGCCGCTGTTGCGCGAGATCATCGCACTGGCCATCCGCCGCGGCGGACCGGACAACGCCACCGGCGTGCTGCTTTACGTCGACAACCTCTCCTGATGTCCGACCGCATCGCCCACTTTCAGGCGCTCGTGCAGCGCACCCCGCAGAGCGAGCTGTTTCGCTTCAGCCTCGCCCAGGCCCTGCTGGCCGAAAACCGCGGTCCCGAGGCCCGGCCGCACCTCGAATACTGTATCACGGTGAAACCCGACTGGATGCTCCCGCGCATCCTGCTCGGCAAGGAACTGCTCGCCGCCGGCCGCGCCGACGAAGCCAAACCGCTGCTGGAGGCCGCCTTGACACTCGCCATCGCGCAGGACCATCAGGATCCCGCCGAGGAACTGCGCCAGCTTCTGGCCGGGCTCTGATGCCGTTCGCCGGTTCGTGTAGCCGCGCTTAAACCGCAGGTGTTCCGAGCCGTGCGAGATTCAGCCAAGTGTGGCCGATGGTCGCAAATATGGCTTTGAACCCCACCGGTGAAAAATTTTGTTGGATTTTCCGACGGGAACCTGCACTTTTCGGCCCTTTCGCCAGGGTAGCTCAGTGGTAGAGCAGAGGACTCATAAGCCTTTGGTCGCCGGTTCAATCCCGGCCCCTGGCACCACTTCCGCTCAAATGTCATCCGGCCCCAGCCAGCGGAAGTAGGTGACGACGAACTTCTTTCCGTGGCCTCCCGGGTCATCTTGATTGGTCCGTTGCACGATCGCCTCGCAATACGCCACCGCCTCGGGCTTGGCATTGGGATCATCCGCATCCGCCGGATTCATCGCATCGCCGTAAGCGCGGATGCGGAAGGTGTCGGAACGGACTGCAATGATCCCATTCAAAGTCTGGACGAAGGTTGCCGGCGTGACGGTTGAAGGCAGCGCATCGTCAAGTAGCGTGCTGCTCTCGAAGTCGGCCACTGAAGCAAATGGTCCCACCGTCATCGCGTCGGCAATCTTCCGCGCTACACTCGCTTCGGATGAGAGTTTCGCGCCAGTTGTGAGCGTGTTGTATGTAGAAACCAGTGAATACCACAGTGGGCGAGAAGATGTATTTATGTTTACCCGCCCTGAAACATAACTGCTACCGTCCGGCGAACGCGCACGGATCGTCAGAAAGTGAAACCCCTCTTGCACCTGCGACGCACTGGCACCAATCGATAACGCCTGCTCGTAGGCCACCAATCTTTGCTTCGCTGTGACCGACGAGGCTTTGACCGCCTCCCAGACCCCCGTCTGACTTGTGAGTAGTTTGTCGCTGACCTGCGGGGCACCGTTTTCGTTCGGCAACTCATCATCGGGCACATGCAAGCTGATCTTGGACCCTTCGTCGCCGACCCAATACGCGAAGTGGCCGACCACGCTCCCTGCAGCATCGGCCACCATTTCGACAGGGACCTTGACCCATTCTTTCTCACGAGAACTCGAACTTGTGGCCTTCGTTAGTCCTTGGTCGCCAACCGAGTTCTCTCCAACCAATAACAAATAGTTCGTGGTAGATAAAGCGGGCGAGGCATTGCCGACCACCAGCCAAACTTCATCACTTCCGTCCGATCGCCACACACCAGTCCAATAGCGGGTCGGGCTGTCCGTGCTAATCGGGATACCCACAATACCAGCCATACCAGTGAGCCGGTCGTCAGGTCCTGCATAGACCTGCAGTTTTCCAATTGCGGACTGCATTGCCGACAGCGCATTTTGCCGCGCTTGAATTTGGTAAACCGCCGCTGAGCTGATCGCACCGCTGACTTTGCCCACCGTCGAGATGGCGTAGGTCACCAACACCAAGATGGCGAGCAGGCTGAGCACCAGCACCAAGGCAAAACCGCGGGAGTTGGCCATCAGATTTCTCATGGCATGGCTGCCGCACCAACCTCAATGCGCATGGTGAACACTTGGGACTCGGCCTCGACCACGGACCACCACCATTCGTCGTTGCTGGCAAACTCATGTGGACGGGTCACGCGCCCAAGCTCCATCTGCTCCAAACGCTCGGCACCGTTGTTGGTCAGAACCCGCAACATGACATCCACGACATCGGGAATCGGATTCACGGCTCCCGAAGCGCCGGACGCATGGTAGCGTACGGCCTTATTGTCGGTCGGATAGACCGGATCACCCAACGAACCATCAGACTGGCGCACGTAACACCACACGCCAAAGTCCACCACATTGTCGCACAGAGCTTCATCCGTCCCCGGGGTCATCAATTCGCCGTAGTTGATGACTGCATAGCCACCCGTAAAAGTCTCATCTGGTTTCAATCGCGTGCGGTAGAGGGTGTAGCGAATTGGTGCCGGTAGCGTATCGGTAACAGCCCCAGAAACCGGACGCCGATTGATCTGATACGCTACTGCTCGGGGCAGCCGGAATTTTTCGCCAGCAGATCTTTCCGCAGTCGCAATCATCCGCAGCCATATTCCCGACCGGCCAAACCGGGCATCGGTGATGCGTTGCTCCGCCCTGGTGGCATTGGCCAACGCCTGCAGACTCACCGCGTCATCGGGCTTGATCTGAGGATCAGCCATCCGCCAGTTGTGCGCACCCAGCTCGCCGGTCGGCACCACATCCACCGCAAATGCAATGTCGGAAGTGACCGGACGCACCACGGCCTGCAGATCGCGGGCGAGCAGATCCATCGCCACCTTCACCTGCGCATTCATCGTCAATCGCGATTGCGTGCGTTGCCAGACATCGAGCGCGCCAGAAGTGACGGAGATCAACAAACCGGCCAGCACAACGGTGATCGTGATCGCCACGAGTAGTTCGATCACCGTGAAGCCGGCATTCTTTGGCCCCGGCCTCATGGGTTCAAAGCCAGGTTGAAGGTGATGGACTGGCGATCCTTCGCCTCAACTGCAGGCAACAGCGTGCCGCCCGACAAGACCCGGTAAGGCCAGGATACCTTGACGCGCATGACCAGCACCGCATCGCCGGCATTGTAGGCCAATTCACCCGAATCAAAGCCGCGCACCTCGATGAGGAAATGACGGCTGCGCACCGGATTGTCGGATGCATCATCCCGGCGCACATTGGAACCGTCCTTTTCCGCCACCAAATCGAGTCCGGATGCTTGGATGCCATTGGCAAACGACGCAAAGTCACCCCGCATCTCTCCCTTGAGCGCCACATGCACGGCATCCGGCAGGCGCAGGGCGGTATGGACATCGGCCGCGTCCTCGGAATTGCGCACCAATGATGGCAAGAGCGCGAGCATCACGGTCAATCCGCCCGCCACGACTGCGATCGCAATCACCACCTCGATCAGCGAAAACGCTTTGCGCAGCGGCTTCACGTTCAGAAACCCGAGCGGTCGTTGATCATCCGTGCGAGGCCGTAGCCAGATATCATGACGCCCCGCACCTGATCGGGCGACACCAAGACAATGGGATAACCCGTGTTCTCTTCTGCCGGTGAAAGAGATCGGCCCGTCGTAATGACAATTTTACCCTGTTGGCCAGTTGTCCCTTCGGGTGTTACCGGGAACGATTCCCATAATTCTGAGGCCACTCCTTGAATGGATCTCGTGACCGTCGCGCTCAATGCCGACGAAGCCAGGCTGTCTCCATCCCACAAATCACCGGATTGGATCATGGCTGGGCCAAAACGGTCTTTGTAGGGCACGACATAGGTTCCGTCGGGCAGGAATGCCACCACATGGACCAGCGTGACATCGTCCTTGTCCACCACCGCCAGCATCCGCCGAAACCGTTCTGCATCGGCCACATTATGATTCACCAACAACAGGACATCCCGCCCGCTCGACATGGCCTTGGAACGGGCAGTCGCCAAAAGGTTAACCACCGTGGCTTGGGCTGAACGCAAAGCGGTTGATTTGTCCGCACCGCGGAGACCGCCGATCACCACCGCAGCCAAAGCCGCAATCACGCCGATCACCACCAGCAGTTCGATAAGCGTAAATCCTCGGCGGTTGCGCCGCATCGCTCCTGACCGTGAGGTGAGGCCGCTCATTTCCAACTGAAGATAAACTGCGGATTCGTTGCATCGGCGCGAGGCGCCGGGGCGTAGAACGCCACCCGCACCCGCAGGCCGTTCGTTGGAATGTCGTCCAAGCCGGGCTTCATGCCGGCGACAAACGGGATGCCGCCGGGGTAATCTGAACCGTCGATCCGGCCATCAAGATTCTTGTCCACCAGCACCGCGATTTCGGTGTTGTCGAAGGCGTCCTTGATCAGGTTGGGCACCGGCGCGGTGGCGTCGGTCAGGTCGCCTTCGCTGAAGGTGTAGAACGCGATGCGTTTGCGGTTCTGTGTTGCCGCACCGGAGGACAGCGCACTGCCATCGCGTTTGCGTCCGGCCAGGATGTCGTGAAACAGATGCTCGCCGGTGGCCACGCCGGTGGCGCCGCCGTTCACGAGGTTGGTGCTGTGAAACGCCGGATAGTAGCCGTATTCACTGCGGAACGACTCGATGGCGGCGGCCCATTGGTTGAACTGCACCTTGGTCTTCGCCTTGTTGGCCGACACGCGCACCGAGGAAACCGTGGGAATCAAAATCGCCGCGAGGATGCCGATCACGGCGATGACCGTGAGCAGCTCGATCAACGTGAAACCCGCGCTGCGGCGTGGCTCAGTTCGGCGCATGGATGTTGTCGAGATTGTCGGCGGCATCGGGATTCAGCCGGGCGCCGGCGAGCAGCGTGGTGTCGATCCGCCCATCCGGTCCGGCGGAAGCCAGCACGTAATCGGGCCGGCCCCACGGGCTCATCTGTTGCTTGTAAATATAAACATAGGGCTGCCCCCACGGATCAACCAGCCGCACATTGGCGTTTTTCTCCGGGTCGGCCGGCGGATCGTAGGTGAAGAGCGCAACGTCGAGCTGCACGCGGCCGTCGGGATGCAGGTCACGCATGAGCGGATCGAGTTTGCCCACGAGCGCCTGCAGCAGTTGCGCGGCGTCGGCGGTGCGCGGGTAGTCGCCGTATTGACGCTTGTAACCTTCAAGCGCGGCGCCGAGCGCGGCGAGTTCGGCCTGGGTGCGGGCGATCTTGCCCGTCTCGGAAGCCCGGCGCCCCGCGCCGATGATGAGTCCGGCCAGAATTGCGAGCACGGCAATGACCGTGAGCAGTTCGATCAGGGTAAATGCCCGGGACGCACGCAGCATGCGGCCATGAAGCGGAAACGCCGTCCGCGCAGCAAATGCAAACTGCGACGGACGGCGTGACGGCAGAAAGCGGTTGCCCGATTTCAGTCCTCGGCCTGCAACGTGGCCACGACGGTGAAGTCCTCGAGCGTGGTGGTGTCGCCCTTCACTTCCCCGCCGACCGCGATTTCCTTGAGGATGCGGCGCATGATCTTGCCCGAGCGGGTCTTGGGCAGGGCCGCGGCAAAGCGGATCGAATCCGGCCGCGCCAGCGCGCCGATTTCCTTGGCCACGTGCGCACGGAGCTTCTGCTTGAGATCCTCGGTGGCCTCGATGCCAGACTTGAGCGTGACGAAGCAGACGAGTGACTGGCCCTTGAGATCGTCGGGCCGGCCGACCGCGGCGGCCTCGGCCACGGCCGGATGCGCCACGAGTGCGCTTTCCACCTCGGCCGTGCCGAGCCGGTGGCCGGAGATGTTGAGCACGTCGTCGATGCGACCGACGATCCAGAAGTAGCCGTCCTTGTCCTGCCGCGCCCCGTCACCGGTGAAGTAGATGCCGGGATACTCGCTGAAATAGGTCTGCTGGTAACGGCGGTCGTCGCCCCACAGCGTGCGCAGCATCGAGGGCCACGGCTTGGTGATGACGAGTTTGCCGCCCTGCCCTTTCGGCACCTCCTTGCCCTTTTCGTCCACGACCTTCGGCACCACGCCGAAGAACGGCCGCGTGGCCGAGCCGGGTTTGCAGGTGGTGACGCCCGGCAGCGGCGTGATCATGATCGAGCCGGTCTCGGTCTGCCACCACGTGTCCACGATCGGGCAGCGTTTCTTGCCGATCATGCGGTGATACCACATCCACGCCTCGGGATTGATCGGCTCGCCCACTGAGCCCAACAGGCGCAGCGAACTGAGCTGGTGGCTGAGCACGTAGTTGTCGCCCCAGCGCATGAAGGCGCGGATGGCGGTGGGCGCGGTGTAGAAGATGGTGATGCCGTGACGGTCGATCATCCGCCAGAAGCGGTCCGGGCCGGGCTCGTTGGGCGCGCCTTCGTAGAGGAAGACCGTGGCGCCGTTGGAGAGCAGGCCGTAAACCACGTAGCTGTGACCGGTGATCCAGCCGATGTCGGCCGAACAGAAATACAGGTCGCTCTCCTTGAGGTCGAAAACGTATTGCGAGGAGAGTTTGCATCCGAGCAGGTAGCCCGCGCTGGTGTGCAGCACACCCTTGGGTTTGCCGGTGCTGCCGGAAGTATAGAGAATGAACAGCGGATGCTCCGAGGGAAACGCCTTCGCCTTGTGGTGGTTGGGCGCGCCTTCCCAAGCCTCGTGCCACCAGATGTCGCGGCCTTCCTGCATGTTGATCTCGTTCTTGCAGCGGCGCAGCACCAGCACGGTCTGGACCGAGGGGGTGTGCTCCAACGCCTCGTCCACGGTTTTTTTCAACTCCACGACCTTGCCGCGCCGCCAGCCGCCGTCGGCCGTGATCACAAGCTTGGCGCCGCAGTCATTGATGCGGTCCTTGAGTGACTCGGAGCTGAAGCCGCCGAAAACCACCGTATGGATCGCGCCGACCCGCGCACAGGCCAGCATGGCGACCACTGCCTCCGGCACCATCGGCATGTAGATCGCCACGCGGTCGCCTTTGCCAACATTCAGGTTTTCAAAAACATGCGCCAGCCGGCAGACGTGGAAATGCAGCTGCTTGTAGGTGATCGTGCGCACGTCGCCGGGCTCGCCCTCGAAGATGAGCGCCGCCTTGTTTTCCCGGGCGGTGCCCAGGTGGCGGTCGAGACAGTTTTCCGCCACATTCAACATGCCACCGCCGAACCACTCGGCGTGCGGGGCGTTCCATTTCACGACGCTGCGGAACGGTTTCCGCCACACCAGCAACTCCTTGGCCTGACGGCTCCAGAACTTTTCTGGGGAGTTGACAGATTCCGCGTAGAGCCTCTTATAGGTGGCTTCACTCCCAAGATTCGCTTGGGCTTTGAACTCGGCTGAAGGCTTGAACGCCCGACTCTCTCGGGAAACTGAGGTAATCGATTGATCTGTCACGTTTGGTGGCGGGTTTAGGGTTAAGAAACGCTGTCCGCGGCTCTTATCCCGCCCGAACTTTCAAGCGTCAAGCGCGGGTCGAGCATTTTTTATTAAGAAAGTTTCTTGTATGGATAACAAAACCTCGTCCGCTCCGGCGGACACTTCTGCAGCCGCCCCCGGCGCTGATTCCGCCAACACGGCCGCAACGGCCGCCCCCGAACAAAACGTCATTCAGGTCGAGGGCATCCTCGACATCGACAAGCAGCGCGGCGGCAACGGCCAGCTGATCGACATCAGCAAGGGTGGCAAGCGCCGGCCCACCGATCCGTTTGTGCCGAAGGAACTCATCCGCCGCTTCAAGCTCAAGGAAGGCAACTGCATCGGCGGCACCGCGTTTCCGCCCGACGGCCGCTTCCCCAACCCGAAGATGAAGTTCATCGAGACGGTGGACGGCGTGCCGCTCGAGGAGCGCCGCGGCAAGTTCGAGTTCACCAGCCTCACCACCATCTCGCCCGAACAGCACCTCAAGATGGAACTCAAGGACGGCCGCATGACCACGCGCGCCGTCGATCTGTTCTGCCCCATCGGCAAGGGCACCCGCGGCCTGATCGTTGCCCCGCCCCGCACCGGCAAGACCACCCTCCTGCGCGACATGGCCCTCGGTGTGCTCGAGAACAATCCCGAGTGCCACGTCATGATTTTGCTCGTCGACGAGCGGCCCGAGGAAGTCACCGACTTCCGCCGCAGCGTGCCCGCCGAGGTCTGGGCCTCGTCCAACGACGAGCAGATCGAAAACCACATCCGCATTGCCGACCTGTGCATCGAGCGCGCCAAACGCCTCGTCGAGGTGGGCCGCGACGTCGTGCTCTTCGTTGACTCCATCACCCGCCTCTCCCGCGCCCACAACACCCAGCGCAACTCCGGCCGCACCGGCTCGGGCGGCCTGGACGTGCGCGCCCTCGAGAAGCCCCGTCAGCTTTTCGCCTCCGCCCGTCGCACCGAGGAGGCCGGCAGCCTCACCATCATCGCCTCCGTGCTCGTCGAAACCGGCAGCCGCATGGACGACGTCATTTTCCAGGAATTCAAGGGCACCGGCAACATGGAGCTCGTCCTCGACCGCAAGTGCGCCGAGATGCGCCTCTGGCCCGCCATCAACGTCGCCGCCTCCGGCACCCGCAAGGAGGAGCTCCTGATCGAGGCCAAAAAACTCGAGGGCATCCACTTCTTCCGCCGCGCCCTCGTGCAGCAGAAGATCGAGGAAGCCACCGAGACCATGATCGCGCGCCTCTCCAAAACCAAGACCAACGCCGAGTTCCTCAAGCTCATCGCCCAGTAACTTCGCTCTTGCCGCCCCCTCGGGCGGCCCGGCAATCTCCCCGTTCCTTCCGGCCTCCGGCCACTCCTCGCACCAAACCTCCCACGAATGCATAGCTTCTCCGAGCAATGTCTCGACATGGCCCGCTCCATGTTGGGCCATAATCTTGATTCGATTCAGCCCAACGGCACGATCCTGCCCGCCAACGGCGAGCAATCCCGCCCCGACGAACCCGGCCACGTCGCCTACGCCCTCGGCGAGTTCTACCGCGCCACCGGAGAAACCACGCTCAACGGCCACGACCTCATCGACCTCGCGGCCCGTTGCATCACCGCGCAGATGTTCACCGAGCCCGCGGCCGAAAACGGCCTCGCCTACGCCGCCCTCGGCCTGCTCGCCTTCGGCCCCTCCAAGGACCGCAACCCCGTGTGGGAGCGCCTCGTCGACGAGACCAAGCAGCGCATTGACAAGCAGCTGCTCCACCGCAGCGACTACGACAACCACTGGCAGGCCTTCAACATCGGCAAGGCCGTGGCCCGCTACAGCTTCGGCCTGTCCAAGAAGGACGAGACCTCGCGCCTCATCGAGCGCATGGTCGACCGCCTCAACCAGACCAGCTCCACCGGCTACTTCGACGACTCCACCCACGGCCTCGGCGGCAATTTCAATCTCTACGGGGTGATGACGCTCGTCTTCGTGCGCTCCGCCCTGCAGCTCCACGCCAACAGCGGCGTGCGCGAGCGCAAGCTGCCCACCCTCCGCACCTACGCCGAGAAATACATCCGCATGATGCCCGACCTCGTGCGCGCCGACGGTCTCGGCTGGGCGTTCGGCCGCGCCGCCGGCGCCTACGGCCAGATGCACTGCGTCAGCCTCATCCTGCAGGGTCTGCGCGACAACTGGATCCCCGACGACCAGAAGGGCCGCTATTTCGACATCCTGCGCCGCCTCTTCCTGTATTTCTACCAGACCTACCTCGACCAGGAGCACGGCTTCCTCGACCTGCGCGACGACGAGCGCACCGCCTACGAGAAGCACACCACGCGCATGGCGAATTTCGACGCCGCGCGCTACCTCTGCCAGTGGTCCCGCCTCGCCAAAACCGTGCAGCTGGCCCCGGTTGCGCCCAAGCCCGAGTCGCCCAAGCCCAGCGGCCGGTTTGTGATCTTCGACAAGAGCAGCCGCAAGGAGCAGGGCCTCTTCCTTTACCGCGATCCCGCCAGCGGCCTGCACACGCAGATCCCGCTCATCAGCTGCGGCGGTCATCTCTCCAGCGACGCCCTGCCCTTCCCGCACTGCCCCGGCGTTTTCGACTGGCCGAACAACGTTTACCTGCCGATCATGCTCCCCGAGCTGACCTTCGGCGAACACGTGACCATCCCGGCGTTCTACGGCCGCAACTGCGTCACCGGCCTTGGCCTGCGGAACAGCTTCTATTTCCGCTACGAGCAACCCGAGCTGATCAACCTCAACGAGGAGTTCGTCAAGGGCCTCGGCAGCGTCAAGGTGCAGTGGAACTTCAGCGGCAACCAGATCAGCTGCGAGTTCGCCTACACCGTCAAACAGCAGGTCACGCTCGACAAATTCCGCTACGTTCTCGCCGTCGCCGCGCCGCATTCCAAATACCGCGTGGGCGGCTCGCCTGCCCTCGGCCCCCAGGGCCACCGTTGCAGCGTAGCCAAGGATGATTTCCAGGCCACCTGGCGCGACACCGAGGTCGTCAGCGCTGACCCGACCTACCGCACCAATTACGGCAAGATCCACTACCTGCAGCACCTGGTGCGCGATCATCCCCTCATCATGCGTCCCGGTCACATCTACCGGCTCGCGGTCAACTTCGACCCCGAGATCGCCGAGGTCGAGTAAGGGGCAAGGCCCGGCTCCGCGCCCGGCCTGCCCGTGCCCGCCATGCTCAGCCGCCGCATCATTCCCTGCCTCGACGTGACCGCCGGCCGCGTGGTCAAAGGCGTGAAGTTTCAGGAACTGCGCGACGCCGGCGATCCCGTCGATTGCGCCAAGGCCTACGACGCCCAGGGCGCCGACGAACTGGTCTTCCTCGACATCACCGCGTCCAGCGACAACCGCGCCATCATGCACGACGTCGTGCGCGCCACCGCCGAGCAATGCTTCATGCCGCTGACCGTCGGCGGCGGGCTGCGTTCGGTCGACGATATCCGCGCCATGCTCAACGCCGGCGCCGACAAGGTTTCGCTCAACACCGCGGCGATCAAGGACCCGGCCCTGATCCGCGACGCCTCGCGCCGCTTTGGCAACCAGTGCATCGTGGTCGCGATCGACGCCAAGCGCGAACCCGACGGCAAGTCCTGGCGCGTTTACACCCACGGCGGCCGCAACCCCACCGAACTCGACGCCGTGGCCTGGGCCAGTAAAGCCGTCGCGCTGGGCGCGGGCGAAATCCTGCTCACCAGCATGGATCGTGACGGCACGCAGGCCGGTTACGATCTTGAACTGACCCGGGCGGTCAGCGATGCGGTGGAGGTACCGGTGATCGCTTCCGGCGGGGCCGGCTCATTGGCTCACCTCGCCGAGGTGCTTGAGCAAGGCGGCGCCAGCGCCGTGCTCGCCGCCAGCATCTTTCATTTCGGCACCTTCACCATCCCGCAGGCCAAGCGCTATCTCGCCGACCACGACGTGCCGGTCAGACTTTGAGGGCGGTTGCCCAAAAACGACCGTGTGATTGAATGGCCGCGGCCGAGGAACGTCTGCCTTGGCAAGATGAGGGAGACCCCCTGGGGCAAAAGGAGTTCTTCAGTTATCAGGTGAATCTGGGGCGGCGCGTGCTGGGTGCCAGCCGTTGCGTGCGGTGCGCCGTGCAATAAGCTTCAGTTTCGTCCGCCCGCGGGTCGCATGTTTGTACGGGTGAAACGGCAATCTGTCGGTCGGCCGGAGGCAACCGCCACTCCGATGGTATTCCCGGGCCGTCCATGGCGCCGTCTGCGACGGGCAAACCGGGTGGACATCCGACCCCGCATAGCATTGCCTCACATGCATGGGTCTGCCCTTGGAATCGGTTTTTCAGGCAACACACCACCTCCATGCGAACCGACGCTTGCCGAGTGTGTTCACACCTCAGGACGGACTGGCCCGCGTACTCCGGAGACCAGCACTCCGTTTTCACCCCGCGGCTTCATCGCAGCTATAAGCCCTGGGCGCTTATCACCGCTAGCCCTTCCATAAAGCACTTTGCATCTACCCACAACACCGCCTCATGAAAACTGAACCTATCCGCGAATCTCTCACCTCCAGGCTGCGCGTCGTCTCTCTCGGTCTGGTGCTAGCAGTTCTTACGATTCTTTGCGGCCAAGGGATGGGGATCGTATTCGGGCTCAACGAAGACATCATCAAGAGCCGCTTGAAGGCCTCTGCCGTCGAAGTGCGTGACACCGTTTACAAGGGTGACGACACCGCCATCAAAGCCGTTTTGGACAAGTCATGGAGCTATATGCACCGCGCACACCTGCACGCCGGCGGTATGGGCACCACCGCCCTGGCTTTGAGCGTGCTGTTGGGCCTCCTCGGTACTTCGCGGCTCGTGACTGCCGCCATCAGTGCCGGTCTCGGAGCTGGCGGACTCTGTTACTCTCTCTTTTGGATGTGGGCTGGATTTCGTGCCCCTGCACTGGGTGGCACGGGCGCAGCAAAGAAGTCTCTGGCGTGGCTCGCCGAGCCCTCGGCAGGCGTCTTTGTCCTTGCGACGGCCGGCGCGCTTGCCCTGCTCATCGTCAGCCTCCGCGCCCCCAAAAGCGATCAATGATGAACCTTTTCGCAATCAACCAAGCGCCTGACTCTGAGTGTTCTGCTTCGCCGGAGCGCAAATCGGGACGCGGGTTGCACAAGCCTTCGCCAAGCCGACGACCTGCAGGCAAGCCCGGGAGCGATTGAAAGAAGCACAACGACGTCAGTCTGTGAGACTTTCCGCCACGAAGCGGTTGATGTCGCCCAGGGTTTGCAGCGAGCGCAGCCGCTCGTCGTTGAGCGGGATCTGCAGCACGTCCTCCAACGTCATCGCCAGTTCGATCATCGTGAGCGAATCCAGGCCGAGATCCTCGTTCAAACGCATTTCCGGCGCCGCCGCCTGCAGGCGGTCGCGGTTTTCGTGATCCACATAACGCGCCATCACGCCGAGCACAATGGGCCCGACCAGCGCAACTTCGCGCGTGCGGCGAAACCGCCGGGCGGTCGTCAATGTTTCAGGCGGACAGCGTTTGAGCAGATCGGCCAGTTGCGCATCAGCGGCGGCCGCCGGCTCCCGCTCAATGCGGGCGGGCAGATTGGCGGCGTAGGAAAATCCCGGATTGCTCATGGTTTTGGTAGTGATGACCAGATTGCGTGCCAAATCCGCCATCCGGCGGGGCAAATTGCCTCATGTGGTTGCGCGCAAGGTTTGGAATGCAGCAACAGACAAATCAGTTGGCCGTGGGTTCCGCCAACGTGGCGGGTTCGGGCTGGGCGGCGGCCGGCGAACCGACCAACACGCTCAACTGTTCCTGGATTGCGATGAAAAATCCGGGGTCCATCTCACCCGCCGGCACCTCGTAGAGCTGCTTGGTCCGGGCGTGTTCATACACCAGCCGCTCGCGGTCGGCCGTGCGCCCGCGGGGCCGCAGGAGTTTCTTGCGCTCCAACATCAGGGCGAGAAATTGCACCAGCCGGCCGTTCTCCTCGCTCGGCTCGTTGGTCGGATCCGCCAGCGTAAGGAACAGATTCTCCGCCGTCAGCTTCAACGCCCGGTCGGGATTCTCCTGCTGGCTGCGCGGTTTGAAATCGTGCCGCCATTGGCACACCACCGCGCCGGGAGACTGGAATTCCGCCACCCGCTCCGCCCGCACATCGTAGCGCATGATCTCCAGATTCTCCGTCCTCACCAGGTGGCTGACCACGCGGTCGCCCTCGGCAAACGGTTCGCCGGTGACAAAACAGGTCGCGGCCTGGGGCTGCAGATTCAAATCCATGGGCTTTCTTGTTTACTTCCCTGCCGGGGAGACGCTAGCAAATTTCCATCGCCAGCATGAACGGACGCATCATCGCCATCGGCGACATCCACGGCTGCCACCAGGAATTCGCCGAGCTGCTCGCCTTGCTGGACCTGCAGAAGGACGACCGTCTGATTCTCCTCGGCGACCTCGTCAACCGCGGGCCCGACAGTTGCAAGGTCATTGACCTTGCCCGCGCCCACCGCGCCCTCGCCCTGCTGGGCAACCACGAATTGCGCCTGCTCAATTACCGCCGCAACGGCGTGCCGCCCGGGGCGCAACGCACGGTTGACCGCGTGACCTTCGAGCAGCTCCGCCCCGACGACTGGACCTACCTGGAGGCAATGCCCCTCACCCACGAGGTGCCCGACCTCAATCTCGTGTGCGTGCACGGCGGATTTCTGCCCAACGAGCCCTGGCAGAAACAGCCGGCCCACATAGTGACGCGCATCCAGGTCATCGACGGCGACGGCAAGCCCCGCAAACGCGCCGATGCACCCGAGGCCCTGAGCTGGGCGGATTTTTGGACCGGCCCGCCCTATGTCGTTTACGGGCACACGCCGCGCCCCGAAATCTACAAGCTAAAGTGGTCGGTCGGCATCGACACCGGTTGTGTGATGGGCGGTCACCTCACGGCGTTCGTCCTGCCCGAGCGACGTTTTGTGCAGGTCAAGGCGCGCCGCCGCTACTTTCCCTGAGACGGGGCAAACCGGGTTTGCGCCCGGCACGGCAGGCCCCAATGTGGTGCCAGTCCACCCCCTTCGCACCATGCCCGATATCCCGCAACTCACCGTCTCCGACCTCAAGAAACTCGATGCCGCGGACAGCGGCCGGTTGTTCACCAGCCTGCTGGTGGTGCGCAAGCTCAACGCCAAGACCGCGGCCAACGGCAATCCCTTCTTCAGCGTCGATCTGGGTGATCGCGGCGGCTCCTTTTCCTGCACAATTTTCAGCGACAACGCCGCGTTCGAGGCGCTCAAGGCCGCCGGCGAAGGCGCCGTCGTGCAGATCGAGGGCAAGGTCGATTTCTACCAAGGCCGGCTCTCGCCGCGGCTTGGCCAGGTAACGGTGGTCAGCGAAGAGGAACTCGCCGCCCGGCCCGGCACCATCGAAAGCCTCGTCGAGGTCGCGCCCGAGGACGCCGAGGCGCTCTGGACCGAGTTCAACGGCTTCATCGAGGCGATCGGCCATGACGAACTGCGCATGACGGTGCGGGCGGTCTTCGAGGACATCGGCGAGGTTTTCCGCTGGTGTCCCGCCGCTGTCGCCATGCACCACGCCTATCGCCACGGTTTGCTTGAGCACACCATCCACATGGCGCGCGCCGCCCGGGCGTTGCTGCCGTTGTATCCCGAGGTCGATCCCGACCTCGCGCTTGCCGGGGTGCTCGTGCACGACACGGGCAAGACCATCGAATACGAGGGCACCCTCGCCACCAAGCGCAGCCGTCGCGGCATCCTGCAGGGCCACGTCGTGCTCGGCTACCAGCTCGTGCGCAAGGCCGCGCTCAAGTCCCGGCTCGATGCCGACCGGCTGGAGCGGCTCGAGCACATCGTGCTCAGCCATCAGGGCGAACCCGAGTGGGGCGCCGCCGTCTATGCCGCCACGCCCGAGGCCGTCTTCGTGTCGATGGTCGACAACCTCGACGCCAAGATGGGCATGGTCCAGCGCGCCCTGCGGCAGGCACCGCCGGAAAGCGAATTCTCCGAACGCCTCCCCGGCCTCAGCACCTCTCTGCTCACCAAGCCCATCACCCCCGCATAACCCGACGGCCCCCGCAGCTCTGCCCGCGCCAATCCACCGCAGCGAAATGCAAAGTGTCACGTATTACGTGACACTTTTCTGTTTCACGACGCATGCATGGCATTCGTTTTCAGCCGGGTGACGGATTTCTGTCCGCCATCTGGACGGGTGAGAATCAGCCCAAGGTCTGGATGATCCGCACGATCGGCAGAAAGAGCGCAATCACGATCGTGCCAACCATCACGGCCATCACCACGATCATCAGCGGCTCAATCAACGACGTCAGCGCGTCCACCGCGTTGTCCACCTCCTCGTCGTAACCGTCAGCGATGCGCGTGAGCATGTCCGGCAGCGCCCCGGTCTCCTCGCCCACCTCGATCATGCTGGGCACCATGTCGGGGAAAATCGCCGTCGCCCGCAGCGGCCCCGCCACACCGTCGCCGGATTTCACGCGGTCGTGCACCGTGCCGATCGCCGCGCTCACCCGGGCGTTGCCGCCGGTGTCCTGCGTGATGCGCAACGCCTCGAGGATCGGCACACCGCTCGCGAGCAACGTGCCCAGGGTGCGCGTGAAGCGGGCGATGGCGGTCTTGAGGTAAAGGTCGCCCAGCACCGGCAGTTTCAGCTGCAAACCGTGCAACAGACGTGTGCCCGCCGCAGTGCGCGCAATGAGCTGCACCGCAAACCACATGGCCGCGACCAACCCAACCGCCAGGAGCACATGCTGGGTCAGGAAATTGCTCACGCCGATCACGGCCTGCGTGAGGGCGGGCAGCGGCTGGCCCTTGAGCGTGCCGGCAAAGATCGACTCGAATTTCGGCACCACGAAAACCATCAGCGCTGCCACGATACCGCCGGCCACCAGCACGATGATCAGCGGATAAGTCATCGCCGCCTTGATGCGGCCGCGCACCCGCACCGATTTTTCCAAAAACCCCGCCAGCCGCTCCAGCACGACCTCCAGCACCCCGCCGGCCTCGCCCGCCTTCACCATGTTCAGATAAAGCCGGTCAAACAACCGTGGGTGCTGCTGCAGGCCGTCCGACAACGTGCCACCACCGCGGATATTTTCCGCGAGACCCTCGATCACTGCACGAAATCGCGGGTTTCTCTCCTGACGCGCCAGCACCTCGAGGCTGCGCAACAGCGGCATGCCGGCACGCACCAGCGTCCCCAGTTGTCGCGTGAACACCGCCAGCTCCTTAAAATTCAGAACGCGGCCGAAGCCCGGCCACGACCTGCGCCGGGCCGGCCGGAGCACGGGGCCGGTTCGTTCCGGCATCACGGCCAACGGCGCCAGCCCCCGCGCCTTCAGGCTGGCAGTCACCGCCTCCACCGAAGCGGCTTCCAGCACGCCACGGGTCTCCCGGCCGGTCGCCGGCTCGATGGCGTTGAAGGTGAAGCGCGGCATGGCTCAGGTGTATTGCAGGATTTCGTCAATCGTCGTCTCGCCGTCGAGCACCGCCCGCAGGCCGTCGTCGCGCAGCGTGCGCATGCCCTGCCGCATGGCCTGCCGGCGCAGGTCCAACGTCGGTGCGCGGGCGAGCACCAGTTCGCGCACCGGCTCAGTGAGCCGCAGCCACTCGAAGATGCCGAGCCGCCCGTGATACCCGGTCCGGTGACAACGCGGACACCCCCGCCCGCGATAAAACGGCCGGTCGCCGACCGCCGCGCGCGCGACCCCCGCCTGCTGCAAAAGCGCATCGTCGGGCGCGTAGGGTTCACGGCAGTTGACACAAATGCGCCGCACCAACCGTTGGGCCAGCACGGCCTCCAAGGTCGATGCAATCAGGAACGGCTCCACGCCCATGTCGATCAAGCGCGTGACCGCGCCCGGAGCGTCATTGGTGTGCAGTGTCGAAAACACAAGATGTCCGGTCAGCGACGCCTGGATGGCGACCTGCGCCGTCTCAAGGTCGCGGATTTCGCCCACCATGATGACATCGGGATCCTGCCGCAAAAACGCCCGCAATGCCGTCGCGAAGGTCAGACCAATCTGCGGGTTGACCGGCACCTGCATGATGCCGTCGATCTCGTATTCCACCGGGTCCTCGGCGGTGAGCAGCTTCATCTCGGGCGAGTTGATCGCCCGCAGCCCGCTGTAGAGCGTGGTGGTTTTCCCCGAACCGGTCGGCCCGGTGACAATGAAGATGCCGTTGGGCCGGCGCAGAATATCTTCCAACCCGCTCCTCACATCATCGGGCAGGCCGAGCTGTCCGATGTCCAGTTGCACCGCGGATTGGTCGAGCACGCGCAGCACCACGCTTTCGCCAAACGTGGTGGGCAACGTCGACACGCGCAGATCCACCGCCCGGCCGGCCAGCGTGATCTTGATGCGACCATCCTGCGCGACGCGGCGCTCGGCGATGTTGAGATTGGCCAGCACCTTGATGCGCGAGGTAACCGGCAGGGCGAGTGCCCGCGGCGGCGGCGGCACCTCGTAAAGCGCGCCATCGATACGGTAGCGGATCTTGAACTCGTGCTCGAACGGCTCGAAATGGATGTCCGAAGCCTGGTCGCGGATGGCTTGCGCCAGCACGAGGTTGACGAAGCGGATGATCGGCGCCTGCCCGGCCATCGCCTCCAAATCGTGCGCCGTCACGGCGTCTTCGGTCGCGGCATAGCCCTCGGGCTGGATTTCCGCGAGCAGATCCTCCAACCGGGTGTGATCCTCGCCGTAGTGGCGCAGGATCGCCGCCTCGATCTCGGAAGGCGGGCCAACCACCAGGCGCACCTCGCGTCCAAGCGCAAAGGCCAGGTCGTCCACCACCTGGTGGTTGAAGGGGTCCACCGCCAGCAGCTCGACCGCCCCGCCCTCCTCTGCCAGCGGCAGCACGCCGTAGTCGCGGGCCTGTTCCGGCGTGAGCAGGGCCAGCAATTCCGGGGCCGGCCCGCCGGTGACCGCAGGCACGTGGCGGCAACCGAGGTAGGCGGCGATGCGCGTCAGTAATTCCGGCACGGTCAACAACCCGGCGTCCACCACCGCCAGAGCCAGCGGCTTGCCCGTGGCCTCATGCTCGGCCGCGGCCGCCTCCAGCGCGGCGGCATCCAAGGCGGCCGGCCCACGGCCAAGCAACTCGCGGATTGCCTGGTTGTGGGTCTCAAACATCGAGCACCTGGCTTGATTCAGACCGTCTTCAATTGTGCACCCGCCGCCAGCAGCTTTTCGCGCATCACGATCGGATCCTGGCACTTTTCCAGCGCCTCGTCGGCCGTGATCAGCTCCTTGTTGAAGAGGCTCATCAAATGCGTGTCCATCGTGATCATGCCGAGGCTGGCGCCGGTCTGGATGTCGGAGGAGATGCGGAAGGTCTTGTTCTCACGGATGAGCGAGGCGATCGAGGTCGTGGTGACCATGATCTCGTAGCCCGCGACGCGGCCGCCGCCGATCTTCTTGCACAGCACCTGGGAGATGACCGCCTGCACCGACGAGGCCAGCTGCGTGCGGATCATGTCCTTCATGTTGGCGGGAAACGCGTCCACGATGCGGTCGATGGTCTTGGCCGCGCTGTTGGTGTGCAGCGTGCCGAACACCAGGTGACCGGTCTCGGCCGCGCTGATCGCGGCCTCGATCGTCTCCAGGTCGCGCATTTCACCGACGAGAATGATGTCGGGATCCTGGCGCAGGGCGCGGCGGATGGCCTCGGCGAAACTCGGCACGTCCACCCCGATCTCGCGCTGGGTCACGAGGCAGCGCTTGTGGTTGTGATAGTATTCGATCGGGTCCTCGATCGTGATGATGTGGCCCTCGCGGTTCTCGTTCACGTAGTTGATCATCGAGGCCAGCGTGGTGGACTTGCCGGAACCGGTCGGGCCGGTGACGAGGATCAGGCCGCGCGGCCGGTAGAGCAGCTCGCGGATCTTGTCGGGCAGGCCGATGTCGCGCAGGCCGAACATCTTGTTCGGAATCTGGCGCAGGACCATGCCGTAGTTGCCCTTGGCGCGCAGCACGCTCACGCGGAAGCGGGCCTTGTCGAGATAGGCGAAACCGAAGTCGGCGCCGCCGTTGAGCTTCGCGTTCTGCACATGGGCATCGGGCGTGATCGAGAGCATCAGCTGCTCGGTATCGTGCGGGGTGAGCGGCTCGCCCTCGATCGGCAGCATGCTGCCGCTCATGCGCAGCGTCGGGGCCTGGCCGACCTGCAGGTGGAGGTCGGAGGCGTTTTGCTCGACGACGAGTTCGAGCAGGTCGTTCATTTCATAGCTCATGGGCTGGTGGGGTGAAGGGTTGGACTAGCTGGCATCGCCAACCGTCATGGAGACGACTTCCTCGACGGTGGTCAAACCAGCGATGATCTTGCGCACGCCGTCCTCGCGCAGGGTCCGCATGCCGGCGGCCCGGGCATGGGCGCGAAGTTTGGCGGCCGGGGCCCCGTCATGGATCAGCCGGCGCAGTTCATCATCCACGACGAGAATCTCGAAAATACCCAGGCGCCCGCGGTAACCCGTGCCGTGACATTCGGGGCAGCCGCGGCCGCGCCGGAACGTCGCGCCCTCGGCCAGCGCCGCGGGGATGTCCAGCAAACGCAGCTCGGCCGCGCCGGGCCGGTGCACCTCGGCGCAGGCCGGACAGATGCGGCGCACCAGGCGCTGCGCCATGACCCCGCGCAGCGAGGTCGAGACGAGGAAAGGTTTCACGCCGATGTCGATCAACCGCGTGACCGCGCCGGGCGCGTCGTTGGTGTGCAGGGTCGAGAACACCAGGTGGCCGGTCAGGGACGCATGGATCGCGATCTCGGCGGTTTCGCCGTCGCGGATTTCACCCACCATCACGACATTCGGCGCCTGCCGCAGCATGGCCCGCAGCGCGGCGGCAAAGGTCATCCCCACCTCGGGACGCACCGGCACCTGATTCACCCCGGCGAGCTGGTATTCGACCGGATCCTCCACCGTGATGATCTTGCGGTCGGGTTGGTTGATGGCGTGCAGGCAGCTATAAAGCGTCGTCGTTTTGCCCGAACCGGTCGGACCGGTGACCAGCAAGATGCCGTCGGACAACCGGATCAGGCGCGCAAATGTCGCCTCGTCGTCCGGCATGAAGCCCAGCTCGGGCAAACCGTAGCGCAAACTCTGCTGGTCCAGCAGGCGCATCACCACGCCCTCGCCGTGCGCCCCGGGCAGGGACGACACGCGCAGGTCGAGCGGGTTGCCGTCCACGTTGAAGGTGATGCGTCCGTCCTGCGGCAGGCGTTTTTCCGCAATGCTCATGCCCGCCATGATTTTCACGCGGGAAATGATCGCCGCCTGCAACCGCTTGGGCGGCGAGGCACCGGGGATCAACACCCCGTCCACGCGGTAGCGGACACGAAAACGGCGCTCCAGCGGTTCGAGGTGGATGTCGGAAGCACGCAGCTTGACGGCCTCGGTGATGAACGATTCCACGAGCCGGATGATCGGCGCATCGCTGGCGGTCACCTCGGCCCGGGGCGCGGTGCCGGCCGGGGTTGTAATCGGCGCAGGCGTGGCCGGCCCCTCGGTCTCGGGTTCGCCGTAAAATCGCCGCAAGGCCCGGTCGAGGTCGGGCGCGGCGGCGAGCACCGGTTCGACGTTCAGTTGGTGCAGATGCGACAGTGCGTCAATGCCGTCCGTTTCGAGCGGATCGGCCACGGCCACCCGCAGCGTGCCGTTGGCCCGGGCCAACGGCAGCAGGCGGTAATGCCGGGCCTGCGCCGCGGTCACCAAGGCCAGCACGTCGGAGGTGACCTGAACCTTCGCCAGTTCAACCGTCGCCATGCCGAAGCGGCGGGCCAGCAGCGCTGTGACACGACCGGCATCCAGTTCACCGGTCAGCATCAGCGCGGCGTAAGGCGAACCGCCGTTCGTCCGGGCGCGGGCCGATTCAACCTGCGCCGCGGTCAGCAGCCCCTCCGCCACCGCCAGCTCGAGCAGATAATCGTCGGCGGTGGCGGATGACATCGGCGGCGGGCCGGGCGGCGGTCAGCGCAGTGCCAGCAGGAACTCGGCGTTGGACTTGGTTTTCTTGAGCCGCTGGATGAGCATTTCCATCGACTCGATCGGGCCGAGGCCCTGCATCGCCCGGCGCAAGCCGTAGATCTTCTGCAATTCGTCGGGGTGGTAAATCAGCTCCTCCTTGCGGGTGCCGGAGCGGTCGATGTTGATCGCCGGGAAAATCCGGCGCTCCACCAGCCCGCGGTCGAGGTGCAGCTCCATATTGCCGGTGCCCTTGAATTCTTCGAAGATGATCTCGTCCATGCGGCTGCCGGTGTCGACCAGCGCCGTGCCGATGATCGTGAGGCTGCCCGCCCCCTCGATGTTGCGCGCCGCACCGAAGAAACGCTTCGGCTTCTGCAGCGCGTTGGACTCGAGGCCGCCCGACATCGTCTTGCCCTGGTTGCCGGTCAACGCGTTGTAGGCGCGCGCCAGACGGGTGATCGAGTCGAGCAGCACCACCACGTGCTCGCCCTGTTCAATCAGTCGGCGCGCCTTTTCCCCGACCATCTCCGCACAGTGCACGTGGCTCTCCGGGGTCTCGTCAAAGGTCGAGGAAACCACCTCGCCCTTGGTGTGGCGCCGGAAGTCGGTGACTTCCTCCGGCCGCTCGTCGATCAGGAGCAGGATGAGGGTGACCTCGGGAAAGTTCTCCGAGATCGAGTTGGCGATGTTCTGCAGCAGGATGGTCTTGCCGGTGCGCGGCGGCGCGACAATCAGGCCGCGCTGGCCGAAACCGATCGGCGTGAGGATGTCCACCGCCCGCATGGAAACGTCCTTCTGCACCGCGGGCGCCTCCAGCAGGATGCGCTTGAGCGGATAGTAGGGCACGAGTTCCTCAAACGGCGTGATCGTGCTCAACTCCTCCGGCGGCCGGCCCATGACGGAGTCGATGCGCACGACCAGCGGACAACGGTCCGTCTCCAACGGCGCCTGCACCAGCACCTCGACGCGATGGCCGCGCTTGAGGCCGTGGCGCTTGATCAGACTCTCCGGCAGGTAGGCATCCTCCGGATACAAGCGGTAGTTCATCTGCTGGTGCACGATGAACGCGCCCTGCGCGTTGATGTCGACGTAGCCGCGGTCGATGATCGGCCGTTTGGCCGCGGTCGCGGCGGTGTAGACCTGCTTGATCAACTGCAGGCGGTTGGGCGCACCCTCGAAGGTCGCGCCGTTGGCACGCGCAAACGCGGTCAGATCCGCGATGTTGAACGCATAAAGCTGGTCGACATACAGCGGATCGCCGCCGCCGGACGAAATCTCCGCCGCCAGGGTGTCGAGCACCGCGGGATCGGCGTGCCGGTCCGGTTGCGGCAGGTCGCCCTGAATCCGGGGCGCGGGCGCCGGGGCGGGTTGCTGCGGGAGCTTGGGACCGTTGGGTTGCCAACCCCCGCCTCCGCCACCGCCATGCCGGCCGCGCTTGCGCTTGTTGCGTTTCCAGAAGCCGCGGTCCTTGTCTTGGTAACCGCCGCCCTGCCCACCGTCACCCTGTCCACTGTCACCTTG
The DNA here is from genome assembly GCA_019455245.1 of Opitutaceae bacterium. GTDB lineage: Bacteria > Verrucomicrobiota > Verrucomicrobiia > Opitutales > Opitutaceae > Cephaloticoccus. Next base: position 34,356 of record JACFMR010000025.1, read on the forward strand.
TCCACCGCCGGGGGCGTTGGACTCGTCGCCTCCGGCGGAACTCGCCGGGAAGGTCGTTTCCAGAGCGGAAGACGCCTGAGCCGGCTCCGCCGGGGCGGCGGCCGCGGGTGCGGGTTTGTCTTGCACCGGCGCGGGCTCCGCCGTCGGACGTTCGATCGGGGCGGTCTCCTGCGCGCCGGAGTCTTCCGCGGCGCGGGTCTTGCCCTTGGCCTTGGTCACACGGGGCTTCGTCGTGCGGGGACGGCGACGCACGGTCTTCTTCGGCTCGTCTGAGCCGCTGGTCTGGGGCGTCGACACGGAGTCGTCGTCAGTGGGTGGCGGAGTATCCATGGATGGTGATAAGGTACGGGGAGGACGGACCGGCGCAGCCGGTTCGGACCGGTTTTAGCGGTCGACGGGAAGCACGGTGAGAAGCCGGTCGACCTGCGCTTGCAGAAATTCGACCGAACCGTCGTTCCAGAGAACAAAATCGGAAAGCTCTGTTTTTTGGGCCAAGGGCAGTTGCTTGGAAATTCGTTGCCCGGCGAGCGCGCGTGGAATCCCTCGTTGCTCCAGCCGGGACAGTTGCTGAGCGGGAGAAGAGGCGACGCACACGGTGAAATCAAACCAATTTTCCAACTGTTTCTCAAAGAGCAGCGGCACCTCCAGCACCCAGCGCCCGTGGGGCCGGCTGCGCAGGCGTTCGCGCCAGAGCGCAAAAAGCCGCGGATGGGTCAGCTGTTCCAGCCACACGCGGTCCTCGTCGCGGGCAAAGACCCGCGCCGCCAGTTCCCGCCGGTCGACCGCCCCGTCGGGGGCAAACACGCCGGGGCCGAACCGCTCGCGCAAGGCGGCCAAAACCGCCGGCTCGTGCAGCACACATTCCTTGATCAGTGCATCCGAGTCGATGCACTCAAAGCCGGCCGCCGCCAGCATCCGGGTGACGGTCGATTTGCCGCACCCCATCCCTCCGGTGATTCCCAGGATCATTGAGTAGTAACACCCAGTTTTGGCTTGGCTCCGTCAATCCGCAAATCCTTAATCTACAGGCATCGGGCCTGCGCCGCAGGTCCATTCTTACCCTGCCCCATGCTTACCGCTGTCAACACCAAGGATCCCGCGGCGGTTGCAGAATTCGCCCGGGCACGGTTTGCGGTCATGTTTCCCCGGGCTAAGCGCACCGGAGTGAACCGGCTCTTCCGCGATGTGACCGCACTGTTCACCGGCGGACACCCCGACTATCAGGCCAATGATCTCGGTTACCACGATTTCGAACACACCCTGCAGGCCTGCGTGTGTCTGATCCATTTGCTGGAGGGCCGCCATGCCGCCGGCGTCGAACCGCGCCTCAACGCCCGCCAGCTCGAACTCGCCCTCGCCGCCATCCTGCTGCACGACACCGGTTACCAGCGGCTGCGCTCCGACACCGCGGGCACCAGCGCGAAGTACACCTTCATCCACGTCCTGCGCAGCTGCGCCTACGCCGCCACCTACCTGCCCGAATTCGGCGCCACCGAATACGAGATTGAGGGCGTGCTCGGCGCCATCCGTTGCACCGGCCCGACCAGCGAGATTGCCAAGCTGCATTTTCACGACTCGCTGGAGCGCACCATCGGCTGCGTGGTCGCCACCGCCGATTATCTCGGCCAGATGGCCGCGCCGGATTATCCCGATGAACTCCCGATCCTCTACCGCGAGTTCAAGGAGTCCTACGAATTCTTCCACACGCCGAAAAACCGGCGTCCGTTCACCTCCGCCAAGGACCTGATCCGCCGCACGCCCGCCTTTTGGCACAAGGTCGTGCTGCCCAAGCTGGAGAACGATTTCCAGGCCGTCTACCGGTTCCTCGCCCGCCCCTGGCCGCACGGCCCCAACGCCTACCTCGATGGCGTGGACCGCAACCTCGCCCTCATCCAGCGCCGGATTGACCGCGCCACGCGCTGACCCGTCGCGCCATGCTCGCCACGATCGGTTCCGCGGCCCTCCAAGGCATCAATGCCGAGCCCGTGCAGGTGGAGGTCAACGCCGGCGAAAGCGGCGATCCGCGCTTCATTCTCGTCGGCCTGCCCGATGCCGCGGTCAAGGAATCCAACGACCGCGTCCGCTCCGCGCTCAGCAACAGCGGCTTCAAGATGCCGCGCACGCGCACGACCATCAACCTCGCCCCGGCCGACATCCGCAAGGAAGGGCCGCTCTACGACCTGCCTATCGCCCTCGGCATCCTTATCGCCTCCGAGCAACTCGCGCCGGTGCGCTCACCGGCCGATTACCTCATCGCCGGCGAACTCGGTCTTTCCGGCGTCACCCGTCCGGTCAAGGGCGCGCTCGCCATGGGCCGCCTCGCCCGACGCCTCGGCCGGCGCGGCCTGTTGCTGCCACCGCGCTCCGCCGAGGAAGCCGCCCGCGTCGAGGGCGTGGTCGTGCATGCCGTGCGCTCGCTCGACGAGGCGTTCCGGTTTCTCAACGGCGAGGTGGACCTGCCGGTCGTCAATCCGACCGCGGCCGAACCGGCCGATACGCGGCACGCCGTGGATTTTTCCGAGATCAAGGGCCAGCACGCGTTGCGTCGCGCCGTCGAAGTCGCGGTGGCCGGCGACCACAACCTCCTGATGATCGGCCCGCCCGGCGCCGGCAAATCGATGCTCGCCAAGCGCATCCCCACGGTCATGCCCGCACCGAGCCACGAGGAACAACTGGAGATATTGAGCATCCACTCCGCCGCCGGCCGCACCCTCACCGGCGAGGCGGTCTGGGGCGTGCGCCCGTTCCGCAGCCCGCACCACACCATCTCCGATGTCGGCCTGCTCGGCGGCGGCACCATCCCCGGCCCGGGCGAAATCTCCCTCGCGCACCACGGCGTGCTGTTTCTCGACGAACTGCCCGAGTTCAAACGCTCCGCGCTGGAAGTTTTACGCCAGCCTCTGGAGGACGGAGACGTCACGATTTCCCGCAGCGCCGGCAAGGTCACGCTGCCCGCCGCGTTCATGCTCGTGGCCGCGATGAACCCTTGCCCTTGCGGTTATTTGGGCGACGCGAAACACGAATGCCGCTGCACGCCCACCCAAATCCAACGCTACCGGGCGCGCATCAGCGGTCCGCTGCTCGACCGCATCGACATCCACATCGACGCCCCCGCCCTCTCCATCGGCGAACTGCGCAGCACCGCGCCCGGCGAAGCCTCCGCCGTCATCCGCGAACGCATCGCTTCGGCCCGCGCCCGGCAGCAGGATCGTTTTCACGGCACGCGCATCACCGCCAACGCCCGCATGACCCACGCGCAGATCCGCCGGCATTGTGCGATCGACGACAGCCTCGGCGACCTGCTGCAGCGCGCCATGGAGCAACTCTCGCTTTCCGCCCGCGCCTACGACCGCATCCTCAAGGTCGCCCGCACCATCGCCGATCTCGCCGGCGCCGCCTCCATCGGCTCGCCGCATCTGCTCGAGGCCATCCAGTACCGGAGCCTCGACCGCAACCTGTTCTACTAAGCACGGGCTGCCCGGACGATGTCCCGCGGACTCTGCCCGTGCACGCGCCGGAACTGCCGTGCGAAATAATTGCTGTCGCTGAACCCCACCGCCGCGCTTACCTCGCCCACGCGCAGGCCCCCGCGCCGCAGCAACTGCGCGGCCTTGTCGAGCCGCAGCCGGATCAGGTAATCGATCGGCGAGCGCGCCAGGATTTCGCGAAACGCACGATACAAGGACGTCGGCGACATGCCCGCCACCTCGGCCAGGTCATCCACCGACAGATCCTCCGCGTAATGCCGTTCCAGGTAAGCCAGCACCTCGCTGATCTGTGACACCTGCTGCGCCACGGGTTTGGAGACATCGCCATACGCCCGCGAAATAAAACCCAGCAGTCGCTCGAACTGCGCGGTGGCCATGAAACGGTAGCCGGTCGCGCGTCCCGTCAGCTCCTTTTCCAATTCGGCCACGATGCCGAGAAACTGCCCGAGCACCTCCACCGGCAGTTTCAGTCGATTTTTGAACCGCGCGCGCTGCCGCAGCCGCGGCTCGATCTCAAACAGCGCATGGTAACCCGGCAACGCCCCCAGATCCGCCCGCGGCTGCCGGAACCGCCGCGGATCGTAGAGGATGTTGATCAACGAAAGCCCCGCCGTGGCGGGATAGTGGTGGCTCATGCCGCGCAATATCACAAAAACCTCGCCCAGTTCGATCGGGTATTCCTCCGCGCCGATGCGGTGCGTGCCGCGCCCGCCCGTGATGACCACCAGTTCCTCGAACTCATGCGCATGCGGCGTCGCCCCCGGACCCTGCACCGGCACCCGCATCACGCGCAGCCGGAACGCCGGATCGGCAAACACTTCCTGCGACTTGAGCCGCGGAATGTCGCGGGGGCGGCGGGTGGAGGGCATCGTTTGGCAGGATCGTGCTGCTATTCGGTAGCTTCGTCAAGGACACCGCCGGGCGTTTTCGTTAGGATGCACGCGCTTCATCCTCCCCTTTCCAACCCAATCATCACCGTGAAAAAGACCCCCTTGAAAGTTGGCGTCGTCGGATTGCGTGGCATCGGCCAGACCCACGCCCAGGCCCATGCAGACGATCCCCTGGCCGAACTCGTCGCCGTTTGTGATGTGATTCAAGCACGCGCCGACGAAACCGCCGCCAAGCACGGCGTGAAGGCCTACGGACGGCTCAAGGACATGCTCGAGGCGCATCCCGATCTCGACATCATCGACGTCTGCACCGGCGGCCATGAAAACGGCGGCTGGCATTTCGAACCGACCATGGAGGCGCTCGCCGCGGGCAAGCACGTGCTCGTGGAGAAACCCATTTCCAACGACATCCGCGAGGCGCGCGAAATGGTGCGCTTCGCCGCGGAGAAGGACCGCTACCTCGGCTGCAACCTCAACCACTACTTCACCGAGCCCGCCCGCCTCGCCCGCGAGCACATGGACGCCGGCAAAATCGGCGAGCAGATCTACTGCCTGCACCGCATGGGCTTCATCGGCGGCCAGGAGATTTACCAGAAGGGCGGCGGCCCGAATTTCGAAGGCTTCCCCTACTCGCACACCAAGGCCTTCCTCGCCCACCCGTTCAGCCTGATGCGGCATTTCTGCGGCGACATCACCCACGTGCAGGCCTTCATGGACCGGCCCGGCTTCCGCCGCAACGCCTCGGACCTCATGCTCTCCATTGCCAGCATCAACGTCCGCTTCGCCAGCGGCGCCGTCGGTTACATGTTCAGCTCCCGCGGCGACGCCACCATGGGCCTCGGCGGCTGGTGGAGCTTCGAACTCGGCGGCAGCAAGGGCACCTTCGTCATCGAGAACTGCGTCGAGAAACTCAGCTATTTTCCCGCCCCGCAGCCCGGTGAGAAATTCGGCCTCGGCGAACAGCCCGCGCCCGTTGTCACCGACACCGGCCTCAAGGATTTCGGCATCACCTTCCCCAACCGCATTCACGCCTTCCTGGAGGACGTGACCAACGCCGTGCCGAAAAACAAACTGCGCGCCTCCGGTCGCGACGCCCTCGCCACGCTCGAATACACCTTCGCCGCCATCGAGTCCTACGAGCAGGGCGGCGAACTCGTGCGTCCGCACGCGCTGCCGCCGCTGAAGCGCGACCTCAAGGACCAGTAAGCCCGCCACCACCTTCCACTCATGAAACTCGGAGCCAATTCAGTCCTGTTCGGCGGCCACGATCTCGCGGCCGCGTTCGAATCCATCAAGTGGGCCGGTTACGACGGCATCGAGGTCTCGGCCATCGACGGCATGAGCGAACACCTCGTACTGTCCCGCTGGCGCGAATGCGCCCCGCTCATCCGCCAGCTTGCCGCCGACCACGGCCTGGCCCTGCTCGCGATGGAGCAACCGTCCCAGGATCCCGCCGTCATGGAAAGCGCCATGCAGGCCGCGGTCGAGACCGGCATTCCCATCATCAACTGCGGACCCGGCGGCAAGAGCGACGACGAGGCCTCGTTGCAACAGGTCATCGATTCCCTCGGCCGCCTCGCCGACCGCGCCGCGCATTACGGCGTCACGCTCTGCGTCAAGGCCCACGTCGGCGCCGCCGTTTACAACACGCCCACCACGCTCCGCGTGCTCGCCGCCATCTCGTCGCCGGCCTTCGGCCTCGACATGGACCCGAGCCACATCCACCGCGCCGGCGAAAATCCGGTCGAGGCCCTGCGGCAGGTCGTCTCCCGCGTGAAACACGTGCACATCCGCGATTGTCGCGGTCGCCAGACCGGACCGGGCAAGCCCGAGGATCAGGCCAACGGCCGCGGCGACATCGATCTGCTCGGCTACCTGCGCGTGCTGCATGAAAGCGGTTACACCGGCCCGGTCGATCTCGAGGTCATCGGCGCCAAGGACTACCCGCTCGCCCGCTGCTGCACCATCGCCGCCGAGGCCCGCGGCCATATGCAGGCCTGCCTGCAGGCCTTGGGCGCCCGCTGAATCACCGCATGGATTCCACGCGCCGCATAGCCGGGTCGTTTGTAGGGCCGGACCTTGGTCCGGCCGCGATTGTCGCTTGGGCAACGCCACGGCTTCAGGCTGCACCAAGGTGCAGCCCTACACCCACGCAACAGCCCTCACCACGCTGAGCACCATGAAAACCGCCGTCCTCGGTTTCGCCCACGCCCACGTCGGCCTGTATTGCGAGGTCTGGCAGCAATCGCCGGATCTCGGGGTCGAGGTCGTCGCCGGTTGGGACCATGATGCCGCCCGGCTCGCCGCGGCCGCGGAAAAATTCTCCCTGCACGCCGAGTCCGATTTGGATGCGCTCCTGCGGCACGCGGACATCGGGGCCGTCGTCATCGGCGCCGAAACCTCGCGTCACGCCGAACTCGTCATCGCTGCCGCGGCGGCCGGCAAACGGATCATCCTGCAGAAACCGCTCGCCCTCACCCTCGCGGAAGCCGACGCCATGGTCACCGCCGTCGAACATCACGGCGTGCCGTTCACCGTCGCGTGGCAGATGCGCGTCGATCCGCAAAACCTGCGCATGCAGACGCTCGTGCGCTCCGGCGAACTCGGCCGGATCACGCAGGTGCGGCGGCGTCACGGCCTGTCGGCCCATCTGTGGGCGGGCTTCGAAAATTCGTGGCACGTGCAGCCCGCGCTCAACCGCGGGCTCTGGGCCGACGATGCCGCGCATGCGATTGATTTTCTCTACTGGCTGCTCGGCCCGCCCGTCAGCGTCTCCGCCGAAATCGCCACCATCGTCAGCCCCAAGCTGCCCGATGATCACGGTATCGCCATTTTCCGTTACGCCGACGGCACGATGGCCGAGGTCGTCAGCTCCTTCACCTGCGTCGCCGGCGAAAACACCACCGAGATCATCGGCACCGCCGGCACCGTCATCCAGAACTACGGCGACGCCCCCAGTTGCTCCGCACCGCGACCGCCCGGCGCCGCGGGGTTGAAGTGGTTTCTGCACGGGACCGCCGACTGGACCGACAGCGGCATTCCCTCGCCGGCCAACCAAGGCGAACGCATCAGGGCGCTCGCCGCGCCGCTCGCCGAGTTTCTGCACGACCGCCGGCCCGCAATCGCCACTGCCCGCGAAGGCCGTGACGTCCTTCGCCTCACGCTCGCCTGTCACGACTCCGCCGCCACCGGCCGCCGCCTTTCCCTCTGAACCTCCACCCATCCCCATTATGAAACGCAAACCCAACCTGATTCTCTTCGGCATCGACAGCCTGCGCTCCGACCACATGAGCCTGCATGGCTACCATCGGCTGACCACACCGCACATCGACCGCTACGCGAAGCGTGGCACCGTCTTTGAGCGGCAGTTCAGCCCGCACATCCCCACCACGCCGGGCTACGCCTCGATGTTCACCGGCATGGACTGCTTCGGCACCGATGTCGTCGCCCTGCGCCACGAGGGCGGCCTGCGCAAGGACCTGCCCACCCTGGCCGAGATCCTCGGCGCCCAGGGCTACGCCACCACCTGCGTCGGCTTCAGCGCCAACCCGTCCGGCCGCGGGTTCAAGAAATACCTCGATTTCACCGGCTGGGGTTCGTGGGCCGAGGGCCGCAGCCCGAAGGCCGAAAACTTGAACGCCGTCGCCATCCCCGAACTCAAGCGCCTCGCCGCGGCCAAGGACCCGTTCTTCCTGTTCATGCGGCACATGGATCCGCATTCGCCCTACCTGCCGCCGGGCCCGTTCGAGCGGATGTTCTACGACGGCAACGAATTTGACCCGAAGAACAAGTCGCTCGCCGCCGCACTGTCCTTCAAGCCGTTCTGCGACTACTTCGCCAGCTGGTTTCCACCGGGCTGCACCGACGCCGCCTACATCAACGCCCAATACGACGGCGCCGTCGCCTACATGGACGCGTGCATCGCCAACATCTTCGCCACCATCGCCGCCCTCGGCATCGAGGAGGAGACGCTCGTTGTCATCACCTCCGACCACGGCGAAACCTTGGATGAACACGAGTGCTGGTACGATCACCACGGGCTCTACGAATGCACCCTCGAGGTGCCGCTGATCTTTGTTTGGCCGGGCAAGGTGCCCGCGGGCCAGCGCGTCGGCGACTACACGCTCCAGAAGGACACCACGCCCACGATCCTCGACCTGATGGGCATCCGTCCGAAGCTCAAGTTCAACGGCCGCAGCCTCGCGCCGCGGATGCGCGGCCAACCGTGGCGGGCCGAGTCCGAATTCTACATCACCGAGGCCACGTGGATGCGCAAACACGGCTGGCGCACGCCCGAGTGGAAACTCATCCAGGCCCTCGAGCCCGACGTCCACTACAAGCCCGAGATCGAACTCTACAACCTGATCGCCGACCCGTTGGAGAACCACAACGTCGCGCAACAGGAGCCCGAGGTCGTGAAATTCCTGCAGGCCCGCATGCTGGCGCACATCGCCCGTCGCGAAAAGGAAACCGGCCGCACCAACCCGATGTACACCAACCTGCACTGGCATGGTCACCCGCACGGCCCGTTCACCTCGTCCGACCAGGCCTACAACGAGATGCACATCGGCTCGCCCGATGCCGCCCGCAAACTCCAGGCCCGCGAACTCCGCCGCCAGCGCGGCCAAAAGAAACTCTAAAATCCCACGATTTGAAGTCGGCGCCCGTAGCCGCGCTTGAGGACGAAGTCCGAAAGCGTGGCTCCCGGCACGATCCCCCACCGCCTTCCTCACCCGCATGGTTTCCCCTGCTTCCCCTTCATCACTCGTCACCATCATCGGTCGCGGCCATTCCGGCACGCGGGCCATGTCGCACACGCTGACCGCCAGCGGCACCTTCATGGGCGAGCCGCTCAACGGCTCGGGCGATCTGCTGCCCCCCGACGCCATGTATGAGGCCGCCCGCGTCTTCGGCCGCCAGGTGCACTGGCGCGGCGGACTCGACTGGGATTTTTCCGGGTTCGACACCAATCCGATCCCGGCCGAATTCGAGTCCCTCGTGCATTCGTTTCTGCGCACCGTGCTCGCCAGTCCGGCGGCCGACCGCGGTTGGAAACTCCCCGAGACCACCCTCGCCCTGCCGTGGATCCTGCGGCTGTTTCCCGCCATCAAATACATCTTCTGGATCCGCGATCCCCGCGATTGCATCCTCGGCAGCCATTGCACCGACGACCTCGCTAACTTCGGCGTCGCCGCCCCGCCCGTCGCCGACGACCACCTGCGCCGCGCCATTTCGTGGGTTTACCAATACAACCTCGTCAAGGCCACCTGTCCGCCGGCGCAGTGGATCGAGGTGCGTTTCGAGGACTTTGTGCTGCAGCAGGACGAAACCCTCGCCCGCATCAGCGATTTCCTCGGCCGCAAGCTGGCGAAAATCCCCGTGCGCCCCGAAACGGTTTATCGTTGGCGCACGCACCCCGACGCCGTCTGCTACGATTTTCTCGAGCCCGCCCTCCGCGCCTACAACTACGAGATCCCCGCCGGCTCTCGTTTCATCAAAACCGACCTATGCTGAAAGTCTGCGTCATCGGCCTCGGCCCCATCGGCAACCGCCACGCCCGTATCTATCGCGAAAACCCGCACGTGCGCCTCGTCGGCGTCTGTGACCTGCAGTCAGACCGCGCCGATGCCGCCGCCCGCACCCATGGCGTCCCCGCCTACACCGACGCCGCCCGGATGCTCACCGAGCTCCGCCCGGACCTCGTCAGTGTGACGACGGCCGGCGTCGAAAACGGCAGCGACCACCACCGCCCGACCCTGCAGGCGCTCGCAGCCGGTGCGCACGTGCTGTGCGAGAAGCCCATCTGCAACGAGATCGCGCCCGCCGAGGAAATGGTCGCGCTCGCCCGCGCCAAGGGCCTCTGCTTCGGCGTCAACATGAACCACCGCTTCACGCCGGCGGCCCGCATCGCGAAGCGCTGGCAGGACGAAGGCCGGATCGGGCACCTGCTGTTTCTCAACCTGAGCCTGTGGATCAAGAATCCCGCCGAATCGTCGCCGTGGTTCCACATCAAGTCGCTCCACCCGCACGCCGTCGACATCCTGCGGCATTTCGGCGGCGACATTGCCGCCGTGCACTGCTTCGGCACCAAGGCCCCTGGCCGCTCCATCTGGAGCACCGCCACCTTCAACCTCAAGTTCCGTAACGGCGCCGTCGGCACCCTCACCGGCAGTTACGACATCGAGCGCGGTCACCCCATGGAACGCTGTGAGGTTGCCGGCACCGCCGGCCGGCTCGTCATCGAGGACATGTGGCGCGAAGCCACGCTCTTCCCCGCCGATGGCACCGGCGAGAAACGCGTTTACACCAATCCCGTCTTCGGCGGCATGCGCGATTTTGAGGACACATTTCGCAACCGCATCAACGGTTTCGTCGACCAGCTCATCGCCGGCACCGCCCCGGCCGACATCGACGGCAGCGGGGCCGACGGACTCGCCGCCCAAAAGGTCCTCGCCGCCGCCGTCGAGTCCTTGCAAACCGGCGCGGTCGTGACAGTGACCGATTGATGACTACAAAAGAAGAGACGATCCGAGGCGTAAAGGTAGGGCGCGACCGCTGGGCGCGCCGCGAGCAAGTTTCGGCGGGCCCGGCGGTCCGGCCCTACCAGCACCGCGTCACTTCAAAGGGTAATTCCCATTAATCCGGCACCATTCAGAGCAAATCCACCGATGCACCCGCTGCTTCATCTGTGCCCATCTGCGTTCATCCGTGGTTCAACTGATTGAGTTCGAAAAAGCCAAACCCCATGCCCCCCGTCGCCGCCCACGTCACCGCCGAGTTCACCTTCACCGCCCGCCGCAAGCACGCCGACCCGTTCAATACCGTCGAGCTTGACGCGATGTTCACCGATCCCGACGGGAGCACGTTGCGCGTGCCGGCATTCTGGGCCGGCGGCGACACGTGGAAGGTCCGCTACGCGTCACCGCGGCCCGGCCCACACACGTTCCGCACCGTCTGCTCCGATCCGACCGATGCCGGTCTGCATGATCAAACCGGCGCAATCGAAATCGGTCCCGCCACCGGTGACAACCCGCTGCTGCGGCATGGCCCGGTGCAGGTTGCGCCCGGCCGGCGGCATCTGCAGCACGCCGACGGCACGCCGTTTTTCTGGCTGGGCGACACGTGGTGGATGGCCCTCTGCCGACGTTTCCCCTTTGCCGATTTTCAACGCCTCGCCGCCGACCGTCAGGCCAAGGGCTTCAATGTCGTGCAAATCGTGGCCGGTCTGTATCCCGACATGCCCGCCTTCGACCCACGCGGCGCCAACGAGACCGGGTTTCCCTGGACCGAAAACTACGGCTCGATTCGACCGGAGTATTTTGACGCCGCCGAAACCAAGCTGCGTCATCTCGTGGCCGGCGGCCTCATGCCCTGCCTCGTCGGCGCGTGGGGCTATTTCATGCCGTGGATGGGCGTGGAAAAACTGCAGCGGCACTGGCGTTACCTCATCGCCCGCTTCGGCGCGTGGCCCGTGGCCTGGTGCATCGCGGGGGAAGCCAACATGCCGTGGTACCTCGTGCCCAATTTTCCCTACCTCGACCATGCGCAGGTCACGGGCTGGACCGAGGTCATGCGTTATGTGCGCGCCACCGATCCGTTCCGACGTCCCCTCACGATTCATCCCACCGCTCTCGAACGCTACACCGCCCGCCACGCCACCGACGATCCCGCCCTGCTCGATTTCGATCTGTTGCAGACGCCGCATGCGCAAAACGAGGGCGTACCCGTCGCCATCCGCGCCATGCGTGAAAGCTACGCCGATCCACTCACCCTGCCCGTGATCAACGGCGAGCCCTGCTACGAGATGCTGGGCGACACGCTCACATCCGCGTGGCCGCGCCGCGCTTTCTGGTCCTGCCTGCTCAACGGCGCCTGCGGCCACACCTACGGCGCCAACGGCATCTGGCAATGCAACCAGCCCGGCCAGCCGCACGGCAACTCGCCGTGGGGCGGCGGCTACGGTTCGCTCACCTGGGAGCAGGCCATGCAACTGCCCGGCTCCACCAGCGTCAGCCTCGGCAAAAAACTCCTCACCGGTTTCGATTGGACCCGGTTCGAACCGCATCCCGATTGGGCGGAGTTCACCGAGCTCAAATGGCTTCCGCTCGACGGCGCCCACTGGCTCTGGGCCGATGCCGTACCGGTCGATCCCGCCGCGTCCAACCGCAAGGTGTGGTTCCGCCACACGTTCGAATTGCCGGCCGATTGCGCTCTGCGTCACGCGCATCTCCGCATCGCGGGCATGAATCACGTCGACGCCCGGATCAACGGCCTCCCGGCCGGCACCGGTTGGGACCGCACCACCGGCGCTCAGTTCGACGACCTCGCCCGCCTGCTGCGTCCCGGTCGCAACGTCCTGACCCTGCTCGTCGAACACCGGCCCGCGACCAAGGAACCCGCCGGCGTGATCGCCGGCCTCGCGCTCACCTTCGCTGATGGCCGCATCGAGCGGCAGTTGAGCGACCCCACGTGGCATTGCGCGACCGACGAAGTCTCCGGTTGGCTGGACGCGGATTTCAACGATACCGGCTGGGCCCACGCCGTGTCCCTCGGTCGCCACGGCGAAACGCCCTGGGGCCCGCTGGCCGAGCCTGATCCGGAGTATTTCGGCCCGCAGGCCGCCGGCATCCCTGGGCAGGTCCGAGTCATCTACGTGCCCTGCGCCGCACCGGTGCAATTGCGGCAGCTCGTCCCCGGCCGGACCTACCGCGCCTGGACCTTTGACCCGCTGACCGGCGCACGCACCTCGCTGACGCCGCTGACGGCCGGGGCCGACGGCACGCAACACTGCCCACCGCCGGCAGAAATCGACCATGATTGGGTCTTGGTGCTGGAAGATTGAATCCCGCGCTTGACGTGGCCGGCCAAAATCCAACTGTCATCCCCTCTGCGCTCGCCCTCATCGTCTAGCGGCTAGGACGGGTCCCTCTCAAGGATCAAACCGGGGTTCGATTCCCCGTGAGGGCGCCACTTTTACCTATGAAGAATGGGAAAAATCAGGGAAAGTGCAGAAGGAGTGCAGAGACAATTGAGACTAGGGCAGTGCTCAGGCTCCCAATGCCACCCAATCAGCTCCTTACTTCCGTCGGATAGCTAGACGCAAAGATGACCGCCATTGCAGTGAGCTTCGCGCGATCATCGTTTTTTCGCCTCCCTCCCATTCTAACCGGCAGCTTAATCTATTATTCGCTGCAAAAGTTGGCAGAAATTTTGGGTTGACCGGCAGGAATTAGTAAGTAAGTGATTACTTACTTTGAGCCACCACCCACACCCTTCCCGATCCAACCACCTGCCGGCGGATGAACGTCGGTCTGTCACCGTGGCGACGGTGATCGAACTGGCCGCCGAGCAGAATCCGAGTGAGATCACCACCAGCGCGATCGCCCACCGGATGAACCTCACCCAAGGCGCGCTCTTCCGGCATTTTCCCACCAAGGATGCCGTCTGGCAGGCCGTCATGGAATGGGTGGCGAGCCGGCTGTTGGCGCGGATTGACCAAGCGGCCGCCAAAGCCGCCACGCCGGCGGCGGCACTGGAGGCCATGTTTATGGCGCACATTGATTTTGTCGCCCGGCATCCTGGCGTGCCCCGCATGCTGTTTGGCGAATTGCAGCGGGTCGAAAGCACCGTCACGAAGCGCATGGTGCAGACTCTGGTCACGCAATACAGCCAGCGTCTGCATGCCGTGATCGAGCAAGGAAAGACCATGGGCGAACTCGCGCCGGACGTGGATGCGAACGCCGCCGCCGTCCTGTTCATCGGCTCCATTCAGGGTCTGGTCATGCAAGCGCTCCTTGCCGGCAATGTGCGTCGGATTCGGGCCAATGCCCCGGGAGCGTTTGCCATCTTCTTGCGGGGAATAAGGAGGTCATCATGAAGTTGCCGACCACGAATCGACGGACGCTGGCGCTGATCGGGGTGCTCCTGCCTCTGTTCGGGCTCTTTGCCTATGTCGCATTCCGCTCGGGCCCCTTGGCGCCGGTGCCGGTCACCACGACCACCGTCGAACAGCGGGCCATCAACCCGGCACTCCATGGCATCGGCACGATCGAGGCCCGTTACACCCACAAGATCGGGCCCACGCTCGCCGGGCGGGTCAAAACTGTGCACGTGCAGGTCGGTGACCGGGTGCAGGCCGGCCAGTTGCTGGGCGAAATGGATCCGGTGGACATTGATGAGCGTATCAACGCCCAGGAAGCAGCCCGCAAACGCGCGCTGGCAGCCGTGCAGGCGGCCGAGGCCTTGGTGCAGGAGGTCAAAGCCCGCCAAGTCTATGCGGAGGCCCAAGCCCGCCGTTATGAAAGCCTCCTGCGGGCAGGTTCCACCAGCGAAGAAACCGTGGAAGCGAAGAAACAGGATCTCCAGGTCGTCGTGGCCAATCTGGCCACGGTGGGCGCTAACCTGGAAGTCGCCCGTCAGGAATTGGCCAGAATCGACGCCGAGCGCCGGGTGTTGGTTCAACAAAAGGCCAATTTGCAGCTACTGGCCCCAACCGACGGTCTGGTGACGGTGCGCCACGCTGATCCCGGCACCACCATCGTCGCCGGCCAGCCGGTGGTGGAGATGATTGATCCGCAGAGCCTGTGGATCAATGTGCGCTTTGAGCAGCTGCTGGCCCGCGGACTGCGCGCGGATCTTCCAGCCAGAGTCGTGCTGCGCTCGCAAAGCGACCAAGCCGTGACGGGACGGGTGCTGCGGGTCGAACCGGTCGCAGACACGGTGACCGAGGAGACCTTGGCCAAGGTCGTGTTTGATACGCTGCCCGCGCCCTTGCCGCCAATCGGCGAACTGACCGAGGTGACCGTCGCTTTACCCGCCCTGCCCGAGGCCCCGGTCGTGCCGAACGCCAGTTTGCAGCGCATCGGAGGACGCCTTGGGGTCTGGCTGATCGTTGACCATGACCTCCGGTTTGCGCCGGTCACCCGGGGCGCGGCGGATCTCGACGGGCGGGTACAGATCCGGGAAGGACTGGCCCCGGGTGCGCGCGTGGTCGTCCACAGCATGCGTTCGCTGGGTGAGCGCACCCGCGTGAAACGGGTGGAGCAATTGCCGGGAATAGCACCATGATCAGTCTGGCCGGACGCGATATCCTGCACTCGTGGGGCAAGTTTGTCTTCACGGGCATTGGCCTGGGTCTGTTGATCGGCGTGACCCTGACCATGGCGGGCGTGTATCGCGGCATGGTCGATGACGGCAAGGCCCTGCTGGACAACAGCGGGGCGGACCTCTGGGTGGTGCAAAAGGACACGCTTGGGCCGTATGCCGAATCGTCCAGCATCCCGGATGATTCCTATCGCGGGATCCTCGGCATGCCCGGGGTTTCCCGGGCGGCCAATGTCACCTATCTCACCATGCAGGTGCGGCATGGCGCCAAGGATGTACGGGCGATGGTCGTGGGCGTGGTGCCGGGCGGACCTGGGGAACCCGGGCAACCCACCTCGCTCGTCGCCGGCCGCCACATCACCCGGGGGCATTATGAAGCCGTGGCCGATGTTGCGACCAAGTTTCGGCTGGGCGACCGCATCCAGATCCGGCGCGATCATTACAAGGTGGTCGGCCTGACCCGCCGCATGGTGTCCTCCGGCGGCGACCCGATGGTCTTTGTGGCGCTGAAGGACGCCCAGACGGCGCAGTTCCTCAAGGACAACGACGCCATCCTTCAGCAACGACGCCGCACGACCGCCAACCCGATCTACAACCGCCCGAACGTGCCCGGCCTGCTCGACGCGGTGATCGCAACCCAAAGCCAAAATTCCTCGGTCAATGCCGTGTTGGTCCAGATCCTCCCGGGATACGATCCGGAGGAAGTGGCCGAACCCATTCGTCGCTGGAAACGCCTCCAAGTCTACACCCGGGGGCAGATGGAGGATCTCCTTATCCGCAAACTCATCGCCACCTCATCCAAACAAATCGGCATGTTCCTGGTCATCCTCGCCATCGTCAGTGCCGCGATCGTGGCCTTCATCATTTATACCCTGACCCTGGGGAAGATTCGGGAAATTGCCGTGCTGAAATTGATCGGCACCAAGAACCGCACCATCGCCGGGATGATCATGCAACAGGCGGCCGGGCTCGGCCTCATCGGTTTTGTCGTGGGCAAGATTGCGGCCACCGTTTGGGCGCCTTTTTTTCCCAAGTATGTGCTGCTTGAGCCGATTGATTCGGCCTGGGGCTTCATTGCGCTGATGGTGATATGTGCGCTGGCCAGTGTGCTGGCCATTCGTGCCGCCCTCAAAGTGGATCCGGCGGAGGCGATCGGAGGCTGATATGGACTGGCACGGCATCAAGATCGAAGGATTGCGCAAGCGCTACGGTGCGGGTGATACCGCCGTCGATGCGCTCAAGGGCGTCGACATGAGTGTCGCCCCCGGTGAGGTCGTCGGGTTGGTTGGTCCCTCAGGTTCCGGCAAGACCACCCTGCTCAAGTGCCTGGGCGCGGTCATCGAGCCGACCGCCGGCCGCATGTCCCTGGGCGACGACGTCATCTATGACCAGGGCTGGAAAATCTCCGACCTGCGCGAACTGCGCCGGGACAAAATCGGTTTCGTGTTCCAGGCCCCCTATCTGATCCCGTTCCTCGACGTGACCGACAACGTGGCCCTTTTGCCCATGCTGGCCGGTCTGTCCAATGAGGAAGCCCGGAAGCGGGCCGTCGAGCTGCTCGATGCACTTGACGTGGCCCATCGCGCCAAGGCCATGCCCTCGCAACTTTCCGGCGGGGAACAGCAGCGCGTGTCCATCGCCCGCGCACTCGTCAACCGCCCCCCGGTGATCCTCGCGGATGAGCCCACGGCGCCGCTCGACAGCGTGCGTGCGCTGGGCGTGATCCGCATCCTCAACGAAATGGCGCGGCGTTATGAAACCGCGATCATCGTCGTCACCCATGACGAGAAGATCATCCCGACCTTCAAACGAATCTACCACATCCGCGACGGCGTGACCTACGAGGAGGCGGGAGAAGGCCGGGGTTTTGATGCGGCCCCGGACAAAGTCGCGGCCAAGTGAAACTTGCTGTCATCCGACGTCGCCCGAATCCAACCCAACCAAAGGTAAAAAATGAAAACTCCTGCTGATAAAAACCGTCGATCCCTCATTGCCGTGATCCTCGTCATCGTACTGGTCGGCCTCGCCTATGCGGTCTGGACCCATTTTCATCACGGCCACGCCGGGGCGCATGATCACGGCGATCATGGCGCGGCGGCGCTTTCACTGGATGACGGCCAGCGTTGGGCAACCGACGAGCCGCTACGCATCGGGATGCAACGCATCCGCAATGCCGTCGCCGGCACCCTGGCCACCGCCGAGCCCGACGGTTTGTCGCCCGCCCAGGCAAGAGCCCTGGCTGACACCGTGCAGGAAAACGTCACCTACCTCATCCAAAATTGCCGACTTGAGCCCAAGGCAGACGCCACCCTCCACGTTTTGATCAACCAACTCCTGACTGGCGTGGCGGCGGCCACCGAAAATCCCGCGTCCGACGATGGGATGGCGAAGCTGGCCGAGGCGCTGCGCGAATACCCTCAATACTTCGATCATCCCGGCTGGAAGCCGCTCCCCGGGGCGCAGCCCTGAATCACAATCCGCTGAACCCAACGTCGGACCATGAAACACCATCGCATCCTCCAGGGCCTGGCGCTTGCCGCCGTTTTGTTCGGTCTCATCACCGTAATGAGCGGCGGCCGGGCCCTGTTTGGCAGCGCGGAAGAGCGCACTGCGTTGGGCGCCATCGTGCCCTTTGTGCTCTGGTTCAATTTCTTCGCAGGCTTCCTCTATGTCGGGGCCGGGGCGGGCCTGTGGTGGGGCAAACGCTGGGCCACCTACCTGTCGCTCCTGCTGGCGATCACCACCCTGACGGTCTTCGCCGGCTTCGGGTTTCACGTCTTCAGTGGCGGGGCCTACGAGGCCCGCACGGCCGGTGCGCTGACCTTGAGAACGTTGTTCTGGGTTGTTGTCACCGTGGCATCTTTCCGTGCCCAAACGCACCGGGATCCAAGCGCCATAGCGTGAACAGGGCCGCGCCTGCGATACCAACACCTAAATTTCATGACCAAAACTCCTCCAAACTCAGGCGACCGAAACCGGCGCCGCCATCGGGAGTGGTTTCTCGCGTTCATGGCGGCATGGGTGGGGAGCATTCTGACCGGCTGTGCCGTTGGGCAGGCCGTTCCAACCCAACCTGAGGATGTCTCAATGGCTGCCGGTCCCATGGACGGTACTCATCACTTGGAGTCTGTTGCGGCTGACTGGTGGCAGGAGCTGGGCTCGGCCAGGCTCAATGCCCTCATCGCGCAAGCATTGCAATCGAGCCCCAACTTGGCGGCGACAGAAGCAACCTTGCGCCAAGCCGACCGGATGTACGCCGCCCAAGCCGGTGCCACACAGTCGCCCCAAGTTGACGCCCGGCTGGGAGCTCAGCGTCAACAAACCAATGCTGCCGCCTCAGGAATGCCGGATGGAGATCGGCTGTATAACCTTTACCACGTGGGAGTGGAGGTCGGTTACACCTTCGATTTGTTCGGCGCCAACCGCAGATTTTTGGAAAAGCTGGCCGCCGAGGTTGATTACAAACGTTATCAACATGATGGAGCGCGATTGGCCTTGGTCGGCAACGTTGTCACCACCGCAATCACCCAGGCCAGGCTGGTGGCCCGACTCAAAACCAGCGAAGCCATCCTCGCTGATCAGGAAGCTAAGCTCGCGATCTGGCAAAGAAGACTGACTTTGGGGGCGGCCTCCCCAAGCGAGGTCCTCGCCTGGCAGACCCAGGTCGATCGCACACGTGCCGACGTTCCAGCATTGCATGCGGCGCTCGCCCAGAACCGCCATCTGCTGGCTGTGCTCGTGGGCCAGGAACCGGGATCCATGGACCAGGTCGCTCCATTTCAGTTGTCGGAGTTTGCAGCGCCGGTTGCTCCACTGGAAGTCTTGCCGGCCGCCCTCGCGCGCCAGCGACCGGACATCAAGGCAGCCGAAGCCATGCTTCAGTCGGCGTACGCACAACATGGCATGGCCGTCGCCAAATTCTATCCGCAAATCACACTCAGCGGCAGCCTGGGTTCGCAATCCTTGACCATGGGCAGCCTCTTTGATGGCGGATCACCAATCTGGGGACTGGCGGGACAATTGACCCAACCTCTGTTTCGCCGCGGTCTGCGGGCCGAAGCGCAAGCGGCGGCGGCGGGCATTGACGCGGCGGCGGCCAATTATCGTCAAACTGTCCTGGAGGCGCTGCGCGATGTCGCGGATGTGCTCCAATCCCTGGATGCGGATACCCGCTCGCTGCAATCCCGACAATCCGCCCACCATGCCACGCAGGCCCATCTGCAATCCGTGCGTCGTCGTCATGAACTTGGCGCCGCCAGCACTCTGGAGGTGCTGACCACCCGGCAACTCGCACACCAAGTAGAATACGAACTGCATGCCGCCCAAGCCCAGCACTTGCTCGACTCCGTGGCGCTGTTTCAATCCCTCGGAGGAGGCATCCTTTCCGAAGCGGAGACCTTCGCCGCCAATTGATGTTCACCCACGTGTCTGTTGGGAAGCAAAGTTCAACCTGACCATCGATGAGACACTTCCTCTTGCTGGCATGCTTGGTTTCTTCGGTTTATGCCGTCCGGGCTGAGGGACTGGTAACCACCCTTGTCCCGCCAACTGACCACATCGCGTCCGGTGATACCGTGGAGGTTGCGTTCGTCGTCTTCAACCCCACGACCGCAGCCATGCGATATAACGCGCCGGCACGGCTGGCAGCACAGGTGATCGCAGATGAAACCTCCCATGTCGTCGAACTCCAGGCGGATCAAGGGGAGTCCTCGTTGATCACACCCGGGGCTTTTGTCCGATACCGTTATACTTTCCTTATGCCCCGTGCAGTCAGTGGCCGGGTGTATCTGGAGGTGATGGGTGCCGATGCGGTTCCCTTGCGGGCCGTATTTCTGGCGAAGGCCGCGCCGACTGGGACCCCGACGATGCCAAAGCCCCCCGCCACCGGCATGGAAGAGCCGGTTCCAGCCATCGCTGCCGTGGATCGGAGCTTCTGGCACCGCTTCGGTGCCCATGAGGCGATTTATTTCGTCTATGGCGGCGAGGCGCCGGCGGCCAAATTCCAGCTCAGTTTCAAATACCGGCTGCACCGCTTGGGCTTTGAGGAGGATGACCGGACCGTCCGCGCCCTGCAATTCGGCTACACGCAGCGTTCACTTTGGGATCTCAATGGCAATTCCAGCCCCTTCTACGACACCAGCTACATGCCCTCGCTGTTCTTCGAGTCATTCGCCCCGCCACCTGAAAAGACTGATGCCCGGTTGACCTGGCTGGGCTACCAAACCGGCTTTCAGCATGAATCCAACGGTGGGGCCGGGGCAGATTCACGCAGCCTTAACACCCTCTTTTACCGGCGCGGTCTCATGCTTGGCCGTGCCGAGCACTGGCATCTGATCTTCAGCCCAAAATTCATGGTCTATGTGGGGGGCTTGTCGGACAATCCGGACCTTGATGATTATCGCGGTTATGCCGAGTGGATGGTCGCCCTTGGCAAAGGCAACGGGCCGACCCTGACCTACACGGGACGATCCGGCAAATCCTTCGGACATTTCAGCGCTCAATTTGATCTCACCATCCCCGTGCGGAGCCAACTCCTGGACTTTGAGACTTATCTCATGCTGCAATACTTCAACGGCTATGGCGAAAGCCTGCGGTCATACGACCGGCACTCGGAGACCTTGCGGGTGGGGATTTCCTTGGTCAGGCTGCGCTGATGTGTGTACGAGGGATGTGCCAGCCCTCGAATAGTCTAACTCTCCAGCTTACGCTTGCGCTCCCTCGCCCGTCTCCGACAGACAGCTATTACAAACGAGACAACGTGCAAATCGCTCCAAACCGGTGTCGGGCCAAACGTAATAATCCTTGGCAGGCTTGATCAGCTTGCAGCTAGGGGGCATCGCTTCCCTCAGGTTCCATCGGGGAGATCGATGCGGATCCACGCCCGGTACTGGAGGACGGCGGAGTGTTGGAGGGAGGGATTCATCAGTCGGGGCGAGGGTGCCGAGTAGGGTGCCGGCACAGGAGGGGCACAGCAGGCAATAAGTTGCCAAGCGGGCAACGAAGCCCCAAACTGACCGCGATGGCCAAATCGAGAAATGAGCAAACGTCGAAACGCGTGGCGTCGAGGGCAGGGAAGATCCTGAGCGATCCCACCTCGACGAAACGCGAGAAGAGCGTGGCGGCCTCGGCGCTGACCCAGGCGCGTGACCGCAAGCGCAAATAAGAGCCGGGGCCGGGGGCAATCTCCCGGCCCCGTTTTGGCCCGAGCTGGGGCGCCCCTCAAAGAAAAATTCAGGGCCCGGCACGAAAAGACCGTGGTAATATACAAATAGTTGGGGAGCACAACGCGCCCCATTAACTCAAAAGTACCATGTTAAAGTACAAGCAATGCATGAACCTGATAGAAGTAGCCAAGCCACAGGAGGAAGATCAGGCCTCCATTAACCCCGCCGAAGGCCCGGAACGCGTTCTCGATGCAGCGGATGACCGCCTCGGTGTCCTGCCGCCAGACGACCTCGCTGTAGCCCTTGCGCGAGTGCGAGAGG